>NZ_AZEG01000159.1 GCF_001434935.1 Liquorilactobacillus uvarum DSM 19971 | reverse complement strand
TTTTCATTCAGATATGGGTTCACAATATACGAGCTGTGATGTTGAAAACTTGCTTAGTCGACATCAAATCCTCCATTCGTATTCTAAGCAAGGATATCCTTACGATAATAACCAAATAGAAGCTTTTCATTCATTATTAAAACGAGAATTCGTTTTTCAAACGCACTTCTCAAGCTTTGAGGACTTAATTCTCAGAATCTCAAATTATA
>NZ_AZEG01000158.1 GCF_001434935.1 Liquorilactobacillus uvarum DSM 19971 | reverse complement strand
CCATTCATATTCTAAGCAAGGATATCCTTACGATAATAGCCAAATAGAAGCTTTTCATTCGTTATTAAAACGAGAATTTGTTTTTCAAACGCACTTCTCAAGCTTTGAGGACTTAATTCTCAGAACCTCAAATTATATTAATTGGTTCAACACTGAAAGAATCAGAACAAGTGTCTAGAAAAACATGTGCCAGATATTGACTTAGGAGCA
>NZ_AZEG01000157.1 GCF_001434935.1 Liquorilactobacillus uvarum DSM 19971 | reverse complement strand
GGTTTTAAAGCATGATGGCACTAAACAACTCTTTTTTGGCGAATGCAAAGCCGATCCGACGATTAAGAACAGTCAGATCGAGAAAATCCAAAAGCAGTTAAAAGGGCAACAAGCCAAGGACGACCAGTACAGAAAAGAAAATATCGGACATTATCAACCGCTAAATTACAAGCCAGTTAGTCCAGACTATTACTTAAAGACGGCCTTTAGT
>NZ_AZEG01000156.1 GCF_001434935.1 Liquorilactobacillus uvarum DSM 19971 | reverse complement strand
TTTTTGTAATTTTTTAAATTCTTTAGAAGTAACTTCAGTTCCATCATCAAGTTCAACTGATTTTGCATCTTTAATCCAGTTATGAATTGATGCAGGAGACACTGCATATTCTTCTGAGAGAGAACGAGCTGATCTCTTTTCCTCGGTGTGCATTTTAATAATGCTTGCTTTAAAATCATCAGTATATCGTTTCATATAAAAACTCCTATCCTAGTTA
>NZ_AZEG01000155.1 GCF_001434935.1 Liquorilactobacillus uvarum DSM 19971 | reverse complement strand
AAGTGATACTAGCCCACTAAACTCAGTGCCACGGTCCACAGTAAAGCTGTGCACCGGACCATTAAAAGTGGTTAGGAACTTAGTTAGTGCTTCATTAACAGTCGCTGTCGTCCGATCTTTTAACCAGTATGCCCAAAGGAACCGTGATTTGCGATCGATTAAAGTTAATAAAACTGCCTTACTATGCCCACGAGGACCAACGACTGTATCTAGTTCAAAA
>NZ_AZEG01000154.1 GCF_001434935.1 Liquorilactobacillus uvarum DSM 19971 | reverse complement strand
TTCGCGCCGATAGTAGTTGGGGGATCGCCCCCTGCGAGGGTAGGTCGTTGCCGTGCACAATGGAGGATTAGCTCAGTTGGGAGAGCGTCTGCCTTACAAGCAGAGGGTCACAGGTTCGAGCCCTGTATCCTCCATTGAGTCGTTAGCTCAGTTGGTAGAGCATCTGACTTTTAATCAGAGGGTCGACAGTTCGAGCCTGTCACGACTCATAGGTCAATTTT
>NZ_AZEG01000153.1 GCF_001434935.1 Liquorilactobacillus uvarum DSM 19971 | reverse complement strand
GGTGAAATGATAACTAATCGTTTTGAGAGAGTGGATTCGAATACATGGGTGTATTTGGGTGCTAATGGTATTGCCATGACGGGGACCCAAACGATTAATGGGCAGAAACTTTATTTTGATCAAAATGGGTATCAGATCAAAGGTCAAGCAGTTAGAGATCAAAATGACAATATGTATTATTATGATGCTGACAGCGGTGAAATGATAACTAATCGTTTTGAGAG
>NZ_AZEG01000152.1 GCF_001434935.1 Liquorilactobacillus uvarum DSM 19971 | reverse complement strand
AGGAATTCTAGCAGCTTTCGAGTTTCCCCACTTTGCTAAGCGTGTTTGTTCTTTAATTAGTTCCATATTTTCCCCTCCTAAATTATTATTCCAGATTAAGTATATCCTATGTAGATACATAACGCAAATATTCTTACCGGAGGTCATTTACATGTAACAAGTTGTCTTACCAATCAAAGATTCGAATGTTCTCAAAGAGGTTCAAGATGCCTTACTAGATAGCT
>NZ_AZEG01000151.1 GCF_001434935.1 Liquorilactobacillus uvarum DSM 19971 | reverse complement strand
CGTTGATCAAGGTCTACTAGAAAAGTATTCACCAACCGAGCAGCAAAAGATTACTCGAGCAGTCAAAGACCTACGGGCAATCATGGCCGTTAAGCAAGTCATTAAAACGCAATACCATGAAGTATTAAAAAGGGCCTTTCCCAAAGGCGATTTAGATGGATTGCCATTGATTAAACAGGAACAAGCCTATACAGCCGTGATGTACTATGATCCTGTTTTAAAGC
>NZ_AZEG01000150.1 GCF_001434935.1 Liquorilactobacillus uvarum DSM 19971 | reverse complement strand
GAATGTTCTCAAAGAGGTTCAAGATGCCTTACTAGATAGCTTCAAAGCTGGTTGTCGCAACTATAGATTTTTATAAGTAATCATAATTACCAATAAGCCTTCAAAAACATCACAAAAATGACCTCTAATATCCATAAGTTAGATGTTGTAGGCTATTTTACAAGCATCGTAATTATCAGTCAGTATTTGTAGATGGAAAATTAAGATTTAATCATTATCTTTTGA
>NZ_AZEG01000015.1 GCF_001434935.1 Liquorilactobacillus uvarum DSM 19971 | reverse complement strand
CGGTTTCTCGTCCTATTTGCTTATACAGAGGCTAGTTATGTCACAGCCTCTTATTTTCAAAAGCTAACTATTTGCAGGCTCAAGTAAAACTATTTTTTTATTAATTACGCTACTTAGCCCTCATAATAGGACATTTTAAGAATATCCGCGTCCATGATTTTGGAGTAATTCCAAGTCCTATAAAGTTCACATGGTCAGTTGATTTAAAAAAGGAAAACATAATATAACTGCTTCAGGCAATATCATTGTTCAACTACTGGTGCTTTGAAAAAACATAAAATAAAGTAAGAGAGCAAAGATAGTGCATGGCAAAGTTTTTACTAATTATCAGAGAATGCGGGGAATAGAATGATGATTCTGCTGAAGATTAACTAATTGCACGCAATTTATATAAGGAGGAGATGTGTTAGTGAATCAGAGCGTTAGCTATCTGAAGGCAGGTCGTGAACAATAATAAGTAAAAAATTATCATTTTTAATAATTTAAATAATACATATTACGATATGTTATTTAAATTTGATCAAAGAAATAGTAGAATGGAAGTTATGTAGTTTAGCACTGGTAAGGTTATTGCTTGTTCTAATAATAATTGCACAGAAAGATGCGTGAAGAGTAATATAAATGGCATGTCTTTAGTGAGAAACAAATTTTTAGAACTTTTAAACATATTAGTGTAAAATACATGCATAGAAGGTAAAGAAAAATATAACTTACAGTGTTTGCTTGACAATGATATATTATTTTAGTATATTATGATAGTTCGTATGTTATATAAATTATTTTAAACATTCGGGGGAAAAAAGCGTGATTACTTTACAAAAGTCTTTAACTAACTTAACGCAAGTTTTAAGATTGCATGAGCGGCATCAAAACTCACCTGATTTTGAAAAACTTGGCGCGATTGATATATATTACTTAGAAGCTATATATCAACTAAAAGAACCAACGATTGGAATGATATCTAAACTTCTTGATCAATCAACACCTAATACTAATTATCACATTAAAAAATTAATGAAATTAGGATTGATTGAGAAACGATTGGATGATGTAGATCGCAGAGTTACTCATTTAATGGTCACAGATAAGTATCATCAAATGATGGATTCAGACAATGAATTTTGGCAGAGACTGGAAAACAAACTCGAAGATGAGGTTGCCCCTAAGGATTTGGCTATCTTTAAGCGTGTTTTGCGTCAAACAATTGAGATAATTACGGATGAGAGTTTGGATGAATTTTAATAAGAAAATGGGTAATATTTATATTGATGGTTAAAAGTTGAGAGTGTATCTCGACTTTTTTTATTTATGGTAAGAATCGTTTAAGCTTATATGTGTTTAGAATTATGTCTAGCTTTTTTAGATGAAAAAAGAATGCTGATTTAAATATTTGCGTGTAAACTTTCAAAAAAATTTGTTAGAAAATAAATAGTGTAATTTTTTAAATTAAGTATTTATTTAATTAATTTTCAAAAATTTTATAAAATGTTATATGTTATAATCTGACTAATGATTAGCGCTTTTGGAATTTCTTTTCTTTCACCTCTGTGCACAGCTAACTAAAGGTGATTGTCTGATATGATATTTTGAGTGTAGAAGACTTAAAAATGATCTAGCAATGGCAGGCAAGAGCCCACCTGCTTTCTTTATTATCGGGGCAGACAGGGCTTGTTGTCACTGTAGAATGTTTGTAATTTGCACTTTAAAAGGACAGTTTTTTTGAGATAATAGTACGGTTAAGCGGTTTGAGCTCATATTATCATATCAATGACGAGCTCTGTGATATTTCAAAAATGCTTGAATCAAGTTATAGAAGTGAAGTATTGTTAATTTATGAAGGGTTGAAAAAGTTGGTTAAAAAGAAGAGAAGGAAAAGAAAAGTTAGCCGGAAAAAGAAGGGCTTTTTGGTAGTTAATGGGAAACTGCAAATAACTAATGTTTTAGTGCTGGTTTTGATTATAAGCATTTTAACAGTCCAGGTGATGAATTGGCTTGGAAAGTATTCATCATCAGATAATAATAATGTGAATACTGCACAGATTAGTGATGCTACTAAAAGAAATTTTATTAATCAAATTCTTCCAATTGCACAAAGTGAACAGAAAAAATATCAGCTTTTGTCTAGTATTACTCTCGCACAAGCAGCACTTGAATCAAATTGGGGAGAGAGCCAACTGGCAAGCCAATATCATAATTTATTTGGTGTTAAAAGTAATGCAGCGGATGCTCAAATGATGACAACGTCTGAATACGTCAATGGACAGTGGATAACAGTTAAAGCTAAATTTGCAACTTATAAGGATTGGAATGCTTCAATTGAAGCACACACCCAATTATTCGTGAATGGAACTGAGTGGGATCAAGGACATTATCGTACGGTGTTAGCTGCTAAAAACTATCAAGATGCGGCAGCGGCGCTGCAAAAGCAGGGTTATGCGACTGATCCAGAGTATGCTAAAAAATTAATTCAGATTATTCAAGAATACAAACTAAATAAATATGATAAAGTATCAGCAAACTAAATGGGACTGACCATTTGTGTTTGCTGATTGGAATAATGTATGCTAATCTACGTAAGTATTGTACTTATATAATGTCATAATATGGTTGACAAGTTTCTACCCAAGGCCGCAAATCTTGGACTATAAGTAAAAAAAGCTATCAATAATAAAGAGGGGCTTCTTTTACGACTTGTCGTATTAAGAGAAGCTTTTTTATTTTCAAAGAAGAAAGGTTGGATAAATTGAAATTATTAGAAGAACGTATCCGTGAAGATGGGCTTGTGCTTTCTGGAGATGTGTTAAAAGTTAATCAATTTCTAAATCATCAAATTGACCCAGATTTGATGTACGCTTTGGGACAAGAATTTGTACGTCTATACAAGGAAGAGTCTATTACTAAAATATTAACAGTTGAGTCTTCAGGAATAGCGCCTGCAATCATGACGGGTTTAATAATGCACGTTCCAGTGGTTTTTGCTAAGAAACAAAAAAGCGCTACTCTGGATGGCGGGCTATATACAGCAAAAGTATACTCATATACAAAGAAAGTTGAAAATACAATTTCAGTCGATGAAAAATTTTTGAATGCTAATGACAATGTGTTGATAATTGATGACTTCCTAGCGAATGGTCAAGCTGTGAATGGTTTACTTGATATTTGTGAGCTAGCCAAAGCACAGGTTATAGGAGTTGGGATTGCAATTGAAAAATCATTTCAAACTGGCGCTGAATTGATTAAAAAACGTGGTGTGAGACTAGAGTCACTAGCACGCATTTCTTCATTTGAAGGGGAAAAAGTACATTTTGCGGGGGATGCTGAAAATGATTAATCAAGTTGAAAGAAAGGTTGGTCAAGGGAAAGCTGCTATTTTGGGTTTACAGCATCTTCTTGCAATGTATTCAGGAGCTGTTGCAGTTCCTTTACTAATAGGAACTGCTTTGAAATTCAATAGTTCTCAAATGACATATTTGGTTTCAATTGATATTTTTATGTGCGGTTTGGCAACTTTATTGCAGCTTTGGCGAAACCGTTATTTTGGAATTGGTCTGCCTGTTGTACTTGGGTGCGCTATCCAGGCTGTTGAGCCTTTAAAAATGATTGGAAAAGAATTTACGATCGGAACAATGTATGGAGCTATTATTATTGCAGGTGTTTTTGTTTTTTTAATTTCTGGTCAATTTTCGAAAGTAAAAAAACTATTTCCGCCGGTTGTGACGGGTTCATTGATAACGGTTATTGGATTAACGCTGATTCCGATTGCGGTTCAAAATATTGGAGGCGGCGATGCAACTTCAAAGAGTTTTGGTGAGTTACATAATATACTATTAGGCTTTTTAACTATTATTGTTATTTTGTTTATTCAGGTCTGGGGTAAAAAATTCATAAGTACTATTGCTGTTTTGCTGGGATTGATCGTTGGCACAATTGCTGCTGCAATGCTGGGCTTGGTTTCATTAGAACCTGTTATGCAGGCTTCATGGTTCCGTATACCGCAACCTTTTTATTTTGGGCCTCCTCATTTTGAATGGTCTTCTGCAATCACAATGATTATTATTTCACTGGTTTCAATGGTCGAATCCACAGGTGTCTTTTTTGCGTTAGGTGATGTTTTAAATAAACCGATATCAGCGGTAGAATTAAAGCATGGCTATCGGGCAGAGGGAATAGCAGCTATTTTGGGTGGTATTTTTAATACTTTCCCATATACGACTTTTTCACAAAATGTTGGATTGCTGCAGCTTTCAGGTATTAAAACTAAAAAGCCGATCTATTGGTCTGCCGGTTTGTTGATGTTGATGGGACTTTTGCCTAAAGTAGGTGCGATAGCTACTATTATTCCAACAGCGGTTTTAGGTGGTGCAATGTTGGTAATGTTTGCCATGATAAGCGTTCAGGGAATGCGAATGTTATTAAAAGTTGATTTTTCTAACCAAAAGAACTTATTAATTGTCGCACTTTCAGTTGGTTTGGGTTTGGGTGTTTCAGTGTATCCGGGAATTTTTCAGTTTCTGCCTAAGACTGCACAGCTGCTCTTGGGGAATGGAATTGTTATCGCCAGTTTAGTATCAGTCACCTTGAATATTATTTTTAAAGAACATCATTCAGAGAAATAGCAATAGATGCATGAGCATAGGACAAACGATCGGCAAAACTTAAGCAATCATAATGAGCAACACGCAGTTTATATAAGAAAGATCAACTCTTGGAACAGATTTGTGAAAAAGCCCAAATTAAATCGATAGTTTAAGACATATGAACAAATTACTTTTTATTTTAAGAAAAGATCAAGTTTTTTGTAAAACGGGCTTTTTTTTAGAATTAATAAATAATTGAAATCTACAATGTATGGTAAACTGTTAAACGAGAGAACACCTCGCAAAGCAATCTGCGAGGTTAAGAATCATTAGACTAATATTAACTGACCATAGAGAAAGTAGTGAGACAATGGATAATGAAGTGTTGTTTCCCGGAAGTACAATTGGAATAATCGGGGATAGTCCAAATGGCATAATGTTAGCTGAAACTGCAAAAAAAATGGGTTTTCAGGTTGCTGCTTTTGGAGCAAATGAAGCCAATCCTATTATGCAAGAAGCCGATTTAAGAATTATAGGTACGCAGGATGATAAGGGCAAATTGCAGGATTTTGCGGAAAGATGCGATATTGTAACATATGAGTCAGAAAGTGTCCCGGCTGAAATAATTGCCTTTTTAGAGCGTTTCACGCGCGTGCCTCAAGGAAAAGAAACCTTGGAAAATGCACAGGATAGGCTATTAGAGCGTGCGTTTCTAGAACAAATTAATATCAATATTGCGCCATATGCGACAATTGTTGGTTTGGATGACGTCTATCAATCAATTGGATCTATCGGTTATCCGTGTGTGCTAAAACCTATCCAAAAGGGGTATGGAAGGAGACGCCAACAGGTCATCAAAAAGCAGTCTGATATTTCAAAGTGTGCCGACTTAGTCGATTTGGGAACTTTTATTTTAGAGGCTTGGATTCCATATGAGAAAGAACTGTCGGTCGTCATTGCTAAAGAAGCAAATGGTGATTTGAATATGTTCCCAATTGTTGAAAATACTTACCACAATCATCAACTACACCAATCAGTTGTCAAATCTGATGTTTCTCCAGAAATCAAGGCAGAAATTCAAAGATTGGCAAGTGATATTTCCAGTAAGTTGAATTATGTCGGCATTTTAGAAATAGCTTTTTTCTTGACTAAAAGTGGCACATTATATGTTAAAAGAATAGTGCCTGCTCTTCATAAAGCTGGCTATGTTTTTGATAAGGCGACTAATGTGTCGATGTTTGAGCAGCATATCCGTGCTATTGCGCATATGCCTTTGCCGCAAGTTAAATTTTTACAGCCGACTGCGGTAGTTACATTGTGTGTGGAAGACATGGACGAGCTCAGAACACAGTGGATTCTTAAGGATAATTGGTATTATCGTTTTTATCGTTATCCTAAAACGGCACGTATTCGAGAAGCAGGTTATTTAATTGCCCTAGCTGATACGGTAGAGGCTGCAATTCAGCAAATTGATGCAACTGGTATTTGGAGTGAAGATTCTGAAAAAGACAAAATTGTACCTGAAGAGACGGTAACAGATGGTCCAGAAAAAGATTGATTAAAAGGGTTTTTATGTATATTTGAGTTAAGAGTATAATTCTAGGCGTATTTTTATAAATTAAGGGATGCACAGTTTTGAAAAAAGATTGCTAATCTAACAGGAGTAGGTTTGTTTCTTTTTTTAGAGAAGTGTTCTCTTTTTTTTGCTATAATAAAGACTGACTGGACTAAAGAGAGGATTGAAAATAGTGGTAGCAGATGATCTATTAAATGGAATGAATGACAAGCAAAAAGATGCTGTTTTGTGTACTGAAGGACCGCTTTTGATAATCGCTGGTGCTGGAAGCGGAAAAACAAGGGTTTTAACACATCGGGTAGCTTATCTGATCAAAGAAAAAAATGTCAATCCTTGGAATGTTTTAGCAATCACATTTACTAATAAGGCAGCTAAAGAAATGCGCGAGCGAGTGAATAGATTACTGGGTGAAGGTTCTGAGGCTGTTTGGGTTTCAACATTTCATGCCCTGTGTGTTCGCATTTTGAGAAGAGACATTGACAAATTGGGTTATAACCGTGCCTTTACAATAACAGGAACAAGTGAACAGCGAACATTAATCAAGCATATTTTAGCAGATTTGAATATTGATCCCAAAAAGTTCGATCCACGCTCAATTTTAAGCGCAATCTCTAATGCTAAAAACGATTTAAAAACACCGAAGAATTATGCGCAGGAGTCGCAAACTCCTTTTGAAAAGATCGTGGCAGATGTTTATGCAGAGTATCAAAAAAGATTAGAACAGAATCAAGCAGTGGATTTTGATGATCTTATTATGTTAACTTTGCGGCTCTTTAAAGAGAATGAAGCGGTCTTAAAGTATTATCAAAGAAAGTTTCTTTACATTCACGTTGACGAATATCAAGATACGAATGAAGCTCAGTATGAGCTTGTTAACAGTTTGGCTCAAGAAAATCACAATATTTGTGTTGTTGGTGATGCAGATCAAAGTATTTATGGCTGGCGTGGCGCAAATATGGAAAATATTTTAAATTTTGAAAAAGATTATCCAGATACAAAAATTGTAAAACTTGAACAGAATTACCGTTCAACCAAAAATATATTGCAGGCAGCGAATGCAGTCATAAAAAATAATGCCAAACGAAAAGAAAAACAGTTGTGGACAAATAATACACAAGGTGAAAAAATTCATTATTACCGTGGACAAAATGCTAATGATGAGGCTTTTTATGTTGTTCGAAACATTCAAAAATTGATGGAGCAGAAGCAATATAATTTTGGCTCTTTTGCGATCTTATATAGGACTAACGCACAGTCGCGTGTGATAGAAGAAACTTTCATTAAAGCGAATATCCCATACAAAATCGTTGGTGCACATAAGTTCTATGATCGTAAAGAAATTATGGATGTTTTAGCATACATTCGATTAATTGCTAATCCACAAGATAATATCAGTTTTGAACGAATAGTAAATGAGCCTAAAAGAGGTATTGGTGCAACTAGTCTTGAAAAATTAACAGCTTTTGCTGAAATGAGTGGCATGTCTTTGCTTGAAGCAGCAAGTAATTCGGTGCTGGCGAATGTGTCAGGCAAAGCAAGCAGGGCTTTGAGTGATTTTGCGTATACGATCAAAGAATTGCGTACTATGCAGGAAAAACTGAATGTTACTGAATTGACAGAACGGTTATTGGATAAGACCGGATATAAGGCTGCGTTAGAAGCAACTAAAAATTTAGAAAATCAGAGCAGACTTGATAATTTAAACGAATTTTTGACAGTTACAAAACAGTTTGATGATAATTGGGAACCCGAAGATGAAGCAAGCGATCCGTTTATTGACTTTTTAGCCGATCTAGCGCTGGTCTCAGATCAAGATGGAGTCGAAGAGAATGCAAATGAAGTAACATTGATGACACTTCATGCTGCCAAGGGATTGGAATTTCCTATTGTCTTTTTAATGGGATTGGAAGAAGGACTATTTCCGCTTTCGCGTTCAATGATGGATGAAAGTGAGCTTGAAGAGGAACGAAGGCTTGCATACGTGGGAATTACCCGTGCTGAAAAGGTACTGTACTTGACTAATGCTTTTTCAAGGATGTTATATGGTCGACGCCAAAATAATCCAGCCTCACGTTTTATTCAAGAAATCGATCCAGAGTTGTTGCAAGCTGAAAATCATGAAGTTGGAAATACTTCTCTAAACAACATGCGGCACCCAGAGAGACAAAAAACGTTTAACAAACCAGTGTACCGGCAACCTGCTGGAACGATAGAGAAAAATAGAGGCACTGGAGCCGATAAGAAGTCTTGGCAGATAGGGGACAAAGTCATGCATAAAGCATGGGGAACCGGAACTGTTGTTAAGACTTCGGGTCAAGGAGAAGATCTTGAACTTGATATTGCTTTTGATGGAAAAGGGATCAAACGCTTGCTGGCTGCTTTTGCGCCAATAACAAAAAGTAAGTAAAAATTTTCAACCTCGAAAAATAATGGGAGAGTGAGCATGTGTTGACTGAACAGGCTGCTAAAAAACGTGCACAGGAACTTCGAAAACAGCTTGGTGAGTGGAGTCATCAGTACTACGTTATGGATCAACCGACTGTGGAAGATGTAGTTTATGATAAAGCTTATCAAGAGTTAGTCGGATTGGAAAAAAAATTTCCTCAAATCATAGTGAATGATTCTCCTACTCAACGCGTTGGGGGACAAGTATTGTCAGGGTTTAACAAATTGAACCATGAGCTGCCCATGCTGTCTTTGGGTGATGTTTTTTCTAAAGATGAATTGGCTGAATTTGATAAGCGCTTGCATAAAACAGTAGATGAGAATTTTGCTTATAACTGTGAATTGAAGATAGATGGTCTGGCGATCTCGCTTGTCTATGAAAAGGGGCTTTTTGTTCAAGGATCGACACGAGGCAATGGGGTTGTCGGTGAAGATATTACAGAAAATCTTAAGACGATAAAAGCTATACCGTTGCGGTTAACAGAACCTGTCTCAATTGAAGTTCGTGGCGAGTGTTATATGCCAAAACGTGCTTTTGTTGAACTGAATGCCAAACGTGAGGCAGAAGGAAAACCTGTATTTGCTAATCCTCGCAATGCTGCTGCGGGAAGTTTAAGGCAGTTGGATACTGGTATTACTGCTCGGCGTCATTTGAGCACATTTATTTATTATTTAATGAATCCAGAGAATTTGGGAATAGGCAAACAAAGTGAAGCACTAAAGAAAATGTCGGAGTGGGGATTTAGAATTAATACAGAATCGCGAATAGCTTCCACTATGGCTGAAATAGATGCTTATATTGATGAATACCAAGGAAAACGAACAGCGCTTCCTTATGACATCGATGGAATTGTTTTGAAAGCTGATCTTTTTACCGTTCAACGCATGGTCGGCAATACAGTAAAAGTTCCTCGTTGGGCGATAGCATATAAGTTTCCGCCAGATGAACAGGAGACAATTGTACGTCAAATAGAATGGACAGTCGGAAGAACCGGCATTGTCACCCCAACGGCAGTTATGGATCCGGTAAGTTTGGCTGGTTCTATTGTTGCACGGGCGTCATTGCATAATCCGGATTATCTGAAGCAAAAAGATATCCGGTTGATGGATACTGTTGTTTTGCATAAAGCTGGCGATATTATTCCCGAGATTTCGAATGTAGTGCTAGCGAACCGACCAAAGGATTCACAGGAGAGTGTTATTCCAAGAACATGTCCTATCTGTGATGCAGAGTTGGTACACTTGAATGATGAGGTTGCATTAAGGTGTATCAATCCTAAATGTCCGGCATTGATAAAAGAAAGTTTAGTTCATTTTGCTTCGAGAAATGCAATGGATATTTCTGGGCTGGGACCTAAGGTAGTCGAACAGTTGTTTAAACATCGGTTGGTAGCGGATGTATCTGATTTATATCGCCTGAATTTTGAAGATTTGATTAAGTTAGATAAATTTAAAGATAAAGCTGCTAACAATCTGTTGACAGCTATTGATAAAAGTAGGCATAATTCCGTTGAAAGACTTCTTTTTGGTTTAGGGATACGTCATGTTGGCGCTAAGGTAGCTCGTCTTTTAATGCAGCATTTTCGAGACCTAGAGAAATTAATGTCGGCAGATGCTACAGAAATTTTAAAAATTGATTCAATGGGTGAGGTAATTGCTGACAGTATCGTGACGTATTTTAGCAATGATGAAGTTAGAGAATTGATTGCTGAGTTGGCTAATGTCGGAGTTAATTTGGTATACAAAGGCGTGGAGCAGAAACAACTTGAAACGGAAAAAAGTTATTTTACTGGTAAAAAGATCGTCTTGACTGGAACTTTAGAACACATGAGCAGATCTGACGCCAAAAAATGGTTGGAAAATCACGGTGCGAATGTTACTGGAAGTGTTTCGCAAAAAACTGATTTGCTAATTGCGGGTCATAGCGCGGGAAGCAAGCTGATGAAAGCACAAAAATTAAAAGTTAGAGTCATAGATGAAGAACAATTTATCGAGCAAATGGAGGAAATAAAGTGAAAAAGATAGGAGTTATTTTTAGCTTGGGATTAAGTGTAATGCTACTTGCATCCTGTGGGAAAATTGGTGACTCAACTTCGACTGGTAATAGCGCTGCAAAGAGTTCTTCATCAGGATATCAAACAACAGGTCAAAATAGTGACAGCGAGTATGAGGGTGTCGTCAAAAATGGAAAATATTTGACAAGCAAAGCTCGTGGTGTTGGAGTGACACAAAATTCAGATAATCTTTTAAATTTGAAAAGTTTCGAGTCTGGGTTGACCCAATTATCTAAGAACCAATTTTCAACAGATAGCTATATTTTTCAAGAGGGACAGATACTATCATCAACAACAGTTGAAAAATGGTTAGAGAGAAAATCAAAATCGAATTCGAGTGGGTTAAATCCGGTTGATAATGGACAAACAGATGCTAACAAGCGAAACCCGATGTATGTTCAACAGATAGAAGAACAAGATTATATGAAACAAAAAAATGGCAAGTTGACTTTGTCGGGAATAACAATTGGAATTGGGATGAACAGCAAAGATTATTACGAGAAAGAAAAATATGGAGCAACATTTACAACGACTATTTCAAAGGAAAAAATGATTCAAGAAGGACAGGCAGCTGCGGCAAAAGTCCTTTCACGATTACGAAATACAGAGGGGGTTTCCGACAATATCCCAATCTTGATCGGAATGTATCAACAGGCATCTAATGATAGCCTAGTTGGAGGATCATTTTACGCTTATACGGTCAGCAAAAACGGTAGTTCAATTTCTTCATGGAAAGATGTCAATGTAAAGAGCTACGTCTTTCCTTCAACATCATCGTCTTCTGTACCAAATGATAATGATGAGACTTCATTTGAAAGCTTTAAGAAACAAATTCAAAACTTCTTCCCTAATTTGGCTGGTGTTACAGCCCAAGGTCAGTACGAGAATAAGTCTTTAAAAGGATTACATGTGAATATCACGACACAGTTTTATAGTGAAACAGAAATAACCAGTTTTACGCAATTTATTGCTCAGACTGCGAAAACTTATCTCCCTAGTGGAATTCCAATTGATATTACGGTTAAGGGGAGCGATGGGACTGTTCAGAGTTTTCTTGCAAGAAAAGCCAAAGACAGCAGTTACTATACGCACGTCTTTAGCAGTTACTAATGGCTCAAATCAATAATGTTGACAGTGAATTAAATTCAACTGCGCATTTACTTAATTAGATATGCTAGAATGAAATTATAAAAAGAAGGAAGAGGGAGAATAAATGGCAATTAGTGAAGGTAAAGTGGCACATGTTGCTGGATTAGCTAAACTTGCTTTTTCAGAAGAGAAATTACAAAAATTTACTGGGCAAATGGATGAAATTATAAACATGGTTCAGCAACTTAGCGATGTTGATACAGATGGGGTTGAAGTCACGACACATGTTACGGATTCTATCAATACAATGCGTGAAGATAATGCAGTCAAGGGAACAGCGCGTGAACTGTTAATGAAAAATGTCCCTGAACATCAAGATGGGTTTATTAAAGTTCCAGCAATTATTGATGAAAATGAGGAGGCATAGTAAATGGACTACTTTGCAAATGATTTAACAAGTTTGCACGATTTATTAGTAAAAAAGGAAATTAGTGCGACTGATCTAACTAAGGAAACTCTTGCCGTAATTAAAGAGCGTGAACAAAAAGTTGATGCTTTTTTAAGTGTCGATGAAAAGGGAGCCTTAGAACAAGCAGCAGAAATAGATAAAACAGGTATTGACGCTGATAATGTATTATCAGGAATACCGCTTGGAATCAAAGACAACATTGTAACCAAAGGTTTGACAACAACAGCTGCCAGCAAGATTTTGGAAAATTTTGAACCTATATACGATGCAACAGTTATTGAAAAACTCAAGGCTGCTAAAGCAATTACAATTGGCAAAACCAATATGGATGAGTTTGCGATGGGCGGCTCGACAGAAAATTCAGCTTTCAAACTGACTAAAAATGCTTGGGATCAGACCAAAGTTCCAGGCGGTTCTTCAGGTGGTTCAGCAGCAGCAGTTGCTGCTGGTGAAGTTGTTGCTTCCTTAGGTTCTGATACTGGTGGCTCAATTCGTCAACCTGCATCCTTCAACGGAATTGTCGGAGTTAAACCAACATATGGTCGCGTGTCACGTTACGGTCTGATAGCTTTTGCATCTAGTTTGGACCAAATTGGACCATTTACTAGGACGGTCAAGGACAATGCTTTGCTCTTAAGTGCAATCAGTGGGGCAGATACACGTGATTTTACGAGTTCTAAACATGAAGTACCTGATTTTACAAAGGGAATAGATGGCGGAGTGAAGGGGATGCATATAGCCGTTCCTAAGGAATACTTAGGTGAGGGTGTTGCTGACGATATCAAAAAAGCTGTTAAAAATGCTATTTCTGTTTTCGAAAAATTAGGAGCAATCGTCGATGAAGTTAGTTTGCCGCATAGTAAATATGGTGTACCGGTTTACTATATTATTGCTTCATCAGAAGCATCATCTAATTTGCAGCGTTTCGATGGAATTCGCTATGGACATCGCGCTCAGGCTGTTAAGAACTTGGAAGATGTATACGTAAAATCAAGATCTGAAGGTTTTGGTGATGAAGTTAAACGCCGTATCATGCTAGGGACATTCTCATTGTCTGCTGGTACCTATGATGCCTTCTTTAAGAAGGCTGCTCAAGTTAGAACATTAATTTGTCAAGATTTTGCACGAGTGTTTGCTAAGTATGATCTAATTTTAGGACCAACAACGCCAACAACAGCATTTGGTATTGGAGAGGACATTAAAGATCCTGTTACGATGTATATGAATGATATATTGACTATTCCGGTCAATCTTGCGGGATTGCCGGGAATGTCTCTTCCTGCCGGGTACAGCAAGGGATTACCGGTTGGTCTGCAATTAATTGCAAATCAATTTGATGAAACAACAATGTATCGTGCGGGTTATGCTTTTGAACAAGCAACCGAATTTCATAAGCAGGTACCAATGATTGGAGGGCAAAATTAATGAATTTTGAAACAACGATCGGTCTGGAAGTTCATATTGAAATGAAAACAAACTCTAAAGCTTTTTCTCCAGCTCCTGTGCAATATGGATCAGATCCTAATACAAATACAAATGTGGTTGACTGGGCTTTTCCAGGAGTATTGCCAACGGTTAATAAAAGAGCATTGGAATTTGGTATGCGTGCAGCGTTAGCTCTAAATTGTGAAATTACGAGAGATATTCATTTTGATCGTAAAAACTATTTCTATCCTGATAATCCAAAAGCATACCAAATAACACAATCACAAACACCAATTGGACGTCATGGCTGGCTTGAGATTGAAGTCGATGGTCAGAAGAAAAAAATTGGAATTGAAGAAATGCACGTTGAAGAAGATGCTGGTAAGAACACACATAGCTCCGATGGTTATTCTTATGTTGATCTTAACCGCCAAGGAACACCTCTGATTGAAATTGTTTCAAAACCAGATATATCCTCTGCAGACGAAGCTTACGCTTACTTAGTACGTCTACGTCAGATAATACAGTTTACTGGCATCTCGGATGTGAAGATGGAAGAAGGATCAATGCGTGCAGATGTCAATGTTTCTGTCCGGCCTATCGGTTCTGATAAGCTAGGTACTAAAACTGAGATGAAGAACCTTAACTCGTTTGAACATGTACGTAAAGGATCACATTATGAGTCTAAGCGTCAGCAAAGAGTTCTGATGGCAGGAGATGAAATCAGGCAGGAAACACGTCGTTTTGATGAAGCAACAGGAGAAACAATTTTGATGCGTGTTAAGGAAGGCGCAAGTGATTACCGTTATTTTCCAGAACCAGACTTGCCACCAATACATATTTCAGATGATTGGGTGCAGGAAGTCAAAAAATCAATACCTGAAATGCCGGACAAACGTCGTAAACGCTATGTTGAAGATTGGGGTTTGCCTGAATATGATGCAAATGTCTTAACTCAGACCAAGGAAATGTCTGACTTCTTTGAAGAAACTGTTGCCCAAGGGGCAGATCCTAAATTAGCCGGTAATTGGTTGATGGGTGACGTTAACGCGTATTTAAATGCTAAACAAATTGGTTTGTTAGATACAAAATTAACACCAGAGCACCTAGCAACGATGATTAAATTGATTCAAAATGCGACAATTTCTTCCAAAATAGCTAAAAAAGTATTTAAGGAAATCATTACTAACGGCAGTGAACCAAAAGCATGGGTCGAGAAAAAGGGACTTGTTCAATTATCAGATCCTGCTGTATTGCAGCCAATCATCGATGATGTGCTTCAAAATAATGAAAAGTCAATTGAAGATTATAAAAACGGTAAGGATCGTGCCATTGGATTCTTGGTGGGTCAGATCATGAAACAGACACGTGGTAAAGCAAATCCAAAAGTTGTTAATAAATTGCTGATAGCGAGTTTGAAACAACTTTAAAAATGTGATCTTGAATACCGGATAAGGGGAGTTAATGATGCAAAAGCGTTGCAGGATCATTTATAATCCAACTTCAGGTCGTGAAGCGATGAAGAATGATCTAGTAGAAATTTTAAACATTTTGGAACGTGCTGGGTATGAAACCAGTGCTTTTCAAACAACGCCTGAGCCTGATTCTGCGCGCAATGAGGCTGAACGCGTTGCTAGAGCTGGTTTTAATTTGATTGTTGCTGCTGGCGGTGATGGAACGATCAATGAGGTTGTAAATGGAATTGCACCACTTAAGCAGCGCCCAAAGATGGGGATTATCCCAGCCGGAACAACTAATGACTATGCGCGCGCTTTAAGGATACCGCGTGAAGATCCTGTTGAAGCAGCTAAAGTCATTGCTAAGGGTCAAACGGTTAATATGGATATTGGACAGGCAGGAGAAAAATATTTCGTGAATATTGCTGGTGGTGGGTTATTGACAGAGCTAACATACGGAGTTCCATCTCAGTTCAAGTCTTTATTTGGATACTTAGCCTACTTGTTGAAAGGTGCAGAGATGTTGCCACGGATTAAGCCTATAAAAATGCATTTAGAATATGATAACGGAATTTTTGATGGAAAAGCATCAATGTTTCTGCTAGCACTGACTAATTCGATTGGCGGATTTGAACAAATTGTTCCAGATGCATCTTTGGACGATGGTAAGTTTACCTTGATCGTTGTCAAGACCAGCAATTTGGTTGAAATTTTACAGCTGATGACAATGGTCCTAAATGGGGGACGCCATATTAATGATCCTCGGATATTATATGTTAAAACCTCGAAGCTGACGGCTAAACCTGTTGATGAAAAGATGATGATTAACATTGATGGGGAGTACGGCGGGGATGCTCCAATGATTTTCAGAAATTTAAAGCAGCATATTCAAATGTTTGCTAATACTGAAGAGATACCAAAGGGAGCAATTACTTCTTCTAATAAAACACCAGAAGAAATCGATGCAAGTCAGCACTTTGTTGAAAGTGTGGAAGACTTGATCGGAGAAGATATCAATGGCGACGGAGCAGTTGGAGAAAAAGATAAAAAGTAGTCAAAAAGCACCGCGGTCTTTTTTGTAGATAAGAGCGCGGTGTTTTTTGAGCAAAGAGGAGAAAAACATGGGGAGTAAATCACCAGTTAGCAAAAATGAAGAATTAACAGTTACAATTGAGGATTTGACGTACCAAGGAATGGGTGTTGCTAAGGTCGATCACTACCCATTATTTATCGAAAATGCTTTACCCACGGAAAAGGTTAAGGTGCATGTACTTAAGGCCTCAAAAAATTACGGCTTCGCTAAGGTTATCGAGCAGTTGAGTACAAGTGACCAACGTGTTGAAGTGACTGAAAATCACTATCTTCAAACCGGAATTGCACCACTGCAGCACCTTAATTATGCAGCACAACTTGAATTTAAACGCAATCAAATATCAGAGCTGCTTAATAAAATTCATTTGAAAAATGTTGAAGTTGCACCAACAATTGGTATGGATGAACCTTATCATTATCGCAATAAGGCACAAGTGCCGGTTAGAGCAGTTAATGGAAAACTTGAAACAGGTTTTTTTAAGAAAAATAGTCACACTTTTGTTCCATTAGAAGATTTTCTTATCCAGGATAAAAGAATTGATGAGGTAATTAAAGAAGTTCGTGATGTTTTGCGTAAATTTAATATTGAAGCCTACGATGAGCGCAAACATAGTGGAGTTATTAGACATATTATGGTTCGACGAGGTTATTACACACATGAAGTTATGGTTGTCCTTGTCACACGTTCAAAGAGGATTCCAATGCAGGACCAGATTGTAGAAGCAATTCAGACAAAATGTCCAGATGTTTGCAGTATCATTCAGAATGTTAATCAGGTGTCCACTAACGTTATTTTAGGCAAACAGGATAAGTTGTTAGCGGGTAAGAAACAGATCAAAGATCAACTAAATGGAATAACTTTTAATATTTCACCGCAGTCGTTTTACCAAGTTAATCCTGTCCAGACTGAAAGGCTCTATCAAGTAGTTGCCGAAGGTGCTAACTTAACAGGCAAAGAGACAGTAATCGATGCTTATTGCGGAATTGGAACAATTTCATTAACACTTGCAGCTAAAGCCGCGAAAGTTTATGGTGTAGAAATTGTTCCTGAAGCAATAATCGATGCCAAACTGAATGCAGCGGCGAATGGAATTGAAAATACACAATTTGAAACAGGCATGGCAGAAGAATGGATGCAAAAATGGGAGGAACAGGGAATTAAGCCAGATGTGATCGTTGTTGATCCTCCACGCAAGGGGCTCGCTGAAAGCTTGGTTGAAAGTGCAGTTAAGATGAATCCCAATAAGATTGTTTATGTCAGCTGCAACCCTGCAACTTTGGTCAGAGATTTGCAATTGTTTCTTGGAAAAGGATACACAATTGAGCAGCCAATCCAGCCTGTTGATCAATTTCCACAGACGGTACATGTTGAGAGCGTTACAGTCCTATCGAGAAGATAGGTCAAGACGAGCTTACAGGCAAAATCTGACTGAAGCAAGAAATAACGAGAGCTTGACTAAGCTGATCGTGAGTCTATTCCAAGCGTAACGGTATCAAATACAAATATTAAGTATCTTGTTTGCATGGTACGGGGACAAACTTTACCATAACTGGGAGAAGGTTCGAATGACGAAAAACATTGTAATACCAAGCAATTTAACTCAATTTAAGGAGCGGTACTATTATAAAACTGAGCTAACTGAGCTATGTTGTTTCCTTAAACTGCCAACAACTGGAACAAAGGCAGAACTAAATTCTTATGTCGAACAATATCTTTCCGGTACACCAGTTTATGAGATAAAGGCAAGACGTCCTCTGATTAGGAAAAAGTTACTTGTGGCGGATCAAATTAAATTAGATACTAAAATCGTTGGATCTGGTTTTGCTTTTAATAGTGAGGCACGCAAGTTTTTTGCTGCTTATTTCGGTGTGGAAAAATTTTCCTTTAAAAAAGAAATGGCAATTGTTAAACGTAAGGCTGAGCAAGAAAATAATACTAAAATGACGGTGTCTGACTTAATTGAGTGTTCTCTGCACTTAAGGGATGATAAAAAAGAGCTTGCAGCTGTCTCTGAAGAAAAAACATACCAATGGAATAATTTTGTACGTGATTTTTTTCTGGATCCAGCAACGGCTCAATATACTGATCGACTTAAGGTAGCAGCTCTTTTGTGGAAATATGTAAAAAAGACTAAACAACAGAAAAAATATTCAACAATTTTGCTCGAAACGTATGCTGCTGAAGTTGAAGAATATTTAAAGTTGAAATAACACTCAATTTGAAAATTAAATTGGAAATTTTGCTTGAAATTTGTTTACTGAAAAGTGATTTTTATTTACATTGAAACACAATTATATGGAATCAAAAGAGGCTGGCTCAAAATTAAACTTTTGAGTCAACCTCTTTTTGTGTTGTAAGAAATATTTTTAAATCACAGATTATTTTTTCCCCAATCGTTCAGAGATTGCATAAGCGGTACTAAACTTTTCCCTTTAGTCGTTAGATAGTATTCAGATTTGAAGGGCGGTTTGTTTCCAATTAAATTGTTTGAAATGATTTTTTCAGAAGTTAGTGTTTCAAGAGATCTTGTTAACATGATGTTAGTAATCCCAACAGTTCTATTTTTAAGTTGGTTAAAACGAATTCCTTCTTCATTGTAAATTATCCATAGAATGTTGAGTTTCCATTTCCCAGCGAAGACGTCCATTACTTTTGAAACGCCGCAAGACCATTCATCTGTTGTTTGCATATTATTAACCTGCCTTTTTAAGTTACAAAAATGTGCGTACTTTTTATTGTTCCATTTTGTTAATACAATAACTTTATAACGAAGAAGGGGAGTATTACTAATGGATTTTTTAAATAATTTGGACGAGCGAAAATCGATTCGCCATTTTGTACCTAATGTAGAGATTAGCGACCAGAAAATATTAGAGATGTTGAGCCATGCTGCAAATGCTCCATCCAATAATAATTCTCAGCCATGGAAAGTGTATGTGGTCAAAAACACAGTTATGAAGAACAAATTAAAAGAACTATCTTTTGGTCAGGCTCATGTTGCCGAAGCATCAGCTGTATTATTGATATTGGGAGATAAGAGTCAATATGACATAGAGAAGGTAGTTAATTATAGTATTAAACATCACCTTATTGAAAATGATCAAGCAGAAAATAAACGCAAACGAATTGAAACATATTTTGCGACACATCCAGAAGATAAAGAAGAAACTGGACTGCGTTTGGACCTTGGTTTGTTCAGCATGAATTTGATGCATGTAATTCGGGCTTTCGGATATGATTCAGTACCGATGAGAGGAGTCAATTTTAATGATGTTCTTGACTATTTAAAAATATCTGAAAAACTATTTCCGATAATGCTCTTGCCAATAGGTAAGGCACGCAGCCATGGACATGATCATATTCGAGAAGACTCAAAAAATTTTACCACAATTATTCATTAGTGCAAGAGATTTAAATGTTTCAATGTGGGGTACGTGTGTACGAAAACGGTACTTACAAAAATTTAAGTTTAGAGCGGCCATGAAAATCCTAACTCAAATAGGAAAATCATAGCTGCTTTTTTGAACAAGCATTCAAAAATAGTTTTTGACTGATTAGTCAAATATAATTAGAATAGAGTTATGGGAAGAAAAAAGAGTTTTCAACAATCTGAAATATTAAAAATCATCAGTACTGTTTTTGTTAAATATGGTTTTGAAGGAACCTCGCTTGATGATCTTGTCAAAGCAACTGGTCTTCTTCGTGGAAGTCTTTATTCTGCTTTCGGCAGCAAGCGTGGAATGTTTATTGATGCCTTATCAGAAAATATCAAACAGCAGAAAGATAGTGAAATTACAATTACTTTAGTCATTATTGCAATGATGGAATTGGCTGCAAAAGACAATACGATTAGACGGCTTCTAAAACAGTGGTACAAAGAAAGTGCTTCTTCAAATGTGAAGGAGCTTCTAGGCAGAGCTGTACTTAAGCAAAGCGGTATTTTAAAGGAAGAAGAGAAGAATAGCCATGGAAAATAAAGTTAGTTTAACAGGTAACAAGTTAGTAGTAGTACCACAAGGTATTAATAAGATTTTTGCTGTAAAAGGACGTTTAGAAATACCTTTGCAGAATATAGAAGGAGCAACTATTGATAACGGTATTCTCAATGAATTTCGTGGCTTAAAGGCACCGGGCACAAGTATTCCTGGATTTTATGCAGGAACTTTTCGCAAAAATAATGAAAAAACTTTTTTCAATATCAAACGTACCAGTATGGCAGTTGTTATCCAGCTTAGAAATGAAAAGTATACACGGTTAGTTTTAGGGGTTGAAGATGGACGAAAACTGGTTGATGAAATTAATAATGTTATAAAAATATAAAACTGATACCGAATTAAAAGTCATAATTGGGAGAGTAAGATTTTCCTATGAGAGAGGAAGCATAGATGGAATACTTTGTTCTTTTGCGTGGTGTAACACCAACGGGGAAAAACCGAATACCCAAAATGTCAATTTTAAGGTCAATTATAGAAGATGCTGGATTTAAGAATGTGACGACCTATATTCAAAGTGGAAATGTTATTTTTGACTCCGATTTGTTAAAAACAGAGGTTGCAAAAAAAGTGCATATGCAGATATTAGAAAACATAGGAGCTGATTTAAAAGTAATTGTCAAAAGTAGGAAAGAACTTGCAGTAGCAGTTAATGGGAATCCATTTGATGATACTCATGATTATTCTAGAGTGCATTTAGCTTTTTTCAATGAACTGTTATCTAAATTGAATTTAGACTTACTGAAGAATATTTCGTTTTGGGGAGAGAAATTAAGTTTTGGTTCGGAATGTCTCTATATGTATTTACCAAGAGATACTGCAAAGAAGAGGCTCAACACTAATTTTTTAGAGCGTAAACTACAGACGGATGTTACAACTAGGAAAATCAATGTTATCACTAAGTTGATGAATCTAGAGAGAAATTAAAAAGGATTTATGAATTTTTGTCACTGTATTTTGTATATTGAAAACATGTTACAAACACAGTGTAAGTTGGTTTATTAGCAATTCGTGACTAAGTGTAAAGGGCGAATTATTGAAAAGAGTTAAGTAGTATGATTACAAGGTAAGAATAAGGATCCAGATCAAAAGTTGCATTTTGACCTGAATCCTTATTCTAATTGGAAATATTTTTTTTATCGTCACAATTTTCAGGGAGACTAGTGATGCTGATTGGATAAACACGATTGTCGGCTTCATCAAACAAGCTGATTGGTTGATAGTCTGTTGCATCAATGCGCAGATGGTAACCGTAGTTATCCAAAAAGATCAATTCTTTTGTGTCTATATGTTCAATTCTACCAGGCAGTTTCCGCGTGTCTATCAGTACATCAAAGGCAGGGGTAATTTCTAGCTGGTGGGTGCGATGACTGAGTTCGTCTGAAAAGTTCCAAATGCCAACATAAAGGGATGGTAAAACAGCATCAGGGCTATGGTCGGCATCGGTTGGAATGTGATTAAAAAGGTGCTTTTTTAGAAGTAAACTTAACTTCTGCATTTTTCCGGGTTTCATTATAAAGGTGCCCCTCCTTGGGTAATACTGGATAGACAACGGAACTGTGTAAGTTATCACGTATCTTCAGCTCTAATATAACATTTTTTATTAGAACAACATAGATAATGAATTGAAATTTAACAGTAACATGATGAAAATGAAATATTGTAGTCATGTTATTGCGTTTGTAATGATTATGTTAAAAATCTGAAATCTGTAATATATACGTGCCATGTAATTTCTGCTACAATAAACAAATAGAAAGCGATTAAAAAGGAGGAATCTAGGATGCTGAAGTTAGGAATTATCGGTACTAATTGGATAACAGAACAGTTCATTGAAGCAGTATTTCAAACAAAAAAATGGCAACTGACAAGTGTGTACTCCAGAACTTTGACCAAAGCTGAAACTTTTGCTCGAAAATTTACAGATAATGCTGAATGTTACACTGAGTTGGATCGTTTTTTTAAAGATGGAAATTTTGATGTAGTTTATATCGCATCACCTAATAGTCTACATTTTGAACAAGCACGAGCTGCAATTCTTGCAGGAAAACATGTTATTGTTGAAAAACCAGCGTGTTCAAATCCCAAGGAAATGCGGCAGATTATTCGTCTGCTAAGGCAAAATCGTGGTGTTTATTATTTTGAAGCTGCGCGTCATTTTCATGAACGTAATTTTAAAATGCTTAAGCAGCGGATAAAAGAAATGGATGTTATTCAAGGGGCAAGTCTAACATACATGAAGTATTCATCGCGTTACGATAGTTTTTTAGCTGGAAACGAACCAAATATTTTTTCTTTGCGGTTTTCCGGTGGTGCGTTGCAGGATCTCGGTGTTTATCTCATTTATAATGCTGTTTCTTGGTTTGGAGTTCCAAATGATGTGATATATTATCCAACTAAGTTGCATAACGGAATCGATGGAAAAGGAACGGCTATTTTGAAATATTCGAATTATCAAGTCAATTTGAATTTTGGAAAAACAGCCAATTCCTACCTTACAAGTGAAGTCTACGGTATGAAAGAGACAATTGTAATGGACAACGCAGCAGAACTCAAAAAAGTTACACTTCTTGACGGTCAAGGCAGCAAGCGTGATTTGACTCAGGAAGTTGATAAAAATCCGATGCTTTCTGAAGTACAAGATTTTACGAATGTTTTGAATGACCCAACGTCGTTGGATTCAAGGCAGCAAATGGACGACTGGTTAGCAGTTGCCGTTCAAGTTAACCGTGTTATGTACGATTTGCGTAGTAGTGCACATTTGTATTTTGATGCGGATTCTAAACAATTATCATGAAGAGGAAAAGATGAATCCAAAATTAGAGGTATTTTTTAAAGATCAAGGCTTTGAAAACTTTTCACCTATCCAAGAAAAAGTTTATGAACCGCTTAGAGCAGGGCATAATGTTTTGGGACTGGCACCAACAGGATCCGGCAAAACTTTAGCGTACACTATTCCATTATTAGAACAACTAACGAGTAAAGCAGGGACTCAGATGATGGTAATTGCCCCTTCGCAAGAGTTGGCTGCACAGTTGACTAATGTAATGCGGGTCTGGGCTAAGGTACTCGATCTTAGGGTTGTATCCTTGATCGGCGGAGCAAATGTAAAACGACAGATTGAAAAATTGAAAAAGCACCCAGAAATCGTTGTCGGCACTCCAGGCCGCATGCTTGAGTTAGTGGAAGCTAAAAAATTGAAGCTGCATAAATTACAGTCAGTAGTTTTAGATGAAGCAGATGAGTTGCTGACAGAAGAGACTTTAATTTCGTGTCGTGCGTTAATTAGTCACGGACCAGCACGTGTGCAAATGTGTTTCTTTTCGGCTACTAAGACGAAAATCTTAGACGAATTGCCACGCTGGTTCGGAATCGATATCGAAATGATTGACGTTCGTTTAAGTGATAATACGCAAGGCAAAGTGACACATTACTTGCTTGAAACACCTGTGCGCAAGCGTGTTGATACGCTGAGAAAACTAGCACATCTAGATGGCTTTTATGCGTTGGTTTTCTTTAAGCAAGTAGCTACGATTCAAGCAGCTGCGGAAAAACTGCATTATCTCGGCGTCAAAGTAGCTATCCTGGATGGTCAGCAGCGCCAAGTTCAAAGAGAGCAGGCTTTACGGGATTTAAGACAGAGAAAAATATCATTATTGCTAACTACTGATGTTGCAGCACGCGGCTTAGATATTGTTGATCTGCCAGCAGTCGTCAATTTTGACCTACCTAAGGATGCTAATACTTACATTCATCGAGTAGGCCGGACAGGTCGGATGGGTGCTGTAGGTGCAGTGATAAATTTAGGAAATGAGCATGATCTGCGGCATTTTAAACAGCTACTTTCAGATGAAGACTACGCACTTTCTGAGGGATATTTGTATAGAGGCGAGTTAGTTGATAAAACAGAATTTGTTGAGAAGAGGAAAATGTCTGTTGAACCATCTGAAGAAAGCAAGTTAAAAGCAAAAAATAAAAATAAAATTAGGACTAAAGCTAAAACAACTGTATCTAAAAAACGAGTGCAGGACACGATAGTTCCTAAAAAGCATAAAAAAAAGCGCAAGAGACAGCAGTTGAATAAGGGAAAGCATGATAAAAGCAAGAAGTAAGGATTTATTTGCGGGTACTGCCTAGAGCTACTTCCATTATAACTAATAACAAAAGCCGGTAAATCAGATTTTTGATTTGAAAACGGGCACTAGCTCCATTATTAGTATTGACTTTGATGGCATAAGTTTTTATACTTATATGGTTGTTAGTTATTGTGGATTTGCGCTTGTAGCTCAGCAGGATAGAGCGACCGCCTCCTAAGCGGTAGGTCATCGGTTCGATTCCGATCAGGCGCACTATTAAAGGGCTGTTCCCATTTAGTTGGGATACAGTCTTTTTTAATCTAAAAATATCTGTAACAAATAATTTGTAGTACAATGTGAGTAAGGATTAATATATTGGAGTTGGTTATTTTTGAAAAAAATAAAAGTAATGACAGTTTTTGGTACTCGGCCAGAAGCAATAAAAATGGCTCCATTAGTGTTGGCGTTAAAAAATAGCAGATATTTTGAGACGTTGACTGTTGTAACAGCACAACATCGTGAGATGCTGGACCAGGTTTTGAAAACTTTCAATATTCAACCCGACTATGACTTGAATATAATGCATGCTAATCAAACCCTAGGAGAAATAACAGCAAATGTTTTGAAATTACTTGATAATATACTTGTTGAGAACAGTCCTGATATTGTTTTAGTTCATGGCGATACAACGACAACTTTTGCAGCAGGAGTGGCAGCTTTTTATCAAAAAATTCCTCTAGGTCACGTTGAGGCTGGTCTGCGAACGTGGAACAAATACTCCCCATATCCTGAAGAAATGAATCGTCAAATGACGGATGTGCTGAGTGATTTATATTTTGCACCCACTAAACAGAGTAAGAATAATTTATTACGAGAAGGACATGACGAACACAAGATATTTGTGACTGGCAACACAGCAATTGATGCTCTGAAAGAAACCATTCATGAGAATTACAGGCATGATGCTCTGAAAGAAATAGATCCGCAGCATAAACTGATTTTACTGACAATGCATCGACGTGAAAATCAAGGCAAACCGATGGAAAATGTTTTTTCGGCAGTGCGTCAAGTATTGTTGAATCATCCCGATGTTGATGTTATTTACCCAATGCATCTGAATCCTAAGGTTCGCAAAATTGCACGTGAAATACTGGGGAATGTTGCGCAAGTGCATTTGATCGAACCGTTAGATGTAGTTGACTTTCACAATCTCAGTGCAAGGAGTTATTTTATCATGACGGATTCTGGCGGCGTTCAAGAGGAGGCACCAGCATTGGGAAAACCAGTTCTAGTGTTGCGGGATACAACCGAGAGACCCGAGGGAGTAACTGCAGGTACTTTAAAATTAATTGGAACCGAGTTCGATAATGTTAAAAAAGAGATGGAAAAACTGCTTGATGATCAAGCAGCCTATAAGAAGATGTCAGATGCAAATAATCCTTATGGTGATGGCAATGCATCTGAACGCATCATTGAAAGTTTGAGTTACTTTTTCGGGAATCAGAAAAAAAAGCCAGTTGACTTCCAATAGTTTTTATTTAGGAGGAATCAGTGTGAGTGAGCAAAAGTTAGATCGATATGGTTTTGGTATTGAAGAACATGTATTTCATCGCTATTTTGCAGGATATACGATTGCGCTTAGATACTACCCTGAATTGTTTAGTCTTATCGAAAGGCATCCTGACATTGAAAACGTACGAACAATTTCCTCAAATATGAATATCGTTTTTGCAATTTTGCGTTATCAAGAAATGACAAAAGATTTGGTGAATCTGCAGGCAGTTAGCGATTCGAATGAAACTGATGAAAAAATATCTGAAGAAGTGCAGGAATTACGTGAGATTATTGATGTTTTGGAACATCTTAAATATACAATTGCGCATGATCCTGAGGCCACACATGAAGTTGCAGTAACAAAAGACAAAATCTTAGATTTAAATCATTTTAGAAAATAATAAATAAATTTTTTTGATTAGTAAATTAAGCAAAAAAATGGGCAATCTACTTAGGAAGAAAAGGAGTATGATCTTTCCTGATAGATTGTCCATTATTTATTTAAGATACAATTAACCAAGTCTTTTTTGATGCTTTTAAAAAATACATAGGTGAGAACTAATAAGACACTGACTAGGCTAATATACCAGCCTAGTTTTAAACCTGGTGTTTGATAGGACAATATTATGTGATGTTTCCCAGGTTTAAGCTTGAAGCCGACAAAGGCATTATTTGTTTTGAGAACATGCACAGGAGTGCCGTTATCAGTTGCAGTCCATCCTTTAGAATAAGGGATCGAGGAAGTGATCACTCCGCTACGAGATGTAATAATGTTACCAGAAACTTTGTTACGTGAAAATTTAAGCTCCTTTAATCTGTTTTTTTGGATTTTTTTGACTTCTGCAAAGTAGTTATTATTTATTTTCTCAGCTGTAATTTTCAATTTAAAATGATAATTTCCGATTTTTGACGGTGTCAAGGTCAAGTTAGTTGGTAAAGACGCAAAATATCCCATGTTTAAAACACTATTTTTGACGGTTTTGTAAAATGAAAGTTCGTTTTGCTTCGGCTGTTTGATTGTTCCTGAAGTAATTGGCGAAGCAACTGTCAGTGAGAAACTGCTATCGGGTGTACCTTGAAGAATGTGGTAGCGAAGGTTCTGATAGTAACTCAAAGAATCATTAAGAGTCAATGTGCTATTAGTTGAAGATGAGTGGTGTGCTTGCTGTTCAAGCTCAAGCTGGTTTTTTAATTTTTCAGGAGTATATTTGATATCGCTGAATTCTAAATGCAGCTCGGAATTTTTATATGCTGCTGGATTTTTAAGAATAATCAGATAGGATTCGTTGCTATCTTTTCGTTGAATATCACGTGATGAAACAAAATTGCCACGGGAAGATATTAATTGATAGTCAACATTTTGAACATCATGGCTGACAGAAGCTTTTTTCAATGATTTAATAGTTTTCGTGTTTAGATAAACTCCAGTTGCTAAGGAGCGTTCCTTCTGTGTTGGAGACATCTTAGAATAAGTTGAGCTAGAGAAAGCACTATCCTGCCAATATATTAATGGAAAGGCATAGTTACTGCGGTACCTTTGTGTTTGTTGACTTTGAGAACTTTTTTGATTAGCGTCTGAAATCAATGAACTAACTTTATCAAGTGTATAACCAGCTGGAATTTTCTTGTCATTTGCTTGATTGATTTGTGTAAATAAATAGCGAACACCGAAAAAATTGTTGAGAATCGTCCGGTCATCAAGTTGCCCTAAAGGAATGTTAGCCTCAAATTGAGAATTTTGCATTATATTGGCGAAGGTACCTATATTTTTATTTTGAAGTGAATAATAGGAACTAACAGAATTTGTATTGCTTGGTAGTGTGTTATACATATGAAATCCTGATCCTAGGTAGTAGTTGCTGCTTATCGTGGAAACACGATAAGTGTTTGTAGTTTTAAGATTGTTGTTAAGACCAGCATAGCGGTGTTTGATTAACTTTTCATATGAACCGAACGGGAGCATTTCGTTCGAGTAGCCTCCGTTGTAAGGTGCTTCGAAATATACTGCATTCAGAATTACATTCAGCAAAACGACTATCAAAAAAGCGTGAGCAGTCTTAGCCACTTTATGCCGTGAATAAAAAACAAGAGTTCTGTAGGTTACAAACAAAAATAAGAGCGGGATAAAAATTTTTTCATCGTTTTGAAAATAATAGCAGCAAATGATGAAAATTGAGTAGGCGAAGAGTGTATTTCGGAATAAATGCATAGTTTTGGACGAAATTTTGGGTGTGTTTGTAATTAAAATACAGCATGCAAATGAAAATGGAAGAGCAAGCATTAACGTCCAACGATTAGAAGGTGCCATAAAACCATTAAAGAAGGCACCAAAAAGAGGGAAAAGAAGCATTATTCCTCCAAGGACAAAGACACTCGCCAATAAGGGGTAATGTCGCCATTTAGCTAGAATATAAACAATAGCAAAGAAAACAATACTGGCAAAGCCAAGTGCACTCCAAAAATAAAAGCCACGATTACCTCCATTTATTAATTGGGATGGCAGTGCAAGGTAGTAGTAAAGAGGGTATAAAGTCAAGCCATTAGCAAAGACACCATCACTGCGGGTGGAGTTTTGAACTGCAAATATTTCGGGGACCAAAACAATTGCAGTTAATCCAAGACTTATTAAAGTACAGAAACTCAGTTTGAAGAATGTTTTGAATAGGTGAATTTTTTTTCGGTAATATAGTAAATAGCGTAGTACAAGAAAAATAGCTGCACCAATTCCGAGCATATAAGCAAAATAGAAATTATTGAAAAGCATCCAACAAAAAACAAAAATTAGCGGCCAAACAGACAATCCTTGCAAGACACGTTCAAGTGCAATAATTAACAATGGAAAGATAATGAAAGGAATTGTGAAAAATGGCTGAGCAACATTTGAATATAGTAAAAAGGCATTGAAAATATAGATCAAGGCACCTGTAATTATTACAGAGTGTGATAATTTAAAATGAGAGGCAAAAAAACAGAATGCTATTCCGGCACAATAGAGGCGAAGCACAATTAGAAATTGATATGCGAAAACGATCTTGCTGGCAGGGAACAACAAAGTTAGATAACTGAAGAAGTCGCCTAAAACATAATAACTATAAATTTGAAAAAGATCACCACCAATTCCCAATTTCCATGACCACTGAGGGACCTGTTGTAATGGATGGTGCAAAAACGAACGCAGAAAGTGTTGGTATTCTTGAAGCAGCGGAAGATGCTGCTGTGCACCATCAAGCCGCCAAATAAGCGAGTGTCCTGTTATCAGATAAGTACCGTAAACAAAAAATGAAACAAATAAAAAAATCAATGTATATTGTAAATATAATGAACCGTTATGTTTTTTTTCAAAGGAAAACTGCACAAAAAGCCCCTCCTGACTACCTGCAAGTATTGTACATTACAAACAACACTTGTGTGAAGTCAAGCAGAGCTTATTTTAAGATTCTATTACTTTTCCATAAACTTGTGAGGGTTTTAAGTTTATATTTTGAAAATTGTTTAATTATTTTTTTTATATGCAGCAATCAATGAATCCGCAAAGTCTTCTAACTGTTTAATATCTTTGTCGGAATCAGGTGCTAGATTGATTTTAACGTTTTCGGCACCCTTAGAAGCACCAGCTTGTGTGAATGCTTCATCAAATTTATCAACTGCAACACAGTAATATTCACCATAGAAAGTGTCACCTGAACCCGCGACACCATAAATCTTGTTAGCGAGATCGAGTTCAGCGAGATCCTCGAAGAAATCCATGCCTTCATCGGGAAGTGCACCTTCATCATAAGTGTAAGGAGTGACAACACAGATATCAACATCTTCAAAGTCTGCTGCATCACACTGTGAGATTTCTTCAGTATCGACTTCTATTCCTTTGGTTTCAAGAGCTTCAGAAATAATATCAGCTACATCTTCGTTATTGCCTGTAATGGACGCAAATACGACTTTTGCTTTAGCCATTAAAATACCTTCTTTCATATATTCACTATGAAACATTATAACAGATAACAAGAGAAACGAACGATAACAATTGTTGCTAGTATATGTAAGATAAACTTATTGCGCTATTTTCAAAGATTTAAGTTATAATGAATAGTGAAAATAAATTGGAGGCATTTAGAAATAATGATTACATTAAAATCACCACGCGAAATCGAAGAGATGCAGAAGTCTGGAGCAATTCTCGCCGGAATGCATGTCGGACTTAGAGACATTATTAAACCGGGTATTTCAAGTTGGGAAATTGAAAAATTCGCCTTAAAATATTATAAAGAACATGACGCTATTCCAGAGCAAGTTGGTTTTGAAGGTTACAAGTATGCAACATGTGTGAGTGTCAATGACGAGATTTGCCATGGCTTTCCACGCAAAAATTTGATTTTAAAAGATGCAGATCTTGTTAAAGTTGATACTGTTGTCAACTATCATGGTGCAATGAGCGATTCGTGCTGGACATATGTCGTTGGCAAGTCAACGCCTGAAATAGATCGTTTGATGAAAGTTACAAAGGATGCTCTTTACCTAGGTATTGAACAAGCACAAGTGGGAAATAGAATCGGTGATATCGGTGCGGCAATTCAGCATTTTACAGAAGATGAAAATGGTTACGGGGATGTGCGTGAATTTATAGGTCATGGTATAGGACCAACAATGCATGAAAGTCCCAATGTTCCACATTATGGTGAAGCAGGAAAAGGTCTGCGCTTAAGAGCAGGGATGACAATCACGATTGAACCGATGATTAATATTGGGACATGGAAAGCCGAAATGGATGATCCGAATGGCTGGACGGCAAGAACAGCTGACGGAAGTTTATCATGCCAGTATGAACATACATTGGCAATCACAAATGATGGTCCTAAAATTTTAACTTCGCAAGATCCTGAAAGAGATAAAAAATATTTGCTTAAATAAATTATTTTAAATTATAAAAATTTGGATGCAGGGTAGTTTTTAGCTGTTTCAAAAAAATTAAAAAGTACTGAATTAGGCCAAAAAAAATTTCACTTGTTTTGCATATCAAGAATGCTATAATAATCTATGTATTCTGATAACGCTAACAGATAAGGAGCTAGCATAATGAAAGTTAGAAAAGCTGTTATTCCAGCGGCAGGATTAGGAACACGTTTTCTTCCAGCCACAAAGGCATTAGCAAAAGAAATGTTGCCGATAATTGATAAACCGACAATTCAATATATTGTAGAGGAAGCAAAGAAATCTGGAATAGAAGACATTCTTGTTGTTACTGGTAAAGGTAAACGACCAATTGAGGATCATTTCGATTCTGTTCCAGAACTTGAACAGAATTTGAAGGAAAAAGGTAAGACAGAATTACTGAAATTAGTCGAACAGACGACAGATATCAACTTATACTTTATTCGGCAGTCACATCCACGTGGACTTGGTGACGCGGTTTTGATGGCAAAAGATTTTGTGGGTAATGAACCTTTTGTTGTTATGTTGGGTGATGATTTGATGCGTGACAAGGTTCCATTGACTAAGCAATTAATTGATCGTTACGATCAGACTCATGCATCTACGCTTGCAGTTATGAATGTTCCACATGACGAAGTTTACAAATACGGCGTTATTGATCCAGGTTCTGAAACAAGCAAGGGCCTTTATGATGTTAAGAAATTTGTTGAAAAACCGGATGTGGATAAAGCCCCAAGTGATTTAGCCATTATTGGACGTTATCTGCTGACACCCGAAATTTTTGGTATGTTGGAAACACAAAAACCAGGAGCTGGAAACGAGATTCAATTAACGGATGCGATCGATCGTTTAAACAAAATTCAGCGCGTTTTTGCACATGAGTTCAAGGGCGAACGTTTTGATGTAGGTTATAAATTCGGTTATTTGAAGACATCAATCCAATTTGGGCTCGAACATCCTGAAGTTAAGGATGATTTACGGGCATATATTAAAGAGTTGTCTAAGTCTTTGAAATAGCTTCTGTCTACTTTGACAAGTACTGAACGTAGTTATAAAAATTAGATATATTAGTTTACCGGGAGCAAGATATCTGTTTGCCTCGGTTTATTTTTTCATATATAATATTTTTATTGAAATTATTTGATTTATATTTAATAATTATTTATGGTTATAAAGAGTTTGATTTCTAAGATACAGGGGGAAGCATGATGGCAAGGAAAAAAGCACATAGGGGATATAAGAAGTTAATTCAACGTTTTGCGGCAACTATTATTATTTTGATTATTGTTTTCTTGGGTTGGAAAAATGAGAACATTCGTGCAAGATTAAACAGTTCTTTTAGTGACAATAAAAGTGCTCAAAAGGCGGAGTATAAAAAACAGCAGAGTATTGCAAAAGAAAAATATGGAACTGTTAAAAGCTCGACTCAAGTAAAAGTAGAGAGCAGCACAGGTAAGTCTTCAAGTTCAGTGGATAGTTCTGCGAATGTAAAAACGGCGGAGTCTAAGAGTAATGGTAATGAAGCAAACACTAAAACCAAGGCTAAGAAAACAGCATATGGATCGTATACTGTAAAATATGGTGATAGTTTGACAATAATAGCAGAGAAATATAATACAACTACGACGGAGTTAATGAGTTTGAATAAGCTCGACACAGGGACAATAAATCCTGGAACGAAGTTAATAGTACCAAGTACAAAAAAAGCAACATCTGTTTCATCCGCAACAGACAGCGAGTAACTAGCACTGTGTAATTTTTTTCAGCGATAATTCCAATACCTGTTAAGTGACGAGAAAAAATAATTGTGGTAATCTTGGTTCGTATAATCAAGAGGATTAGCATAATGTTGTTGCAACGGACTGGAGGTGGAAATGATCGAAAAAAAGGGACGTTTTGCGGGGTTAATCAAAACAACAAAATCAATTTTTCAGCGTGCATCTGATATTGATATTAGCAATACTTCAATTGTCATTGCGTATTATTCTCTTTTAGCATTTTTTCCTTCTATTATTTTAGTGGGTAATGTTTTACCGCTCTTAAATATAAAAGCAGGGACAGTTTTGTCTTATCTAGAGACAGCAGTTCCAGCAACTATTTACGAAACTTTACATCCGCTTGTTGTTTCATTTTTAAATAAGGGGAGCGGGGGACTGATTTCGATCAGTGCATTAGTTGCTCTGTGGGCTGCCAGCAAAGGGGTCAATGTTTTGAAGCTGGCATTGAACAATGCATATGATGTTGAAAATTCACAGGGAGCCATAACAGCTAGAGTGATTTCTTTTTTTTTGACGATTGTTTTCGCAATTTTACTAGTATCAATTATTATTTTGTTTAGTTTTGGGCAAATGGTTTTGAGCTATATCACACCTATCTTAAATTTGCCTATTGAATTTGCTGGAATATTTGGAAAATTAAAATGGCCAATTACTTTTTTTGCACTTTTTGTTATTTTAAGCCTAATGTATTACTTTTTGCCGAATGCTAGGTTGCATTTAATTTTGGTTTTTCCGGGAGCATTACTGGCAACGTTGGGCTGGATCATCTTAGCTCAAGGTTTCTCAATCTATGTTCAGTATTTTGCCAAGTCTGTTCTAAGTTATGGAACAATTGGTACCTTTATTGTGCTTTTGTTTTGGCTCAATTATTCAGGCTGGATTATAATGTTGGGTGCCAGTCTCAACGCCACACTGGAGTATCGCTATTATAATATAATAAAACCTAAAGAAGGCAAGTTACGCAAATATTTACGTGATAGTTACGATAAATAAACATTTGAAAAATCAAAAAAATTACAAATGGCAATTAGTCAGGTTGTCAGGCCTGTCTGTGAGTAATTTGCAGATAAAAGAAAAAATTTGTTTAAACACGTTAATTCGTGTAAAACGAAGTTAGAATAAGGGACTGGGTTATATTTTTACCCAGTCCCTTATTAGCGCAATTTATTTTTTGGCAAACTCAGTAGCTAGGCATACTATAGTTACAATTCATCATTATTGCCTGAGTTCTCTAATTTGTTAGTACATACTATTTTTAACTATTGTCGAGATTCTTTGTTTTGATACAGATTTTATCATAAGAAAGATTCAAGAACAGTTTCGATTTCACTCAGCGAAAAGCCTTTGCGGTAAAGAGCTTGTTTCACCTTGAAGTAATGCTTTTTGGTATCAAGCACATGATATTTCTGCCATAGTTTTGTGGCTTCTTTTTGGAGAATTTGCCGTTCAATTTGTTCATTATTGACAAAGTCAACTTCTTGCATGATGGCCTGAATTTCATCTGCTGAGAAGCCTTTCGACAAAAAACGTTGTTTTATTTTTTGAATTCTTTTTTTAAAAGGATAACGTGAATATTGTTTTTCATATTTTTCAGTTAAGGCAATACCTTTAGTTATCATATAAGAGCTATCGTATTCATATGCGGCATCTTCAATATCTTTTTCGGCAACACCTTTAGCACGTAGATTGTTACGGATAACTTTGAAACCCTTATCGGATGTTTTCAACATGGTTCGAATGTAACTCTCCGCGTATTTTTTATCATCCACGAGCTTTTCATGGCGCAGTTTTTCAAGTACATTAGGAATCTTTTCTGACGCAATCGAGTGTTTTTTTAAGTAGTCTGTAATTTCTTTTTCTGTCCTTAGTTGAGAAGAAAGGTAATTAAGAGCTTTAGAATGGGCTTTAGCAATTTCATCAGCATTTGATAGATTTTCAATCTGTTCATTATTCAATTCCTGACCTTTAAATAAGTGGTAATTGACTAGAACATCTTCACTAACGGAAAATGAATACTGATCGTTAAGATAAATATTAAAGCGACCTTTTCTTTTTTGAAGCTGAATTTTAGTTATTTTCAAGATTTCACCATCCTTTGGAAGTAGTATATAAACTGTTGTAATTATTATAACAATTTGGCATGAATTATAAAATGCTGGATATGCATGCTATAATTATCTATAACATTTTAAAGGGAGAAGAAAATGGCTGCATACTATCAAAATAAAGAAAATCATTTAATTAAGGTGGGTCAGCGTTTTCCGCTTACCATCAAAAGATTAGGAATAAATGGAGAAGGTATTGGATATTATAAACACAAAGTGATATTTGTTCCAGGTGCTTTGCCGCAGGAAGTAGTTGTCGCTGAAGTGTCTTCTGTTGAACCAAATTATGCAACAGCTAAAATACATCGATTAAGACAACGCAGTCAAGATCGCATAGAGAAAAAAGATCGATATGATGTGGGTGGCATTGAATTAGAACATTTAAAATATACTAGTCAGTTAGAGTTTAAACGTGATGTTGTCAGGCAAGCACTTGAGAAATTCAAACCGCATGGTTATCAAAACTATAGTCTTTTGCCAACAATTGGCATGAAAAAACCATTTGAATATCGAAATAAAGCTCAATTTCAAGTTCGAAAAAATACTGAAGGAAAAGTTGTAGCAGGTCTGTATCGGCGCAATAGCCATGATTTAGTTGATCTGCAGACCTTCAGTACACAGCGACCTATGACATTGAAGATTATGCGTATTGTTTGCATGTTACTGCAAGAATTAAATATTCCAATTTATGATGAGAAAAGAAATTCTGGGATTGTCAAAACCTTGGTTGTGCGTGAATCAAGAGCAGAAAAAAATGCACAATTAACGTTTGTTACGAATTCAGAAAAACTTCCACAAAAGAGAATGCTTTTGGCACGAATAAAAAAAGAATTGCCAATGGTTGTTTCTGTTATGCAAAATATCAATAAAGGAAAAAATTCGCTTGTTTGGGGAGAAAAAACAGTTCATTTGGCTGGCAAAGATTATTTGATGGAAAAGTTGGGAAGTATCAGTTTTAAACTTTCTGCGCGTGCTTTTTTTCAACTAAATCCACAACAAACAGAAAAAATGTATAAGGAAATAAAGAAGGCATTAGCACTAAAACAAAATGAAATTTTGATTGATGCATATTGCGGAGTGGGAACAATCGGCTTGTTTGTTGCAGAACAAATTAAAGAAGTGCGCGGAATGGATATTACGCCTGAGGCAGTAGAAGATGCGCGATTTAATGCTAAGCTGAATGGCTATGCGAACACTGTATATGAAACCGGAAAAGCAGAAGATATAATACCTAGGTGGGTTGAGGAAGGTTTCATTCCGAGTGCAATCGTAGTTGATCCACCACGTTCTGGACTGGATACTAAACTGATAAATACTATTCTGCATGTTGCACCGGCAAAGTTTGTTTATGTTTCGTGTAATCCGTCAACCTTAGCGCGTGATCTTGTTAAACTGACAAAAAAGTATAAAGTTGATTACATTCAATCAATTGACATGTTTCCACAAACAGCGAGGTGTGAAGCAGTTGTTAAGATGATACGCAAAGATAGCTAAATACCAAGTGTTTTTCTGTCTTTGAAAAAATAGCTATTCATTATTGGTAGGGAAAATTATTATGAAGAAAAGATATATATGGATTATTATTGTAATACTTCTTGCTGTGTCATCAGGTATCTTTTTGAAGCACAAACTTGATGCTCAAAAACAAATGATCGAAAGCAGCACAGGTCACAAAGTTAAGGTAATTACAGTCCCTAAAGTTAAAGACAAAGATCAATTTGGATTAAATGTTAGGGATGAGCACGACAAGAGCATTATAGATTACACTGAGAATAGAATAAAAAAGGATGGCTTCATTGGCACAATTTTGATCGTCAAGAATGGTAAGGCTATTTTTCAAAAAGGTTATGGCTACGCAGACAAGATCAATAACAAAAAAAATTCAGCTGGTTCACTTTTTCAAATTGCTTCTGTTCAAAAAGCCGCGACTGGAGTGATGCTGATGAAATTGGTCCAGTCTGGTCGGGTATCATTGAGTGATAAGCTTTCTAAGTACTATCCTAGCATCGGCTACAGCAGTGAAGTTACGTTAAGAGAAATGCTGAATATGATTTCAGGGGTATCTTTGAAAGAAATGCCTGAAAAAGTGACGTCACAAGACCAACTTGTAAATTATGTTGTTAAAAATGTAGAAGTGAGCCCAAAACATATAGGTAACCAATATTATCAACCCGCTAATTTTGTATTGTTAGCAGGGATAATAAAAAAAGTAACTGGTCGGAGTTATTATAGTGAATTCAAGCAAATGATCCAAGATCCGCTTCAATTGGAAAATACATGTTTTTTTGATAAATATTATGGCTCAATTAACGGAAGAACAGTGGCTTATAATTCTGGAAACATGTCTGGCTATAAAGTGCTTGCAAATGAGCAAAAATATCAATATACCAACGAATTAGGGACTGGTAATCTTTATATGACAAACGGCGATTTATATAAGATGCTTCGTTCATTTATCACAGGCGGAACGCTGAATACTAAAAATACATCTGAATTGTTTACGGTTTTTCCTCCACACAACACATATAGTTCTGGACTTTATCATCTGCAATATTTGCAGCAGTTTAAGAAACTGGGGATAAATAATGGGTATCATTTTCATGGAGCTGAATATGGATATGAAACGATCGGAGATATTTCGGCTGATGGTAAACAAGCAGTAATTCTACAAACAAATAATCCAAATTCAAGAAAGCCCTTCAATATGGTGGTTGATTCAGATCTGTATCATTTTTTACTGACACATTAGTTAAAAATGATGAAGTTCAAGAAAAAATCCAATAAACTTTAGGCTTTTCCACATAAATTTGCTATAATATAAGTGATATCGGTGTAGAATACACCTGTGTTTATAGAAGGCAGGGTTTTTAATGCGTCAGTCTAAAGAGCCAAGAGAAGGTGAGTTTATCACCATCAAAAGTTATAAACATGACGGTAGTTTACATCGAACGTGGCGGGACACAATGGTGCTGAAGACAAGTGAAAATGCTTTGATTGGATGTAACGACCATACATTAGTAACTGAATCGGATGGGCGGCGTTGGGTCACACGAGAACCAGCGTTAGTATATTTCCATAAACATTACTGGTTTAACATCATTGCAATGATTCGCGATAATGGGGTGTCCTATTACTGCAATCTTGCATCGCCAGCTGTTCTTGATAGGGAAGCTTTAAAGTATATTGACTATGATTTAGATGTAAAAGTTTTTCCTAATGGCGAAAAAAAATTACTAGATGTTGATGAGTATGAAGAACATGGGGCAAAATGGAACTATTCAAATGAAATCGATAAAATATTGAAACATAATGTTTTAACGCTTGTCGACTGGATAGACAGCGGCAAGGGACCCTTTTCAAAAGAATACATTGAAATTTGGTATAGGCGGTATCTCGAACTGTCACGGCGTCAGTGAATATCTCAGTTTATAACAGAAAATCTGTAGTTACAAAGTCCCTCGGTTTGTGATTGCAGTTTTTTTTAGCACTCTTGAACCCAAAGGCTTCAAAATTATATTTGGTATTATAAGGGATGGTTATGTGCATGTTTGAAACTTTTAAAAAATCAAGAATTTTATTTTGGACGGTTGAATTGTTGCTCTTGGCATCTTTAGTTTGGGTATGTTCGAACATCGGTTTTGTATTCGAACCAATAGGCACGTTTATATCGACATTGTTTACACCTGTTATTATATCTGGGTTTTTGTATTATCTTTTTAGACCGCTGGTCAATATATTGATGAAATTCAGAATTAATAAATTTAAAATAAATCGTACTTTAGCAGTCATTATCGTTTTTCTTCTGTTAGGCAGTATAGTTGCATTAGCATTGATTTTTTTGATTCCATTATTGATTTCTCAAATAGGACAATTAATAGCTAAAACACCTACATATCTAGCTAAATTGCAAGAAATTATTAATCAGTACTATGCTGATCTTAGTCACTATGAATGGATTAAACAATTAAATGTTCATAGTTATATTGAAAGGTTTGAAAAAGCAGTCGAAAAATCATTGGAGAGTTTTATGGGGAGCGTTACAACTAGTTTAGGAACAATAATTGGAACAATAACTAGCATAACTGTAACTGCGATAACGGTGCCATTTATGCTCTTTTATATGTTGAAAGATGGTCACAGACTGGTTCCAAGCATCAAAAAAATGCTGCCTGAACGACCAGCCGATAAGACAGAAGTTTTACTAGGAAAAATGGGAGATACCATTTCGAAATATATTGGCGGGCAGGCCATTGAATGTGCTTTTGTTGCAACTTTTACTTTTCTTGGATACTGGGCAATCGGAATGCCTTATGCATTTTTGCTAGGAGTTCTAGCTGGAACAACCAATATAATTCCGTACCTTGGGCCATATATCGGGTTATTGCCGGCCCTGATTCTAGCAATTTTTATTTCACCTAAAATGCTTATCACTGTTATTGTCGTTTGTGTGATAGTACAGCAAGTTGATGGCAACCTCATTTACCCTAATGTTATTGGCAAGAGTTTAGATATTCATCCGCTGACAATCATTATTTTACTTTTAGTAGCTGGAAATATTGCGGGGTTGATGGGGATGATTTTAGGAATACCTACGTATGCTGTTTTGAAGGTTGTTATTAAATATTTTGTAGATATATATCGGTTAGAAAATGAGCATGAACAAAAATAGAAGCAGGTTTTTCCCTTGATTGACGGTGTTATGCAACTATGTTATTGTATACTAAGTTTATAAAAGCAATGATGTGTAGCCCAGTTGACGTTTGAAGCAAGTCTGTCGCCGAGAAAGGTAGCGGAAACTTAGCGGTAAGTTTTGAACTGGGACACAGCTGTTAATGTGGAATTTAATTTCGAGTTGAACGATGAGGTTGAAAAAATGAAGAGAGTTATTACTTACGGAACATTCGATTTGTTGCATAAAGGTCATGTTAGATTGTTAAAACGAGCAGCTGCTTTGGGGGACCATTTGACAGTTGGGGTTTCGACCGACGAATTTAACGCGATTAAGGGAAAGAAAGCCTATACTTCATATGAAGATCGGAAGTATATTCTGGAAGCAATTAGATACGTTGATGATGTGATTCCCGAGGAAAATTGGGACCAAAAAATAAATGACGTTATTAAATACAACATTGATCTGTTTGTAATGGGCGATGATTGGAAGGGCAAGTTTGATTTTTTAGAAGATTATTGTCAAGTTGTTTATTTGCCGCGTACAGAAGGCATTTCAACTACAAAAATAAAAGATGATTTAGGAATGAACTAGAAAAATAGGTGTGTGTTTGGCTTTGGTAACATTTTTATGTCAACCGAGGCTATTTTTATTGTTATGCTAACAATTGTGTATTTTCTAGTTTAAAGATATTGTCAGCTGAAAACTCTTTTGGTTTAATCAAAATATTAGGTGAATAATATGAGAAAAATGGAAATTAAGTATATTACTAAAAATGATCCTTTAGTATTAGGGAAAAAAGATGTTGCAAAAGCAAAACTACCTGTTGATGAAAAACAAAGCTTTTGGAAGTTACGTGGTGTTTCACTGGATATCGTTGAAGGTGAGGCAGTTGGGATAATTGGAACAAATGGTTCAGGAAAAGAAGCATTGATTGATATTTTAGCGGGGAATACCAAGCAGACGACTGGTTTCATAACGATCGATGGAAAAATCAACCGTGCAAGCGCACAACGTGGTTTGGACGGAACTCTGACTGGTCTGGAAAATATTCGAAAAGCCATTGCAGCAACTTCGGTTGATGAGATCAAAGCCAATCATCTAGTTAATGCAATTATTAACTTTACAGATTTAGGAGAATGGTTGTATCGCCCTGTAAGTGATTATTCAATTGGCACATATTCATGTTTAAGTTTGGGGATAACTCTTTTTGCAACTCCAAAATTAGTATTGCTGGATAGTGTTTTGGGAAATTTAGATAATATCTTCTATATAAAAGCAGCACAAAAAATTCAATCGCTTAAAGATATAGGTGTCTCTTTTATTGTGGCGGATACGAATGTATTCAATATAGAGCGATTTTGTGAACGAACTATGTGGCTTCAATTCGGTGAGGTTCAAGGATTTGGACCAACAAAAGATGTTTTAGAACAATTTGAATATTACATCAACTGGTTTCGAGCATTGACTTTGCCTGAAAAAAATGATTATTTAGCAAAAAAGCAAAAAGAACGCCTTAATTTTGACGTTAGTTCTGTTTATGAAGAATTCAAAAGTGAACAATTCAAACATGGGTTTACACGCAAGGATGAACCGCGAATGCGAAAAGCTTTTTATAAAGACCACGGTGCAGATCCTGTAAATAACGAGAATGGTGGTACTGAAGGAAAGACAAGTGAGAAAAAAAATCACCAGAATAAAGGAAAAAGCAAAAACAGTAAATTGAAATATTTACTGGGTGTTTTAATAATAATCTTTATCGCAAGTGGCTTGTGGTTTAGCATTGAGAATAAGATTTTTGCAGGTTTTGGAGGTAACAAAGCTTCACTGACAGCTTCAGAAAAAAACAAGCAGGAGAAGTCATCCAAGACAAAAAAATCTTCTGAAGATCAAAGCAAATCTCTGGCGCTATCAACTTCGAAAGCTAAGGTCTCATCATCACAAGCAGCAGCTTCTTCAGCGGCAGCTTCATCCAAAGCATCAAGCGAAAGTGCAGCAAGTTCAGCAAAGTCTTCAAGTGAAAGCAAGGCAGCAATGCTAAAAAATACACAGACTATTAATGTTTCAGACGGTGATACCTTGGAAGGACTCGCACAAAAGTATGCGACAACTGCCGATAAAATCAAAGAAATAAATAATATGAGTTCGGATAATCAACTTAAATCTGGAGATATTATAAGAGTTCCAAAATGATGAACAGCGCTAACTAAATAAGATTAATTTTTAGAATTGGAGCAAAAACGGATATGAGTTTAGATTCTGACCCTGCAGGATGGCTGATAATAATTTTAATAGTTTTAGTATCAGCAGTTTTATATGTTTTATCAAGTTCAGTGACGGCTTTTTCTCTGTTAAAAACTAGTAATGAGATAAAGAAAGAGGCTCCTGAAAGGTTTGAACGGTTTGCAAAGTATTTCAGTGCGATCAAACTGGCAATTCTTTTCTTCGTGATCATGGATGTTGGGATTGTTACACTTGGTTGTTTGGACTTGTACAGTATGCGGTTGGACGGCATAATATATTTTGTTGTCATCAACTATTTCATGGCCTGTGGGTTGTATTTGCTAGTGCACATATTACCCCAAAAAATAATTGGAGAGTTTCCTTCCAAATTTTTTCAGAGGACTTACCGCATAACTGTGATTTTCGGAGGGCTTTTTTACCCTTTAGCATTGGTTTTAAGTAAAATCAACTTGAAATTGATGGCTAAAACGAGGGAAACAGGAATGCTAACTAAAGCTTCTTGGGAAACAATTATTGATATGATCAAACATGAAAAGGAAAACGGGGAGCTAAATAATGAAGCCTTTGAAATGATCGAAGGAGTCATTTCGATGCATGGGAAAATGGCACGTGAAGTGATGGTCGCCAGAACTGATGCCTTTATGATTGACATCCAAAATGACAACGATCGCAATATTGATGCTATTTTGCAAATGCCTTACTCGCGTGTCCCTGTGTATAATGAAGATAAAGATAATATTTTAGGTGTAGTGCATATAAAGAATGTGTTGCGTACAGCTCGTAAAGAGGGTTTTGAACACGTTACTATTAGGCGTGTAATGCAGCCTGCTTTATTTATACCTGAAACAATGACGATTGATGAAGTAATGTTTGAGATGAAAAAAACGCAAAATCAGATGGCTATTTTATTTGATGAGTATGGCGGCGTGGTCGGTTTAGTTACCTTGGAAGATCTTTTGGAGGAAATTGTAGGTGAAATAGATGATGAATCTGATCAACCGGATCAGATCTATCACAAGATTTCTGATAATGAGTTTATTGTGCAAGGACGACTTTCGCTTGATGACTTTAATAGCGAGTTTGGAACAACGTTAGTAGTGAATGAAGTTGATACGATAGCTGGATATATAATAACAAAATTGGGCTTCATACCGAGTGATGGTGAAAAAGTTAAAGTTGAAACGGATGAGCATGTGATACTGTTGACTGAAGTTATTGATGATTCACGTATAACGAAAGTGCGTGTAACTTTGCCAGCACCTTTAGTGATGGAACATGTCCGCAAAGAAAAAAACATACGTGAATTTGATAAATAGTACAAAAAAACTGTTTGTTGTGCAGAATGATTTCATATAATTAGATTTAAAGAAGTAGAATTTGGGGTAAGAAAGAGGTTTGAAATGGAAAAAGAAAAACTGATTGATGCTGTTGATAAACGAAAAACATTTGCCATTATCTCTCATCCTGATGCTGGTAAAACGACAATAACGGAACAATTATTGCTTTTTGGAGGAGTTGTCCGCAAAGCAGGAACAGTCAAGGCGAAGAAGTCTGGTAGTTTTGCTAAATCTGATTGGATGGAAATTGAGAAAAAACGTGGAATTTCAGTTACTAGTTCAGTAATGCAGTTTGATTATGCTGGTAAAAGAATCAATATTCTGGATACACCAGGACATGAGGATTTTTCTGAAGATACATATCGGACCTTAATGGCAGTGGATTCAGCAGTTATGGTAATTGACTCGGCCAAAGGGATAGAACCACAGACTAAAAAACTATTTCAAGTATGTAAAATGCGTGGAATACCTATTTTTACGTTTATTAACAAAATGGATCGTGATGGAAGAGAACCTTTGGATCTCGTAACTGAACTTGAGGATGTATTAGGGATTCAAGCCTATCCAATGAACTGGCCTATCGGAATGGGAAAAGGGCTAAAGGGAATTTATGATATTTTTAATAAGCGAATTGAGCTTTATCGACGCGAAGATAAAGCTGAAAGTTTTGTTAAACTTGATGGCAATGGTGAAATAATTGGCAAACATCCATTAAAAGAAGAGAGTATTTATCAGCAGGTGTTGGGTGAAGTAGAGCTATTAAAGGATGCTGGAAATAATTTTGATACTAAAAAAATAAGTTCAGGTAAACAGACTCCTGTATTTTTTGGTTCAGCGCTAACTAACTTTGGAGTAAAAACATTTTTAGATGCTTATCTTCAGTTTGCACCTAGTCCAAATGAGCATCGAACGGAAACGAATGATATTGTTAAACCAGTTGATGATGTTTTTTCTGGTTTTGTGTTCAAAATTCAGGCAAATATGAATCCTAATCATCGTGATCGAATTGCATTTGTTAGAATTTGTTCTGGAAAATTTGAGCGTGGAATGGATGTTATGTTGGCACGTGGAAGTAAGAAAATGCGACTATCCAATTCTACACAATTCATGGCCGATACTCGAGAAACTCTGGACTACGCGGTGGCAGGAGATATTATTGGTTTATACGACACGGGAAATTTTCAAATTGGTGACACAATTTATAGTGGTAAAAAAGCAATTCAGTTTGAAAAATTACCACAATTTACACCTGAAATTTTTGTCAAAGTTACTGCCAAAAATGTTATGAAACAAAAATCTTTCCATAAGGGAATAGATCAGTTAGTTCAAGAAGGAGCCATTCAATTGTATAAAAGCTACAGCACGGGGGACTACGTTCTCGGGGCTGTTGGGCAACTGCAATTTGAGGTTTTCCAATTTAGAATGTTAAATGAATATCATTCTGAAGTTGTAATGACTCCGATGGGCAAAAAAATAGCTCGTTGGATCGAACCGGATCAATTAGATGAAAAAATGTCGACTTCACGTAATTTGTTGGTTAAAGATCGTCAAGGGCAGCCTTTATTCTTATTTGAAAATGAATTTTCAGAGAGATGGTTCCAAGATAAGTATCCAGATGTTAAACTAACTGCTAAATTATAAGATTAGAGATAGATAAACTATAAAGCACACAAAGAGAAAGAAGGAGTTGTACCCAAACTTGCGTTTGAGTGCAACTCCTTCTTTCTCTTTGCAATATAACTATAAAAAGACAATATTACAGTTAATTCAGTTAAATTTTAGATATTGACGCGGGATCCAAACACCTTGTGCAAGTTCGAACCATATAACATCGTCATTTAAGGTTCGGGCAGTAACAGAAACCTTGGTCCTGTCTTTAAGAAGACCGTTTTTATGACCAAACGGCAAGTCGTAGACAGCGACCTCTTTATTTGGTATAAAATCAATTGAAGCTTCCCTTGATTTCTTGAAACGGCGAATCTGTTTTTTTGTGTTTGATGACAACAGAGAAAATGTTTCTCTTTTATTGGAGTAGGCCATTTTTTTAGAGTCAAACTTAATCCAAATCGCTCCACCGAGACAGTACCAAAGATCATCATTGTCCATAGTGATTGATGAAAAAGTACGCCAAACAGTATTCAATGCAAAAGAAATATCTAATTTTTTTCCTTGAGGTTCCTCATAACTTGCAACAGGTGCTAGCATTTTTAAATAAAGCTCAGTCTTTTCAACATTCTTCCATTTACTTTGACGATAGTAAAAAGTAACAAAGCTCTGGTTGTATGAAAAATTACCACGTAGTTTACCTGAGACACGAAATAAATTGTAATTGGTAAGAGAGGGTGAAAATATCTGGAATGGTTCGCTAACTTTGCCCTTGATCACCTGTGGTTCCACTAAGAAAAAATTAGTGTCTATATCGCGACAGATTATCCAAATCAAACCAGCATCCTTTTTACTGTAGGTTAGGGTAATGATGCTATAATGTGATGCAAAATAACTGGTAAAGCCCTTGATTCTAACCAAATTATAGTCAGGAAGTTTTTTAAATTGTAATCTTAACTTTTCTCCGAGTGTACCGCTAATTATTTGTGAAGGAAAAAGAAGATTGTTTTGCTGATCTTGATAAACCACTAAAAGCAAGGCATTTTGACGTGTTATGTTATTTTGAGGTGCAATTCTTATCGGTTTCTGACGGACAACCTCTTCTTTTGATGTCGCTTCCACGGTCAACTGAGGTTTTACAGAACGAGACGCGGTACTTTCATCTTTTTGAATAAATTCTAAAGACCTCTTGTGATGTCTGTTTTTACGAAGAGGATTTCTAGTAATTAAGCGTTTAAAGAGGTCAGAAAAGGACAATAATAACACCACCTTGATAATTTATTGAATATATAAATTATAATCGTCTTTGCTGACTATTAACAGCATGAACTGCAATTTTGTAAAATCTAGTTTGAATAATCATTAATAATGATCTCAACTAAATCTCTTGTTTTAGTGATATCAACATCTTGTCTCGTTAAATTAGTTAATTTTGCTAAAGTAAAATCGATCTCTTCGTTTGTAACTTTGCGAACCTTGTTGGAGAGAACTAATTCCTCTTTTTGTTGATTTTTTTTATAAACAATCCTTGTGCCGCCGAGAGTATAGATCTTTATAAAATGAGTAGAAGACTGTGCCAATTCTTTTTGAATTTTTCTTGAGTAACTGTTGCTAACATCAACTAAGTGCATATAAATTCCTCCTCATCTTTGCAAATACATTGTATGAAAGTGTAACTTTTAATGGTGTTCGAAAGTAACAAGTACACCTCACTAGTCCATTCCTAATATAAACCTATTAAATGAAAATTGAAACAAATAATATTGGGATACAACAAAGCATGGATATTTTAAGAAAATAATAGGACTGAGGCAAAACAGTTGTTTTGTCGCAGCCCCATAAAAGCTCAAAATATTCTATTACTTAGTTTCAGACGTAGAAGAAGCAGCCTGAGAAGAAGAAACCACTATGTTGTCATTCTGAAGCAGAGCTTTAAAATCCTTTACGTTTGGATGATCAAGATAATAGTCAGCAACTTTGTCCTCAATTTGTTCTTGAATAACACGGCGCAAAGGACGTGCCCCCATTTGTGGATTATATCCCATATCTACTAGTTTTGTTTTAACTTCTGGAGTAACGGAGATTGTCAAGCTTTGCTGTGCCAGCATATCATTAACGTCATCAAGCATTAATGAAACGATCGAGACAAGATCGTTTTTGGTTAATGGATTGAATTCAACAATATCATCGAAACGGTTTAAAAATTCAGGCTTGAAATACTTAGAAAGCTTATCAATCACTGAATGAGTCTTACCGGATGATGCGGCACCAAAGCCAACACTTGCAACTGCATCACCGCTTCCAGCATTCGATGTCATAATGATGATAGTATCTTTAAAACTGACAGTTCGACCTTGTGAATCGGTAAGGCGTCCATCATCTAAAATTTGTAAGAACATATGCATTACATCTGGATGGGCTTTTTCAACTTCATCTAATAAAATCAAACTGTAAGGATTACGACGAACTTTCTCTGTTAATTGACCAGCTTCCTCGTAACCAACGTAACCCGGAGGTGAACCAATTAATTTAGAGACGGAATGTTTCTCCATATATTCACTCATATCGAACCTGATCATTGCTTCTGTTGTCCCAAATAACTCTTTTGCCAATTGTTTAGCAGTTTCGGTTTTGCCAACGCCTGTAGGTCCAACAAACAAAAATGAACCGATTGGTCGGCCGGATTTGTTGAAGCCAATCCGGTTACGCCTGATAGAACGAGCGACTTTGTTGACAGCTTCGTCTTGCCCAATGACATGTGCTTCAAGTGAATCAGACAAATCTCTTAATTGCTGTTTTTCTTTAGTTTTTAACTCGCCAACAGGAATTTTTGTTTTTTCTTCAATGATTTTTTCCATATCTTTATCAGTTACGACTGGAACATTGCTTTCATCAACATTTGAATCTTTAAGCTTGTTGAATCGATTAACTTGATCACGGTAATAAGCAGCTTTTTCATAATCTTCGTTTTTTAAAGCTTCTTGTTTTTGTTTTTCAGCATTAGCAATTTTGCCGGCAACGACTTTCGGATCAACTGATTGAATAGTTAGATTCTTTTTTGATCCAGATTCGTCCAACAAATCAATTGCTTTATCAGGCAAAAAACGGTCTTGGATGTAACGATTTGAGAGTTTAGCAGCTGCAATAATTGCTTCATCAGTGTATTTAACATGATGATAACTCTCGTATTTTCCTTGAATTCCCTTTAAAATTTTGATGGTTTCTTCAATACTTGGTTCATTTACTTGAACAGGTTGAAGTCTGCGTGCTAGCGCTGCATCCTTTTCAATTGCACGATATTCATTTAAAGTAGTTGCGCCAACCAACTGCAATTCGCCACGGGCCAAAGCAGGTTTAAGGACGTTTCCTGCATCCATACCGCCTTCAGCGTTTCCCGCACCAACAATTTCATGAATTTCGTCTATAAAAAGAATAGTATTTTTCTGTTGCTTTAATTCGTCCATTAACTGTTGCATACGTTGTTCAAATTGACCGCGTATCCCAGTACCTTGAACCAAAGAAACAACATCAAGGCGGACGACTTTTTTATCAAGCAGCTTTTGTGGTACGTCACCATCAACGATTTTTTGGGCCAGCCCTTCAACGACAGCAGTCTTACCAACACCTGCTTCACCTATTAAAACTGGATTATTTTTAGTACGTCTATTTAGTATTTCAATGACACGCGCAATTTCTTTATCGCGCCCAATAACTGGATCAATACGATTATTTTTTGCTTCAGCAGTCAAATCTAATCCATATTGTCCAATAATACCGCCGTTTCCATTTCCGCGGCCTGTGCCTCCAGGACTTGGGCGTGAACCTTTAGAAGGTCCTTGATATTGCGGGTCAGTATTTTCATTACTCATTGTACGAAAAATATCATCTAAACTTCCAAAGCCAAAGGGATCTGACGTCATATTGGAATTGTTTTGTTGTTGATTCCTTTCCTTTATAGCGCGATAACAGTTTTGACAGAGATCGATCGAAGTTTGACGTCCATTAATACTAGTCGATAAATGGATAGTAGCAGGATTTTGATGACAATTTTGACATAACATAGTACTAATCACGACCTTTCATTATCGGATAAAGGTCAATTTGACTATCTTTGACCTTTCGAGAACAGTATACATAGTCAGACTAAAAAGCGCAAGTAGAATGCTTATTTGGCTTGTAGTTGTATTACAAGTTTTTTTTAGTTACTATATTACAGGAAGTGCTATTGAAATTAAGGAGTAGAGCAATGCAAAAAAACTATCAGGAATTATTAGAACAGTTAATGAATGGCCAAATTGAAAGTTTTGAAATAACACCGAAAGAATTTATGGATTTTCAAGATATTTTCATGGATTTTCAACATCGGAAAAATGTTGTTGGAAGTGCTCAAAGGGGTGGAAATGTGATATATAAGCGAGAAGACAAGCATACAAAGGAATGATTCAAAAATACTTGTTTTGCAATTTAATTCATGCTAACATTTACCCTAGTGAGGATAATGTCGCATTAAATAATGAAAACGCGTTCTTGAAAAACATTGTTTAGCGAGATGGTCCTTAAATAAACATTTATATATAGCAAAGGGGTACGATCTATTATGGAAAAGAAAGAATTTCACATTATTGCAGAAACAGGTATTCATGCTCGTCCAGCTACGTTATTAGTACAAGCTGCAAGTAAGTACAATGCTGATATCACTTTAACTTATAAGGATAAATCAGTTAACTTGAAATCAATTATGGGTGTCATGTCTTTAGGTGTTGGTCAAAATGCTGATGTGACAATTGCAGCAGATGGTGCCGATGAAGCTGATGCTATCGCAGCAATTGGCGATGCAATGAAAAAGGAAGGACTTGCTGAATAATGACGAAAATGTTAAAGGGGATTGCTGCTAGCGATGGGATAGCCGCTGCGAAAGCTTATATGCTTGTACAACCCGACTTATCATTTTCTGAAGCAAGCATTGATGATCCGGAAGCAGAAGTTAAGCGTCTTGAAAAGGCTGTTAGTGCTGCAAAAGATGAGCTGAAGATCATCAAAGAAAAAGCTGCAGCAAACCTTGGTGCTGAGGAAGCAGAAGTTTTCGAAGCTCATTTGACTATTCTTTCAGATCCTGAATTAATGGGGAACATTAATAATAAGATCAGAGACGAAAAAGTAAATGCAGAAAAAGCTTTAAAGGATGTTACAGATACATTCATCGCGATGTTCGAAGGCATGACGGACAATGCTTATATGCAGGAACGTGCTGGTGATATTCGCGATGTTACAAAACGAGTATTAAGTCATCTTTTAGGTGTAACTTTACCTAATCCTGCATTAATTGACGAAGAAGTTGTAATTGTTGCGCATGATTTGACCCCGTCAGATACAGCGCAGCTTGACCGCAAGTATGTTAAGGGATTTATCACTGATATCGGCGGTAGAACATCTCATTCGGCTATTATGTCTAGGACTTTGGAAATCCCTGCAATTGTTGGATCTGGCTCAGCTACAACAACTATCTCGGAAGGACAAACCGTCATAATTGATGGGATAGAAGGAAATGCATTGGTTGATCCATCAAGCGATGAATTGAAGAGTTATGCTGAAAAAGCAGATGCATTTGCTAAACAAAAAGCTGAGTGGAAAGAGCTGAAAGATGCTAAAACCACTACAGCAGATGGCAAGAACTTTACATTAGGAGCAAATATCGGAACACCAAAAGATGTCGAAGGTGCAAATGATAATGGTGCAGAGGCCGTAGGGTTATTTCGTTCTGAATTTCTTTACATGGATGCAAGCGAATTGCCTAGCGAAGATGATCAGTTTGAAGCTTATAAACAGGCTGTTGAAGGTATGAATGGTAAGCAGGTTGTTGTTCGAACGATGGATATCGGTGGTGACAAAGAACTGCCATATCTTCCTCTCCCAGAAGAAATGAATCCTTTTCTTGGGTACCGTGCTATTAGAATTAGTTTAGATCGCCAAGATATTTTCCGTACACAGTTGCGCGCATTGTTGCGTGCCTCCAACTATGGGACGTTGGCAATTATGTTTCCGATGATTGCGACTGTTAAAGAATTTAAAGAAGCTAAAGCTATTTTTGAAGAAGAAAAAGAAAAGTTAATCAAAAAGGGTGTCTCTGTCGCTAATGATATCGAAGTTGGTATGATGATGGAAATTCCTGCAGCTGCAATGATTGCTGATAAACTGGCGAAATATTCTGACTTCTTCAGTATTGGAACAAATGATTTGATTCAATACTCAATGGCGGCCGATCGTGGAAACGAAAGGGTCTCATACCTATATCAACCATATAATCCATCAATTTTGAGATTGGTTAAAAACATTATTGATTCTTCGCATAGAGAAGGTAAATGGACTGGTATGTGTGGTGAAATGGCTGGCGATCAGATAGCTGTTCCTATTCTTGCTGGTTTAGGATTAGATGAGTTTTCAATGAGTGCTACTTCTATCTTGAAGACGCGCAGCTTAATGAAAAAAATTGATACGACTAAGATGCAAGAATTAGCTGAAAAAGCTGTCAATGATTGTGAAACAACAGAAGAAGTTATTGAATTAGTTAAGCAGTATACGAAGTAAACGTATAATTTTGCTATCATAAAGACTAAGGCCAAGCGTCTTAGTCTTTTTTGTTTGTAGATATATGTTTTAATGTAAATATAGGAGACTAAGTAATAATTTTGTTAAGATTTGCGGTGTTTTAATAAGAACGGTATATGAATCGTTGCATAACGGTGCCAGAAACAATATAATTAGTGTTGACTATAAACACACTAAGGGGGATGCTCGTGAACATTGGTATTTTTACGGATACATACTATCCACAAGTTAGCGGCGTGGCTACCTCTATCAAAACTTTAAAAGAACAATTAGAAAGTCATGGACATAATGTCTATATTTTCACAACTACGGATCCAAAGGTGGATTCAAATCATTATGAACGTAATATTTTTAGGTTTAAAAGCATTCCATTTATTTCCTTTACTGATCGAAGAATTGCAGTGAGGGGACTTTTTCGGGCTTATCAAGTTGCGAAGGAACTAAATTTAGATATTGTTCATACCCAAACGGAGTTTTCAATGGGGTGGATTGGTAAGTTTGTTGCTAAAAACTTAAAAATCCCGTGTCTTCACACTTACCATACAATGTATGAAGATTATTTGCACTATGTAGCAAAGGGAAGATTATTGAGGCCATATCATGTAAAACAGATGTCACGGTCTTTCTGCTATCATATGACAGGAATCGTAGCACCGAGTGAACGAGTCTTGAACACGCTTGAAGGCTACGGAATAAAAGCACCTATTTCGGTAATACCGACTGGAGTAAATATCGCTAAGTTTCAAAGGCGTGATGCAGCGGATAATTGGCGTACCAAATATGAAATTTCTGATCAGATACCGCTTTTGCTGACAGTTAGTCGTCTGGCATACGAGAAAAATATTAATAACTTGATTGCTGCAATGCCTGAAATTATACAAAAAGTATCTAATGTCCGTCTACTGATCGTGGGAGACGGCCCTGCAAAGAATGATTTGGTTGAGCAAGTTAAAAGATTACATTTGCAGGATAATATTATTTTTACCGGTGAGGTTGATAATGAGGATGTTCCACATTATTATCATATGGCAAATTTGTTTGTTTCGACCTCTATTTCTGAGTCACAAGGGTTGACGTACATTGAGGCATTGGCTTCTGGTTTGCAAGTAATTGCGACGCACAGTCCATATACTGATCAATTGTTAGATGATCCAGCGATCGGCGCTACTTTTTGTGATAAAAGTGAACTTATTGATATTGTTTGTGATTACTTAGTGAACGAGGATAAATTCGTCAACAGAAGGAAACAGCAAGCAAAATTGCATGATATTTCGGCTGATAATTTTGGTGATCGAATTTTGCAGTTGTATAAAGAATGTCAGACAACGTATGCTAAGGAAAACCAAACTAGTCATTCTGGTGAAATCAGTTAATTTTTATTTTTGAGGAGTTTTTTTATGTTGAAGGTTCACATGTTTTCTTCTGCAACTAAGGTTAAAGGTCAAGGTGTGGGGAGTGCCTACGCTGAACTTGTCCAATTGTTAAAGAAACATTTTGCAGATGATATTGATGTGCAGATTAATAAGCTAGGGCGTTCTGATATTAGTCATTATCATACAGTAGATTTTAGATTTTATCTTTCGACTTTTTTACCACAAAGAGGAAGAAAGATAGGGTATGTTCATTTTCTGCCTGAAACATTGAATGGGAGTCTTAAAATACCGCAACCTTTCAGATGGATCTTTTTTCATTACCTTATTGCCTTTTATAAGCGGATGGATCAGCTGGTTGTCGTAAATCCAAGTTTTATTAAAGATTTAATGCGTTATGGAATACGCGAAGATAAGATAACGTATATTCCAAATTTCGTTTCAAAAGAAAGCTTCTTTGAATTATCTAAGAAAGAAAAAATAGAACTTCGTAAAAAAAAAGGAATATCTGAAAGTAAGTTTGTTATTGTTGGGACCGGTCAAATTCAGGAAAGAAAAGGTGTAGCTGATTTTATTAAATTAGCTCGTCGTCTACCTAAGATTCAATTTATTTGGGTTGGTGGTTTTTCTTTTGGAAAAATAACCGATGGCTATAGTGAATTGAAGAAAGTTGTCGACAATCCGCCAGTTAACTTATCTTTTCCTGGAATTGTCGAACGAGGTAAAATGAATGAATTTTATAATTTAGCCGATGTCTTTTTGCTTCCTTCCTTTAATGAGTTGTTTCCAATGAGTGTGCTCGAAGCTTTTAGTTGTGGAGTACCTGTGGTGCTTAGAGATTTAGAATTATACAATTCTATTATTGCTGGTTATTATTTGCCGGCAAGTGATGTGGATGAAATGAAAGTCAGTATCGAAAAGTTGGCTGAAGATGAAGAAAAATTAAAAAAATTACATGAAAAAGCAGTCAAAGCTTCTAAGAAATATTCAGAAGACTATCTGGCTCAAGTATGGTATTCCTTTTACAAAAAGCAGACTGAGATGGTGAAGCGATGACAAGAAATAACAAAATTGTACTGGCATTGATGCTTGTTTTTGGGACGGCTATATTTGCTTTTTCTGTTAGGAATATTTCTTTCAAATCGCTTGTTGGGGATATTGTTAAGTTAAAATGGCAGTGGTTGTTTTTGGCTGTTATAAGTATGCTGGTATCTTTCTTTTTAGAGGCTTTAGTTGTCAGAGTACTTTTAAAAAGAGAAGGTTCTCTTTTTTCTATGCATGATGCGATAAGAATTCCTTTGATTGAGCAGCTATTTAATGGTATAACCCCTTTTTCTTCTGGAGGGCAGCCCGCGCAATTATTTGCTTTGCTTCAGTCGGGAATTGATGCTGGGCGTGCAACTTCTGTTTTATTGATGAAATTTATCGTGTACCAGTCAATGGTTGTTATAAACTTTATAATTTCACTAATAATCGGGTTTCAATATGTCTCAGGGAAAATTCATGTTTTATCATTGCTCTTTGTTTTTGGTTTCGTTGTTCACTTTATAGTAATTGTCAGTCTTTTACTGATTATGTATTGGTATAATTTTACGAAAAAAGTGGTCAAATTTTTTTTCAAGCCATTGAAGTTTTTTTTCAAAGAAGAACGCTATTTGAAATGGGAACTGATAGTTGATGAAAAAATAGATAATTTTTACAAAGAGAGTTTGCGCTTAAAAAGAAGTTGGAAGCTACTTGTTAAAATCAGTGTGTTGACACTTGTACAGTTATTTTTTTACTACATTATTCCCTTTTTTATTCTACTGGCCTTAGGTGTGACAAATGTAAACTTTTTGATGGTCACCACTATGCATGTTTTAATTGTAATGATAATTTCATTGTTTCCGATTCCGGGCGGATCAGGAGGAGCAGAATACAGTTTTTCAATTATTTTTACAAGTTTTATATCAAATGCCAGCAAACTTGTTCTTGCGATGCTGCTATGGCGCTTAATTACTTACTATCTAGGGATGTTTTTAGGAATGATTGCATTGGTGATCAAACCCAAAAAAATGATAAGAGCTAATAACAAAGAGAATGAAGTTTAAATAATTTTCGTGTTTATTACGCTGTTTAGAACTTGAATTTAGATTTATATAGTGTATGTTATATGTTAGTCTGATAGAATTGAGTATAATAAAATGGTTAATAATAGGATTTAAAAGTAAATATGGAAGAGGGTATCCTTATGGAAAGCTCACAATTAATTGCAATAATCTCAAGGTTGGATGCAATGATCAAAAATGAAAATCAAGAGATTCAAACAAGAAGGTTTGAAAAAGATGGTAAAGAAAAGGGAATAGTCAGTTTTGATCCAGAAACACAAACATTTGTTTTGGAAGAACTGCCAGATAAGCAAAAATTTGAATTCGATAATATAGATTTAGCCGCAATTGAAGTGTATGATCTGCTTAATGACTAAGAGTAATTCTTAAATAATTTTGAAGATAGATGCAAAAAGTTTTTCATGGTATGTATAACAATATATAATGGTTAAGGGAAAAAGGGTTTTTAGATAATGGAGGTAGTTAAATGTCGTCAGGCTTGAGGAAAATCAGAAATGCCTTGAACAATCGAAGTGTTTTTTTTGTGTTTTTAATAGCGGTGTTTTGGTTGAAGACCTATATAACTTACCAAACAAAGTTCAACCTCGGCGTAAGTGACGGCATGCAACAAGCTTTGTTGATTCTCAATCCAATACCTGTTGGACTGTTATTATTGGGGGTTGCACTTTATTTTAGAGGTCGAAAGTCATATTGGATCATGATGATAATTGATCTGATTCAATCAATGTGGCTTTTTGCTAATGTATTATACTACCGTGAATTTTCAGATTTTTTGTCTTTAGGTATAATAAAGTCATCAGGTTCAGTTTCTAATAATTTGGGTTTAAGTATTATGGAAATCATACATCCAAGTGATTTTCTGATATTTTTTGACTTTATTGTTATTAGTTTGTTATTAATTTTTAAGATTATCAAAGTTGATAACCGCAAAATTAAGTTTCGGACAGCAGGATTGATTTCAGTTGCAGCGGTTGTTTTGTTTGGAATTAATCTTTCCTTAGCTGAAAAAAATAGACCGCAGTTATTGACGAGAACATTTGATAATAACTATATTGTCAAATATTTGGGGATAAACTTTTATGCGGGATATAATGCATATCAGACGTACAAAGAAAGTTCGACTCGTGCCAATGCGAGCAGCAGTGATTTGAAATCTGTGTTGAATTTTATGAAAACCAATAGAACTTCCCCAAATATCTCATATTATGGGAAGGCTAAAGGTAAAAATGTTTTTATTTTTCACTTAGAAAGTTTTCAACAATTTCTTATTAATTATAAAGTTGATGGAAAAGAAGTCACACCAAATATAAATAAATTCTACAGTGATAGTAGTACATTATCATTTGATAATTTTTTTAATCAAGTTGGACAAGGAAAGACATCTGATGCTGAGACTATGCTTGAAAATTCGTTATTTGGACTTCCTTCTGGCTCGGTGATGACTTCATACGGAACGTCTAATACATTTCAAGCAATGCCGGCAATTTTAAGCCAACGAGGATATTCTACTGCTGCTATGCATGGTGATGTTGGCAGCTTTTGGAATCGTGATAATACTTATAAGTCATGGGGCTATCAGTACTTCTTTAATGATAATTATTTCAAAGAAAAAACAAACTACAGCGTTGGCTATGGTTTAAAGGATAAGATTTTTTTGAAGCAGTCTGTTCAATATCTTGAACAGTTGCCGCAGCCCTTCTATGCTAAAATCATTACTGTTACTAATCATTATCCTTATGAATTAGACAAAATGAACCAAACTATCTCTAAAACAAATACAGGTGATCAGACGGTAGATGGTTACGTTCAAACAGCCCATTATCTTGATCAAGCGTTTGGGGAATTTATTAACTATCTTAAAAAATCTGGGTTATATAACAATTCGATGATAGTTGTTTATGGTGACCATTATGGTATTTCGAATAACCACAAAAAAGCTATCAGTCAACTGCTAGGTAAGAAGAGTGTTACGAGTTATGATCTTGCAATGTTCCAGAAAGTGCCTTTTATGATTCATATGCCTGGATTAAAGGGTGGGGTGAATCATACTTATGGGGGCGAGATTGATGTAATGCCTACATTGTTGGATCTTTTAGGTATTAAGAACAACGATACTATTCAGCTTGGAAATGATCTCTTGGCGTCTAATCGGAATCAGACTGTTGCATTTAGGGATGGTGACTTTGTCTCACCATCGTTCAGCAAAATTGGCAGCAAAGTGTATGATAATACTGGGAAAGAAATAAGTAATCTGACGAAAAAGCAAAAGCAAGAAGTAAGCAGTCAGCAAGAGCGTACAGATAAAGTTTTGTCATTATCAGATAAGATAGTTACGGGTGACTTATTAAGGTTCTATACACCTGCTAATTTTAAGAAGGTTAATAAATCTGACTACAGTTATAAGTATAGTGATGGGATGAAAAAGTTAAAAGAAGCTCAAAAGAAGAAAAAGAGTTTAATCGAACAGAATGGTGGGAAATCCACTACAGATTTGTTTAGTACGGATGCACCAGAGTTAAAAAATGACAGCAAGTGATTGATCGAGGCTTTTTAATGCGCAAGTTAATAACTTGCGGAATTGCTTAAATAATTTAAAACTAAAGGTTCTGTTAGGAATTGCTTCAATTCGGTTACTAATAGAAACCTTTTTTATATTCAGTAGATAAAGCCACATAAGCAGAAAATTGAATCTTATAACGAAGATTTAACGCGTTAAACAGTTTTAAACACATGTTGTTTAGCATAGTCATCGATATAACGGCTTTTTCTATTGAGAAACTGTGTTGTAGTATTAAGGAGCGGATATAAGCTCTTGGGAGAGAAGTTGTGGCTTAAAGACGCAAAAGGAAAGTTTGTTTGAAAAAAATTGAATTTTTTGGAAGATTGGTAATGCACTTTCTTTTAGGGGTGAGATATAAGTAAATTATTTGTATAGAAGTAGTTTGAAATTTTGTAAATTGTTTTTGAATTAATAGAAGTTAGTTCTGCCTATTTAAGGGCAAAAAATCAACAAAATCCGAATAATAATTTGGTAATCTGAATTATTATGTGGGTTTGAATAAATAAAAAAAAACCTTGATAAAAGGCTTGACCATAGCCATGATACTTGGTATTATATTTATTGTCGTTAAGGCGAGGAAATAGAAAGTTTCTTTCTAAGTCAATTAACGCAGGAGTTTATGTGTACTTAGCTAATTGAATAAAATACTTTGAAACTGAATATTTATTCAAAAAAAGAATTGACAGTAAGCATAGTACATGATATACTTAAGAAGTTGTGTTAAGCAACTTATGTAGACCTTTGAAAACTGAACAAAGTTTCGACAAATCAAATGTGTAGGGTCTCCTATTTTGTATAGGAGCAAACATTTGCGAAGTCAATTCGCTAGTATTTAAATTAATGAGTCACAA
>NZ_AZEG01000149.1 GCF_001434935.1 Liquorilactobacillus uvarum DSM 19971 | reverse complement strand
GAATGTTCTCAAAGAGGTTCAAGATGCCTTACTAGATAGCTTCAAAGCTGGTTGTCGTAACTATAGATTTTTATAAGTAATCATAATTACCAATAACCCTTCAAAAACATCACAAAAATGACCTCTAATATCTATAAGTTAGATGTTGTAGGCTATTTTACAAGTATTGTAATTATCAGTCAGTATTTGTAGATGGAAAATTAAGATTTAATCATTATCTTTTGA
>NZ_AZEG01000148.1 GCF_001434935.1 Liquorilactobacillus uvarum DSM 19971 | reverse complement strand
CTGACAGTGATCCGAAACATGCAGCCAATCGCGAATATTCTTGCCATCACCATAGATCGGCAGTTTTTTTCCATCCATACCATTTGATGTCATCAATGGTATCAGTTTTTCTGGAAATTGATAAGGTCCATAGTTATTCGAGCAACGAGTAATGTTAACATTCAATCCGTAAGTTTCATAATATGCCCGCACTAACAAGTCCGCAGATGCCTTGCTGGCAGAGTAT
>NZ_AZEG01000147.1 GCF_001434935.1 Liquorilactobacillus uvarum DSM 19971 | reverse complement strand
CTGACAGTGATCCGAAACATGCAGCCAATCGCGAATATTCTTGCCATCACCATAGATTGGCAGTTTTTTTCCATCCATACCATTTGATGTCATCAGTGGTATCAGTTTTTCTGGAAATTGATAAGGTCCATAGTTATTCGAGCAACGAGTAATGTTAACATTCAATCCATAAGTTTCATAATATGCCCGCACTAACAAGTCCGCAGATGCCTTGCTGGCAGAGTAT
>NZ_AZEG01000146.1 GCF_001434935.1 Liquorilactobacillus uvarum DSM 19971 | reverse complement strand
CGGTTTCAATTTCGACTTGGTTAAAATAATCTCGTGGCAATACTTGCGAATTACCCAAGCTAGCTTCTTTAACCTTAGTTGGTTCCGTAACTTGCGCGCGATCAATTCCCCAGGCCGTAGCAAATAACTGGCTACCAATGACGCCAAGCTGCTGTTTGAGTAAATAAGGGTTGGTATGGGCTAGCTCATACATATTGTGAATGTGAAGGCGGTTCAAACGTTTCGCCATA
>NZ_AZEG01000145.1 GCF_001434935.1 Liquorilactobacillus uvarum DSM 19971 | reverse complement strand
TATGGCGAAACGTTTGAACCGCCTTCACATTCACAATATGTATGAGCTAGCCCATACTAACCCTTATTTACTCAAACAGCAGCTTGGCGTCATTGGTAGTCAGTTATTTGCTACGGCCTGGGGAATTGATCGCGCGCAAGTTACGGAACCAACTAAGGTTAAAGAAGCTAGCCTGGGTAATTCGCAAGTATTGCCACGAGATTATTTTAACCAAGTCGAAATTGAAACCG
>NZ_AZEG01000144.1 GCF_001434935.1 Liquorilactobacillus uvarum DSM 19971 | reverse complement strand
TTGTGCCATAATAAAATGACTAGGATAGGAGTTTTTATATGAAACGATATACTGATGATTTTAAAGCCAGCATTATTAAAATGCACACCGAGGAAAAGAGATCAGTTCGTTCTCTTTCAGAAGAATATGCAGTGTCTCCTGCATCAATTCATAACTGGATTAAAGATGCAAAATCTGTTGAACTTGATGATGGAACTGAAGTTACTTCTAAAGAATTTAAAAAATTACAAAAA
>NZ_AZEG01000143.1 GCF_001434935.1 Liquorilactobacillus uvarum DSM 19971 | reverse complement strand
CGGTGTAACGAAAAAAGAGATAATTGAGATTATTACTCAACTGGCTTTCTATGCAGGTTGGCCTAAGGCATGGTCTGCTTTTAGTCTAGCGAAAGAAATTTGGAATTAATATTTTAATAGTTTGGAAAGAAGGTTCCTTTATGTCAAAAGTTATTGTGATTACAGGCGCTTCTTCTGGAATCGGCGAAGCAACGGCTAAGTTGTTAGCTTCAAAGGGAAATAAAGTAGTCCTTGG
>NZ_AZEG01000142.1 GCF_001434935.1 Liquorilactobacillus uvarum DSM 19971 | reverse complement strand
GCTTGGATTAAAGTTAACATAAAATATATCACCTTGGCTTACCATTGAAGTTCATTATCTTCTGACTTTCCCCAATCAAGCTCGTGATCCCTTTTCCCGTCATCTTTCCAATCCTTAAATAGTTCGTGAATATTGGTTGGGTTCTTTTTTATTGGTGTTAAAACAATTGATCCATTTTCAATTGTTATTGTCATATCTTGGTTATCATCTAATTTCAGTTGTTTAATAATTTGGCTAGGA
>NZ_AZEG01000141.1 GCF_001434935.1 Liquorilactobacillus uvarum DSM 19971 | reverse complement strand
CTTTTTTATCCCAATCGACCATCAGTATCTTTCTACTCTTAGGGTACTTGCTAGTTCCGGTATATGTTTTGTTGCCATTATCATCTAAAATATATTGCTTTTTGCTCTTAATTCCCCATGTTCCATCTGAATTAAACGGCCGATTAGTTAACATCACATGAGCGTGCGGATTATCTGGGTGGTCGCGATGAATTGCCACGTCGGCTACCATGCCCTCATCAACAAAATTTTCTTGCACATAT
>NZ_AZEG01000140.1 GCF_001434935.1 Liquorilactobacillus uvarum DSM 19971 | reverse complement strand
TTAAGGTACAAGGTATTAGGTTTACCAGTTTTTCGGTCATGAATAAACGCATTTTGTTTAATAGAACCGTCCGGATTAAAAATATCGGCCTGTTTTAAGCCCATAACGTCACTCACTCGCAGTAGCGTCGCTTTACCAACTTGAAAAATCGTATAGTTACGTCGGCCAGCTTTAAAGTTATTGAGTAACGTATCTTGAACCTCTTTAAGAACGTTTGAATCTTTGATGGGTAAGACAACTTGTTGCAT
>NZ_AZEG01000014.1 GCF_001434935.1 Liquorilactobacillus uvarum DSM 19971 | reverse complement strand
GACAGAATTAGAACGAGTGTTTAGAAAAAGATGTGCCATTTATTGACATAGGAGCAGTCTGCCACTCAATTTTATGTAATAAACAAAGTTCAATAAGAACAAAAATAACAAAAGTTAGCGTAGTAGCTTGACCTAAGGTAACTGGTAAAAAAAGTGACAGAACTTGTGGAACAGATACTAAGGCACTAACACCCAATTTACCACAAGTAAATAACACTGTTCCCAAAGCTAAAACATTTAAACCTCCGATATATAATATTGGTCGTAAATAACTAAAACGTTTCTTAGTATTCAATTTATATCTTCCTTCCTTTTCCATGGTGCGCTACAATATGAATGAAATTAGTAAGCATGGGGCTAAAGAATATCGTAAATTTATCATACAGCTTAGAGTGCACTATAACGCAAGGAGATTTTTATGAATTATTCAATCACTGAAACCAGTCGACTAACCGGACTTAGTAAATACACACTGCGCTATTACGAAAAAGAAAAGTTGATTCCAAAAGTTAAACGTGATTCAAAAGGTTATCGAGTTTATACTAAACAAGATATTGAATGGCTAACTTTCTTATTGAATATTAGACAAACCGGTATGTCTATCAATAAAATAAAACAATTTTCTCAAATGAGATTCAAAGCTGAAACAATTTCTATTAGGCGAAAAATGTTACTTGAACACAAAGAAAACATTATAGAACAGGAGAAAAAGATTCAAAAGTCAATGGCAGCGATTGAAGCTAAAATAGCAAGATATGATCGTTATACTCAATTGCAAACTGAGCAAAAAAACGTGAACATGTACTGATAGCGCGTTTTTATTGCGCTTTTTTGTTCTTAATTAAAAGGAGTTTGTTATGCAATAAATAGTTCTACCAATCAAAGATTCAAATGTCTTACAACAAGTCCAGAAATGCTTGTTAGAAGATTTTAAAGCTGGTCAGCGCAATTATATGGTCTTTCAGTTTGGCAAGGCTACGTTATTGCGTGTAAGTGACGTAATGCATTTAAAGTATACTGATGTCTATGATCCTCACGGATCGATCAAAGCTAATTCTTTTATTCGCGATAAAAAGACAAATAAGCCGAATACTCTTTATCTAAAACCAATTGAAGTTGATTTAATCAAATATCGTCAATGGTTAATTGAAAACAATTTACATTCAGAGTGGCTATTTCCATCGACTAAAAACTTCGAAAGACATATTACTGAAAAACAATTTTATAAAATTATGGCAAAAGTCGGGGATTTATTAGGAATTAACTATTTAGGTACACATACGATGCGCAAAACAGGCGCTTATCGAGTGTATACACAAACTAACTACAATATCGGATTGGTTATGCAGCTACTGAATCATAGTAGTGAAGCAATGACTTTAGCGTATCTAGGTTTAGACCAAGTAAGCCGCGAACAGATGTTGGATCAAATAGATTTTGGCTAATCCCCCAAATGTACTCCAGAAGTAAAGTTCTTTGGAGCGTAGCGAACAATTAATTTTACTTTTGGAGTTTAGTTGAACGTTTTCAGTTCAACAGGTAATTAATTAGCGCAGAAATAGACGAAATATTTTACTATTGCTGATATTAAATGTCCATGATGCAAATAATGTTTACAGAACCATTACAAGTAGATAGTAATTTGATATCAAAAATAAAGCGTTTTAATCAAGTCGTAATGAAAATGAAACCTAAATATAAGTAGATAAATTATATAATTTAAATAGTCATCATTTTAATGATGGCTATTTTATTTCGTAAGAAAGGGGCATCTAATGAAAAATAAATGGAATAAACATTTAACAGCATTTGAACGTGGTCAAATCGACTATCTCTGGAATATTGAAAAAATCCATAATCAAGCCGAGATCGCACGACGCTTACATCGTACCGTTATGACGATCAACAATGAACTTCGTAGAAGTCAACGCTACTCAGATTATCATCTTATGCCTCGTAAATGGCGAGCATATCGCTACAACGCAGAAGAGGCTCAACAATATGCTAACTTAAGACAAAGTCGAATAGGAACTAAAAAGAAATATACCAAAAAAAAAGCCCGAATTATCGCTAGACGAATCTTAGACGATAAGTGGTCACCACAGATGATTGCAGAAACGCATAAGGAACTTAAATTGAGTCGCAACACGATTTATAACTGGATTTATCGCGGCATGATACCAGGAGTCTCAGAAGATAATTTGCGCTATCAAAAACGTTTTAAACGTCGAAAATCAACGCGCTTACTTGAGATGAGTGCCAAGGAACGACAGGTAGAAGAACTAAAAATTCAGGAAAGAAGGGTGAAACAACAAGAAAAAAGGGTGATCAGACCACTTAAACATTCGATTGAGGAACGTTCACCTGCGGTGAATAGTCGTCGCCTATTCGGACATTGGGAAGTTGACTGTGTTTTGCCGAAAAAAGGCTATAAAAAAGTTTTTGTGACGTTTTGTGAACGTAAAACGCGTTACTACATTGCTTTAAAAGCGGATTCACAATCAGGAAAAGCAGTCTGTAAAGTTTTGGATCAGTTTATGCATCTTTTTGGAAAGCGTTCCAAGTATATTGTTCAATCATTCACATTTGATAATGGATTTGAATTTACAAATCATTTTGTGATCAACAAAGTTCAAAAGGAATTTCGGATCATGGCGTACTTTGCACACCCATACAGTCCGGCTGAACGTGGTTCAAACGAGAATGCTAATCGGATGCTGCGCGAATATTTTCCAAAGAAAACACATTTTGAATATATTAACAACGATGACATTCGCCGTGTATTACATAAGATTAATAAACGGCCAAAGGCTGTTTTGAATTATAAAACACCGAGAGATGTATTCAGACAAAAAATGCATGAAATTGATCGAACCTTTGGTTATAAACGACATTTAAGACGCTCTAAAAACACTAAAAAACGTTGATTTAAAGCAAATTTCATCAAAAACAATTAGTAAAATTCAAAAAAATCCGTGAATAAATCACTAAAAAACATGATTTTTACATGAAAATCAAAAATAGTCGTAAAAATTTAGCTAGCAAACCAAATTATTTTTGCTGGTTATAAATTCTGGCGACTATTTTTTTTACTCATTTTTTACTATTTTTTTGCTTTTTATTTTCGAATTCAAATTTATTTTTTTGCTTTTTATGCGTTGAAACGTTGTTTTAACAACACTTTCAATGATGTATAAAAACAAGAGGGGTCTTAGGTTAAAATTCGGACTTGACCGCAGATGTCAAAATAGCAATATACGAAAGGGCTTTAAACATATACCACAGCAGCAATTAGACTATCTGATTGTTTAGTTAAATTTTGCCTGTTTTCATGAAAAAAATCGGTCTTTTATGAAAAGAACAATCTTTTAGGCTTATAAGTTATTCATTCATTTCCATGTATAAACTTTCGTATTTGCACTTTGACAACTGCATATCGAAGTAGAATTCATACTTCAATGGTTAGATTACCAGATTCAAAAGTTAGTCATGGATAGAAACAATGCATGCTACGTCTCTGAGAGGCTCGTTGGTCAGTGACCTACACACGCTAGCAATGCTGGGTGCGAAGCGCGGTGATCCAAGAAATTGGGGAGCGATTTACATTTATATGAATTGTTGACATTTTATTATTTAAATGTAACAATAGTGCTGTAATAAACGTGATGGTGTTCGCGTATAACTATCGAAAGATTGATGACACCTACCTTCTTATTAGGGGGTAGGTGTCTTTTTAATACCTCCCAATGAGAAGAAAAAATTTGAGGAGGAGATTTATATGTCTGTCTATATTGATCGGGTAAAAGCACGTGAGATTTTTGATTCTCGGGGTAATCCTACTGTTGAAGCAGAAGTCATTCTTAGCGATGGCACTGTAGGTCGAGCTGAGGTTCCCTCTGGGGCATCAACAGGAGAAAAAGAGGCTGTTGAACTTCGTGACAATGACGCACATTTAGGAGGAAAAGGCGTTCGTAAAGCTGTTTCTAATGTTAATAATGCTATTAACCAGGCTTTACATGGTGTGGCTCCTTTTAACCAAGCACATGTAGATAAAATTATGATTAAGTTGGATGGTACACCAAATAAGGGAAAATTAGGTGCCAATGCAATTCTGGGAGTTTCTATGGCTACAGCAAGAGCAGCAGCCAAAGCTACTCACCAACCACTTTATCGTTATTTAGGGGGAACAGATCTTGAACTTCCACAAACATTTCATAATGTCATTAACGGCGGAGAACATGCCGATAATGGGATAGACATTCAGGAATTTATGATTACTCCTGTTGAACGAACCAGTTTTCGAGATGGATTTGAAAAAATTGTTAATACCTATCATACTTTGAAAAAAGTTATTGAAAAAGCGGGTTACACAACTGGTTTGGGAGATGAAGGTGGATTTGCACCAGATTTGAAGTCTTCAGAAGATGCTTTAAAAATGTTGCATGAAGCAATAATTAAAGCTGAGTATACTCCTGGAAAAGAAATTGCAATTGCATTTGATGCTGCAGCTTCTTATTTTTATAATAAGGATACTGAAAACTATGTTTTTGAGGGAAAAACCTACTCTCCAGCTGAGTTAGGCAAATATTACGCAAGTTTATTCGAAAAATTTCCAGAGATTATTTCTATCGAAGATCCTTACAGTGAAGATGACTGGGAAAACTTTATTACATTTACTAAACAATATGGAAGTCAGATACAAATTGTGGCTGATGATCCTGTTTGCACGAATCCTATATTGATTAAAAAAGCTATTGAAAATGGTATGGCAAATTCCATTTTAATTAAACTTAATCAAATTGGGACCGTTACAGAAACACTTGAAGCAATTAGATTAGCAAGAAAAAATGGCTACACCACAATGATTTCTCATCGATCTGGTGAAACTGGAGATACATTTGTTGCTGATTTTACGGTTGCAACTAATTCTGCTGAATTAAAATCTGGTGCACCAGCACGTTCAGAACGTGTGGAGAAATATAATCAGTTGTTACGTATTGAAGAAGAATTAGGAGAAGATGGTACACGTCTTGCACGTTTTCCAAACAATGTTGATTTTGATTAATTGATTTTTTTGTTTTAAAATGTAATGTATTCTTTTATATATACTTAGGAATGCTTTTATCCTAAGTATTTTTTAAGTTTAAAATATTATAGGAGATGAATTCTAGAATGACTCGACGTATCTGTGTGTTAGCAGATGTTCATGGTAACGCTACGGCCTTAAAGGCAGTTTTAGAAGATGCCAATAAAAACAGTGTTACAGATTATATCTCTGCCGGAGACATAACAAAAAGAGGTCCAAGTCCTCAAGAATGCGTAGATCTTTTAAAAAACGCTTCTAATGAAGTTTGGATTATGGGTAATCATGAAAAAACATACCACGATATGATTAACTTTAATGATCCACTTACTAAAGGTCCCAAAAGAGTCATGGAAATAGTTTTAAATGATTATGACAAAAAACATTTAAATAAAGGTACGTATAATTGGCTTGCAAATTTACCATATTCTCAAGAGATTCAATTTGAAGGGATTTCAATTCAGGTCTTTCATTCACTTCCTGATAAACCTTGGGGACATGAAACAGGCCCTTTAGCTAAACAAACTTACTTTGATAGGATGCTAGATAACTCAAATGCTGATATTGCGATCTATGGTCATACTCATAAACAAGTTATGCGTTATTCAACAAAAGATCGTCTTGTTATAAATCCCGGAACAGTAGGCTTAGCAACTACAAGTGGAACTTTAGAAAAATCTAACTTTGCACAATATGTAATTTTGGAGGTTAATAATCACAATATTATAAACGTTGAATTTAAGCGAATTGCCTATAATATCGAAAATGAGTTAAAAGTTGCAAGAGAAAGAAATTTACCTTATTTGGAACTTTACTCTACTTTAATTAAGACTGGTCAATATTCATATTCAGTCGAAAATATTGAATCAGTTAACAAAAAGGCAAATTTTGATGAGTTAAGTAATACTTTACTTAAATAAGAGAGAGGTTGGGTACAGTAGTACATGAGAGAGAGATGGATAAATGCTTTAAGCGTACTATTTTTTGGCTTTTGGGGTGGAATTTTACGGTATCAATTTGGGATTTGGTTTAATTTCAACGGTACTATCATGGTTAATCTTATTGGATGTTTCATATTAACCTTTTTGACATATCTTTTTTTATCATTTAAAAATCCTAGTGAATGGTTAACAATTGGTTTAGGTACCGGTCTTGTAGGATCATTTACAACCTTCTCAAGCTTTAATCTTGATACTTTAAAATTAATTCTACTTGATAAATCCGAATATTTATTTTTCTATTTGATAATAAGTATTTTCGGAGGACTGATACTTAGTTTCTTAGGCTTTTTTGTAGGAACTTATCTAGGAAATAAACTGACACAAGGAGAAAAGTGATAAATTGATATATCTAATAGGCTTCGGAGCAGCGATAGGTTCTTTGTTACGTTTTGAAATAACTACAAAGATTAAAAAAAATTTTTTAAAGAATTGGCCTTTAGCAACATTTTTAATTAATCTTACAGGTGCTTTTTTGCTAGGCTTTATGTTTGGAATTCATCTCCAACAAAATTTTTTCTTATTTTTTGGTACCGGAATAGTAGGAGGTTTTACAACCTTTTCAACCTTAAATGCCGAAATAATAGGCCTATTTAACAATAAGAAGCTTCATAAAGGACTAAGCTATATGGTTTTTAGTTATTTAGGTGGTTTTGCTCTACTTTTAATTGGATTTTTTTTAGGTAAGATGTTGTAAATCCGATATATTTTCATAAAAAACTATAAAAAATAATTTTTCTACTCTTTAGTAATAAAAAAGCATTCGCTTAAATTGCGATGCTTTTTTATTACTTAAAATTTGAAAGGAAGGTATTAAACATGCCATTAAAATATGTTATTCCAACTGCCGAAACTTTCGGCAAATTAACTTTTGAAGGAAAAGATCGTGAAGTTACCAGCGGTCGTTCTCGGATTGCGACAGGAGTAGTTTATAACCTCTTGTCAGAAAAACAAGCTGAATTAATCGAGGTTCAAATCCCAGCAAGAGCTGGTTCTAAAACCTTTGAAACTGATACTGAGATTGAATTGGTTAATCCAAAACTTGAACCCACTGGTCGTTCAACAGGTGACGAAGCAATCGCATCGTGGAAATTAACAGCCGAAAACATCAAGAAGAAGGGGGACAAGTAGTATGGTTAAGATCTTAAAATTGCGTAATGGTATTGAAATTGATGAAGAAAAATCATTAGGAAAATTAAAGTTTTTGGATAAGAAATCTCCGTCATTGATCTTGGGTGAAGATGGTGAACCAACAGGAGAGATTAAAGATCGTCGCTATGATATTCTTTCTAAACTGCACCATGATTCTTTTACAGTTGTTTTACCAGCTGAAACTGAAGAAAAAGAATTTCCGTTCAATTCAACGGTTAAATTAATCAATCCAGTAGTTGAAAATTATGCTATCCCAAATGGCCGATATGTTGATGCCGGAATTCGAGTAACAGCTGATGATATTATCTTAGATGATAAGGGGGCGGCTATCGAAACAAAACCAAGTAAACCAACAACCAATCCATTAAAAAAATAGGGTGATTTAAATGTTCAAATATAAAGGAATTCGCATTAGGCGGTTTCATCGAGATATTGTGTTTATCTACTTATTTTTGCTGTCACTGCCTTTTACTTTGCTCTCAATCTCATTTCTCTATCTTGTTTATGCTAGAAGTCCAGATAAATTTATTTGGGCTGCTCTAGCTGCTGCTGTTTTTGCTTTTTGTGGCGCAATTATCAGCTTTGCAGTATACAAAAGAAGCGACAATCACAATGGTTTCTTTACTCGAGTAAAACATAGACAACTACTTGCCAGAATGATTATTGATAATAAATTGTATCTTACAAAAAATAGAAATCGTAATAATCCTCGACAGAAGATTATCTATTTTCCTAAAGTCTATTATCATTATAAGGAGTTGATTATTACTGTCAGATTTCCAATGGATCTTCAAAAGAATCAAGATAAGTTTAATCGGATTGGTGAACAGCTTGAACAAGCATTGTTTGCTGATCTTTTTGATATTGTTGATGAAAAAGGATTTAAAGCATACAAATTAATCAATGATCCAATCCAAAATAGGATTGACATTACTGATATTAAACCTAATTCTAAAGAAATAGAATTAATGCATGGTTTTACTTGGGACTATAATAAATTTCCACATGCATTAATTAGTGGTGTTACTGGGGGTGGGAAAACTTACTTTATACAAGCTCTTTTAAAATCATTTATTGATTTAGGCGCTGATTGTTATATCTGTGATCCAAAGATGTCTGATTTATCACAATTGGATCAAGTACCAATTTTAGAAGAGAAGGTTTTTTCAAGTACAGGACAAATCAATAAGTGTGTTCGTGAATTCTATGAACAAATGGTTGACCGGCAAAAAGAATACAAAGAGTTATTAAGGAAAGCGGGTGAAATTGGTAAAGATTATCGCAATTTTAACATGCAACCAAAGGTTTTGTTCTTTGATGAATATGTAGCTCATATGAGTAATTTAGATTTCAAGGAACAGGAAAAAACTCTAGGGTATTTGAAACAAATTATTTTGTTAGGCAGACAATTGGGATTTTTCTTGGTTGCTGGAATGCAACGACCTGATGCTAAATATTTTGAAGATGGTATGCGTGACCAATTTGGATTAAGAGTTTCTTTAGGTCAAATGTCACGTTCTGGCTATATCATGATGTTTGGTGAGTCCGACAAAAATTTCAAGGTTCAAAGTGATGAAGTACGTGGCTGGGGATATGCTTCCATTGGGGGAGCTTATGTTCGAGCCTTTTTTGCACCCTTTGTGCCCTCAGAGTTTTCATTTTACAATTATTTACTCAACAAAGACGAGCCCTCGCAGCTGAGCGGTCAGAGCCGAAAGGCGATAGCGGAGCGGGGGCGTGGAACGCCCAGCGAAGCAGCGCGGGCGAAGTCTGGCGGGAGGAGCTGAAAGCTCCGAACGCCAAGTGTTTACCCCCGATTGCTAACAGGGGGGTAACAAGGACGAAAACAAGTCAACCAAGGTAACGCTAAATGTTGATTTGACGGGAATAACCAAGATTTGCAAAACTTCACTACGAAGTCGCAAAAGTGAAGTCCTGTTAAGGAGGTAATATTTTGAGTGAAAAAAGTCAAATATGAATGGTCAAGTGAATATGTTAGAAGCCTAAGGCTTCAACAAGGATTAACACAACATCAAGTTGCTAAAGAAATTGGTATTTCAACCAGAGCATATATTAATTTTGAACAAGGACGAAGTCAGTTCAGAAAGTCAACACAAGAAAATATTGAAGCTTATTTTAAAAATCGTTTAACTCATGAAACCAAAATGGAGGTAATCATTGATTATTTAAGAATCAGAATACCCTTGCATGATTTGAATATAGTTTTCAACGAAATTTTAAAAATAAATCGCAAAGCTTTTGTCTCAGATGAAGTTAAACGATACGGTTATGTAGGTCGTTATAGTATTGATTTGATTCAAGTTTATCAATCAGTGCCAAACGATAACCGTGGAATTTTGATTGAATTTTCGGGCCAGGGCTGTCGCCAATTTGAAACTTTTCTCAAACATCAACAACGAAGTTGGTTCAGCTTTCTCAAGGACTGTTACGCATTTCAAGCAAATGTGACTCGCATTGATATTGCAGTCAATGATTATAAAGAAGCCTTACCATTGAAAAGACTATTGCATAAAATGGAACGAAAAGAGTATAAATCAAAGTTTAAAACGTGTAGTTATCACTGGGGTACTCAAAGAAATGAAATTACCGATAAACTTCAAGCAGCTGGACTTAGCTTGTATTTTGGATCAATGCAAAGCGAGTTTTATATGTGCTTTTATCAAAAAAATTATGAAATTGCCAAAAAGAAGCATCTAAAGGTGCAAGAAATTCCTGTCAAGAACCGTTATGAGCTGCGTTTTAGTTCAGATAAAGCTGATCAAGCAGTTAAACAACTAATCGACGTTGAAGATCCAGTCAATATTTGCGATTTAGTTTTTGGGTATATAAGCGAATATGTTACTTTTTTACAACCAGTTAAGGGAAAGGCCCGAAAGAACTGGAACATTTATCCTGCTTGGTCATTGTTTCTGGGAGATGTCTCAACTTTAAAGTTCGTCACTGACCCAAAAGAATTATCCTTTGAACGAACTAAAACATGGCTACAAAATCAAGTCATGCCAACATTAAAGGCCTTCAAAATAATTGATGATACCCTTCAAACAGAAGAAATTGAGTCCATGTTAGCAGAGACAAATCTGGGAGATAGACATAAAAAAATGATACAAAGCGTGATTAATCCAAATTATTCTATTACCGAATAAACTAAAGAGAGGTGATACTTATCAAAATTGGCAGTTTTGAATTTAAAAAACGGAATTCTAATCAGGTTGATAAAATTCCACGTAAGAAGAAAAAAGTAAATATGAAATCAGCTAGGATCATTGTTTGGATAACAATGGTCTTTATTTTTTGTAGCGGAGTTATGGCTTTTATTAAAGCTAGTAATGTTTCCCAAACCAATCACAAATTACAAAAAGAGGTGCAGACTTATCAAACAAAGCTCGACCAAGCTTCAACTAATATTAATGGTTACAGCCCATTATTAAATAACTACATGCAAGGATTTTTAAAACTTTATCTTACTTATCCAAACAATACTGATGCCATGGATAAAAGAAATCAGGCTTTATCTGCTTACTATGCGACTAACTTAACGGCCAATGATCAGGCTGGAAAAGATAGTCAGACTTTTAATAAAGCTTATATCCAAAGTATCTATACACAACAAGGTGTCAAGATTGCGCAATATTACGTCAATTACTCAGTTAATAATAACCAAACCAATGGCTACTTAAACATTCCTTTCAAGGTAAAGAATAGTAAATTCACTGTTGTTAGTTATCCATACTTTTCTAACAAGATTGATCCAGTTGGTCATATTGGCAAGCTGCAAAGCAAATATACCAAAGAAAATCAAACGACTTCTGTTAATTTAAATAACCGGGTCATAGATTTTACTAAGTCATTCTTGAAAAAATACGTGGCCGCTAAAACGAGTGATATGAAATTTATTATGGCTAAGCCACAAGGCTTAGCTGGCAAATATAAAGTCGCTAATATTCAGAACTTGCATGTTTATGGCACTAAAAATAATCCAATTGTTCAATGCCTATTAACTTTAAAACGCAGCGATTCAGATATTGAACACTCAGAAAACGTCACTTTAAAACTTTCAAAACAGCAAACAACTTATTTTGTTGATCAATTTAATCATAATATTGGAGGAAATTAATTATGCAACCTATTTTTTTAGCTTCTGAATTACCATCTTTAGGCAATGTTTCTGATTGGGTCGTTACACAAGGTAAATATGCGATAACGATCATTATCGTTATCTTGCTGGTCAAATTCATTTTCCGTCAAGAATTGGGTAGAGCGATTGGAATTGCTTTATTGACTGGCTTAACTTGGTTTGTCATTTCCAATTCGCAAACTGTTTTTACTGCGATTGGTAATATTTTCAAAACAATTTTTGGGAGTTGATCATTATTGGAAAAACACAATTATAACTATCGCGATGTCTTTAACGAACCAATTAAGATTAAACAGTTAACACAAAATTTCTCACTACCATATTTCATTAAATTACGTGATGTTTTGATTTATCTGCTGACACTAATTGGTCTCTTTATTTTTTTTCATTCAATTGTAAGCTTTATCAGTTCATATGTACCACTGTTTACCATGTTGTTTTATGTTGGCGTGCCGTACCTAATAGTACGTTTAGTTGAAAAGGTTCAACCTGACGGAAAAAATATTTTCTGGTATTTATTAGATTATGTAACCTTTTACTTTGAATATCTACAAAGCAAAAAGAAGATTTGTCATGATATTAAAGTCAATTATACTGATGAACCAATTGTTTTTGATGAATTTAACTACAGAAAGAAGGGCAAATAATGGAAAAAGAAATTAGTATTTTTGTTGAAAATCTTGCTCAGCGAAACGCTGGGAACACTAAAGGTGCTTGGTTCACTTTACCAGTTCCATTTAATACAATTGCTCGCAAAATCGGATTAAGTGAAACTGAAGAGGAATGGATTATCACAGACTATGAAGCTCCATTTGACATCGGAGAGTATGACAATATTAATAAGCTTAACCGAATTGCGGCTGAACTTGACAATATACCTGATTATTTATGGGAAAATGCTCGTGATTTACTAAGCAGCGGAATTTATGAAAGTATCGAGGATTTCGTCAATGATCCTGAACGTGTTATCTATCTACCCAATATTTTAGAAGATAACGACCTTGGCAGCTATTTAGTTGAACATAATGCTTGGTATGATGTTCCAGACAATTTAGCTAGTTATATCAATACTAGAAAATTTGGTCAGGATTACCGTTTTAGCACTGATGGATTTTTTGCTAAAACTGGCTTCTTCATTTCCGCATGATTTTTATAACTCAAAAAGAAGCAATCAGAACTTATCTAATTTGGGTAGATAAACAGTTAGACAAGGAAAAAAATATTAAATATATGCCTTTGGTAAAGGTTGGTGAATTTCGTGACCACGAGGTCAGTAGTTTTGAAACTGCCTTTATGACAATGGTTGATGAACTACGTATGCACAAGAAATACAAGAGTTTGAATTATGATAAATTACCAAAAACCTATGCTACGCAAGTTATTCGAGATCGCAAAAGAAATTTTCGTGACCGTTTATTGAATGAGCTACTAATGATTTTTTGAGAGGAGGAATTAAATGGAACTACAAACACCTTTTAAATTAATGAAAGATAATTTACTGCTAACAAAAAGAGGTGATGTTTGGACTTACTACAAAATTAAGTCTGAAAGCATTGCTACTAATGACCTAGACAAAAAAGAAATGAATAAACGCATGATGGCATTTATCTATGGCACACTTTCCAAATACAGTGAACTACACTTGGAAATGTTACCAAAAGATATGAACTTGACTGAACGTTTTAAGCAGTTAGGAAAAGATTTTGCTGATGAAGCTCTACCAATTTCTAAGTATTATGCAAACGAAACAGTAAAACAATTGGAATATGAACTTGGAACTATTACTAATGAAGAATTTATCCTTGGAGTGAAATTAAAGTCATTTCAATATGCTGAGTCAATTAGAACTGCTATTTCCAGTGGCTATGATCAATTTTTACAAAAGACTTTTTCGGCACTGGGTTATGAAGCAACAATTGATGAAACTTATTTCAAACAGTTTGCTAACGAACTAGATGAACTAAATTCAACTATGATCACAATTAAAGGAACGCCTTTAGAAGAAAACGAACTGGCGTATTTAATTCGTTACAACTTTATTAGGAATATTCAGCACGACGTACTGAAAGAAAGTAAAGAACATAACTTTTACAAACTAACTGATACAATTCTTGATCCGAGTGAAAAAGGATTCTTAAAGTTGGAAAACGACCAAGGCACTTCATACATTGCTTTCATTCCAATTGGTGCTTTACCAGATAATATTAGCTTTTCTCATTTATTTGAAACGGCACAAAGTATGAAATTTCCGGTAGAACTGCAAATTAAAGCTCAATATCAAGAAGTTGATGGATTAAATGGTTTGAACTCTAAACTTTCTAGACTTCGTAGAAGATTCAAGAGTACCACACAAGAAGCCCACCAAACAGGCGATCATGATAGTCAACGCAATCTAACCAATCAGATTCTTTTAGATGAACTACAAAATGATATTGAAGCTGGTAAATCAATTTTAAAATGGTTAGCTTGTTTTGTTATTTCAGGAAATACGAAAGAAGAAGTCAAAGCACGTTCAAATCGTTTAATCCATCGCCTTGGTTTAAGAGATATTGAAGCTTACCGACCTAATGCTGATCAGCTATCGCTGTTTTATCGGCTACTTCAAGGTAATTCACTAGAGAGCAATAAGAATTGGTTACAAGTTACCAATAATGAAGGCTTTGCGGAAAATTTGTTTGCGGTGAGTAATCGGCTAGGCAACAACGTTGGCTGGTATATCGGTCGCGTCGATGATTTAGCTGAAAGCCAATCACTCGAGCAATCAATTTATGCCAGTCGTAAGATTGTTTTATTTAATCCAACAATCGCTAATAAAGGTATTAAAGGTGCAAAGACCGACAGTCCACATATTGCGGTCACTGGCGAAACAGGCAAAGGAAAATCATTTCTAGTCAAGTTGTTATTTATCTACATGTCGTTTATGAAGGCAAAGCTTTTATACATTGATCCAAAAAAAGAAATCAAAAATTGGTTCAGTAAAGTGATTGAAAATGAAGAAATGCAGCGTGATTATCCGCTGTTTGTCAATCATTTAAAGAACTTTCACTACGTGACTTTAGATGCCACCGATTCAAAGAATTGGGGCGTACTTGATCCAATCGTCTTTTTAAAAGGATCAGATGCCAAAGATACTGCCGAAGCAATGATTGATCAGATTTATTCAACCAAAGATAAAGATATGGCTAAAACAGCTATTTTAAAAGCTATCAAAACAGTTATCAACCAACGTGAATTAGGTAAAAAGGTTGGTATGTTAAACGTTATTGAGATTTTAAAGGCTGCTGATGATCCGGAAATTAAAGGTGCTGGCAATCTTCTTTATGAAATGGTAACTGATTCTGTTTTACAGCTGGGTTTTTCTGATGGTTCAAATGATGGTGTCAATCTAGCAGATCGAATCAATATCCTAGAAGTATCTGGTTTAGAGCTGCCGAAGGAAGGTGATAATCCCGATAATTACTCTGATCTAGAGAAAAAATCGGTTGCTTTAATGATTCCACTAGGCAAATTCTGTGAGAAATTTGGATCAAACGACAGTAATTCTTATACCGCTGAAATATTTGATGAAGCTTGGATTTTCAATGTTGCAAAAAGTGGTAAAAAAATCCTCAAATCTATGAAACGTGTTGGTCGTTCGCAAAATAATATGTTGTTGTACGCCACTCAATCGGTGGCGGATATTTCCGACCAAGAAGACCATGGTCAGTTTGGGGTACTCTTTGCATTTGATGAACCCAGCGAACGTGAAGCAATCTTAAACCACGTTCAACTACCAATCAATGAAGAAAATCTTCATTGGTTATCTAATATGATTAAAGGACAATGCTTATTTCGTGATATTTACGGGCGCGTTGGGAAAATTGCGGTTCATTCACTTTTTGATGAAATGACTAGTTCTTTTAAGACTATCAACAAATCGGCTTCATCCAAGAGTGAAGAAACGTATCGCTAGGGGGGTGACTATTTGAAAAATAAATTCAAAACATTTGGACTAATTAGTGGTACCACACTGATTAGTCTTTTAATTTGCAAAATTTCCGTTCTGGCAGCCACTAGTTCATCAATAAAGGACATTTTAGCTGGTTACGATATGAACAAAATCCTTTCCACTTTGGATTCTTTTAATCCTTATATGGAAAAAGCAGGATTAACCGATGTAACTCTAAAAGCAATTACTGCTTTGACAGGATTCTTCTGGGAAATCAACCGTTTTGTTTTTAAAATCTTCGATTTTTCTCTGCAAATGATGTTCGGTGCAACCTCAATCAATAATGGCATTAATACCTTGATTGACAAGATTTCTAATCTCTCTGGTCAACTATGGGATAGCTTGTTTGGCAAATTTGGAATCATCTTATTTGTGATCTCAATTTTAAGTGCATTTTATGTCTTTGCTTTTAAAAATGAGCGTGATGGTCTAAAACGAATGTTCCTAACAATAGTGATTGTTGGTTTTTCAGCAGTCTGGTTTAAAAATTCCAGCTACATGCTGCAAACCTTTAATTCAATTTCAACAACTGCACAAAGTTCATTAATGACTTTAGATAATTCACAGGCGGTCAAAAATGCTGATGCTACCAGTATTGTTCGCAAAAGTTTCTTTGAAAAATCCATTGAACGTCCTTATTATCTAATGAATTATGGCAAAACCGATATTACAAATGTTCAAAAATCTAATGAAAATCCGTACGAGTTTCTTTCTTCTAATTATGACAAAAATTCTGATTCAATTAGTGAAAAAGTCAGTGCTAGCAACAACAAGTACCTCAAAGAAAACTACATGTACTATAAAATTTTAATTGCGCTAATGTCACCGTTGGTGTCAATCAGCTATGGAATTCCACTATTTGCGATTGGTTTTTTAAATCTGTGTGTGCAGATTTTTGCCTTAGTTTTATCGCTAATATTGCCAATTATGGCCTTATTAAGCTTGATTCCAAAATATTCTGGCAGCTTATTTAAAGGCTTACTGGACGTTATCCTTTTATTCTTTTCAAAAGCCTGTTTGGTGCTTGGAATTCTCGCAATCAATGTCTGTCAAGAAATCGTTGATATTATCATTCCACCAAGTTCTTATGCTGGGTATTTTGTTAATGCTTTAGTATTGTGGTTAATTATGTTTTTTGGTTGGAAGAACCGTAGTTATCTGATTAAGCGTTTCTCTGGTGGCCGAATTAGATCGTCTAAAGAAGTTTTGCAAACGGTCAATAATCAAAAAGAAAAGTTTGTTGAGAGTGTTCATCAAGCTAATGATCGACTGGAAAACGCTAATCACTTTGTCAGAAGTTCCGGAGGAAAAGTGGCAAGTTTCTTTAGTCGCGGTACTTCTAGTAATGAAACATCTGCCGATGTTAGTGAGACTAAAAAGAAAGTTGATCAAACAAAGCGGACACCACAAGAAAATGTTCAACAAAACACCTTTATTGAGAAACTGGCTCGAAAACAAAAACAGAAATCAGCAGCTTCAGAACAACTTAATCCTAAAAATGAAAAGATTACTGAAGCAAAAGAAACTAATCCAAGTCAAAGAGAAATTCACCTAAAGCGAGTTGTTCAAATTGATGATCATTTCGAAAAGGGTAAAGATAGTAAATTACCTGATCCAGCCAAACCAAAAGATCTAAAACAAGGACGCAAGTTAATGGTTGATACTAGAACTAAACAACAAATTACTGGGTTAGATGAAGCAACTAATCAAGCTAAGAAAAAGCTAGAAGGAACTAAAATAAAATCTGATGAAATACAAGAAAAAATTGAATCAATGAGAGAGTAGGTGAGTTACATGTGGCAACTGGTGGGATACTTTTCGCTCAATGTTTACTTACAAGCTGAGTCCAAGGAAAAACTCAATCAACTGGCTATTCAAAAATATAATCCAGCTTTAAGCAAGCAAAAGCATTGGCAAAATATTTATCCAGAACCAATGTTAATTAGGTACTCACGAAAGTAAAATTCCCACCAATTTTATGTCGGTCGTGAAAAAATATGAGGTGATTAAATGAAATTAAAGTTAGTCGGGATCTTAACGATCCCGATTTTTTTGCTGGTTATTCTAATTGTTATTGTTTTTATGATTTTTGGTGGCAATGAAAAAAGTAATGTTACGAATTTAGATTGTGCCAACAACTTAGGAATTTCAGGCAATCAAGTATCTAAGAATACTGAAAAAAATGCTCAAATTATCTGGAACTATCTAATTAATCAGGGCTGGTCTAAAGCTGCGGTAGCTGGTGTTTTAGGCAACTTACAGCAGGAATCTAATATCAATCCAACTTCGACTAATTCAAGTTCTGGTGCACACGGGATTGCTCAGTGGTTAGGTGAGAGATTGTCCAACGAAAAAAGCTTTGCAACCGAGCATAGTAAAGATCCTGATAGTATCCAAGCTCAAGTTATGTTCCTCTACGAGGAAGCTAATGGAACTGAAAAGTCTAACTTAGGAGATTACGCTAAAAATTCAACTAATCCGTCTATTGCCGCGGTTCAATGGGAGTTACGCTTTGAACGAGCCGGTAAAAATGAAGCCAACAACATCGTTAGGGCAAGCAATGCAGAGTATTGGTACAACAAGTTTAAAGACTCAACCGGAGATAATTCTAATTCAAATACTGTTGAAATTACTGAAACAGATCAAACTTGTGATAAAAATGCTGGTAAAACACTTAGTGTTTCTGGTCCAACTGATAAATGGTGGACTGATTTGTCGGCTTGGGCTAATAAGTGGGCTGACAAAACGCCTGATAACTATTTGCTGGGTGGTAATCCTTCGAGCCTTGATAATTCAGCAACCGCTAAAGCAGTACATGGCGCAACTGACTGTTCAGGCTTTACTTACTGGGCATTTAATAAAATCGGAATTACATTAACTCGGACTTCACAAACTCAATGGTCACAAGATATTGAAGAAGTAAAAAAAGAAGATGCCAGGGCAGGGGACCTGGTTTTCTTTTACAGTTCGGTTAATGACGATGCCGGTTCAGGGTATAGCCATGTTGGAATCTATATCGGAAATGGTCAGATGATTGACGAAGAAAATTCTGGCATTAAAAAAACAAACGTTTGGCAAGCAAATAATCCAGCATATGGTAACTGGAGCAAGGTTTCATATGGTCGAATTAAAGCAAATTTATTGCCAGATAAGTATAAATGAGGTGAATAGGGTGAATAGAAATAAAATAATCTTAATTATAATCGGAATTCTAGCACTAAGTGCTTTTTATAAGCTTAATGCAACTAATCAAGAACAAAATAGCATAAACGCAACACAAACAGCTCAGATAGCGAAATTAAAAGCTAAAAATAAGAAACTAACAGCTCAGCAAATTTCTTTTGAAAACAGTTCTACTTCAACAACTATCACTAAAATTAGTGTTGATAAAAAAGCAGAACATATAGCAACAAAATTGTTCAATAGCTTAAATAATTGGAATGCAGATAACTGGTTAGAAAAGCAACAAATCGGCACTAAATATGCTACTGATGATGTTCTAACGTACCTTGGTGGCAGTCAATCAGCTAATAATCAATCAATAGCCACCAAACAATTAAAACAGTTAAATGCAACATCTCAGCTGATGGAATCTAATATTTATTTTGAAAAAAAGTCAGAAGATAACGAAATTAAAGGAATCTTTATCGGAACAGTCAAAACAACTAGTTCTGGCAATCAAACAACAAATAACATTAAATACCAGTTTACTTATAACACAAAACAAGAAAAAATTACTGAAATATCAACATTTTAGGAGGACAAAAATGAAACTATTGCAGAATAAAAAAATAAAAATAATAGTGCTATTGACAATCGCGCTTTTAGGAATTTTAGGATTTGCATACTATAAACACGAAACCAAATATGACTATGAAATTAATCAGGTACTTAATTATGAAAATAAAATTGCCGTTCCTGGTCAAAAAAATTTGACAAAGAAAAATACTAAAATTGTTATTTATGATGATCCAGCAGAAAATGAACATCTAATTAGCATTAGTTTCAGATATCCAAATGGTAATCAAGCTAATGTTTGGTTTATATATTATAAAATAACAAAAGTAACTAAATATTTAAAGATAGCACCGTCAAGCATATTAAAGTTGAAATTTATTTACTCAAATTAACTAAGTTCTATGATAGACAAAATCACATCAAAAATTATTAACAATAAGTATTGCTTTTTTTTTATTTTGTTTCAAAATAAGCATAGGTCTTTTGTTTTTAAAATTTAATTTTTGGGGAGAGATTAGTATTGCAAAAACAACTTATGTCACAATGGTATAGATGGGATCTTCATATTCACACACCAGAAACTCAAATGAATGATAACTTCAAAGACCAAAATGGCAGTCAAACTGATAAAGAACTTGTTTGGAAAAAATACTGTGCAGAATTAAATAATTATGGGGCGGATGTTCTAGGAATAACAGATTATTTTTCAGCAAAGAACTTTTTTAAACTTAAACGGAATAGAAGTAATTGGGGATTGAATGATAATATTACTTTATTTCCAAACGTTGAAATAAGAGTTAGCGATCTTGTTTCCAAAAAAAGAGAAGATAGTCATAAATCTACAAGTTATGTCAATATACACTTAATTTTCAGGCCAGATGAACAGAAAGAATGTATAGAAAAATTTTTAAGAGGATTAAGTATTTCAAAATCCAATGGTCAAAATATTAACTTTGCCGATGATTTAGAAGAAATTATTAAAGATAATAATTTTGGCTATTTACCAACTACAGATTCCGTAAAAAAATCACTTAGAGATACGTTTGGAAACAATTATAAAGAAAAGGTTCTAATGATGATTCCCAATAGTGGTGATGGAATAAACTTAAAAGATGGTAATGGTTCAAGTAACGGCAAAGATTTTGTAAGGGGAAATATAGATTTTTTACAGGCCAGAACCCAAAATGCATACCATGATAAACTATATGCTTTGAACCCTGAAAATAATTATAAAAATATTTACGCTTCTGTAACTGGATGCGATGCTCACAGTATAGAAAAAATTAAGGATTTCCCTGAAGCTTCAAGAACTTGGATTAAAGCAATGAAAACTTTTGAAGGTTTGAAACAAATCACTTATGAACCTGATTTACGAATTAAAATCCAAGCTAACAAACCAGAACCACCAGTAAAGTCAAAAATCATTAAAACTCTTGAACTTCCAAGTGAAAAATTTGGAATTAAAAAACTTGAATTTTCAGATGGTTTAAACACAATTATAGGTGGGCGTTCAAGTGGAAAATCTGTGCTATTATCTATAATTAGTAAACTTTCTAGTAATGTGCAACATTTTAAAAGTGATAATTCCAATTATGATAATTTAATCAATAATTTAAGTGAAAATTGTGTACTAAAATATGCAGACGATACCATTCCATGTGGAGAAGAAGGAGTTAAATTTATTTATCAAGATGGTCTTCAAGAAATTGCTCGCAGCGATGATAAAAGAAATAAATTTATTGAGGGTACTCTGTATAGGATAACAGATATAAGTAAAATAAAAGAAAAAATTGAAACATATCAGCGTAAAAAACATGACTCAATTGTTCTAAAAATTAATCAGTTTAAAGAATTAAATATTAAAATAAAGGAACAGACTTCTAAGATTAGTTCTCAACAACCTATTAGAACTCTTGAAGGTAATATTGATAAGTTAAAAAAAAATATTCAAGTATTGCAAGAACAAATTGAAGATATTGACCAAAAATCTATAGACACAATGATTCAAAAAATATACGATTTTGAAAGTCAGATCAAAGACACTCAAAAAGATATCGATGAACTATCTCTTATTCTAGATAACGTTGAAATTCAATTGAATCCACAATCTCAACAATATACGCGTGATGTAACTAAACAGGTTTTTGAAATCTTCAAATCAAAAATTGATAAATTAAATCAAGATTTTGCTAAATATGTTGATGATAGAATTCAAGAAAAAAAGCTGTTCATTGAAGATAAAAATAACCTAATTCAAAAATCAAAAAAAGCTCCTATCTATGAACAATATACAAATTTGCAGGAACAATCTCCAGAACTCAAAAAATTTCAAGAAAGTTTAACAAAGCAGCAACATTCTCTTAGAGTCGTTGAGGATGCTAATAATGAATTAAAGAAGTTGAATTCAAGTCGTTTCGCTCTTTTCAATGATTTAGTAAATGAAATAGATTTTGGAGATTCTTTAACCACACATGATCTTTATAAAGTTGATGACAAAAATCTAAATTTCCAAATTATTTCATCTATCAATACAGATAAATTCATCAGCTTGGTCCAAAGCAATTTCAAAACAGGCCGGGGTACTTTCAAAAATGAAATTGAAGCTGGTATTATTGATATTGATAATCCTAATTCTATTAACGCTGAAAGCATTAAAAAAATGATGATGCAATGTCTGAAGCTGGAAATAAATTCTATTAACGAGGACAATCCGTACAGGGCAAATTTGAATCTTTATTCATGGTTTGAACAATTTTCTAACATGGATTTCATTCAAACTAAATATAATATTACTTACAAAGGACAAGAATTCCATACAATGTCTGAAGGAAAACAAGCTTTTATTTTATTAATGCTCCAGTTAAGCTTGGATAAAGATGATAGACCTTTTCTAATTGATCAACCAGAAGATGAACTTGACAATAAAGCAATTTACGAGGAACTTGTCTCATACTTACGCGAACAAAAGCAACACAGACAATTATTTATCGTTACTCATAATGCTAACGTGTTAGTTGGTGGTGACAGTGAATGCGTGATTTTAGCTGAAGAAATGACTAAAGAAGGTATTCCAGGATATCAATTTTGTTATAGACAAGGATCCATTGAAGACAGCAACATGCAAAACGCAATATGTGAAGTGCTTGAAGGTGGTGAAAAAGCTTTTAAAAAGCGAGAAGAGCGTTATAATTTTAGTAGACATTAACTTTTATCAAATAAGTTGATATCTATATATGCTAATACTTACTACTTACGGACCATAAATCTCTAATAGACCCTATAAAGTATTATTATATCAACGTCATTTATCAATGGTTGTATATAAGGGTTATTAAATGAATATATAAAGAAAAGTGCCCCTAAAAGAGCGCTTTTTTTCATTTGCACCTAATTTGATAACTAGAAATTTTAACTAGCCAACTGTTTGATATTCATAAAACAATTTAACCACAGAAGTCTCAGAATTACAAGAAAAAATATTTTTTAAAACTTACGTTGAATGTAATCAAATGACAGAAATGATTCTTCGTATTTATTGTTGTGAAAGAGGTAAACTTTGTGCAATTTAAAAAAATTATTAAAAGTATAATCAGAAGTATTCTGTTGAAAACTATCGTTTTTTAGAAGTATGTGTGTATATAAAATCTAAAAATGGGAACATACTTGCTTGTATTTCAAAAGATGGAATTTCATTTACTGATGAAGGCATTTTCTTTATTCAAACAGAATTAAAAATAATGTGTTTAATTAAGAGGTTGAAACCATGAAACAAATTATCTTACCTATCAAAGATTCAACTGTCTTAAAACAAGTTCAAAAATGCTTGCTGGAAAATTTTAAAGCTGGTCAACGTAACTATACAATTTTTCAGATTGGTAAAGCTACGTTTTTAAGAGTTAGTGATATTATTCAAGACGTTTATAGTCTTGATGGTTCAGTCAAACATAATTTGTAGCCTGAATTGCTTTTTCCTTCAACTAAAAGATATAATCATCATATTACCGAAAAGCAATTTTATAAAATTATGGCACATGTTGGTGACTTGTTATGAATTAATTATTTAGGTATACATACTATGTGTAAAACTGGCGCATATCGTGTTTATACGCAATCAAATTATATTAATTGGTTCAACACTGAAAGAATCAGAACAAGTATCTAGAAAAACATGTGCCAAATATTGAATTAGGAGCAAAGTAAGTAGAGAACATATGCTAGATAAGATTGATTTCGGTCAGTTTTTAAATTATATCCTTTTGTATGTTGCCCGTAATACGGATATTAAACAGCCAACTTTTATTAGATATCGAAAGGAATTCGATGTACAAAGATGATGTTATTATGAGATAATTATTTCAGAAAAGGTGTTCTATAAAATATATTTTAATCAAGAATAATAAACATCAAAAAAAACTAATATTGATTTTGCTAAACCAATTTGACGTCAAAGATCAGTAAATTTCAAATTGCAAAAATTCTTGATTCAACAATTACAATTAGTAACACTTACTAAAAATCGTCAGTTGAAGAGCTACGTTCGATACTATCTGGATTTAGATTGATTGAAACTTCTTCTAAATCAGCTCAAAAGCGACAAACAAGACAAAACAATGCTACTGAAACTATTAATTTAAAATGGAAACAACAATGACAATAATAGATAAAAATGTTGAAGGGAAATTATATGATTAATCATATTCTTACTGCTGAACAACGTTCAAAAAACATGAGCCACATAAAATCTGTTGATACCAAACCAGAATTACTTTTTAGAAAGAAACTATGGAACAATGGTGTTAGATATAGGAAAAATTTTAAAAAACTACCAGGAAAACCTGATATAGCAATAACAAAATATCATATTGCTATATTTATTGATGGCGAATTTTGGCATGGATATAAATGGAGCGAAAATCAAAATAATATACATACACATAGAAGTTATTGGATTCCCAAGATTGAAAAAAACATGAAAAGGGATTTACTAGTTAACTCAAAGCTTCAATCTTTAGGATGGAGAGTTGTTAGATTTTGGTCAAAAGAAGTTGTAAAAAATCCGGATTATTGTACGGAGTTAATTCTCTTTTATATGAGAAGTTCACAATAATATTAACATTTGGGGCAGCTTTTTTTTGACCAAAATGCTATACTTAGGATTATTCTTATAAAGAAAAGAGGAACTAACATGACAAATTCTGTGAGTTCCATCAATACACAAAAATATAGTATTGCTTCTTTTTTTGCTGGTGTTGGTGGAATTGAGCTAGGTTTTGAACAGACTGGCAAGTTCAGAGTTGTCTATGCGAACGAATTCGATAAAAATGCTCGGAAAACGTATGCAAAAAACAACCCTGATACACTTTTAGATGGTCGAGATATTCATGAAGTAAGTACTAAGGAGATACCTAACTGCGATGTGATTATGGGCGGGTTTCCTTGTCAAGCATTTTCAATTGCAGGTTATCGAAAGGGTTTTGAAGATGAGAGGGGAAACCTTTTTTTTGAAATGCTAAGGATTATTAAAGCTAAAAAGCCCAGGGTAGTTTTTATCGAAAATGTTAAAAATCTGGTTACACATGACCATGGAAATACATTTAAGGTTATTAGAGAAGCTTTAGTAGAAAATGGATATTATATTAAGTGGCACGTTCTTAATGGAAAAGATTACGGGAATGTTCCTCAAAATAGAGAACGCATATACATTGTAGGATTTAAATATGCAACTGACTATGTTAAATTCAATTTTCCCGATCCTATTAAATTAACAAAAACAATCCATGACATCATAGATTTCGATGGCACAAAAGATGAAAAATATTATTATAAAAGAGACAAACAGACTTTCTATGATAATCTTGTCAACGATATGACAAGTCACGATACTATTTATCAATGGCGCCGACAATACGTTCGTGAAAACAAAGCTGGAGTGGTACCCACATTAACCGCAAATATGGGAACTGGTGGACACAATGTTCCTCTAATTCTTACTAATTCTGATAGAATTAGAAAGTTAACACCTAAAGAAACATTTAATGCTCAAGGATATCCAGAAACATTTAAATTACCAGATATCGCTAACGGACAATTATATAAACAAGCTGGTAATTCGGTTGTTGTTCCAGTTATTCATCGAATTGCTTTACAAATTTGTAAAGCAATCAATGATCAAATAAAGATTGACGATAATAGACATCATGGTAGGTATGCTTTAATATATTCTAATATTGGTAGTCACTTTGAAGGCGAAAGTTATGTAAAAGAATATTCTGACTCTATTGATAACTTAAAAAAAATTGTTTTAGAATCAGAAAAGAACCTTTTATCTGATGATGAATATTTAAAACTCGTTCAAAAGAAAAAAAGTGCAAGTTTCTATATGATTGAAAAAATTTGAATTTGGGGGAGCAATTAGCGATAATAAAACGTTAATTGCTCTTTTAGTATATAATAAGAATATTCTTAATGCGGGGGTGTTTTTATTGTGGGGACAATTACCAAATGATCAGAAGGAATTATATGAAAGGCTTATTACAAATTTTGCTAGTTTAAGTGAAGCTTTTGCACAAAAAACCGAAGATGAAGAAAGCATAGTACCTCCTATTGTTAATTCTAAATTTCAAGAAACTGCTTTTCAAAAATCATTTAATGCTACTGGAGAAGATATAGGAAATACTTCCTATGATGCTTCTATTGATCATATAGATGATAAAATTAAAAAACGTTTTCTAATTGGCATTAAGACATTTGGGCTTAACTCTGGAGATCAAAAAATTGCACAATTTAAAGCCATTAGTGCGGATCAATGGACCGAAATTATAGATAAAATCAAAGAAAACTCAAAGGGGCTATCTACAAAAAAAGATATAAATAAAATTAATCATGATCTTTATTTAAGTCTTGCAAAAAAAATAGCTACAGTACGAAACAGTCGAATTAGATCATCAGAAGAAAATATAAAGGGGTTTAAAAATCGAGATCACATTTCCGTTGAAGCAGTATATCATGTTTTAATGCCAACTCCTAAGAATAACAAGCCTGAGATTTTAGTTGGTGAAACTACCTACATGCCTATTGACCTTGAAAGTATAGCAATTGATGGGTGTACGGGTGTAAGAAATCCGACAAATTTCATTTTTCATGATATTAATCATTGCTATAAATATACTTCGGCGGACAGCCAATTATTAATGTCATTTAACAATAAAAATATGGTTTTGGAAAAATGGCCTGTAACTTATGTTAAAGATGCTTTTAAATTTTTTGAAAATATGAGTGAAGATAACCTTAAACGTAGAGCTGTCCCGGTTAAGACTAAAATTTCTGAGTCTCATTCCTGGTATATAGAAATTAAACCATACTCTGGTTATAATGCTTTTTATGGTCAAAGCAAAATGGGTCGGGAAAATGAATATAGAGAAAAACGCATAAAAAAGTTTGAAAATGATTATTCCGATATAATTTCAAAAAAGAATCTTGATTATATAATCGATCGTTTGAAAGTATTATTATTGAAGAAATGGACAACAAAAGAAGATAAAGATAGGATGGTCACTATTCGTTTAGAATTAATGCATTTTATCACTCAAATTAATAATCAAAAAATCAAAAAAGATGTTGGAAGTATGGTATATCGACCAGCCGATGAATTAGAAATTAGAATTCCAAAATCGACTCAATTTCATCAGCAGTATCCTAATTTTTTTGTAAAAAATATCTTTATTTCGGGATCGAAAAAATATGTTAGAGATAAGGAATTAAGAACGTTTAAGCTTATGTTTCTACCTTCAAATGATGTGATTAATGCATATGTGAATCAACAAAACAGAAAAGCAATTGAATCTGTTGGCTCACAAAAAATATTGGGAAAGTGGATTTTAAGAGATGTATTTCAATTAAAAGAGTATGAGCCATTAACATATAACAAGCTAAACGAAATAGGAATAAATGGTATTCGGTTTATTAAAAAAAGCGATCATATTGAACTTCAGTTTATTTGGATTGATTCTGAAAACGAACCTGATGACATTTGGAAATAAAATAAATAAATTTGCAATTTTTGTAGACGGTGAATTTTGGCATGGTTACAATTTGAAAATTAAAATTTATATATTAAAATCATTTTGGGATCAATAATTAGAATAACTATTGTTATTTCTAATTTGAGAGTTAATCATTAAAAAAGGGGAGTATATTGAATGCCAAAAAAAGGTGATTATTTTATAGTATCTTTGACAAAATCTAATTTATCTTGGGGAACAAATAGACACACAGATTCACGAGATAAAATTGACGGAGAGGCCTATATAAGCATACCTCGTGAAAAAGCTGTACAATTTGAAATTTATAATTCTAATAAAGGAAAAGAAGGAATAGGTTATAATGAATTCAATGCTACATCAGATGATGGATTATTGAAAGTTACAGTTAAAGTAGCTGGCAGTACAAAAGCAAATGATGTTTATGCTAAAAATTTACAAACATCGGGCGATTTAAAGAAACTCGGAGTTTGGTTTAACCAAATAAATGCAGCCGTTGGAGACAGAATTGAAGTACATTGGATTTCTTCAACTGATATAATATTAACAAAGATTTAAATTCTTTAATTAACCTTGCAAGGGTCCATTTGCCGAAATAGACCCTACAGATTCCTTTATTACCAATATTTATATATCTTAGGTTTTATCATTAGCGTTTTTACTTTAATATATTTGACTAATCGCCCCTAAAAAGGAGCGTTTTTTTTCGTATATTATTATGAAAGAGGTGAGTTTTATGAAATTTAGAAAGTTATTAGGATTAGTAAAAAATGTAATCAAGAGTATTCCGTTGAGAATTATCATACTTTAGAAGTATGTGGTACTGATGATATATATGTGTATTTAAAATCTAAAAATAGGAAAGAGATTGCTTGCATTTCAAGAGATGGAATTTCGTTTGCAGATGAAGGCATTTTCTTTGTTAATAAAGAATTTAAACTATTGTTAAAAATAATGCGTTTAATAAGGAGTTGAAATTATGAAACAGATTGTTATGCCAATTAAAGATTCCAATGTCTTGCAACAAGTTCAGGAATGTTTGCTAGAAGATTTTAAAGCCGGTCAGCGTAACTATATGATTTTTCAAGTTGGTAAAGCTACGCTTTTACGAGTAAGTGATATTATGCGCTTAAAGTACCAGGATATTTATAGTCCTGATGGTTCAATTAAGCATAATGCCTATATTCGAGATAAAAAGACTGGCAAATCTAATACTTTATATTTAAAGCCAGTTGAAAGTGATTTATTAAAATATCACCAATGGCTAATTAAACATAATTTGCAGTCTGAATGGCTTTTTCCTTCAACTAAAAATCCTAGTTGTCATATTACTGAAAAACAGTTTTATAAGATTATGGCACGAGTTGGTGACTTGCTAGGAATTAATTATTTAGGTACGCATACTATGCGTAAAACTGGCGCATATCGCGTCTATACACAAACAAATTATAATATTGGTTTAGTTATGCAGCTGCTTAATCATAGTAGTGAGGCTATGACCTTAAAATACCTTGGATTAGATCAGGTAAGTAGGGAACATATGCTGGATAAAATCGATTTCGGTTAGCTTTTAATTACACCTCAAATAAAAAATTGTTTGTCTATGTTTTCAGGGCAAGCAATTTTTTATTTGGGGTTTAGTTGAACGTTTTTAGTTCAACCGAATTATTTCTTTTTCTCATAACATTTTATCTTTACAAAAGTGTTTCAAAATCTTTTTAATTTGATGATAAAAATAAAAGAATTAATCTAAATGAAAAGTAAATTATACTAGATAAATTATATAATTAATTACCGACGCTTAATAATAAGCAGAAAGGAGGGAGGATATGCAGAGAAAACAAGCTTATCACTTAACGCCATTTGAGCGTGGTCAAATTGATTATCTATGGAACACCGAAGGAATTCATAATCAGGCAGAAATTGCGCGGCGGTTACACCGAACAGTTATGACGATTAATAATGAACTCCGTCGGAGTCAACGCTTTTCGGATTATAAATTGAGACCACGTAAATGGCATGCTTATCGTTATAATGCCGAAGAAGCCCAACAATATGCCGACTTAAGAAAAGATCGGATTGGTACTAAAAAAAAGTATTCAAAGAAAAAAGCACGGATTATTGCTAAAAGGATTTTAGATGATAAATGGTCACCACAAATGATTGCTGAAACTCATAAAGAATTAAAATTGAGTCGCAATACAATTTATAACTGGATTTACCGCGGTATGATCCCAGGCGTTTCTGAATCTAATTTACGTTATCGTCATAAGTATCGTCGAGGGAGACCGCAAAGAACAGTTGAAATGAACGCTAAAGAAAAGAGGGCGGCTGAATTAAAAACTGAAAGAAAGAGGGTGAAGCAAAAAGAAAAACAGCTGGTTCGCCCACTTAAACATTCAATTGAAGAACGCCCAGTAGGTGTTGATAAGCGTAAAGTTTTTGGTCACTGGGAAGTTGATTGTGTTCTACCAAAAAAAGGTTACCGGCAAGTCTTTGTGACGTTTTGTGAACGTAAAACACGTTATTATATTGTTTTAAAAGCTGAATCTCAGTCTGGAAAAGCGGTATGTAAGGTCTTGGATCAATTTATGGACTTATTGGGGAAACGTGCAAAACATATTGTTCAATCATTCACATTTGACAATGGATTTGAATTTGCCAATCACTTTGTGATTAATAAAGTGCAACGTGAATACGAACTTATGGCGTATTTTGCACACCCGTACAGTCCGGCTGAACGTGGTTCGAACGAGAATGCTAATCGGATGTTGCGGGAATATTTTCCAAAGAAAACACATTTTGAATATGTTAACAATGATGATATTCGTCGCGTATTACATAAGATTAATAAACGGCCAAAGGCTGTTTTAAACTATAAAGCACCGAGAGATGTATTCAGACAAAAAATGCATGAAATTGATCGAACCTTTGGTTATAAACGACATTTAAGATGTTCTAAAAACACTAAGAAACGTTAATTTAAAGCAAATTTCATCAAAAATAATTAGTAAAATTCGTAGCAAGATTTACGTGTAAAATTCAAAAAAATCATTGCATAAATCACTAAAAAACATGATTTTTACATGAAAATAAAAAATAATCGTCAAAATTTGGCTAGCAAATCAAATTATTTTGCTGGTTATAAATTTTGACGATTATTTTTTCTACTGATTTTTTGCAATTTTTTTGAATTTATTTTTCTTTTTCAAATTTATTTTTTTGTTTTTTATGCGTTAAAGCGCTGTTTTAACAGCACTTTCAGCGATGCATAAAAATAAGTGAGGGGTTAGATTAAAATTCGGACTTGACAAATTCTCTTATTTTTCTAGTTTACATAATATATATTATCGAAAGTAGTGATAATAAAGAATAAGTGCTTACTCTTTATTTTATCTTATAATCTCAACTCAATTGACACAATTTATGATAATTCAACCATTTTAATGAAAAACTGTCACTGGTGCTCATTAAAAAATAAAATTTTATTTATACGACGATACAAATCAACCTAACATTTCTTTTGTCTTACTATTTTTTACCATACGAGTTAATTACATTACTTTTGGCATTCCAAAATGTTACTTTGACAACACCATCAACTTTACTCTTTGGAACAAAACCATAATATCTACTGTCATTAGAATTTTTACGATTATCACCAAGTACAAAGTACTTACCTTCAGGGACTGTAAAAGTTTTTCCAGTCCCCAAAGTTACACCTGGAGCTTCAGATAAGCTGGAACTGAGCATCAGAGTACCCTCTCGGCGTTGTGAAGCTGTTATATAGCTCTGAGACTGCTCTTGACCGTTTACAAAAACACGACCATCATTACGGTACTCAATCTTGTCACCAGGCAATCCGATAACACGCTTAACATATTTAGTACTTTCCGTAACTGAAGGTGAATTTTTATCGACTCCGTGTGCATTAAAAACAATCACCGTATTGCGCTTAATTTTAGCCTGTTTCAACATCATCACACGTTCATTATTTTGAAGATTAGGATACATTGACGTTCCATCAACTCTTACTAATGAAAAGAAAAATTGTTTTACAAGCAATGCAATCACCAATCCAATAAGTACCGGAATAATCCAACTCATTATTTCTTTAAAAGCTTTCATTTTTTCTCCTTCAAACTTAAAACTTATTTTATCTTAATCTTAACATAACATTGTGATACTATACATTGTAATACTATTTAATCAATAAACCTTAATTCATCAAACTCTCTCTGGGATAAGATATCCGTTATTAAAAAAGATCGAATTCGATATTCTTGTTGCTGCGCCTAACACTCAGTGTATATAGGTAAACAAGGAATAGCCCGCATGAAAGAAGCTCGTAAAAAATAAACCAAATTCTATTAACATATAAAAAAGGCATCAATATATTGGTAATATTCATGGAGACTCTCAAAAGAAAGTTGCTGCGAGCAAATAAAATCATGTTACCAATTATTGATAAAATACCGATTAAAACTAAAAGAATTGTCATTACAACTACAATAGAAAAAAAGTTCACATTACTGGCAATTTTATCTGCAGTCTGGAATGTGTATCCTTGTCGACGATAGAGCTTGATCATTATTTTAAAGAATATATCATTAAGAACATACAAAGTTCCTAAAGTTCCAACACAAATATTTAAAAATTTGTTCAAATTCACCATCCCTTAAACTCGTAGCAGACCATATACATAATATAAACTATAGCCTCAAAATAAATACTAAAGTTGATTCCGGTATTTATTGTAACCCACGGTTCAATTTAGAAACAGTAAAACAAAGCACACACACAGCTTTTTAAACCAATTTTAAATTTATTTCTTAGTTGTTGATCCTTACTTACATCCATCGGAATAAATACTACTTAAATATTCATGACTTTCAACTTGTTCTTTTGCATCTTCTTGGTTGCTCAAATTTATTTCATAAATACTTGTTGCTTTTGAATTGAGCAAAGGCAATATTTTTCTCCAGTCTATTTTCCCCTGACCCAGAGTTAGACTATCATGCTTTTTACCCATCGAATCGACCAAATGATAATGAACCACCTGACTCTTTAAATGCATAAGCGACTTCTGTAGCAGCCTATTATCTCCTTTACATTTAATAAAACAGTGGCTCGTGTCAAAAGCTAAGCGATATCCTCGTTCTAAGATATCATCTTCTTCATGCTTGTCTCCATAATAAAAAATCGGTGAAATCGAATTTTCGAACATGATATGCTCCTGTCCCAATTTTGCCAATCTATCTAACTGTTTAAATACAGATTGACGTGCATCTTCTAGGTTTGGATACATATCAATAAAAAATTGTGTATGTCGTGCATATGAACCATGTACTAACACCTGAATATTGTAATCAAAAGCAAACTGCAAAAGATTTTCTGTACTCTGATAAATAAACTTGCGTAATTCGGGAAACACATTTTCAGGTGCTACGAGTTCAGTAAATTCATTCCTATAACGCATCGGATGATGAAGTATAATCTTAGATGTTGCATCTGCTTTGACCCATTGTATATCATATTCCAACCTTTTCAGACCTTCGGGGGTAAAATCATTTTCATTTGTAAAAAACTCAAAAACGTCTGGGGAATACTTCAAACGATCATTGACTTGATTAGCTTCTGTCCCAGCTTTAAGTCCCAATAACGGTTTTATAATGCTGTTCATCTATTAATTCTCCTTAAAAATTATAATTATCTTTTCCAACATATACAAATACAAAAAAGAGACTGCTGCTATTAGCCCTTCAGTCTCTAAAATCAAATTATTGCTCTTCTTATTTTTCAATATCCTTCATCCACGCCAGCGCAAGGGCTTTTTCACCCAAATGCGTACCAATGACAGGACCAAAATAACTAATATCAATCGGAAAATCCGGATATTGTTTTGATAGTTCATTTTTCCAAGCAGTGGCTGCTTCTTCATTGTTTGCATGAATAATGATTAAACGAAGCGGATAATCAATTTTCTCACACTCTTGTGCAAAAAGCTTTTCAACACGCTTAATTGCTTTTTTTGTAGAACGAACTTTATCAAAAGCAACAATTCTATGAGTTTCGCGATCAAAGGTCAACAATGGCTTTATCTTCAAAACACTCCCGATAAAGGCCGATGCATTAGACAAACGACCTCCACGAACAAGATTCTGCAAATCATCGACAATAAAATACTCATTGGTCGTAGCTCGTAATTCTCTCAATTTTACCAAGATTTCATCGACACTAGCACCTGCTAGGGCCATTCGTGCTGCTGCAATTACCATATTTCCCATTAACATGACCGTGATTTGAGAATCAAATGGAACCACTTTAACATTATGAATCTCTCCAGCAATGTTTGTCAATGTTTGAACAAATCCTGAAATCGTACTGGACAAATGAATACTTATCACTGCGTCATAGCCTTGATCGCCCAAAGACTCATATAAAGAAATTAGCTCGCCTATAGGCGGCTGCGATGTGCTTGGAAAAGAATCAGCTGTTTTGAGTTTACGGTAGAAATCCTCAGTAGAGATATCTATACCTTCTTTATAAACCCTCTTATCTATAATCACAGGTATTGGAACTACGTGAACATTGTAATCGTTGATCTGCTTATCCGTTAAATAAGCGGTACTGTCGGTAACAACAGCAATTTTCATGAATCCTACACCTACTTTTTGGGAAATTCTTACGAATGTAATCATAACACAAAATATTTTTTTCATCCAGCATACTTATGTTGTGGGCAACTTAATCAAACCTCTTCATACTTTGAACCAATCTATTTAACAGTACTTGTAACAACGTGGTCTCTTCATCAGACCAGCGCATAAAAAGCTTTTGTTCTAAAGTTTTAAGAGAACTTTGCATTTTTTGCACAGCTTCTTCACCCTTTTCCGTCCCTGAATATGTAAAGTATCCCCTTCCACGTGTTCCATTAGTTTGCATCTTAGTAATAAACTTTTTTGCGTCCAAACGGGCCAATTGTCGACTTAGGGTTGAAATATTAAGTTTCGTTGTATGGGCAAGTTGTTCCTGTGTCTGTAATCCATTGTTTATTTTAATAAGTAATTGCCACTCTGCAATTGTTAAGTCTTGTTGCTTAGCAACCTCAGCTAAAATATTGTGATATTTTCTTTCGAGTATCAATAGACTGTCCAAAGATGACCGCATACTCATTACCTCCTCAAATAGGTATATTGCTCTAATATGCAATATGCAAATTTAATCTACAAAGTCATTATGTTATATTTAAACTTCAAGCGCAACATAAAAACTTTAATTGCACTATCAAACTATACTTTAGTTGCCTTTTTGCGCTTTTTCTGCATAAAAGGTACAATTATAAACAGCAAATAAGGAATATCAGCACCATAATTGTTAAGAAAGCGAGTTGGTCTCCATGCCATTTGATGGTTTATTTACGCATGCCATGGTTCATGAGCTCCAAAAACTGGTTTCTGGAAGAGTCGGTCGTATTTCACAGCCTTTTCCTAATGAAGTGATAGTTACCGTTCGAGCTCAGCGGCATAATTTCCCATTGCTTTTATCAGCACATCCGAACTATGCACGCATTCAAATATCAGATATGCCATATAAGAACCCTCCTGTTCCAACTAATTTTACAATGGCTCTCCGGAAATATCTCGAAGGAGCAAAGTTAACTAAAGTCGAACAGCTTGAAAATGATCGTGTAGTTTACTTAAGTTTTGAGACACGAAATGAACTTGGTGACAGACTGCCTTTGGTCTTAAGTATTGAAATCATGGGTCGTTACAGCAATGTTATTTTGATTGATCCATCTCGAAATTTAATTATTGATACAATCAAGCATATAGGTCCTGATCAAAATCGTTTTCGGACGCTTTTACCAAACGCAACATACAATAGACCTCCAAAACAAGAACGTCTAGATCCATTTACAGATGATACGGAATACTACTTAAATCTGATCAAGGACTATCCAAACCAAGAGGTACTTGCAGGCCAATTAAGCAAAGCTTACCAGGGAATTGCAAAAGAACATGCATTGTACCTTGCCGAACAATTGCATGCTTATGCCAAGGATCCTGAATTCGGATGGCAGAATGTTTTGCATCAGACAACCAACCCTACTCCCAGTCTTATTGATGGTAAAAAAACCTTTTTTACTTGTTTTGCCTACTCTGCTGAGAGGACTAAGAAAACATTTTCAACTTTAAGCGAACTATTAGATATTTTTTACCGAGATAAAGCGACTTCTGATCGAGTTCAACAACAAGGAAGTCAATTGATTCATGTCATCAAAAATAATTTGCAGAAAAATCGTAAAAAGCTCAAAAAGTTAAAAAAAGAGTTGAGTTCAACTGGTAAGGCCGACCAATATCGTGTTAAAGGTGAATTGCTTACGACCTATCTTTTTCAGATAAAACGCGGGATGACCTCAATAGAATTACCAAATTACTATGAAGAAGATAAGCTAGTCAAAATTTCCCTGTCTAACCAATTATCACCTTCCCAAAATGCTCAAAAATACTTTAAAAAATATCAAAAGCTTAAAAATGCGGTATCTTTTCTTAAGCAGCAGATTGGTTTGACACAATCAGAAATTAATTATCTCGAAGAATTGCAAACCCAAATCGAACTTGCAGAGCCTCAAGATCTCCCAGATATTAAAATTGAACTACAACAGCAAGGTTATCTTAAAGCTCAAAAACGCACAAAGCACGGGAAAGTACGCAAAGATAAAATCAGCCAACCGGCTACGTATTTTTCTAGTGACAACACAAAAATAGCTGTTGGGAAAAACAATCTTCAAAATGATCGTTTAACTTTGAAAACTGCACATAAAAATTATATTTGGTTGCATGCTAAAAACATCCCCGGATCTCATGTCATTATCTACTCAAATGATCCGAGCCAGCAAACGTTGCTTGAGGCAGCTAACTTAGCCGCCTATTTCTCTAAATCGCGAACTTCTGCAACTGTACCGGTAGACTATGTTCAAGTTAAAAAAATACGCAAACCCAATGGTGCAAGACCCGGTTTTGTTATTTATGAAGGACAAAAAACACTTTTTGTAACCCCTCAAAGACAATTAGTCGATTCTTTGAAAAAATAACTTTAAATCAAAACATTATAATTATATTATATTTAGAAAGAATAAAGCTGCGGCAAAATTTTAATTTGCTGCAGCTTTATTCTTTCTAAATATTTCCTAACCGCTGATATCTCAGTTTAATATGCACAGTTATTTAATCCTTTTGTTGCGTTTCAATGATCTCAGCCCATATTGGAATACCGAATTCTTCGACATCGATGACAAAAGAACCATTTGAATAACGGTCTACATTAGGATGTTCGAACGGATCAATCGTAATTGTCTTCATTTTTTCTGTTGTAACTCTAAGTTTTCCACCATTTTTCAAAGCCTTCACCAGAACGACACGATGAGGACTCCGTTTAAGTTCTCTCAATATCTGAACTCCGCGCCTTGCACGAGCAGTTGGTGTTATCTCAGAAACCTTCATTCTCTTAAACGCTCCACGTTGAGTTAAAATACCAACCTGCGTTTTTTCCTGAACAAGAATAACCGAAGCTAATACATCTTCACGAAGATCAATTGCTTTGACACCAGCTGCCTTAGAACCATTAACTGGCACTTCATTTAACTTGTATCTGAGCCCATATCCGCCATGCGTTATTGCTAGAACAAATAGTAAATCATTTTTAGTATCTTCAGGAAGATAATTTATCATAAGTAGACGATCACTATCTGTTTTAAGTTTCATACATTGAGCAGCTCTGCTCTTATAAGTTCGTCCTGGCTGCAGATCAGTCAAAGCTGTCTGCTTGATGAACCCTTCTTTAGAAGCAAAAATGAAATTTCCTTTTTGTTTGAGATCATGAAAACTAAAGGCCTGAATAATTTTTTCATTTTTATCCATGCTGACTGTTTGTGATAAATGTTTTCCCGTTTCTTTCCACTTGTACTCTGGAATCTCATGTATTGGCCGATAGATAACATTCCCCTTATCTGTGAATATAAAGAGATGGTCAAGTGTATTGACTATGTCCTGAAAAATTACTAAGTCATCACTTTTCAAGCCATTATCATCTTTTCCGGATGCTTTAAATGATCTCAGCGAACTCCTCTTTAAATAACCGTCTCGACTTACCATTACCACAACATCCTCTGGTGCAATGAGAACTTCAGTTTCAATTTTAAGTTGTTGAACTTGATCTTGAATAATCGTTTTCCGCGGTGAGGTATATTTTTTGTCAATAATACGCAATTCTTTTTTTATAACCCTATCAAGCATGCTTGGATCTGCCAAAATCGCCTGATAATTTTGCACCTTTTGCTGCAGTTCATCAAATTCTGCTTGAAGCGCCGTTACATCAGTGTTAGTTAAACGATACAGTTGTAAAGAAACAATTGCTTCCGCTTGTGCTTCGGTGAAGCTATACTGCTCAACTAAATTATCTTTTGCGTCTTTTTTATTTTTGCTGGCACGAATCGTTTTAATAACTTGATCTAAAATAGACAACGCCTTAATCAAGCCACTAACAATATGTTTTCTTTCTTGTGCTTTTCTAAGATCAAATTTAGTACGTTTAGTAGTGACCGTTCTCTGATGTTCTAAATAAGCACTCAATATTGCCTTAAGTCCAACATGCTCCGGACGTTTATTGTTTATTGCGACCATATTGAAATTATATGATATCTGTAAATCTGTATTCTTGAATAAATAATTTAGAATTCCTTGACCTGAAGCATTTCGTTTAAGCTCAATAACAATCCGCAGCCCTTCACGATCACTTTCATCCCTTACTTCAGCTATTCCCTCAACTTTTTTTAATAGCCTAATTTCGTCAATTTTTTTGACCAGCAAAGCTTTATTGACTTCATATGGTATCTCAGTAACGATAATCTGTTCTTTATTTGCCTTTAACTGTTCAATTTCAGTTTTGGAACGCAGCATAACTCGTCCACGACCAGTAGTATAAGCTTTGATAATTCCGTCAATTCCTTGGGCAATTCCTCCCGTTGGGAAATCCGGTCCTTTAACAAACTCCATTAGCTTATCAAGCTTAGCTTTAGGATGCTCCATAAGATAGATTACTGCCTGAATTGCTTCATGAAGATTGTGTGGCGGAATCTCTGTAGCATATCCCGCTGAAATTCCCGTTGCACCATTCACAAGCAGATTGGGGAAACGCGCTGGTAAAACAGTCGGTTCATTTTCTGTATCATCGAAATTAGGAACAAAATCAACTGTTTCCTTTTCGATGTCATTCAACATCTCACCTGAGATCTTGCTCAAACGCGCTTCAGTGTACCTCATAGCAGCTGGCGGGTCACCATCCATTGACCCGTTGTTCCCATGCATTTCAATCAAAGGCTCACGCAGTTTCCATGATTGACTCAAACGAACCATGGCTTCATAAATCGAACTATCTCCATGGGGATGAAAATTACCCATTACATTTCCGACGGACTTAGCTGATTTACGAAAAGCCTTGTCGTATGTATTTCCATCTTGGTTCATAGCATATAAAATACGGCGTTGAACAGGTTTTAGTCCATCACGAATGTCAGGTAAGGCTCTCTCTTGAATAATATACTTTGAATATCTTCCGAAACGCTCTCCCATGACCGCTTCAAGCGACAATTCTTGAATATTACTATTTTCTCCCGAGTTATCAACCATTAGCTTTCATCTCCTTGGTCAGAATCTATTACTTCTTCCTCTCCATGTGCTCCTTCAACGACCGTATTATCTAATAGGCTACCGTCTTCTTCAAGAGTGAATTGAACATTTTTTTCGATCCATTTACGACGGGGTTCAACTTTATCCCCCATTAAAGTTGTCACTCTTTTTTCAGCTAATGCATCGTCTTCGATTTTTACACGTACCAGTGTGCGCGATTCAGGATTCATTGTGGTTTCCCATAATTGATCAGCATTCATTTCACCTAACCCTTTGAAACGCTGAAGTGCATAGCCTTTTTTCATCTTGGCTACTGCGTATTGCAGCTCATCATCTGTCCAAGCATATTTGACAACAATTTTGTTTTTGACTTTCTTTTGTAACTTATACAGGGGAGGTAAAGCAATGTAAATTTTTCCTGCGTTGATCATCGGTCGCATGTATTTATAGAAAAATGTTAACAGCAACGTTTGAATGTGTGCCCCATCAGTATCTGCATCGGTCATTATAATCACTTTATCGTAATTTGCATCTTTAATATCGAAATCAGTACCGACGCCTGCGCCGATCGTATATATCATTGTATTAATTTCTTCATTTTTCAAAATTTCTGGTAATTTAGCCTTTTCAGTATTCAATACCTTTCCACGCAAAGGCAAGATAGCTTGAAACTTTCGATCACGACCTTGTTTGGCAGAACCACCGGCCGAATCTCCCTCGACTAAAAAGAGCTCATTTTTTTTGGCATTTTTAGACTGGGCGGGTGTTAGCTTGCCCGAGAGAAGCCGCTCTTTTCTATGCTTCTTTTTTCCACTGCGACTCTCATCCCGTGCTTTGCGCGCCGCTTCCCGAGCTTCTCTGGCTTTAAGCGACTTACGAACCAGATCCTGTGCAAATTCACCATTCTCCATCAAGTAAAATCCAAGCTGTTCACTAACTACACTATCAACAATTGATCGCGCTTCGGGGGTTCCAAGTTTCCCCTTTGTTTGCCCTTCAAATTGAAGAAGTTCCTCAGGAATACGGACAGATATAATTGCAGCCAAGCCTTCTCGAACATCGCTGCCTTCAAGATTTTTATCTTTTTCTTTAAGTAAATCAACCTTGCGTGCATATTCATTAAAAGCCTTGGTCCAAGCTGATCGCATCCCAACTTCATGTGTTCCACCATCCTTAGTACGCACATTGTTGACAAATGACATAATATTCTCGGAATAACCATCATTGTATTGTGCAGCAACTTCAACTTCAACACCACTTTTAAAACCGTCAAAGTACATAATATTGCCCAAAGTGTCTTTATCTTCATTTAGATAGGCAACAAATTCCTTAATGCCTTCATCAAACTTAAAGATATCTTCTTGATCAGTTCGTTCGTCTGTCAGAGTTATTTTAACGCCCTTAAGCAAAAAAGCTGACTCGCGTAATCTTTCTGATAAAGTATCGTAATTATAATGAGTTGTTGTAAAAATTTCAGGATCAGGGTAAAAAGTAACCCGTGTTCCCGTTGGCTTACGCGTTTTTCCTAATTTTCGCAAAGTTCCAACTGGATGACCGCCATTCTTAAAATCCTCTTCATATTCAACTCCGTCTCGAACTGTGTTAACACTCATTTTGGACGAGAGTGCATTCACAACACTGGCCCCAACACCATGAAGACCACCAGACGTTTTGTATTCTCCTTGACCGAACTTCCCACCTGCATGCAAAACAGTAAAAATAACTTCAACAGTCGGTATACCAAGTGCATGCATTCCTACTGGTAAACCGCGTCCATGATCAATTACAGTTACGCCATCATCTTTGTGTAAAATAACATTTATTTCACTTCCAAAACCCGATAAAGCCTCATCTACTGCATTATCGACAATTTCGTAAACAAGATGATGCAGTCCCTTGCTATCAGTTGAACCGATATACATTCCGGGCCTTTTTCTTACTGCTTCTAACCCCTTTAATACCTGAATAGATTCATCATTATACTTTTCTTTTACCATGAATTTAAACCCCTTCTACTTTTGGAGTATTAATTAAATAAATTTTTGCTTTATGTTTTGAATTAAGACTTCAATATCATAACCCACCGAATAAAAAAATGTAAAGTATCATTTATTAGTTCACCCAATACCGTTAATAAGCATAGCACAAAAAAATGATTTGAAGCGACAGTGTAAACAGTGCTAAAATAGGTCGTATTAACCTAAGGAGGTCAATCCAGTGTGAACTCTACTATTATCACAATGTTAGTGATTGCCTATTTACTAGGCTCAATTCCATCTGGTGTTTGGATCGGCAAAATTTTTTACAAGATAGATATTCGTGAATTTGGAAGTGGAAACACCGGTACAACAAACACATTTCGTGTACTCGGAAAAAAAGCCGGCTTCATCGTTCTGCTAATGGATATGTTAAAGGGAACGATTGCAGCTTGTCAACCTTACATGTTTGATGTTCACATTAATGTACTTCTAATTGGATGTGCAGCCGTCGTTGGACATGTTTTTCCACTTTTTGCGCGTTTCAGGGGAGGAAAAGCAGTTGCAACAAGTGCTGGTATCTTGCTCGCTTATAATCCACTTTTTTTTGGCATTGCATGGATCATCTTTTTAACTTCACTTTATCTTTCTAGTATGGTAAGTGTTGCCAGTATGGTTGGTATGACCCTAATCACACTTTTATCGCTTTATTTTCAAGACCCTGTCTTGACGACCATTGCGCTTATCCTGACAATTTTCGTCTTTTTCCGTCATAAAGGTAATTTAGCTCGTATTCGAAAAGGTACTGAAAATTTAGTTCCCTTCGGACTTGTTTACGCAAGGAAAAAACGAAAACAAAAATAATTAGAATAATGCATATAAAAAGCAGTGAAACGACAAATTCGTTCGCTGCTTTTTATTTTTGAAAAACATTAATTGAAATGTCTGCTTTGTCATCTTATTTTTGAGAGAAGTACCGAACTAAATATTTTTATCTTTTATAAAATATATTGACTAAGATCCTTATTTTTCACAATATTGCCAATCTTCTGATCAACGTACGCTTCAGTAATTGTGATATCTCCCATTTGCATATCTGGTCCTTCATATAGCAGATCTTCAAGCAGCTTCTCCAAGATAGTATGCAAACGACGAGCACCAATATTTTCCGTCTCGTGATTGACTTGAAAAGCGATCTCCGAGATTCTTTGGATAGCTTCAATGGTAAACGTCACTTCAATATTATCGGTCCCAATCAATGCAATGTATTGTTTGATAAGGGCGTTACTTGGTTCTGTGAGAATTTTAACAAAATCTTCAACTTTAAGATCATCCAGCTCAACTCTAATTGGAAACCTGCCTTGCAATTCAGCAATCAAATTGCTAGGCTTGCTTTCATGAAAAGCTCCAGAGGCAATGAAAAGAATATGATCTGTATCTAAAAGACCATATTTAGTTTGTATTTGAGATCCTTCGACAATTGGAAGGATATCTCGCTGAACACCCTCACGTGAGACCTCACCACTATTTTTTTGTGATTTGGAAGTAATCTTATCGATCTCATCAATAAAGATAATGCCGGTATTTTCAGCACGTTTCAAAGCCAAATCAGCTGTGTCAGCCTCATTAACCAGTTTTGCAGATTCTTCACGAATCAATACCTCACGTGCTTCGGCCACAGTCATTGTTCTTTTGACACGCTTTTTAGGTGTTAACGCCCCTAAAGTATCATTCAAATCGATTCCCATTTGGCCTAACATATTGTTCTGATACTTAGTTTTCTGCGTTGGATCATCGACTGTAACTGTAACTTCCTGATTCTCAAGTAAACCACGATTCAACTGTTCACTGACTGAAAGTCTCTCATCACGAATTTTATCAGTGACCTCTTCTTCAACTGGTTGCTGCCTATCACCAAAATTAGGCATTTTCCCACTTTGCATATCTTGCAGCATCTTCATAAAATTCTGCTGTTCATTATTTTTTCGCTGTTCTTTTTTCTTGGCAGGGACCAGTAGTTTTACCAAGCGTTTATTTGCCCTTTGAGTAGCTTGTGATTTAACTCTATTGAATTGTTCGTCTTCTTCCATTTTGTACGCAACTTCTACTAAGTCTCGGACCATTGATTCAACATCACGTCCTACATAGCCGACCTCTGTAAACTTCGTTGCTTCAACCTTTATAAATGGAGCATCAACAATTTTGGCAAGACGACGCGCAATTTCAGTTTTTCCGACCCCAGTTGGACCGATCATAAGAACATTTTTAGGTGTTATTTCTTCTTGCATCTCACCAGAAAGTTGCATTCTTCGATAACGGTTTCGCAATGCGACCGCGATAGCCTTTTTTGCTTTATCTTGTCCAATGACATAATTGTCTAATTCTGAAACGATTTTTTTTGGTGTTTTATCACTTGGATTCATTTAAAAAGTCCTTTCTAATTTACTTCAGAAATTATAGTTCTTCAGCAATAACGTTGTGGTTCGTGAAAATATCGATATCACCTGCAATATTAATAGCCGCTTTCGCAATCTCGACAGCCGACATTTCCTTAGCATGTGCTTTCATTGCTTTAGCTGCCGATAACGCATAGTTACCGCCTGACCCGATCGCTAAAATGTCGTCATCGGGCTCAATTACTTCACCACTGCCAGACACCATCAAAAGATCCTTCTTGTCCATTACAATCAACAAAGCCTCAAGCTTTTGCAGGGCCTGATCACTGCGCCATTCCTGGGCAAGTTCAACTGCCGCACGGGGTAAATTGCCACTATATTCATTTAGTTTTTTCTCAAAACGTTCTTCAAGATTAAAGGCATCTGCAACACTTCCAGCAAAACCAACAACAACTTGGTCATTGTAAATCCGTCTTACTTTGCGTGCTGTTCCTTTCATAATAACTTTTTCACCCATTGTAACTTGACCGTCTCCAGCCATAGCCATATGTCCATTATGACGAACTGCACAAATTGTTGTTGCATGAAATGATACTCCTGCCATTATATATATCCTCCTTCAATTAAGTTATTTGATTTTCCAAATTAATTCTATCAAACCAAATAACCGATCCCGCTTACGCACGCGGAAAAAACTTTCGATAATCATTTTGTAAATGTTCTTTAGTCACATGTGTATATATTTGAGTTGTTGACAAGCTGCTGTGACCCAATAATTCTTGAACTGCTCTTAAATCAGCTCCATTACTCATCAGATGAGTCGCAAATGTATGACGGATCTCATGTGGATGAATTTCAGTCGTCAAACTGCTTCTTTTAACAATTTGTTTCAAGATGTAGGTAACGCCTGCTGCAGTCAATGGGTCGCCATAGTGGTTAACAAAGACATAATCGTGCTCTTTATGATATTTTTCCATAAGCGGTGTTCTTGTCATTTTAAAATAGCGTTCTAGTGCTTTTTGACAATACTTTCCATAAGGAACATAACGATCTTTGCTTCCTTTACCATGCAGTAGCATCGCACGAACTTCGCTGTCAATTGCTGTTAATGTCAAGCCTGTACACTCACTGACACGCATCCCCGTTGCATAAAGAGTTTCAAGAAGCGCATTATCGCGGATTATCATTGGATCATCACCCTGCGTTGCATCAAACAATGCCTGCATTTCTTTCTCATAAAAAAAGCGGGGCAGAGCACGCGGATGTCTTTTCAATTGGATGTAAGAAAAAGGATTATTATCGACATGTCCATTTTTTTCCAAGAAATGATAAAGTGAACGCAGACTTGAGACCATGCGTGAAATGGTCGCTGTCTGATACTGCTTATCGTAAAGAAAATTCATATAGGCGTGCACATCAAGCCGTTTAACTTCACTAAACGACTCACCGCCACCACTTTCCTGTAAAAAATCACAAAACATCTGGATGTCTTCAGAGTACGCTTTTAGAGTCTCTAGCGAATATTGTCTTTCAATTACCAAATATTGTTTAAATTCTTTAATCCAATTTTGTTCCATCAAAAAACCTCCACTCCAATGCTTTAACTTTAGCATAAAAAATAGAGGTCAGTATACTATTAACATCAATCTTAGAAAGAAATAAAAGATTGATGTTAGTTAATTCTCATAACGGTTACTTTTGAATTTCTTCTTCGTAATCGCAATTGCTGCACTTGACCTGTTTCCCTTTTTTGGTCTTCTTCTCGATCAGAAAATGGTTGCACTTAGGACAATCACGCCCAACCGGTTTATCCCAAGAAACAAATTCGCAGTCCGGATACCTTGCACACCCATAAAAAATGCGATTCTTTTTAGATTTACGCTCAATTACCTCGCCCTTTTTACATATTGGACATGTAACACCAATTTCTTTAGTAATAGGCTTGGTATTACGGCAATCTGGGAACCGGCTACATGCATAAAACTTTCCATACCTTCCCAACTTAATAACCAAAGGAGCTCCGCAAATATCACAATTAAGGCCTGCCGGTTCATCTTTTATACGCACCTTAGCCATCTTATCATCTGCTGCTGCGACTTCTTTTGAAAAAGGCTGGTAGAAACTATCGACGACCTTGACCCATCTTTGTTTCCCATCCTCAATTTCATCCAAATGTTCTTCTAATTGCGCAGTGAAATCAACATTCAAGATATCTGGGAAACATTTCTCAATCATTTCATTAACAATTTCTCCCAGCTCGGTCGGTTCAAACTTTCGTGAAACAAGCTTCACATAATAACGTTTCTGAATGGTTGCCAGCGTTGGCGCGTATGTTGAAGGACGTCCAACCCCATTTTCTTCTAACGTTTTAATTAAAGATGCTTCACTGTAGCGGGCTGGTGGCAAAGTGAAATGCTGGTTAGGCTGATTTTTAATCATCATCACTTCATCGTTTTCATTGAGGTCAGGTAATTCGTTATCTTTTCTTTTGCTTTCAGCATAAACCTTAGTAAAACCTGGAAACTTCATTTTAGATCCCTTAGCACGATAAATAACCTCATTCTGCACAATATCAACACCCATTGTGTCTAATACAGCTGGAGTCATCTGACTCGCTACAAAGCGCGACCATATCAGTGAATAAAGTTTGAATTGATCCTTATTCAAATAATCCTTTAAAGAATCTGGGGTACGCAAAACCGATGAAGGGCGAATCGCCTCATGTGCATCCTGTGCTCCTTCAGGCAATTTTCCTTTACGTGGTTTAACTGCCGCATACTCATTCCCATAACTTTCATGTATGAAAGTTGCAGTTTCATGCTTAGCGAGGGATGATATTCGCGTTGAATCGGTACGCATATAGGTTATCAACCCTACTACTCCGCCTTTACCAATGTTGATTCCTTCATACAACTGCTGCGCAACCATCATTGTTTTTTGTGTTCTAAAACGCAATGAATTGTTAGCAACTTGCTGCATTGTACTGGTTGTGAACGGTAGAGCGGGGAAACGCTTGCGTTCTTTACGATCAACACGTGTAATTTTGAAAGACTTTTTTTGATCTAATTTTTGCATAATATTAACAACATCATCGTTATTGTGAAGTGCAACCTTCTTGCCCTTGTATCCGTAAAAACTCGCATCAAACTTAGATCTTCCAGCCTTGAACTGTGAATCGATTGTCCAATACTCTTCAGGTTTAAAATTCCGAATTTCTTTTTCACGTTTTATAATCAAATTCAGTGCAATTGATTGAACACGCCCTGCACTCAAGCCTTTTTTTATCTTAGCCCACAACAATGGACTAATCGAGTAGCCAACTAAACGATCTAAGATACGCCGAGCCTGCTGCGCGTCAACAAGATTCATGTCAATTGAGCGTGGAGTTTTAAAAGCATTTTTTACAGCATCCTTGGTTATCTCATTAAAAACAACACGGTTTTTACCTTTTGTATCTAAACCTAACAGATACGACAAATGCCATGCAATCGCTTCTCCCTCACGATCAGGATCGGCTGCAAGATAGACACTGTCAGCTTTTTTTGCTTCTTTACGAAGCTCCTTTATAATATCACCTTTGCCTCGGATAGAAATATAATGTGGAGCATAATCTTCTTCCACATCCACTCCCATTGTACTCTTGGGCAAATCACGAATATGACCTAAACTAGCCATTACTTTGTAACGTGATCCTAAATATTTCTCAATTGTTTTTGCCTTTGAAGGTGATTCAACAATTACTAATTTTTTCTTTGTTTTTCTCTTTGCTTTTTTTCTCTGGACTTTTGGCATTTACCAAACTCCTTTATTCGCATTTTCAAATTGTAAAAATCGCTAATTATCTTAGAACATAAGCTTGACATTTGTCAAGTATAATAAAATTCTTCAATGATATGTTTTGCATTCAGAACAGGTTTTGCGCCCGCCAGCAGCAACTCATTAGTTCCCACTGATAAAGGTGACGTAATCGTTCCTGGCACCGCCAGGACATTGCGATTTTCCTGCAGTGCAAGATTAGCAGTTATTAAACTACCACTACGCTGCCGAGCTTCAACAACTAAAAGTGTATGGCACAACCCGGCAATAATTCTATTTCGTGCTGGAAAATGATAACGTTTAGGAGCCTGTCCCAATCCATATTCTGTTATCAGCAAACAGCTTTTTCCAATCTGCTGTTGTAAAGCAGAATTGAAGTTAGGATAAGCCACATCGATCCCCGTCCCAATGACAGCAACAGTTTTTCCATGATGACTCAGCGTCAGTCTATGTACAAGACTATCAACTCCCTGTGCCAAACCACTCAGGGTTACAATACCAGAAGAAATGATTTCTGGCAATAATCGCTCTAAAACAGTCACAGCATATGAACTGTTTTGTCTTGCCCCCACAATTGCTAGCGATGTAGTATAGTTACTCAGAGATAGATCACCTTGATAAAAAAATACACTAGGCGGGTCAAAGATTTCTAAAAGCTGCTTAGGATACTTTGCATCAATAATAGTTACTGCATTACTATAATACAAGTTTTGTGCAAGCTTTTTCTGCAAGCCGAGGCTAGTAAACTCACGCCAAAAAAATTCTTTTTTTGCAGACGAGTAATTCAATAACTCGTCAATTTTATTTTCTTCAGGAAGACACATCTTATTTTGAATTATCCAGTGACAAATTCGGCGTATGTCTCGATTCGTAATATGCCTACACAAATGCAGCGCAACAACAAACTCTGAAGCCTTCATATTAATCTCCACCTTAAGCGTAAGTTATCTGAAAATACGCAAAAGGTTGGGCAACAGTCATTTGAAAAACTCTGATTTAATCGGTTCAAAGCTTTTGCGATGAATCGGTGTTATACCACGTGAAGCCAGTGCTGTAAGATGTTTAGCAGTTCCATATCCATTATTATCTTTAAAATCATACGCTGGATACAGTGAATCATAATATTTCATCAAATGATCACGGCTGACTTTAGCAACGATACTCGCTGCTGCAACACTGTTGCTTCTTGCATCCGCCTTAATAAGTTTTAACTGAGGAATTTCTGTTTCAATCTGCATCGCATCTATAATTAGCTGTTGCGGTCGAATCGTTAATGCCGTCACTGCTTCTTTCATAGCTGACCGTGTTGCCTGATAAATATTAACCTGATCGATTAAGTGGTTATCCGAAAAACCCACTCCCACTGCAAGCGCTTCTTCTAGTATTTTACCATACAAATATTCTCTTTTTGAGGCCGAAAGTTGTTTTGAATCATTAACTTCAAGCAAATCAAAATTATGCGGCAAAATTACTGCAGCAGCAACAACCGGTCCCGCTAATGGTCCTCTTCCCGCTTCATCAATTCCTGCAACATAGGACCGTCCATCATCCCAAAACTGTTTTTCAAAAGAAAAGCGTTCCTCAAACAAACTTTTTTTCTTTTTTGCTCTGATCAAACGCTTGGAATAATTTTTTAACTGTGTTTGCACACCCTTGCGTGGGTCTTGTTTTAATTTCTTAATGAAGTTCGAATCTGGTTTTTGTTCTAAAGCTGCTTTTATCATTGAAACTGTTAACTTGGTTGTCATTTTTTCACTCTCGCATATTATATATTCATTGGTTATCCAGCTAGTTATTATTTTGAGGAATTTCGTCCAATGTATAGTTTCCTAACCTTCCTTTGCGACATTCCAAAATCAGTCTTTCGCTTGCACGATCATAATCGTCTCGAAAACCCATTTTTTGCGTAATTACTAATAAAAGATCAACTGTAGATCCTTTCATAACATTTTCATCAAGATGATAGCGCTCTTTCAATTGATTTGGATTTGTTTTCAGAAAATGTTCAAGCGCATAAAGTACCACATCATCTTTTGCAAATAACGTATCCTTAATCGCACCAGTCAACGCAAGTTTTTTCCCTATGAGCGGATCCTCAAATTTGGGCCAAAGAATTCCTGGTGTATCTAAAAGAACTAGATTCTTGCCGGCCTTAAGCCATTGCTGAGCCTTAGTAACCCCTGGCTTGTTTCCAACTTGAGCAACATTTTTTTTAACTAAATGGTTTAGAAGTGTTGATTTTCCGACATTAGGAATACCAATACACATCACCCGTATTCGTTTGTGAACAATTCCTCGTTCTTTTTGTGTTGCTATTTTTTCACTCAGTACCTGTAGAATCTTTCGTTCTATACTTTTTAGACTATCCTTTAAACTGTTAACTGCAAGTGCAGGGACACCATTTTCTTCATAATAGTTAATCCATTCTTTTGTTTTAGCCGCATTTGCCAAATCCTTTTTTGTTAAAATAATGATACTGGGTTTGTTTTGAAGAATTTCAGAAAGCTGTGGGTTGCGTGAAGATTCTGGAAGCCGTGCATCCACTAATTCTAAAACAATATCTACTTTTTTAATATTTTCTTTAACTTGTCGCAGTGCTTTGGCCATATGACCCGGAAACCACTGAATTACTGTCATATCATTAATTCCTCCTAATTATTCTTACCTATCCATTTAAGATCCGTGAGCGGCCAGTACACAATAACAGCCTTTCCTGTTACCCAATTAGCCTTGACCGTACCAAAAGTACGTGAATCTTTGCTGATTCTCCTGTTATCGCCTAAAACAAAATATTCTCCCTGTGGAACATGCTCCATCCCAGTGAGTTCTTTCAGCGAAAAATCAGATGTATACGTCTGATTAGGATTTTGTTTTATCACTTTTTTAAGAAAATTTTCACTTATATGCTGTCCGTTTATATAAAGCTTATCATTGAGATAGGACAGTTCATCCCCCGGCATACCAATCACTCGTTTAACATAAGTTTTTCCATCTGGCATTTTAATAATAATGACGTCAAAGCGCCGAATTCTACCGAAATCTTGAACAAGTACTTTTTGTTTCGAATACAGAGTCGGTTCCATTGAATTACCATCGATCTCAAGTGGAACGATCAAAAATGACCTTACGAAAAGTGCACAAAAGGTGGCTAAGAACACTAATGGTATCCAGTAGCCCCAATGAATACTCTTTAGTCTGCTCATTTCATTTTCTCCTTCCTTTTGTTGGACCCGCGATCGTTGATAATCCCGATAACTCCACATTATACTGTAACAAAAAAATAGCTAATGGTCGATAAGATCATTAGCATTCAAAGTATTAATTAACAATTTCAGGAGTCTCACCCCGAGCAGTTTGGTTAACTACCTTTGCTTAAGGAAAAATAAAAAGCGTGTACTTTCCCCCTCACAGTTATCAACTGCTTTTCATCATCAGTCAGCTAGATTCTTTCAAATTCTGTGTCTGTTCTATAAACCCACATTAAAACAAAATAAGTGCCGGCGTTAAAATTTGTTCATAAACTTCTTTATCCCTAAGCGAACCTTACCTTGAAAATTTTGGAATACTAAATATTGCTGTCTCGTTCGCTTTATTCTTTTGTATCTTTTACGATTTTTTTTATAGAACTGCTGATGATAATTCTCAGCTGGCCAAAACGTACTTGCTGTTTCGATCGACGTAACAATAGGTCGTTTGTATTTTCCTGATTCAGCTAAACGCCGTTTTGACTTTTCTGCAATCATCCGCTGTTGTTCATCTTTAACAAAAATAACAGGACGGTAATTACTACCGCGATCGGCAATCTGTCCGAATTCATCAGTAGGATCCGTCAACTGCCAGTAAAGTTCGATCAAATCTGCATAATTCACAACTCTTGTATCAAAAATGATCTCAACGGCTTCTACATGGCCCGTATATCCACCCAAAACCTGTTCGTATGTTGGTTCCTCTGTATGACCACCTGTATATCCCGATAATACTGAAATGATACCTTCTTTATTCTCAAAAGGTTCAACCATGCACCAAAAACATCCACCTGCAAATACTGCGCGTTCCTGATAAGGTAAGTCCTTAACAGAATGTTTTGATATATCGAAAAGAACAGTACTGGCTTGGCCACTAGTGATTTTTGCGTAAAAGTCTGCAACGTCAGGAGTTAGATTATTTCTTAAAGCCAGCGGTCTAAAGCTAAATTCAAGTTTTTCAATCTGCTGGTTTAAATTTTTCTTATTTTCAAGAGCATCCCTCGTGGCGATTAGTATTGATCGCTCCCACTTTCTCGTTGCTGGGTTGAGTATTAGGTTATAAATCTCACTCAGTATTTCTTCACGTTTATTCTCCATCTTTACACCAATCCTTATATTTCAAAACAGAGCTTGCCCTCACCGCAGATAATCGATCGATGCGTTCTTAACCACAACTGGATTCTAAAATTAAAAAAATAAATACCTAATACTACTTTGACAACTTTAACAGTGCTTGCCAGTACCCTTTACACTTTTACTTTAATAAATCAAAAGTAAATTATATTCTCTTCTCATACACTATGATACTTCATTTCGATGGCTAATCAATCCATGAAAGTTTGGAATTAAATACTCTAATTGCTTTTTCATTTTGATAACTTATCTTTACTTTAATATTTCCTAATCCAAGAAAGCCAATAATTAATTTTGCTCTACTTTGCATCCAAACATCCAATTTAATTGCTTTTTTGCCCACTAAAAACCAAAAGTTTAGCCAATGGAGAAAAAATCTGCATGAATAACCTTCTAATTAGCTTGAAATCATCACAAAGAAATGCTTTCACCATATTTCCAGTAACAGAACAGTTCTTTGACAATACCTAATTCAATTGCTAAAATAATTTCCGCTTGTTTCAGAAATTAACGAAAACACTTTTTTAAATTTTTAAATCATAAAAAATCCAACTTAGCATGTATGCTAAAAAGGCAAATATAATACTCCCACTCAAAAAAAATATTCCTGCAATCTGCAAGTATGAAGAATTGATATCTAACTCAGCAAAAATAAGACATTCAACGAGCAGTATAGTAATAGTTACTTTATAAGCAAACGTCACTGCTTTGCTCGATATAACTTTCTCCCGCTCATCCTTGCTGCTAAATTCTCCATCGCTAAATTTATATCCTTCATTTTTCCAAAATTTTGAGTACAACCACTTCAAAATACCAAATAAAACAGTCCAAATTAAAAAGAAAGACCAACAACTACCGAATAAGATGGTGCTTTTAGTAGAAAAAGTGACGGTTTGAATCAATGCTGCTGCGAGCAAAAACACCATTCCAATATTTCCTACTTGTTCAAAAACTATTTTTCTCATATTTGTTCACTCCAAACCCTTATCAAGATAAAAAAGTTCATTAATATCAATCTCCAAGAAATCAGCTAATTGAAAAGCCAATAAAAGTGAAGGTGTATAACTTCCCTTTTCTAAAGAAATAATAGTCCTTCGAGATACACCAACGGCCTGAGCTAACGATTCCTGAGTTAAGTTATGTGATTTACGATATCTTTTTACTTGATTGATAATGTCCATACTTATCTACTTCCTAATGTGAAACATACTTCACATAATATCCTACCAAATCTCTAATGTGAAGTCAAATACACTTTTAGAACACGCTAGATAAATTGCGACACCGGCTGGATAACTGGCAAAGAGAGTATTGCACAAAGATCAAACATCTCTATAAAAATATTTTATGTTTTTAACTCATCTGACCGTTAAAAAATGCGTATGGTCTAACTATACATAAAGCTAATTATATTCCCTGCCTATGTAATTAGTCTTTTTAAGCTTTTTTGTAAAGCAAATTTTACGACTCAAATCTTTCTAACATTAATTTCTCTCCATTCACTTTGTAACAACGAATATATGTTTTCATCATGATAACCATCGCATAGTTTTTCATTTTTTCTGAGTACTCCCTCACGCTTGAAACCATTTTTCTTAGCAACTGCATTACTGGCTGCATTATCAATTGCAGCGCGTATAATGATTCGATTTAAATCATAATCAGAAAATCCAATGTTACAAATTCCCTTAACTGCTTTCGTCGTAATACCTCTTCCTCGGTAATCCTTTCCTAACCAATAACCAATATCTGCCAAATTATTAAGTTTATCCAAATGATTAAAACTAATCATCCCTACTATTTCCTGTTGGTACCATATAACTAGATTTAATGAAAGTTCCTTGCCAAAATTTATATTTACGTTAGATAGAAAATCTTCTTCATTTTTATAACTTTCAATTGCATCGACCCAAGGCAAAAATTTTCTAAAAAACCCCCTGTCACTATCTATTAACTGAAAGAGTCTCTCCGCATCTTTTCTCGGCCTTGGAACTGCTAAAAAAATTTCAGAATCTATTTTATAGGACATCAAAATTGACCAACTCCTCATATATTTTAGTTTTACAGGAAGCTTTCAGCATGCGAAATACTGAATGAATCATCCAGTACATTTGATGACCATTAGTATTCAATTTGTTTTGCAACTTTGTCATCCGCGCTTTTCCCTAAATAATCCGCAACAAATCTAAACACCATATCAGTTCCTGCTGAAACACCTTAAGATGAATAAAAAGTTCCATCGACTATTCCACTCACTCCACTGTGCTTTTTTTCAACTAACTTGTGAATTTGCCTTCTGAACCCAGTGAAAGAAACACTTTTTCGGAGTCCAATCTCTACCATTGATTAAACACCATTTTTTTAATAATGCCGCACCAGTTCAAATACTCAAACAACATTTAGAATTTAAAGCAAGTTTCCCCAAATCTCTTATAAATTTGCATCGGAAACAAGTATCCGTGTACCAGAGCTTTCAAGAATCAACAATACTTCTAAAGAAATTAGTTCCGCCTCTGAGATTGTTGGAACTTAAAGATTATTGCATGTCTTCATTTACCGACCTGTTAACAGGAAATAATTCATCTCAAAAACATCGGTATACCGAAAAATCCCCGTAGGTCCAAAAATATAATGGTTCGAAAGCTTGAAATAAAAGTATTATTAACATTCACAAGTATCCTTCTCGAATTAAAAAAGCATTTAATAGTTCCAGAAGAAGAAACTACCTTTATTTTATATCAAATCAAAATTAAAGTGATCATCTTTTGACATTTATTTTCCGTGCTATTGTTCATATTGTTTCAAAGTCAGTCATAAAAATCGCTTTACATTTATATTATTGAGTTTTTTAATTAATAATCATTGCACAATCTCAAAAATATATGTACCATGAACTTGTAAGCTATCGATTGAGTTACTTTAGTAGTCTACTAATTAGCAGTGGATGTCGAGTGCTTCTTTAGATATAACAACTATTGTGAATAAAGTTACTTTTTCTGTTATCTCCAACGAAGTACCCGCATCTTCCTCCGAATATCTGCTCTTAAGCTGACCCAATTCGTCAGTGAAATCAGTTTCACTTGAAAAAGCATAACTGATAATCGTTAACTTATTTTCCTTTTATAGGAAATCGTATTTAGAAACCATGACTTTGCAAGTACCCCTTCAATAGTCATGATTTCTTTTTTTGCATTGTTAACACATCTGCCAAAAACGCGAAACTGCCATTTCCATTCTTAAGTTGAATTTAAATTTTTAGCGAAAAGGCAGACAATACAGTTATATTTGGTTAGCAACTTTTTCATTAAGGAAGTGTTTCCTAAACAAAAAATACTTATTCCGAGTTTTTTGCAATATGCAATTATTTAAAAAAACATATTCAATTCAAAACTCAAGACATTTGTTTTCCAGTTAATTTAAGCTTATGTTTAGCAATGCTGCATATTGCAAATTAAATGCGTGATATTCCAAATTTTTCTTGACAATTGAAATTCTGAAAAGGTAGTACACGATAAAATTGCAAATACATAATGCTGTTTTTGAAACATATTCGTAGGCCGATTACTTGCACTTACTGAATACTCTAATGATATACTGGTCGTAATCTTAGCTTGTACATTTTTTAAGCTTTTCAAAGGAGTGATACTGTAATGAATAACGAAAGAGATTTAAAAAAAAGGCTCTCAAAAGAGGCCTATGAAGTAACTCAACATGCAGCCACTGAGCATCCTTTTTCTGGAAAATATGATGCATTTTATGAAGAGGGCATTTACGTTGACATAGTAAGCGGTCAACCACTTTTTAGTTCAAAGGATAAATATGATGCTGGCTGCGGTTGGCCTTCTTTCACTAAACCTATTACTCAAAACAACCTCACGGAACACACAGATACTTCACTCTTAATGACGCGAACGGAAGTCAAAAGCAAAGACGCTGATTCACATTTAGGCCATGTTTTTAACGACGGGCCCGCTAACAAAGGCGGTTTACGTTATTGTATAAATTCTGCTGCATTGAAATTTATTCCTGTAGAAGAATTAGATGAGGCTGGTTATAGTGAATATCGCCAATTATTCAAATAAAAATACTCAACTCAATAAAAACCGTTCTTTGAGAATTTCAACAATTAAAAAGTTATTTCAATTCTTAACTTTCAAAATTGCTTTATCTCTCAAAAACGGCTTTTTATATACTATTTATTATACAAATCATAACTGTCTGCTTCTCTAACACTAAGCAAATATTTTTATAGAGCAATTATTATTCATCCAAAACTTTACCCATTGTTTCACGACCCCAAAAAACAATTGTGATTACAGCAATGATGATTGAAGCACAGAAAATACCAAAAATAACAGTAAAGGAAACACCCTTGCTGATCAGACTTCCTACCATAAGCGGTCCCAATACTCCTCCTATTCTACCGACACCAGCCGCAATTCCTGTACCCGTGCCACGAATTGTTAATGGATACTGCTCTGGTGAGTAAGCATATAGGGTTCCCCAAGCGCCCAAATTGAAAAAAGATAGCAGTATCCCAAAAATCAAAATAGAACTTATCCCAGTAGCATTCCCAAAACCTAGTGCACTTATAGCTGTCCCCATCAGAAAAAGAGACAAAACCCATTTACGACCCAAACGCTCAACCAACCAAGCGGCGACAAAGTAACCAGGTAATTGTGCCAGTGTCATAATCAAAGTATAACCGAAACTATGAATCATACTATGACCTTTAAGAACAAGAACACTTGGTAGCCATAAAAACATTCCATAATATGAAAAAACGACCATAAACCAAACAATCCATAACATTAAAGTCGCCCGAAAAAATTTAGGCTTCCACAGTTCCTTCAACGAAGCAATAATTTTAGGCCTTTTAACGATAACATACTTTTTCACATAACTCTGCGATTCATGTAAACCATATCGTAAATAAAGTGCATAAAAAGCCGTTGAAGCAGAAATCAGTAATGCGATCCGCCAGCCCCATGTAGGAATAATAAAATATGAAATGATCGCAGCAACCAGCCAGCCGCCTGCCCAAAAACTCTCCAAAAGGACCACTGTTCGTCCACGACTCTCAACTGGCACATTTTCAGAAACTAAGGTTGAAGCAACTGGAAGTTCTCCTCCCAAACCAGCACCAACAAAAAAACGTAAAATTATAAAAGCCACGTAACCTGTAGTTAATGCGGATAATCCTGTCCCTACTGAAAAAACAAGTAAAGTCATGATTAATACATCTTTTCTACCTATTCGATCTGCTAAAATACCAAAAAAAATAGCACCAAATGCCATCCCAATTGAACTTACGCTTCCTATCCACCCCAATTGGATTTCATTAAGATTCCAGTCTGTTTTGAGTGCTGCGATAACAAATGAAAGCATCCCAACATCCATTGCATCAAACAGCCACGCTAAACCAGTTACAAATAATAGTGATCTAGGCGTATGCTTTTTTTGTAACATTCTAAAACCCCCTAAAATTAGTGTCTTGACACACCGCCAAGACCTGTAGTTTTAGTAAACACTATCGGGGGTGTCTTGTCAACCACTCGTACGTAATAAATACAATCAATCCATGGTTCAAATTTTAATTTTCGTCAAAAAAATTAAAGATTGTTACTTCTAAAAACCGAATCAGAATCCGAAAAAACAGCTGCTTAAAAACCGACTTTTTAAAAGTTAAGATCGAATTATCCTATATTTTAAAAAGATAAATAATCCACACAGTATTTTAAGTTTAAAAAAATACAACAAAAAAGTTGTAACATCTTTAATAGTTGTCACAACTTTGTACTTCTTATTTATCTGTTATCGAGCAAAATTATTAACTTAAAATTGACAAATTCAAGCTTTCTATTACAAGGAAACATCCTCAAAAATATTTAGCGTAATCATTTTACTACTAAAACAGCACATTCCGCGTTCCGCAAAACATAGCTTGTATGAGAACCAACTACTACTTTCTCAAGTGCATTTAAACCGGTATCCCCTAAAACAATCAAATCAATGTCATTTCCTTGAGGAAACGAAGTAGCTAAAACGGTCTTAGTATTCCCTATAATAACCGTTCCTGTAACATCTACTCCCAATTCTTTTGCTTTTTCAACGTACGGTTTTATCTCCTGATTAGCTTTCTGAGCCTGATCCTGGTAAAAATCATCACTAACTCTAAAGGAAAGATCCATCCCACGATCACGATTAATAACCCAAAGTAAATAGAGTTTTGATGAAAATGTTTTTGCTAAATCACAAGCAGTATCATAAGCACGATTTGCTTGTTTCGAACCATCTAAACCAACTAAAATACGTTTATAAGCCATAAAAATCCCTCCTGTTTAAGAGCACTGCTAGGTATAAAAAACACGAATATCTTTTTTAAATATAACCTAGCCGCATCCAAAGTATCAGCAACAATTAGCCAAACAACAAAATTTTCTGCTATGCAAATAACAATATAACTCGCCATTATTATAACATTTTTATTAAAAAAAGATGTATATGATGAACTTTATCAGGAACACACTTACAATTGCTGTTTTAAATTACCTTAAAAACCTTTTAAAGTATTGCGTGCACTTCTAGTACACGGCAATCAGCTTCTTTGAATTTGCATTTTAAAAATTAACACTTTTGATAGATATGCTTTCCACTTAACTATGAATTTTTCACAAATAAAGACAGTATTGGATAGAATACAATTCATTGGTTTGCAGGACTTTACAATTAATGCTTTCATAACAACTAGTTTCTTAGCTTTAAAATTGCTCCGCCGAACCTACACTGCTTTTCCCATGATTAACAGTAAACAATTTATTTAAAGAGTCAACAGAGCTTCGAAGCGCAGTCGACTCGTCTGTTAACACATCATAAGACTCTTTATTTTCTTCCATTATTTGGTGAGTAGATGATATCATATGCAATGTTTTTTCAGAACTAGTTGAGATGTTCTGCACCTGCTGGGCAATGTGACCGATTCGATCCTGAATATTAATAGCTTCTTCATGAACTTGCGAGGATAACTCACGGATTTCTTTTGCAACAACGTTGAACCCTTGACCATGTTCGCCAGCTCTAGCTGCTTCAATTGCTGCATTTATCGCCAGCATGTTTGTTTGTCGCGAAATTTCACGAATAGCGTTAATGATCCCATCTGCTTGAGCTGCTTGTTTTGACAATACCGTACTCGTTTCTTTGTTCTTTTTAGAATATTCCATTATTTCATACATATCTTGTTGCAAAGAAGATAACTTGCTTTGGCCGTTTTTTGACAAATCATTCAGTGTTGATGAAATATTTTGGACAACATCCAAGGCTTCATTCGACTTTTGTGTCCGTTCAGTAATATCAAAACAAACTTTCATTACAGAAATAACATTTTTTTGCTCATCTGTAATAGGAAAATAATTCGCTTCAAGATAAACTTTTTTATTGTGTTTACTTTTACGAATAATCCGATCTTGGAAACTTTGACCATTCAATAAATTGTTCCAAAAAGCATGATAAGCACCACTCTTTGAAAAACTTGAGAAACACAGGTCCTGGTGATGCAGTTCCATCAATTCTTGTACAGTATACCCAAGTGTCTTTGCAAAAAGTGGTGTCACATAAATAACTTTCCGATCAGTATCAAAAAGAATGATTGCTAATTTTTCTGAAAACGCGGTTGAAATTGCAGTTTTAATTATTTGTTCAGTTTCCATATTTGAAAAACTCCCTCAGCAAAATGAAATGCATGTTTAACATATATTGACTTAAAAAAGATATTACAACTACTAAGGTTATTAATCGGTTAATTTGCTTCAAATTTAAGCAAAATTATCTATAACTTTTGCTTTTACAAGTTGCGTATAGTTTGAGGAAAACTCCTTGAACCATTAAAATTTATCAAGATTGTCTTTGCGCGCAACAAGCAACTATGGTAGAATGTTACTCGTATACGGGTTATTAGCTCAGTTGGGAGAGCGCCTGCTTCGCATGTAGGAGGTCGCCGGTTCAAGTCCGGCATGATCCATTACTATTAATAGCTATCAGTTGCAGTCCGTTTCCAAAATTCTTGAATGAAGGCCAAATAAAAAAGTGCAAGTCACCTTAACTCTAATTTATATAGAGAGTAAGACACTTGCACTTTTTGGAATGTGTCATAAAACTTTTTTTGTTTTGAACAGCACCATATCTGTATAGGTCTTATTTTTCCTACTTATCCTTTATTGATGTAATAATATTTTTTAAATTCATCTGGTGCTTCTTTTTCTTTTAGAAGATAAACCGGTAATTCTGCTTCAACGTTTTCTTGATGCTTTGAATCCGAAAATAGCCGATATCTTAGATCTATATGGAAATGGCTACTTTCATTTTTCAAAGGATTATGCGGAATATGGATCAGGTTGATATCCAACAAATTTTCTTGTTCTCCTGTGTTGAATTTAACTTCTCTTCCAGTTTCTTCTTTAAATTCCCTAATAGCGCAAGCAAAAGGTGTTTCCGCGTTTTCAACATGTCCCGCGGGCAGGAGCACTTCTTTTAAGTATGGATGCAAAATAAAAAAACAATCTTGCCCTTTAAAAACAACAGCACTTGCAGAAAGATGCAGTGGGCTTTTTCGATTTCTCAAATCATTACCATCAGCTGCTAGTATCTTCTTCTTGATCTGTTCTAACTTCATCATATCTACCCAAGGCAGTTCCTTATCCGCCAGTCCATCGATCAATTCCAGTATATAACTCTTGATATTCACTTTAAAAACTTCCCTCACCCTAGTTCTAATTTTTGTCTGCATATCTTGTAAATATCAATCATTTCCTTTGTTTCCTTAACATCATGAACACGCAAAATTCTACCGCCGTATTGTACCATATAATTTTCAAATAAAAGTGTCGGAATCAAACGCTCTTCTTCTTTCAAGTCAAATAATTTACTCGTAAAGCTTTTTCGTGAAACAGCAATCATTATTGGAATGTTTAGCTCTGAAAGTGTCTTTATTGACTTCATCTTCAAAAGATCAAATTCTAAGACTCGAACATTAGAAAAACCGACTCCAGGGTCAATTACAATATTGCTTGTAGCCAATCCACACTTTTTTAGCTTCTCAATTGAATTAATAAAATATTTTTTTAAATCATTTTGAAAGGTTTTATTATTTTCAGGGTTGTTTCTTCCATTAAACATTGTAACAACAGCCGGTTTGTACGTGTTAATCAACTCAAGCTTCTTCTTAGACACGAATCCATCGATATCATTTATAATCTGTATGCCTTCATCCAATGCTCGTTCAACGACAGCATCCGTATTTGAATCAAGAGCTAATATTATGTCTGGAAATGCTTTTTTAATCTCTTTAATATATGGAGCAATTCTCGCCCACTCCTCATCGGCACTAATATCTGCAAAACTTGGTTTTGAAGATTTCCCACCTAATTCAAAAATAGAAGCCCCAGCCTGTATTTCTCGCTCAATTTTTTTCAAAACCGTCTTACTATCTGTGTTAACACCACCATCATAAAAAGAATCCGGTGTTATGTTTAAAATCGAATAAATTAACGGATCCGTTGTTATATCGAATGAAAAACCATTTCCCTTAAAAAGAATACGGCTGTCCTGTAATATCCTCCTTAAACTTCCATCATCTGTTTCAAAAACAGTAGACCACTTTGAAAGCAGCTGCTCTAATATCATTCTTGTTGTCACAGCAATTACTTTTTCTCCGAAAACGCTGAACTTGGCTTTTACTTCAACCAATAAAATAATCAGTTTTTTAATTTCATGTGAAGTCCCATTGAACTCTATGCTTATTTGATCAGTAAATTTGCTTTTTTGATAAAATTCAGCTTCTTTGATAATCAAGTTCCTGCCTCCTCTTTTTTATCAACGAAACAATTTCGAATCACTTTTAACAGATAAAATGAACCCACTACTAATGTAAGTGCACATTTTTCACTATTCATTTTTAACGTATATGCAAGTGCTTCCTTGGGATCATTGAAAGCAGGCAAATTTTTACCACTGACTGTATAAAAACTTTTTTGCAATTCCGCTGCAGTCAACCTTCGTTCAATATTATCCGGTTCAGTTAAAATAAACCTGGCATTTTTTAATTTAACGAGTTCTGTCAGACAATGTTTGTAGTCTTTATCTTTTAAAAAGCCAACGATAACATTTTTCTTGGCAGTCGGATATAATGAATTGACGGTCTTCACAAAAGCCTTAATACCATCAAGGTTGTGTGCCGCATCCAAAATAACTAGTGGCTCCATACTAATTTTCTCAAATCTGCCAGGAATTGACATATTAGACATCGTTTTTTGTATCAATTTATGCCAATCAATATTTTTAGCTTCTTTAGAAAGAAAAACATTAAGCCACATCAATACTGTAGCCAGATTCTCTTTTTGATATGTACCAAACAGAGAAAACTTAAATTTAAATTTTTTATTATTAGTTTTTAAACACATTATTTGAGAAAAATTATCTGTTTTAGAAACAGTCAAATTTTTTTCGTCTGCAAAATAAACATGTGCTTTCTTTTTCTGCGCTTCTTTTTTTATAATGTTAAATGCTTGTTCACGCTGATTAGGCGCAACAATCACATCCGCTTTTTCACGAATAATTTTTGACTTTGTTGCAGCTATTTCCGAAATTGTTTCTCCTAAGATTTTAATGTGATCTAATCCGATTTTGGTAAAAATAGAGTATGCTGTCTGACTTACCGCATTTGTAGCATCTAGCTCTCCCCCTAGTCCGCATTCGAGAACCACATACTTAACCTTATTATCGGAAAAATAGAGCATTGCTGCAGTGAATATCATTTCAAAAGAAGACAATTCCGTTCTGCTAAGTCCCATCTCTTCCAATGTAGATTCAATTAGCTTCGTATATTTCATAAGTTCATTTGCCGGAATCATTTTGTTGTTAATTTGAATGCTTTCTGTAATGTTTCTAACAAATGGACTGGTAAACAAGCCTGTTTTATAGTTCATATTTTGCAACAATGCTGCAATCATTGAGCTAGTAGAGCCTTTGCCATTTGTTCCACAAACATGAATAATCGTGAAGTTTTTGTCTGGCTGACCAAGCTGCTGCAAAACGTGTTTGATTATTGTGATTCGGTCTCCTTGACCATATAGAAAGCGTGGTAAGTCTGTTTCTTGATTGTTAGTCATAGTTTATATATCTTCCTAACACATTTTAATTAAGAACTCTCAAAAATTCAGCACGCAGCTGAACATTAGAATTAAAATCACCCGTAAAGTAAGTTGTTCGGGTCAATGAATTATTCTTCTTTACGCCCCGCATTTCAACACACATATGTCGAGCTTCCACAACGACTGCAACGCCGACAGGATCTAAAATATCCATTAATGTATCGGCTATATCACTTGTTACTTTTTCTTGCAAACTTAATCTATGTGATACAAAGTCAACCAGACGAGGTATTTTACTTAAACCGATAATTTTACCGTTTCTTGGAATATACGCAACATGTGCTTTGCCGAAAAAAGGCAACATATGATGCTCACACATCGAATAAAAAGGAATGTCTTTAACCAAAACCATTTGAGAGTTATCTTTTTTAGGTGTTTTAAAAACTTTAAATTCTTGAAAATCATTCTGATTTTGTGAAGAGAATATTTCCTGATACATCTCAGCTACTCTTCTTGGAGTTTCGCGAATGCCTTCCCGTTTTGGATCGTCACCAATTGCCAACAATAATTTCGTCACAACTCGTTCAATTGTTTGCATGTTGCCTTCCTTTTTAGGAACTTTAACGACTTTTTGGGTTTGCTCTGTCCGTTCTAAAATTGAAATACCCTTTTTAATATGTTCATAAAAGAAATCGTTTTTGTCATAAACATCAAGTAATGGAATTAAGACAAACAAACGATTAAATGTTTCTTTATGAGGAATAACAAGTTTTTCATCGTTAAGACTTCTATTTCCCCAAAAAATAATATCTATATCCAACGTCCGGGGGCCCCAATGTACTTTACGTGAGCGTTTTAAATCGGCTTCTATTTTATGGATAAGCGTCAATAGCTCTTCAGGGGTATAGGTTGTATAAATTTTAACAGCAATATTCAAAAACACATCCTGTTCAATGCCTCCAACCGGGGATGTCTCATAATAGTCAGAAACCTTATCAATTATTAAGTGACTGTCATTACCTAAATATTCGATTGCTTTTTCTAAATTATTCTGTTTATTGCCAATATTACTTCCTAGACTTAAATATATACTCTCCATCTTACCGCTCCATCTCTATTTCAACATTATCAAACACCCCATCAATTGGGACGGACATTTTTTTCAACTTGACTTTGACCGTTGCAATTTTTTCCCTATTCTTTTGCTTTATTTCCTCTATGATCATTAAAGCAAGTGTTTCAATTAAATCAACTCTGCTTTCTTTTACAATTTCTGCAATAATAGCATAAAAATCTGCATAATTAATAGTATTTTCAACTTGATCTTTGATCATTTTTTCATTGATATTGAATTTTACCTCAAGGCTTATTTCAATATTTTGTCCCAGCTTTTTCTCTTCTTGATATACTCCGATATGACTGTGAAATCTCATGTTATTGATTCTGATTTTATACATTCTCGGTAGTTTCCCCTTTTTATTATTCAGCATTCAGTGCCTAGATACAGCAAAAAAGACACTCCAGCATGAAAGCAGAAGTGCCCAGGCGGTCGACATTAATAGAGTCATACTCCGTGTGGTTTATCCCACTCCCGCCAGTAATACAACTCTCGCTGTAATTCAAAATATCATTGTTCAATTTAATTGTCAATATAATTCATCCAGTACTGCGACATTACCTCGAAATTAATTATGCCCCTAAAATGTGTTGTGTAAATTCTAATATTTTTATAGATGAGATGCATTATTCCTCTAAACTTGAGAACACACACGTTGCTCCTATGTCAATAAATGGCACATCTTTTTCTAAACACTCGTTCTAATTCTGTC
>NZ_AZEG01000139.1 GCF_001434935.1 Liquorilactobacillus uvarum DSM 19971 | reverse complement strand
TGATTAAACAGGAACAAGCCTATACAGCCGTGATGTACTATGATCCTGTTTTAAAGCCATGTCAGGCTGAAACAATTGAACAGTGGCAAGCAAATCCACCACAGGTGTTCAGTCCCCAAGAGCATCAACAAGGACTAGCTTATTTATCGGGACAGCTTAGCTTAGATCAGTTAGAAAATCATCACTTACAACGGGTTTTAAAGCATGATGGCACTAAACAACTCTTTTTTGGCGAATGCAAAGCCGATCC
>NZ_AZEG01000138.1 GCF_001434935.1 Liquorilactobacillus uvarum DSM 19971 | reverse complement strand
GCGTTCGTAACCCAAAAACTCTGCCAATTCGGTTTGAAGCAGCTGGTTAATCGCAATTTCGAGGTGGTGACGAAAAACTTCGTCCAAATCTTGCTTTTGGGCTAGTGCAGCGATAATTTCTGTGGTAAGTTCATTCATGGGGAATGCCTCCTGTGATGTTTTCTGTGGTTACTAAATATCATAAGGGAAGGCATTCCCTATTTCTATACAATTCAGAAATCTTTTATGCATTTACACAAGATATTTTACGCTCTC
>NZ_AZEG01000137.1 GCF_001434935.1 Liquorilactobacillus uvarum DSM 19971 | reverse complement strand
CATAAGCGCGATAGTTTTCTTCCCAAATTTTTCGAATGATTTCTTTTAAATGACGGTCAACACAATCGTGTTGACTAGGTTGATAGTTCAACCAATGGTAATAGGTGCTACGAGCTAATCTTAAAGTCGAAAGTATTAAGGATAGGCGGTGATGGGATAACTGAATCTTAACGAAAACAAGAGTTTTAACTCGCCCTAACGCTCTCCCAGTAACACCGCCGCAGCTTTTAAAATCTCCAATTCCTCCTTGAGACGTTGGTT
>NZ_AZEG01000136.1 GCF_001434935.1 Liquorilactobacillus uvarum DSM 19971 | reverse complement strand
TTTTTCGTCCTTAATTTTTTGATTAAGGGCTTTTAATTTAGCTTCTTGTTTTTCTAAGTTACTTTTAGACATAACGATCCCTCCGATCATATTAGAAATAATCACCAAAACTATATCATATAAGAAACGTTAATTCAAAGTATAAAATTTGAAATAGCGAAGCGGAAGGCATACACTAAGTTAAAGTTAAGATAATCAGAAGACCGAGTGAAACGAGGTCAATGCGCACTTACACCCCACCAAATTCTTGTGGGGTAAATCG
>NZ_AZEG01000135.1 GCF_001434935.1 Liquorilactobacillus uvarum DSM 19971 | reverse complement strand
TTACAAAAAGAGAACCAACGTCTCAAGGAGGAATTGGAGATTTTAAAAGCTGCGGCGTGTTACTGGGAGAGCGTTAGGGCGAGTTAAAACTCTTGTTTTCGTTAAGATTCAGTTATCCCATCACCGCCTATCCTTAATACTTTCAACTTTAAGATTAGCTCGCAGCACCTATTACCATTGGTTGAACTATCAACCTAGTCAACACGATTGTGTTAACCGTCATTTAAAAGAAATCATTCGAAAAATTTGGGAAGAAAACTATCGCGCTTATG
>NZ_AZEG01000134.1 GCF_001434935.1 Liquorilactobacillus uvarum DSM 19971 | reverse complement strand
TAGTTTGATTCTTGGATAACCATAAGCGCGATAGTTTTCTTCCCAAATTTTTCGAATACTTGCTTTTAAATGACGGTCAACACAATCGTGTTGACTAGTTTGATAGTTCAACCAATGGTAATAGGTGCTACGAGCTAATCTTAAAGTTGAGAGTATTAAGGATAGGCGGTGATAGGGTAATTGAATCTTAATGAAAGCAAGAGTTTTAACTCGCCCTAACGCTTTCCCAGTAACACCGCCGCAGCTTTTAAAATCTCCAATTCCTCCTTGAGACGTTGGTT
>NZ_AZEG01000133.1 GCF_001434935.1 Liquorilactobacillus uvarum DSM 19971 | reverse complement strand
GGTTTCAAATAAATTAAGTTGTTGGCCGGAGTTGGCACTTAGTTTACTGCTATAAACACCAATATTCCGGACAGCTTGACCGTCCCAATTCTGACGGAATAACCACAATAATTGTTGCGTCAAAACTTGATTGTCATTAGTTGGTTCAATTTTTAAAGCCTGGTTAAAGCCACCGCGACCATCTGCTTCAGCTGCGGCATAGGAAAACCCAATGCTTAGCGATAGACACCCCGCCAGTTTATGGTGGTGCCGAAGCCGCGCCGCCACCTGTTCCCCAATTTCTTTAATGACG
>NZ_AZEG01000132.1 GCF_001434935.1 Liquorilactobacillus uvarum DSM 19971 | reverse complement strand
GGTTTCAAATAAATTAAGTTGTTGGCCGGAGTTGGCACTTAGTTTACTGCTATAAACGCCAATATTCCGGACAGCTTGACCGTCCCAATTCTGACGGAATAACCACAATAATTGTTGCGTCAAAACTTGATTATCGTTAGTCGGGTCAATTTTTAAAGCTTGGTGAAAGCCACCGCGGCCATCTGCTTCGGCTGCGGTATAGGAAAACCCAATGCTTAGCGATAGACACTCCGCTAGTTTATGGTGGTGCCGAAGCCGCGCCGCCACCTGTTCCCCAATTTCTTTAATGACG
>NZ_AZEG01000131.1 GCF_001434935.1 Liquorilactobacillus uvarum DSM 19971 | reverse complement strand
ATTGCGATTAACCAGCTGCTTCAAACCGAATTGGCAGAGTTTTTGGGTTACGAACGCGACTCATACGCTGGGATTAACACTGGTAATAACCGCAACGGCAGTTATGAGCGCTCGTTTGATACAAAGTACGGCCAACGGCTCTGGTGCAAATAGTCTGAGAGTGTGCCTTTTACCTAGTTATTGATAGGGTGTTGTAGGTTATGCTGGCACCATCGCTTTTAATTCGTCCACAGCTGAAAACCCGATGAGGCTTAGCTCTCGTCGGGTTTTCTTGCGTAATGCATGGATGACTTCAATGCCGCTGAGTGT
>NZ_AZEG01000130.1 GCF_001434935.1 Liquorilactobacillus uvarum DSM 19971 | reverse complement strand
GCTGAATTAGCACAAACAGATGCCGAATACAAGCGATCACGATGTGGTCGGAAAACTAAGCTGAGCGATGAGTTAAAGCAAAAAATTCTCAACCATTTACGTCTAAGCTGGTCACCAGGAATGATTGCTCACGAATTTAAACTAGCTACTAAATCTATTTATAATTGGCTAAATCAGGGGAGAATTGGTTTCTCCTTGAATGATCTACCTGAACATGGCGTACGCCAACGGCGTAACGTTGACCAACGATCCAAATATAATCAATCTTTGGGGCGATCAATTGAACAGCGTCCCATGATGATTAATCAA
>NZ_AZEG01000013.1 GCF_001434935.1 Liquorilactobacillus uvarum DSM 19971 | reverse complement strand
GGAGACCCTACACATTTGATTCGTCGAAACTTTGTTCAGTTTTCAAAGATCTACTTTTTCAACACAACCTCTATATGATACTTTATTAATCAACTAATGTCAACATCTTTTTGCTTTCACAATTGAAAAATAATAACCATCAGTGAAAATATAATTGTGTTAATTTTCAGTTGGCAAACGACATAAAACAAGTAATTTTTTTACCTCGCCGTTCGTACCAACAAGAAATATATTACCAACATATTCACTGATGGTCAAGCTTTTTTTTAATTCTATTTGCTCATATCTATCATTGCTTCTGTAATCCATGCATTTAAACGTTCCGAAATAGGTTTAAAACCCACGTCAACATGTCTGCTTGTCCAATAATGTTTGTGTTCACACCTGATCTTTGTGCCAAGCTTGTCCAAATCATTAGAATTTTTCACTAAACACCTCAGCGATAAACTTATTTTTTGGGTATATTCATCAATATCAATAATTCTAACCTCAACCGTTTGATTGACTTTTAGATATTTGTGAATGTCATCAACAAAACCATGTCTACATTCAGAAATATGAATAAGCCCTTGTGTATTATCTTTCAAGGTAACAAAAGCTCCATATGACTGAATGCCCGTAATTTTACCTTCAACAATCATTCCTATTCTGTACTCCATTTTTTCTCCTCAAAGCTTAAAAATTCAACCTATTCGATTACAATTTTCTCAACAATAACATCGCTAACCGGCTTATCATTTAAACCTGTCTTCACAGATGCAATTTTATCAACGGTTTCCCACCCCTTGACCACTTGTCCAAAAACTGTATGATGATGATCCAGCCAAGGAGTTCCACCTTTCTTATACATTTCAACAACTTTTTCTGGATAACCAGCTGCTTCCATTTGTTCCACCATTTGTGTGGGAAGATTTTTATTTTGCACAATAAAAAATTGGCTTCCGTTTGTATTAGGACCAGCATTAGCCATTGACAGAGCTCCTCTAAAGTTAAACAGCTCATTCGAAAACTCATCTTCAAATGGAGCATCCCAAATACTCTTGCCACCCATACCTGTTCCGGTGGGATCTCCACCTTGAATCATAAAATCTGAAATAATTCGATGAAAAATTCCGTTATCGTAATATCCTTTCTTAGCTAATGTGCAGAAGTTTTCAACTGTCTTAGGTGCTTCTTCAGGAAATAAAGCCACTGTGATATCACCTAAATTTGTTTTAAAAGTTGCTTGCGGTCCCTTAGTGCTTTCTAAATTCAATTGCGGAAATGTCAAATTAATTCCTCCTATTTGATACTTATATTCCTTATTCTATCTAAAAAGTAAATATTTTGCCAATTTAATTTATTTTGTCACACAATTATGCTAATGTAGCCTAATGTAAACAATTGAAAGGAGTAGTTTGATGTCAAGCCAGAATGATTACGATATTACAGTCATTGGTGGTGGTCCTGTTGGAATTTTTACTGCGACATACGCCAGAATGCATAAAGCAAAAGTTCAAATAATTGAGAGCCTTGATCAGTTGGGAGGACAAGCTAACACCTTATTTCCTACTAAAACTATCTATGACATCCCAGGATTCAGCTCAATACAGGCATCCGCTCTTATTGACAATCTTATTAAACAAGTCAAATTATTTTCGCCGGATATCTTCTTAAATGAAACTGTCAAATCCTTTAAAAAAACAGATACCGGTTTTTATATTACAACCTCCAAGAGAACCACGTATTCGCGTTCCATTATCATTACTACTGGTATAGGCTCATTCCAGCCACGCAGACTTGCAGTTGATACTGCACCTGAATTTGAAGGAAAACAACTTCGCTATTTCGTGCAGAATCCTGCTGATTTCAAAGATAAAGACGTTATTATTGCAGGTGGAGGGGACTCGGCTATCGATTGGGCATTGGAACTTGAAAAAAAAGTCTCCTCACTGCACATCGTACATCGGAGAGAAAAATTTCGCGCACTTGAAGCAAACGTTGATAAATTGTCGCAAACAAAAGCATTTTTTGATACACCTTACTTGATTGAAAATATTGAAAAATTCAAGAGAGATAAAATTGCTATCACCCTGAAAAGAGTAAAAAGCGATGAACACCAGCAAATAGTGGCGGATTATTTACTGGTAAACTATGGCTTTATTTCTGACAATAAAATTCTCCATTCTTGGAATTTAGAGACTGAGCACAATTTAGTGAAAGTTTCACGTGATATGCAGACTTCACTACCGGGAATCTATGCCGCAGGAGATATTGTAACTTATCCTGGGCGTGCAAATCTAATAGCAACAGGATTTGGGGAAGCACCTATCGCAGTTAACAGTGCTATGCGTTATATCTATCCAGATATACGGCAAGCAGTACATAGTACGCAACTAATGAAAAATTTTCTTACTAAAAATAAAAACTGATACGTACACTAAAATAATGATGCGTACATTAATAAGGAGTACTCTATGAGTTTTCTAATAGACTTTATTTTACACATTGATTCACATTTGATTACCATTGTCAATACTTTTGGTAATTGGACTTATCTGATCTTGTTTCTTATTATTTTCATAGAAACTGGCGCTGTTATTTTGCCATTTCTTCCAGGTGATTCATTACTTTTTGCAGCCAGTGCTCTCGCGGCAAATTCTGAATATCATTTGAATATTTGGATCTTTGTTTTTCTATTTTGGGCTGCCCCGCTTTTGGGAGATTCTTTAAACTTTTTCATCGGTCAAAAAATCGGTTCAACAATTAATGATGAATCCTTTTTAGGTCGTTTCGTCAAAAAGGAAGATTTGGATAAAACAGAAGCTTTTTTTGAAAAACATGGCGGTATGGCAATTTCGCTGGCCCGGTTTATGCCTATAATTCGCACTATGTCACCCTTTGTTGCAGGTGGAAGCGGGATACAGTATCGTAAGTTCTTCCGTTATAGTTTCATAGGTGCAACAGCATGGATGATTCTTTGCTGCAGTGCGGGATATTATTTTGGTAATTTTCCCGTTGTCAAAGAGCACTTCTCATTAATCATCATTGGTATTATTATCGTCTCCTTAATGCCTGCTATTATTGCTGCTTCGAAAAAGCATTTTGCAAAAAAATAAAGTAATAACCCAATAACGAACCGGTATAAAATTATTTTGAAAAAGTTAAGGTCTTTATTAAAAATTATTAATGGTTAACTATCGAATATTTACTAAAAACAGTTCTTAAAATTTTATTAGTTGACCAATTTTGAATAATTTTTGCTCACCTAATTGCGAAGTAAAAATCGATATAAGCACTCGCCTTAAGCAAATAGCACTAACAGAAATTAAAAATTTTCTGTTAGTGCTATTTATGTATAATTAAAATATTCAAAAAACCGATACATTAAAACTGCATAAAAGCATATTATTTACTATTTCAATATATTCAAGTTTAATGATTATCTTGAGCACTGAAAAACCAATTAAGAATTATTTTTATACAGTTCTTAATTGGCTCTAGTTCATAGATTTTTTATTTTTGACAAAATTTTATTCAGCAGTCAAAATTACTAGAATTATAAATTTTTACGACCGTACACAATTCCAAGCCCTAAAAAGATTTCCAACAATAAAAAAAACATAATAAAGCAAGCCATAAAAAAGGTGTCTGGTAATGCATTGATAATAGGATCTAAATTAGGATCAAAAAGCCAGTCCTCATTTCTAAACAGAATACGATGAAAATCTACAAAAAAAGTATTAAATTGAAGCACCATCATAAGTAATACAACAGGCAAAGCAGCCATTACCATTTTAAAAGGGAGAATTAGGTGCCACAACTGATTCTTTCGTCTCATTTTCCTTAAAAATAAAACACTTACTGGCAAAGTGCTAAAAAAAACAATATGGTTAATTAAAAACAACCTTTTTACATCCCAAAAATGATGTAGACCATTATAAGACATGTTCAACGAAAGATTAAGCTTGTTCACCCAAGGAAAATTCAAAAATGCCAGCAAATGATAATATTCTTTCATCAATTGATTGCTGGTTAACCCAACATTTTTAGCTAAACTATCATGTATAACAAAGAACTTGTACAAAGGAATAAAACTGATGGTTAAATTTATACTCAATGAAATTAAAAATAGAAAAAGACATACCCACGCGAACAGTAACAAAAATCGTTTCTTAATCATTACCTAATGTCCACTCATCCAAAGAATTAACTGTATAAGTTGGTTTAATCTTCTTTTCTTTGACCTGTTCAGGCGTTGAAACTCCTGTATAAACCAATAAGGTATCAATTCCACAATTGATTCCTGCTGAAATATCAGTCATATAATTGTCACCGACCATAATTACATCACCTTTTTCCATTTCTAATCTATCTAGCGCTTTATTCATAATAATGGATTCTGGCTTTCCAATATATGTCGCCTTTTGCTGTGTTGCACATTCTACCAAAGCAATTATTGAACCAGCTCCCGGAACTAACCCTCTTTCATTAGGCAGATTAGTATCAGCGTTTGTTCCGATGAACTTTGCCCCCGCTTTAATAGCCAGTGTTGCCAGTTCAAATTTATGATACGTCACATCATAATCCAGTCCAACAACAACATAGTCTGGATTATGCTCTACAAAATAAAAACCTTTGTCAAACAACGCTTTCTTCAGACCGAACTCACCAATTGTATAAACAGATCGCTTTTCTTTGTCCTGACTTGCTAAATAATCAGCAGTTGAAAGAGCAGTCGTATAAACATTATCCGTTGTAACATGAATATTAAAATTATGCGCTAAATTATTGACAACAGCTTGCGGTTCTTGTGTGCTATTATTAGTCACAAACAAAAACGGAATGTTCCTTTCTTGTAACCTTTCAATAAAACGCTTGGCTGCAGGAATTTTTTCTTTTCCTCGATACATCGTGCCATCCAAATCAATTAAATAACCCTTATAGTTTCTCATTATTTTCCCTCATTTACTCATTTTTACTTTTTTGTCTAATCGTAAAGTGCCTTTTCTTAAAATTCTTAGTCTGAACTGTTTTGCTTTTCAACTCTTGTTTACTATCTTTCTTTTTATGAATTTCAAATCTTTTTTCTTCAGTAAATGCATGTCGTTTCTTTGGATTCTTCTTGAAATTTTTTTTAACAAAATTTTTGTTATTTTCAGAATGTTTTGTTGAACTTCGTTTGCGATTATACTTTTTATTATTCGTAGGACTCTTTATTTTTTGAACATCCAAGTTGTGCAATATAAAATATGCGCAGCCAAAATTACAGTATTCATACAAATAGTCATCTAAATGTGCAATATTTTGTGATGGGAACCCCTTATCACTATCAGATGCATAAAAACCATGTAATCTGAGCTGATCATATCCCCAATCTCCTACAATGTAATCATATTTAGTCAATATTTGGCTAAATCGTTCTTTTAACTTCTCTAATTGAAAGCCATCACGGACATTCTTTACAAGCAAATATGGATGTCCATCAATAGTGAGCTCCGTCGAACTTTTAATTTGAATATCACTCGCATAGGCCTTTAATGTTTCAGCTTTTTTAGCAAGCTGAGCCTCTCGTCGTTCTTTTTTTTCGCTATTCATGGATACTCCCCTTCAAAGTTATTAATACTTAATTATACAGGATATTTAGCACCAAAGTAATCCCCAACGACATCCCTTAAAAAACGATCTCCTATATACTTAGGATGTCCTACGATTTCTAATGTTGGAAAAAATGGGCAATAGATAAAATTATCCACAGTTGCAATCTCATAATCTGCACCAGGATCTAATATTTGCCCATGCCAACTAACGCTTTTACTCAATGGATCAAACTCTATACCATCATAAACAAGTTCTCCAAATACTTTACCACGAAATCCATTTCCCTTAACAATTGAGTTACGCAAATGATTACGATTTTTTTCCATTTCTCGAATCAAGCGCCACAAATTGTAACCATTTAATCTTACCTTAACTATTCGCATGGGATGAGGAAGAATATGATGCAAATCGTAACGGGTTAAAACACCCTGATGCAAATCATCCAAAAACAATCCGCCATTCAATATTGAAGCCTCTGTTTGAGTAACAAATTGAATTGCTTTTAGACTGACATTCATCAATAGAGATCTTTTAACCCATGAACCTGGATAATCTTTAGGTAAAACAGCAACCTTTTTTTCTCTCAGTAACGACTCTCCTTCTTTTTGATACCGTTCAATCTCAGTAGCATCGCCCGAGCTTTCAGACAAGGAAGCTGTTTTAACAACTTCAGCCTTTTTATCAACTATTTTATGGTCAGAAATATTTAAGGTTACTTGCCCGATGTACCTCCCCCATTTGCCTGCTGCACAAAGAATCGTCTGTCCAATTTTTTCACCGTGCTCTAATAAATGGTGCGTATGGCTTCCCAAAATAACATCAAATTCTGGATATTTGCTGGCAATTGCACGATCTACATCAATTCCTAAATGTGACATCAGCACTAGAACATCAACTTTTGGACGAATCCTTTTTAATAAATTAGGCAATACGTCATCTACTTCCAAGGGAATCCAGTCATTCATTCGATAAGTTGCACTAAAAGGTGCCGTACAGGCTAAAAGCCCAATTTTCACCCCTTTATCTGTGGTAATTATTTTGCTTGATTCTGCCCATTGTGGTGCTCTTCGAGTACGCTTATTAATAATATTATCTAAGACAATGGGAAACTCAGCATCATCATACATTGCATTTAATTGCTCATGAGAATTACCGATTCCCTCATTATTTCCAACAGTAGCCGCATCATACCCAATTTTATTCATCAATTCAATGTTTATCTTGCCATTGGTTGCTTCGCTCAATGGATGCACCCGATCCATGGCATCACCTAAATCAACCGTTATAACAGTTTCGCCTTTTTCTCTCAATTGCCTTCGCGTTCCGATAAGATACCGTCTTATTTTTGGCCAATTTTCAAAATGTGAATGTATATCATTAGTGTGTAGAATTGTAATTCTTTCATTCATTATGAAGATGTCCTCTTTCTATTTTTTGTCTTTGAAAATCGCCTTTTTTGTTTCCAGCATTTTAAGAATATCCTCACTACTAAAAGGCGCCCCGAAACAAATTTCTCTATCTAAATATTCACTCTCAGGCGTATCTACCCCAACATTTATATTATAAGCAGTGTTAATACTATAATTATGCACGTGTCCGTGAAGATTGATACTATTCTTGGAAATCCCTAACATTAACGGGTAATGTGTCAAAAAAAACTGATGATGATTAAATTTTATAATACATCCCACATCATGCAAAATAAATTTCATTTTGCCATTTTCAAGTTGATAATTATTTTTCTGTAAAAATTTAAAAAAATCCCTAGTATCATGATTTCCCTTAATAATGTTTATTTGTCCATTTAGCTCGTTTAGCGTAGATGAAAGCTTAGTGAATCCTGTATGATTGGAATCAACCATTCCTACATCTCCTAGATGATAAACAACATCATTCGGAGAAACAACATTATTCCAATTGTTAATAATATTCCGATTCATTTCCGCTGCATTCAGATAGTTCCGCTGTGCAAAATGCGTGTCATGGGCTAGTTTTTCATCAAAGAAATGTGTATCCGATGTAAAAAAAAGCATTTTTAAACATCTCCGTTTTTTATGGAATACAATCCTCAATTTAATCTTACAACTAAACATTCTACAAAAAAAGATGATAAGTTTAAATAAATCAACTCATCACCTGTCTAGACTAATCTATTCGACGCGTAATAATTTTAGTTAAAAACAAAAAAACTAACCATACTATTGATGCAATCAACGCCGCTAATGTCGTTTTATCTAAACACATTACACCTGCGACAAAAAACAAGAATATTAAGACTATATAATCTCCATATGGAAACAGAGGCATTTTGAAATTATTTTGATGAATCTCATTTTTACTTTTTTGCTGCTGTTTTCTGTACTTCAAATGTGCAATTATGATCATTCCCCAGATAAACAAGAAGCATGTTGTCGCAACACTAGAAATAAACGAAAATAAGGCAGCGTTAGGGATGACAAAATTAGCCAGCACAGCAATTGTAATTACGACTGCTGAAAAAACTATACCGTTAGCTGGCACTTGACGCCGAGATAATTTACTAAGCCATTTAGCAAAACGATTGTTGTTCTTGTAATTTAACGAAAAGAGCATTCTGCCTGTACTAAAAAGAGAACTATTACATGCAGAAGCCGCAGCCGTTAAAACAACAAAATTGATAATACCTGCTGCAGCTGTAATTCCAATATTTTCAAAAACTTGAACAAAAGGACTCTGAGCTGCAGAAATATTTTTCCAGGGATAAATGCTCATCAAAGCCAATAAAGAACCAACATAAAAAATAATTACACGTGTTGGAATCTCATTTATTGCTTTTGGAATAACCTTAGTCGGATTTTCTGCTTCTGAAGCCGTTACACCTATTAACTCAATTCCAATAAAACCAAACGTAACCATTTGAAATGATAACAAAAAGCCCTTTAATCCTTTTGGAAAAAGCCCTCCATAATTCAGCAAATTTCCTAAACTAGCTTTCCCTAATGGCGTTTTAAATCCGATTATTACGAGTAGAATGCCAACTAAGATCAACGCTATAATGGCTACAATTTTAATCAAGGCAAACCAGAACTCAGTTTCACCAAACAATCCAACTGTAATCAAGTTTAAGACCAACAAAATAGCCACAACGATCAACCCCGGCAGCCATTGCGGAACGTTTGGAAACCAGTATCTCACGTACAGCCCAGTTGCAGTAACATCTGCCATTGCAATTGTTATCCAGCATATCCAATATGTCCATCCTGTTACAAAACCTATACTCTCACCCAAATATGTACGGATAAAATCAATAAAGGAATTTTTTTTCAGATCTGAAAGCAATAATTCTCCCATCGCCCGCATCAACAAAAAACAAATAGTCCCTGTAATTAAATACGCTAGCACAATTGAAGGACCTGCTAAATGAATAGATTTACCGGCCCCTAGAAAGAGACCAGTTCCAATGGTTCCACCTAAGGCGATCAATTGAACATGTCGACTTTTTAACTCTCTTGAAAATTCTTGCTTCGCGGCCATAAAAAAACTCCTAACTAATATCAACTAAATATTTCTAACAAGCTGTCTGTTTATAACACACACAATTAACAGTGTAAACTAATTATTAATTGAAGTAAAATTCAACAAGTTCATTTTACAATGATTTAAATTCATCTTAGTTAGTTATTTTTTACTGATTTGTGCCTGTAAAATTTCCTGATTTTCTTTTTGACAGCTCTTTCGTTTCAAATAAATATTTCTCTCACAACAAAAAAGCCGAGACATATATTTATCATCGACTTTTACTTCATCAAAACTATTTTTTTAATAGCCTAAAGCTTTTAAGCTTACTTTTTATTTCAGATTTAAATTGTCAAATTAGGGATTCTCTTAACGAGCTTGATTAAATAAAATTTAATTTGCTTTTACCTTACCGTACAATTTTTCAACATCTTCGGCAATCATTAATTCCTCATTAGTTGGAATTGTCCAAATCTCAGATTTTGAATCAGGCATACTGACCCTTGCTTCCTTAGACTTGACTTCGTTCAAATTATTATCAATTTTAATACCAAATATTGTTAATTTATCACAAATCAATTTTCTAACATATGGAATATTTTCGCCTATTCCCCCAGTAAAAATCAAAGCATCAACTCTTCCTAATTCAGCTGCATAAGCACCAATATATTTTACAATACGATTGACAAAAATTTTCAATGCTAGATCAGCCCGTGCATTTTCCTTATGTATCTCCATAATTTCCCTCATGTCTGAGGATACACCAGAAATACCTAAAATGCCTGATTTGTTATTTAACATCTGAAGTACAGCTTGGGAATCGACACCCAGTTTGTTTTCAAGATAAATTAACATTGATGGATCAACATCCCCAGACCTTGTCTGCATAGCTATTCCAGAAACAGGTGAAAAACCCATACTCGTATCAAAAGATCTGCCATTTCGAATCGCACACACAGAAGCACCGGAACCAAGGTGCAAAATAATGGCATTTGTTTTTGCCCTTTCACGACCAGCAACTTTCAAAAAACGTTGTAACACATAACGATAGCTTATTCCGTGTGCCCCGAACTTTTGTACATGAAATTTCTGATAATATTCATATGGTATCGCATACACTGTGTTTTCTTCAGGAATTGTTTGGTGAAATCCAGTATCGAAAACAGCCACGCTTAAAGCATTCGGCAATTCAGCCTTAAAAGCCTTAATCGCCATAATATTAGCTGGATTATGCAAAGGCGCAAACTCAATCAGCTTCTCCATTTCATCCAAAACAGCCTCGTCAATAACCACCGAACTTGAAAAATGTCCTGCTCCATTGACAAATCTATGACCTATTCCCTTTATTTCATCCAGTCTATCAACTACTTGATATTCTGTTAAAATTACCAGAAGTTTGTCAACTGCTTGCTGATGATTCTCGATTGTTAATTCCTCACAAAATTCATTTTCTTTTGTTACAACAGACAACTGTGCATTTTGAAAACCAATACGTTCAATCTGCCCTTTTGCAATAACTTCTGCTCCCGGCATTTGAAATAACTTCCATTTTAGTGTGGAGCTGCCTGCATTCACTGCTAAAATTTTAATCATTTTCTTCTCTCTCCAATAACTAATCTAAATTTTCCGCGACCCAACTATCAATCCGTTCAAGAAAATGAGCGAATTCTTTTTTTTCTTTTAATGGTGGAAAATCACCGATAAGAACCTGTTCTGCTTGTTTTCCTTCACCACCGTGTTTTTGAAGCAACAAGAGGGCCTTTTCACTTTTTTTATTCAAAAATAGATCTTCTGGCAAATTCAACATTCCTTGAAAATATGCCTGATCTTTAATTACATGCAGCAGTCCTTGTGTCTCTTTTGTTTCAAATAACCCACGTGGCACTAAGAACAGCCCATAACCTCCTGGAACAAGCTGTAATAAGGCTTGTTCAACAAGTAAATGATGAACATATGAGTGGCCCTTTTCTGCATGTGTCTTGAAATTAACAACTTTTTTGTCAACCGGATAATACCCAACAGGCAAATCACTAACAACAACATCAACTTTGGGTGTTACCAAATTATCTATTGCATCTTGATGAAAAAACTCGGCTGGAATTTTTTGTAAACGTGCACTCATACTTGCAATAGACAACAGTGTATCATCATTATCCACTCCGTAAAGCTTCATATTCTTGTACCCATCATTTTTCAGCTTATGGTAAACTGTGCTTAACAAATTTCCAGTTCCTACACTAATATCTAGAATTTTACAATCTGACTTTTTAATAAGTACTCTATTCAAAAGATACTCAACTAAAAAACCAATTGTATCAGGTGTCATTTGATGATTAGCTTGTATTTTATCTGTTTGGTTAGCTTTTACAAGCGCAAATTGAATAACCTGCCGCAGTTCCTCTGGTGTCATAGAAAAATTTTCCAACTGCTTATACAGTTCTACTAGCTGATCCCTAACTTTTAGTGATGGTTTCCCATCTTCTATCAAAAGTTCTCCACCCTCTGCAAGATTATCTCCTGTTTCAATTATTGCATCTAGGTAAGAAACAGCTAAATCTTTTTGAAGAAGATCAACAGCTTGTTCAAATTTTTTATAAAATTGTTCTATCTTTTCCAATGTCAATTAGCACACCCCAAGTATTAAATTACTTGTCTTAGTTTAACGATTCTTCTACATTATTTCAAGTCCCGCAGCTTTTGTTCTTGATATTTGAGGTCATATTTAACCAAAGTTTTTAATTCGATTGGCTTCCTATTATTCATTTTTATTACAAAATATTCTGACTTTTTTGTAACACTCCCCTGATTGAACCACATAACTTCATTATTGCTAATTCTATTAGCTAAAGCTAAATTTCTCATCGTTCGAGCTATATTATAATTCTTCAAATTCTGATACCCTAATATCTGTTCATGATAATATAAAGTTTGTGCACTAAAAATCATTCCCAGAAAAAATATTCCCATCATTCCTGAATAAATTAGATGTCCATTTGCCCCTTTCACTCACCCATCTCCCTCTTTGGCATAACAATGTGACAAATATAACTCTGTCCTTTCATTTCAACCATAATTGTTAAAGTGGTATCTTCATACTTTGTCGTAAAACTATTAACATCATACAACAAGGGTATATAGCCCGACTCAACTCCTGTCATTCTAATTAATTTATCCTCACAAAACAGTCGATATATTTTTTCCTTTGTTGGACTATAAAATCTGATTAAATTCTCTCCGGTCACATACTCTAATGACAAATTATCTGAACCAATTAAGTCAACAAACTGTGCCCACTCATAATTATCGCTTGCCTTTGTTTGCTTTATCATAGTACTTGAACTTTTTAGTGCGATTTCCAAAACACTAAATGCCAATGCTGTTATAAAAAGCGCACTTACACTTTCAATCATCGTAAAACCAGACATCTTTTTAATGATTTTTAATTTTAACTTCAAGCGTTCCATAGCGATTTTTAACAGATACTTTGTTCTGAAGATGATTCGCCTCATTTTTCGAAAGCACCTTCTTTTCATTATCGATCAATATTTTTTTACTTATGTTGTCGAGCCTTTCCGTAGCTTCATACTGTGCTACTGCTTTCTTTTTATTTTGAGCAAAATAACGCTCATTTTCACAGAAAAAGATAACAGCGACGCTAATAAAAAGCAAACCTATTATTGCTTCGGCTAACGAATATGATTCTATTTTCTTAATGTGTAACATGGTATTTCCCCCAACCAAGCTGAATCAAAATATAATACGGTTTATCCTGCAAAGTTGAATCAACAATAATTGTTCTTCCGCTTATACTGCCAGTATCATTAACATTTATTGATTCATATCTTCTAATCGTCATTGTCTTAGGTAGCTCGACTGTAACTTTTTTGTTATTTTGTTCGCTGAAAATAATTTTCTTATTTTTAAATATGATTGTGTGTACCTTTATAAATTTTGTTGAAGAAATTATCTCTCTTGTCCAAGTTTGTTTAAATGATTGCCAAAATATTTTTTCCTGTAAAACACTGATTGAACTTTCAAGTGGTCTTACAATTAATAGTAATGTAAACACACTTAAGGCTAAGACCACTATTGTTTCAATTAATGAAAAAGCCGGTTGTTTATTCCTCATTTTCTACCTGAATTTTTATTTTAGCCTTTTTGGCTTCACTATATTGCTTCTCATTTAGATACCCACTACTTTTTAAATCTTCAAGAGTTACACTTTCTTTATCTGTTTCATTTTGATAAAGATCGGCTTGTGTTTGAACAACATCCCCCAAAGCTTGATTACCAATACCACGTGCATTATCGCGTTGCTTTCCGATATTAGGAAGAATTATCAAAATAAGTAAACTTATTATAAACATTACTACCGCCATTTCAATTAAGGTGAAGGCAGGCCATCTTTCATTTAATGCTAATCGGCTTTTTTTTATCATTTATAAATTCCTCCTAAATTGTTATACATTGGCATTAGCATGCTTAGATACATTAAAATAATAGCAACAGCTATAAGCAAAAATAAGATTGGCTGAACACAGTTAATCATCCTATCGATTTGTCTTATTAGTTTTTCATATGCTAATTCTGAAAATAGCAGCAACTCCGAGCTTAATTCATCAAGAGTACTTCCCTTACTAAAAAAAAGGTTCAGTTCTTGCGGAATAAACATATATTTTGAAACAAAATATGTCAATTCATTGCCACCCAAAAGATTATTTTTTAGCTCCCTTCCAAAACTAGCAAGCAAAGAGCTTTCATCAAACTCCTCTAGAAAGAGACAAATTTCACGTATTTCAAGACCACTTTTTAAAAGCAGTCCAAAGTTAAATGCAATGTAATAATGGCAATAACGACGGTAAGCAGTTCCTAAGAAAGGAATACGACAATAAAATTCTTGACGTGACAAAACTGGCTGCTTGATTAACCAATGTACTAATCTAAATGAAAAAACGCCTGCCGCAAAAATACCTCCTCCTAAAATAAATGGATATAAATATTCTTGCCATGAGTCAGCATTTAAATCTTGCAGATTTTGAAATTTTGTTAGTTCAGGTTTTAACCAAATTTGAATGGCAATCATTAACCCTCCAAGAAGAATTAACAGCATTATTGGATACAACAAAATAGCCTTTAACTTGTCTGTTTGTTGAACTTTTCTTTCAAGAGTCTTGCCCAGTTGTTTTATACTCTCACTTAGTTTCCCGTGCTTCTCTGCTATATAAATTTGGTTAAAAATATTTTGCCTGACATATGGTTTAAATGCAGTACTTAGCATTTTCCCTTCTGCTAATTCACGCTGTATATAATCTAAAGCGCTTTTATTTTCCGGAAAAAAGATCGTAATATCTTCAAGTGCTTGTCGAATCGAGAAACCAGCATTCAACAAATCAGCTAATGTTTGAAAAAACAATGCCTGCTTCCGATCACTTAATCTTTTTTTTCTACCCTTCACTGTATTTTTTGTAAGTTTCTTCAGAAATCCATTTGTTTTGAACACATTTTTCAAGATCTTCCCTCCACCCCGCTGTCATCTTTCTTGTATCAACTTTTTCTAACTTTTCCCAAGATAATTCTCCAATACCAACCTGTTCAAATAACGCTTTGACCTTTCCTGTAACAGTTGGAATTAAGCGTTGATATATTATTAACTGCAGTGTTTGTTCTAAATCTGTCCTTGATACACCTAAATCAAACAATCTTTTTATAACTCCAAGTGCAGTTTGAGCATGCACAGTACTCAAGACCAAATGCCCGCTTAATGCTGCGGTAACTACTATTTTTGCAGTTTCCATATCACGTATTTCACCAACTATAAAGACATCTGGTCGATGGCGCAAAGAAGCTTTAACAAGTTCAGCATATGACATTCTTGCTCTCTCGTTCACTTGAATTTGCAAAAAACCGGGCTCATAAATCTCAACAGGATCTTCAATGCACATTACTTGAACATCTTTTAAGGAACGAACTAAGTGATACATTGTTGAAGTTTTTCCTGATCCGACTGGTCCAGAAAAAAGTATCAACCCTTTTTTATTACAGACTTTTTCCAATTTTTGCAAATGATTAGGGAAAAAGTATTTTTCATTTGTATCCTTCTCCTGATAAATCAAGCGAATAACTAGTGATTCACGACCTAAAAAATCCCCAATGCTGGACAAACGACCGAAAACTTTTTTTGTTCGAATGTCTTTTAATAAATACGCACCAATTTGCGGCCTTCGATGTTCACTCAGTGCCATATCTGCTTTAAATTTCAAGTAATTTATTACCTGTAAACCATATGAAAATGGCACACAATATATTTCTTTCACAATCCCCATAATATTAATTTTAATACTGTACTTATCTTCCCGCGGTAAAAAATAAATATCACTCGCTCTTCTTTCAATCGCAGTCTGTACTATTTTATCCACCTGATCTTTAAACATGTTTTAATTCCTCCTTCGTCAAATAAATACGCAAGTTAATTAACAAGACCATCTTTTTAAACAAGAAATGGAGCTTTTTTGTATTATTAGTTTGATGTTTAAAAATCATTAGGAAAACGATATCTTAGAACTTGTTCTAATACACGCAAGAAGACCCAGCTAAAAACTGATTTTAGTCAGTTTTTAGCTGGGTCTATCATGGATTATTTTGGCTTGAAATCTCAAAAAAGTAATTTTAATCTGAATTATCCAATACCAACACAGAAAAGAAATATAAAATTATCATAATACTTATTTAACGGGGTTCTTGTGAAGTTAATTCTGTCCTCATTAAGAAGAGAATTATAAGTTCATTTACAATAGTCAATAATCACCATTTTCATAATAGATAAGGAATCATTATTTCTTAGCAAATAGTTTAAAAAAATGGTCTATCGTCTTGTAACTTCTTTTTCTGTTGGGATGGAAGGAATTGCTCCAATTTTTTGAACAGTAAGCGATGAAGCCTTGTTTGCATAATGTACCGCCTGAGAAATGTTATCAAAATTCGGATTAAGCTTTGCCGCTAAACAGCCTATAAAAGTATCCCCTGCACCTGTGGTATCAATTGCTTTAACCTTGAATGCCGGAACTGCTTGCTCTTGATTATTTTCAGTTAAATAATAAGCTCCCTCACTACCCAAAGTCAGGATCACATTTTTTACACCTTTAGCTTGTAGCATTCTTGCTGCATTACGCTGGGATATTGGATTATCTACATGAATATCAGTCAACATCTCGGCTTCAACTTCATTGGGAGTTATCAAGTCGGTCAACTCTAAAAGCTTATCCGGCACTTTAGTTGCAGGCGCTGGGTTCAGAATCGTTGAAACACCAGCTGCTCGTGCCATTTTAAAGGCCTCAATTATTCTATTAATCGGGACTTCAAACTGCGCGACAATAACATCTGCTTTTTCAATTAGATAACGTGCGTCTTTAACATCCTCTTCTTGAATAAAAACATTTGCACCACTATTAACTAATATACTATTCTCCCCTGAATCTTGAAGTAAGATGTATGCTTGACCTGTAGGATTATTAGCATCTGTTTTTATATGTTCAATATTGATTCCATCTTTTTGCAGCAACTCGCACATCATCTTACCATATGCATCAGCGCCAACTCGTCCAACAAAATGTACCTCAGAACTGCTACGTGCCGCGGCAATGGCTTGATTAGCTCCCTTGCCTCCACCTGCCGTTTCAAACCCCTGCAATTTCATTGTTTCCCCAGGTTTTGGAAGTCGTGCAAGCTTCAGTATGATGTCAGCATTAATGCTTCCTAAAACAACAACATTTTTTCTTTTTTGCATATTCCTTCTTTCCTTTCTTCTTCTTTCTAACCGTATCACAAAAAAAATGTGCGCTCAATTATTTGTGCTTTTCTTCAAAAAGGACAAAAAATAAGAGCACGGGCAAAGTGAATTGTCCTGCTCTTTTATTTAGTGTTAGTTAAAAATCAATACTCAAGATAGATACTAATCTTCTGGAAATTCTCCTGCATGATAAACTGCAGAAACATCATCTTCATCTTCCAAACGATCAATCATTTTTTCAAACTGTTCGATTTTATTTTCAGGAACAGGCACATAATTTTGAGGAACCATAGTCAGCTCCGCCGTATCAAGATCATATTTTTTTTGCAGTTGATCCCGAACAACTGTAAAATCCTTGGGATCAGTATAGATTTCAAAAACATCATCTGAAGTTTGCAAATCTTCAGCACCTGCATTTATAACATCTTCAAACATTTGATCTTCATCTACGTCAAGTTCCTCACGTGCGATTGCAATATAGCCCTTGCGGTCGAACATGAAACTGACTGAACCAGATTCTCCTAGATTTCCACCATTACGCGTAAAATCTGCCCGAACAGCTGATGCAGTCCGATTACGATTATCTGTTAATGCATGAACCATCACTGCAACACCACCTGGGCCATAACCTTCGTACGTAATCTCTTCATAGTTCGCGCCATCAGCCCCAGTAGACTTATCAATAGCACGCTTAATATTATCTTTTGGCATATTTGCCGCGCGTGCCTTATCAATCATTAAACGAAGTTGTGGGTTAGAATCCGGATCAGGACCACCACTCTTTGCAGCCATATAGATCTCTCGTGATAATTTTTGGAAAATTTTTCCACGCTTAGCATCTTGGGCATTTTTGCGGCCTTGGATGTTATTCCATTTAGAATGTCCTGACATTTCTAATACCTCTTTCCGATAATTTCTTGAAAAATTGACGTTACAGTCAACTTTCATAATATCAAATCATTATAATTAAAGCAACAACTTATAAAAATTAACGTCCTTTTTTACGTTTTAAAGACAAAAGAACTACACAACAAACACCTAACATTGCACCGATTCCATCTAAAATAACATCTTGAAACAGCGGTGTTCTATCACCAGTAATCATTTGATGAAACTCATCAAGTGCTGCATATCCTATAGCGGCCAGCGAACAGATAGTAAGTGTTAAAAAAGCATTCTGGAGTCTTGCCTTCAATCCAGCTGCTAAAAAACCACCTAATCCTAGATAAATTGTAAAATGAGCACCTTTTCTAATGAAAAATTCAAAGAACTTGAAATAACCGATTTTATTGATGCTTATCGTCTCGTTAGCGTACTGAAATGAGAAGCGACTCAAAAATTGATCAAATGGTTTATTTGCAAAATACTTTTCCAAAAAAGGAACAGATGTCTGTTGATGATATGTCATTGAAGAACTGACAAACAAAATAATCATGATCAACAATGCAAGTAATAAATAGGTATTTGCACTTGGTTTATTCATTCGCATCAAAAAACACCCCTAAATTGTTTTCGTTAAAAAGATGCAGTAACTAAAAAATATCATTTTTATTAATCCAACAAAAAAATGTACTGTCTCTTTCTTTCACTAAAGATGACAGTATCATTTATTTTACTCTAAATGTTTCGATTTGCAAAAGCTAAAAAATTATGCATTAAAAAACAGCACCTATTTTGTCGAAGAACGTTTGATATATCCATAAGGTAACTCGACTGTCTTTTCTATGACATCTTCTTTATTCATCAGTTTAGTTAGGAAACGCATTGAGACAGCTCCAATATCATACAAAGGCTGTGTTATCGATGAAAGTTTTGGACGGACAATTTCGGTTATTTTTGAGTTGTTGCTGGTAACAATTTCAAAATCAGCTGGAACTTCTACACCCGCATCTTGTGCTCCGTTTAGCACACCCGCAGCCAGTTCATCATCACCAACAAATGCAGCAGTTGCTCCGGCTGAAACAATTGCTGGCCATAGAATTTCTCCGGCATGATAACTGTAATCAGTTTCAAATACTAAATCTGAACTAAATTCAATTCCGTTCTTTGCAAGTACGTTTTTATACCCCTTTAAACGATACTCACTGTTAATTGGCTCATTTAACGGACCGGAAATAAAAGCTATTTTCTTATTTCCATGATTAATCAAATCGGAAATTGCTTCCTCAACAGCTGCAACATAGTCAATATGAACACTACCTAATTTTTCTTTGTCATCAACTGAACCCGCCAAAATGATAGGTGTCTTGCTACGTTCAAACTGTACTCGAAGCTCGTCACTAATTTTATTTCCCATATAGATAATTCCATCTACTTGTTTTGCCAGAAGTGTATTTAAAACTTGTATTTCCTTCTGTGCATTTCCATCTGAATTTGCAAGAATGATATTGTACTTATACATCGTTGCAACATCATCAATTCCACGAGCAAGTGATGAAAAATATACATTTGTAACATCAGGAATAATAACTCCCACAGTAGTTGTTTTCTTACTTGCAAGTCCGCGAGCAACTGCGTTAGGCCTGTAATCTAAACGATCAATCACCTCAAGCACCTTTTTGCGTGTTGCTGGCTTAACATTGGGGTTGCCATTTACAACCCTCGAAACAGTTGCCATCGAAACTGCTGCCTCACGCGCAACATCATAAATTGTAATTGTTTGTTTTTCCATAATTAACCCTTTCTTATTTTCATTCATTTTCATTAACGTTACCTAATTTAGCAAAAAAAAAGACTAAATGCAAGCGTTTCATAGCTTGGATACTGTCTTTTCATACTCTTTTCATTTTCTACAGGTCTGACAGCTGCACGCTATGCTATAATTTATGTATTAAATTAAGGGAGCGATATTATGTCACACATTGAATCTGTACAAAAATGGTTAGCCAGTAATAATTACCAAGTCGGTTACATCAGTGATCCTAAGAACATTCAGTATTTTACTGGTTTCTCGAGTGATCCTGTCGAACGTGTCTTAGCACTTTTAGTTTTTCCGGACAAAGATCCATTTTTATTTGCCCCAGCTCTTGAAGTTGAAGCAATTAAAGATACCGGTTGGACTTACCCAGTTTATGGTTACTTGGACCATGAAAAACCATTTGCAATTATAGCTGACAAAATTCGTGCGCGAATTAATAATCCTGATAAATGGGCAATTGAAAAAGGAAATTTGAACGTTATCCGTTATGAAACATTAAAAAAATTGTTTCCTGAAGCCCAATTTGACGGGAATCTCACACCCTTCATCCAGAATGAGCAATTGATTAAAACATCCGCTGAAATTGAAAAACTCGAAGTGGCCGGCAAATGGGCTGACTTTGCATTTAAAGTTGGCTTTGATGCCCTTAGGAAATCCCGTACAGAACAAGATATAGTAGCTGAAATTGAGTATGCTTTGAAGAAAAAAGGTATTACACATACCAGTTTTGATACAATAGTCCAAAGTGGCACCAATGCGGCCGAACCACATGGATTCCCGAAAACGGATAAAATCAAAGAAAACGCACTCGTGCTATTTGATTTAGGTGTTATATATCAAGGATACATCTCAGATGCAAGCCGAACTGTTGCTTTTGGTAAAATAGATGAAAAAGCTCAAGATATATACAAAGTCTGTCTTGAAGCTCAGTTGACAGCCCAAGCTGCTGCAAAACCTGGCATCATAGCTGAAGATCTTGATAGCATAGCACGTGATATTATAACCAAGGCTGGCTATGGTGACTACTTTATTCATCGTTTAGGTCATGGGATGGGACAAAGCGAACATGAATTTCCATCAATTATGAAAGGAAACAAAATGGAATTGCAACCTGGTATGTGTTTTTCAATTGAACCTGGTATTTATATTCCCGGCGTTGCCGGTGTCAGAATAGAAGACTGTGTCCATATCACTGATAATGGTTGTTTACCATTTACGCATACTCCTAAAGAACTTCAAATTATTCCGGTTCGTTAATTTAAAAAATTAATTTTTAAAGTTAGGTCCAGTTAGAAACTGACTCATATCAATTTCTAACTGGATCTTTTTCATCACACTAACTAAAGATAAAAAATAGCCCTATTCGCAACGGAATAAGACCACTACCGGATTATGAACAAAACACTTTGATAACTCAAAATAATCCACATCAATCATACTTTAATTTTCTTCTTTAGGATAAAAAACTTCGGTCGGATTATCTTCAGATTCCGCAGCCTGCTTTGCTTGTCCAAAAGCAGAACGCCCATCAATTACAATGTCTGTCTCAGGAGCCAGATCATCATACTCTACTTTTTCCTTCTCGAACTGCTGCTTTAAATCAGACGTAGCTTCTTTTAAAGAATCAAAAGCCTTATTTACATTCTCATTACTTTTCAAATCTTTAGCTGTTTCAGAAAATTTTTGTTTCAAATTTTCCAAATCATCACGAAATTCATTTTCATCCTTGAAATATTCTTTAGCAAATTGATAATATTTTAATGCTGCTTCGCGCCCATCATCCGTTAGCGCACTAAATTTATTTAAAACCTTCTCTCGATGTTCACTTTTAAGCAGGTATCTTGTCGCTCCATAAGCTGCAGCCCCTGTCACCAAAGTAACAGCTATTGCTGTTTTCTTTCCCATCAGACCATCCCCTTAAATTCATTTTTTATTTTTTGCCTTTTTTGTGTCTCATGTTATAAATACGTTTCAGAAATCCAACAGCGAGTGTTGCTTTGCCAACATTTTTCGATGAAGATGAAAAGTTCCCCACTAAATTTCGACTTGCACTATTCAGATCGGAGACACTCTCGCTGAGATCCGCTACCGTTTGGAAAAGCGGATCTATTTTTTTCGACTTTCCGTTGACATCATCTAATAATACATTCGATTTAGCAAGGATAGCTTCAACTTCTTTCGAAATTGCATCAGCATCATTCCGTAATGTCTTAACGCTCTGATTTACCTCTCCCATTGTTTTCGCAACTTTGACCAAAACAATACACATAAAAATGACAAGTAACAAGAATGCTAATGCAGCTATCAAACCCGCTAGTTGTCCCAAAGATAGTGTCATATAAACGCCTCCTCTTTTTGACTACTTACTCTTAGAATAGCATTGACACCTTAAAACTTCAATTAAAAGACAAATTAGCTGCTGACACACTAATTTCAAATCATTTCTGTCTTAAGTCCTTTTTTTTGATATTATAGATATAGTTAAAGGAGAGCTGTCAAATGCAATATTTTTTTCTAAACGCAAACAATTCATCATTGACTTCAGATGTTTCACATCAAGTCAGCCGTCAGACAAATTTTTTAGCCACTTATTTTTCAAGTATTAATTGGAATCAGATTATCAGCAAAGCCGTAACATTACTTTTATCATTAGTTCTGCTTTCACTTTTTTTTATTTTGGTTAATTGGATTGGAAAACGAATTATTTATCGGAGTTTCAAGACTACCCGTAAAAATGAACATTTAACGGTTAATCGTATCAATACAATTTATACATTATCTTTGAACATTTTTCATTATTCCGTATTGTTTTTTTACTTCTACGCAATCTTGTCGGTTTTAGGAATTCCAGTTGGAACGTTAATAGCAGGTGCAGGAATTATGAGTGTTGCTCTAGGCTTAGGTGCACAGGGATTCGTAACTGACGTTGTTACCGGCTTTTTCATCCTTCTGGAACAACAATTTGATGTTGGAGACAATGTTAAAATTGGTCAGATAGAAGGGACAATTCATGCAATCGGCCTGCGAACAACACAAATCATTGGCTACGATGGTACATTACATTATGTGCCTAACCGTAATATTACGATTGTCAGTAATCTTTCACGTAACGACATGCGTGCATTGATTGACATCTATTTTGATCCAACAGAAGACATCAAGGCAATGTCACTTATTATTAAAAAAGTCAATGAACGTTTAACGCCACATTTTCCCGATATAACTAAAAAGCCAACACTGCTCGGTACTGTAGATAATGGTAGCGGTGTACTTTCACTACGAGTTATCATCTATACTAAAAATGGTGCTCAATATGAGATTCAACGGACTTTCCTAGCTGCTTATCTAGAGGAACTTACAAAAGCCGGCTTCAAAATTAACAGCTCGCCAATCAACCTTACAACTACTTAAACAGCAAATAGATTGGAAAACACAAAAAGCTGGGATAAACTTTGAAAATAACATTCAAAATTTATCTCAGTCTTTTTTGATGCTGCATTTAGAGGATAATATCTACACTGTTCTTTTCAAATAATTTTCCATAGAGAAACCGTCAGTTTAATTGACTTCCTCGTCTTAATGCATCCTAAATTATCTGGATACCAGTTACTTATAACCAAGTCAAGATTGAAGCTGGGGTGCATACCCCAAAATTATCGGACTACTATTTTCCTGCCTGGTCCTAATTATTTTTTTGTACCACTTCATTTTGTCTGGCCTGCAAAAAACCAGTCATTGCCTCAACCCCCTTGATAATTGCACCTTCTTTTGGAGCAAAGAATTCGGAATGAAGCGAATATTTACTTTCAACTCCCAGCCAAAACATTGTTCCTGGAATTTTAGACAGCAGAAAGCCAAAATCTTCTCCTGTCATTGCAGGTTTAGTTTCAATAAAATCGACATTTTCCGCCATTTTCATATAATTGATAAAAGCAAGTGTTGTTTGCAAATTATTTTCAACAGGATAATAACCCCCTTGATGTAAATCAAGTTCAAGTTGACATTCATAAGTCGCTGCAACACCTTCCGCAATTTTCCGAACGCGCTTTTGTATCATAACGTTCATATCTTGTGTCAATGCTCGAATCGTACCGTCAATTTGTGCACTTCCTGCAATAACATTTCCTGTTTTTCCTGCTTCAAAGTGACCCAATGTAACTACGCCTGCCTGAATCGGATCAACATTACGGCTAACAATTGTTTGAACCTGATTAACAAACTGCGCTCCAGCAACGACCATATCATTAGCATACTGTGGAAAAGCAGCATGTCCACTTTCACCAATAAAGTGTGCATGTATTTCACAAGTCCCCGCAAATAATGTTCCCTGACGACACCCAATTGCTCCCATTGGAAGTTGTGGGTTATCATGAAAAGCATATATTTCATCTGGCATCCAATTATCTAAAGCCCCACTCTCATATAATTGCTTTCCACCACTTGCATTCTCTTCGGCCGGCTGAAAAATAAATGTCATATCCACCATTGGCTGATTATCAGCAAAAAAGCTTAAAATGCCGAGTGCAACTGTCATATGAATATCATGTCCGCAAGCATGCATTCTCCCAGGATTTTCAGAGGAAAAAGGCAGTCTTGTTTGCTCATCTACTGGCAAACCATCAATATCTGTCCGATACCCAATTGTATACCCTGGATTCTTTCCTGAAATTTTTACTAAAATAGCAGTTTTCCAAGTCTTTATCTCTAAAAAATTCTGCGGAAAATTTTTTATAATTTTAAGCAGTTTGGCTTGTGTTTTAAATTCCTCCATACCTATTTCTGGAATTTTATGCAATTCTCTTCTGATCTCAATTAATTTTTTCTCGTTAAGTATCATATCATCAATTCCCATTCTAAATTATTTTCATTCCTTATATTAAACCACATACTCAAAAAAAAATACTCGAAAATATAATTATTTTCGAGTATTTACACAAAAAATTTATTGCTTATATCTTACGAAGCTCATCGACGATCTCAGTTTTCCCAGCTGCAACATCTGAAACGTTCTTAATCTTTTTAGCTGGTGTTCCCACAACGACCGTATTCGGAGCAACATCTTTGGTAACAACCGATCCAGCACCAACAACAGCACCTTTTCCGATACGAACTCCCTCTAGAACAACTGCATTGGCACCTATTAAAACACCATCTTCAATCACAACAGGCTGTGCAGATGGCGGCTCAACAACACCCGCTAAAACAGTACCAGCACCAATATGGCAATGTTCACCAACTATAGCACGACCACCTAAAACGGCACCCATATCAATCATTGAATTAGCACCTATTTCAGCGCCAATATTGATAACTGCTCCCATCATAATAACAGCGTTATCGCCAATTTCAACTTGATCACGAATAATAGATCCTGGTTCGATACGTGCATTGAACTTTTTCTTATCCAGCAATGGGACACCTGTATTCCGTCCGTCATTTTCAATATGGTAACCAGTAATTTTTTGGCTATCCTCCAATAATGGCTGAATTAATTTCCAATCACCGAACAAAACACCAGAATTCTTTTCTAAGTATGCATCAACACTACTTGGTATTGTTAATTTGTCCACCTGTCCCTTAATATAAACCTTAACAGGTGTTTCTTTTTGTGATTCAGCAATAGTACGTATAATATCATTTGCATCCAATTTTGCCACAAAAATTCCTCCTAATAATATCAATCAATTTTTAGGTGTGTCAGCACCATTAATCGTCTCGTCTTTATCTTTTTCTGAAACATTATAATCCTTGTCAAGATCATGTGCAACATAATTAAAGCTTTTCATAACCTCGCGTCTGGTTACAATTCCTGTGAAAACACCATCCTGATTAACCACAATCAAAAATGGTTGATTAACCAGCATATGTAAAATTTCCTCGAAATCATAAGGCAAGGTAATGGTTGGAGCGTTCTTCTCCATGACATCACCAACGGTCTTTCGACTCAACTTGGTCGCATCGATTCCATTCATGCCCAGCATTGTTTCAGTAATCATTGGCAAAGACAATAATCCCTTGAAATGCTGCTCATTGTCTAAAACTGGGATTTTTGAATAACGGACCTTTGTCAAAACTAAAAATGCATGATCCAAGTGATTAGTCTCCTGAACATTGGCAACAATTTCTGCTGGAATCAGAAAATGATCTTGTCGTTCATTTAACATATGCTCAACCGGTTTTGCTATCACATTATTAACCTCCTTCGGTCACTAATTATATTCTATGGTATTTTTTAACAAAAACCAACTATAACATCTGAAATTAAGCGTTTACTAATATTTACTTTGAATTAATTTATGATAAGATTAGAAAGTATTATTTTTAAGGAGGTTATCATGGATTATTCACTAACAACACGGTTAGCGGCTGAATTTTTCGGAACAGCAATCATGATCATTCTAGGTAATGGTTCAGTCGCAACTGTTGATCTAGAACGCACCAAAGGTAGTAACAGCGGTTGGATTATTATTTCAGTCGGATATGGTTTTGCTGTTATGATACCAGCATTAATGTTTGGAAGCATCTCAGGAAACCATATCAACCCAGCTTTTACAATCGGCTTAGCCGTTTCTGGGCTCTTTCCTTGGAAAGAAGTCATTCCATACATAGTTGTACAGTTACTAGGAGCCATTGTAGGACAATTAGTCGTCTTTGCCTGCTTCAAGCCCCATTACGACTTAACGGCTGATACAAACCGTGTCCTAGGAACATTCTCTACCACAGATGCTACCAAGGGCAAACTCAATGGATTCATTAACGAATTTTTTGGAACTTTCACACTTGTTTTTGGTGCTCTTGGCATCACTAATTCACCGACTTTTGCCAAAGGAAATCAATTATCAGGTTTTATCGGAGTTGGATTGCTTGTGATGGTCATTGTTGCATCCTTTGGGGGACCAACAGGACCTGCTTTAAACCCAGCTCGAGATTTAGGACCGCGGTTACTACATCAAATTTTGCCGCTAAAACACAAAGGTTCTTCACAATGGGATTATAGCTGGGTTCCTGTTGTTGCTCCACTTTTAGCCGGTATTTGTGCTGTAGCATTATTCAAAGCTGTTTTTCTGTAAAATAACATCTACTGTTCTACCTGTGAATGAGAATTTATTCTCATTCACTTTTTTTGTCGAAAAAATATATTTAGCATAAAATAGACTTATTCAACACTTTAACTTGCACAAAAAACCATGCGACTAATTTATCATAGAATATAAAAAGCCAAATTAGGGAGCATGCTGTGACGCTTTGCTTTCTAATTCGGCAAGAAGTATTATAATCATTTCATTGCATCAAAAAAATCTATCTTGTCAATTCAAAGGATCTCCATACCACTTTTGATATAAACTTTGAATTATGTTCATCGTTTGCATAGTCAACTCTGGGGTGGCAACCGGGCTTGAAGTAGCACCTGAATTCAAGCAACTCGCTACATGCTCAATTTCATACACTACCCCATTCTCCTGATTTTCGAGCACAAAACGTTTTGTGCCCAATTCATTCTCTAAAATCGCAGCAGACCCCTCCCAGTAGTTAGGAATTTTAATTTTGCCTTTGGTCCCATAAATTACTAACTTACTTTCTATGTCAAAGTCAGTCGTAATCAAACTGTTGATTAAAACATTACCACACTTTAGAGTCAGAGCACATCTTGTATCTGCCTCACCAACTTGATTGTATTCAAACCCGGACCATTTTTTTATTGAATCGTTCAATAAAAATTCAATAACGCTTAACAAATTTGATCCGCCATTGAAGAATGCACCGCCACCAGCTGAAAGTTCAGAGAACCAACCGTGCTTATCACCAATATCATGTTTCTCTTTAACATCAATAAATTTCACTTCACCAATAGTTTTGTCCTCAAGCATTTTCTTGACTTTGCGCATAATTGGCAGGAAGAGTGCACTTTGAGCTTCCATTATGAACAACTTTTTTTTAGAAGCTAGTTGGAAAAGTTCGCTCGCTCCCACTTTATGCCGTGTAAACGGACGTTCCAAAAGAACATTTTTCCCATTGTCCAGAGCCATTTTAGCACAGTCATAGCGCTCTTTGTTTTTAACCGGTATATACACAATGTCAATTTTATTTGACTGGCATAGCTGTACATAATTCTCATAAACTTCTGGCACAACCATCTCAGCTGCAAATTTTTTACTCAACGCCTGATCAGCATCAGCAATCCCAACAACAACACTATTGGAACTCATATTCAGTGCTCTAACAAACTTCGCTGCCTGCGATGTCGCTCCTATAATACCATAACGAATCTTACCTGCCATACCTCTCACCTCATCTGGAATAGAAACTTCGAACCTCATCTCTATTGTATCAAATAAACTGAGATATTCGCATTAAAATAATATCCAATTCATTTATTTTTTTCTAACAACATAACTTTTTGAATATTCAGGTTATCTTCTGCTTCGCCTATTGTTACTCTGAGCCAATCTGGTCGCAGACCACGTCGCACTTGATAACCATTTGCCAATAATTTTTCGGCCAAGGACGTTGCGTTTGGATATCGAAAAAAGACAAAATTTGCTTGGCTGCGATAGAATTCAATTTCATTATTTGCTAGAAAGCTTTCCCACTTGTCTCTTTCTTTCTTATTTTTCGCGATCGAATCATCAATAAATTGCTGATCCCTTAATCCTGCAAGGGCCGCTACCTGTGCAATTGAACTTAAATTATATGGAAGTCTAGCCGCTTCCATGTAATTAACAATCTTTTCAGAAACCACTGCATAACCTATGCGATAATTTGCAAGCCCATAAACCTTAGAAAAAGTTCTTAACACTGCAACATTTTCAAATTTTTCAACTAATTTTAGAGCACTTGTCTCGTCCGTATCGGTGGCATAGTCAATATAGGCCTCATCAATCAAAACCAAAACTGAACTTGGAACATTTTCAACAAAATGCCGTATATCGCTAACTTTTTCATAGGTTCCAGTAGGATTGTTTGGATTACAGATCCAAATTATTTTTGTCCTTGAAGTAATGTTTTTCAGGAAACTGTCAAAATCATATTTTCCGTTTCGCTCATTGCAATCAATTTTTATGACTTTGGCATCCTCAATTTCAGCATGAAGCGCATATTCAGAGAAAGTCGGATTAGTCACTAATACTTCATCACCTGACTCAAGGAAAATTCGAGAAAACATAGCGATTATCTCATCGAGTCCAACACCAAAAACCAACTTTTTAGCATCAACCTTTAATTTATTCGCCACCTCTGTCCTCAATTTCAGGGCATAACCATCCGGATAACGATTTTCTTCTCCAAAATTCCATTTCAAAATTGCTTCTTTCACTCGCTTAGATGTTCCATAAGGATTCTCGTTAGCTGATAATCTAACCAATTTTTTTATACCATATCTTTTTTTAACTTCACTAAGCGGCTCCTCTGGAATATAACTTTGAATTGCCTGAATTTGCTTTTTCATACAGAAAACCTCTTTCCGATTTATAAATCCTTAATTTCGGGGCGATCTTTCGTCTTGCTCATTAGACCTTCTCTTCCAGCAAGCTCCTTTTTAATTTCATCATACGAAACTCCTTGTTCCACAAGTAATACCATTAAATGATACAGTAAATCCGAGGTTTCATAAATTAACTCATTTCGATCTGGATTCTTGGCCGCTACCACAACCTCGGTTGACTCTTCACCGACCTTTTTTAAAATTTTGTCCAGACCTTTTGTAAATAGATAGTCTGTATATGATCCTTTTTTAGGGTTACTTTTTCTTTCTAAAACTAATTTGTATAATTCTTCTAAATCTTGCATTTCAAAATTCCTCCTATGTTTTATAAATCAACACTGTTAAAAAAGCAACTGATGTTCCCTGTATGGCACGCGGGTCCGTTGGGAATTACTTCAACCAGTAATGTATCTGCATCGCAGTCTAAAGTCATTTTTTTAACTTTTTGCGTATTGCCACTTTCCTCACCTTTATGCCAAAGCTTCTGACGCGAACGCGACCAAAACCAAGTTTGCTGAGTTGCGAGCGTCTTGCGATAACTTTCTTCATTCATCCAAGCAACCATTAAAACATCGCGTGTAGTTGAATCAATAACAACCGTAGTCAAGAGTCCCTTTTCGAAATTTGGATAGTTCATCTAACATTCACCCCTGCTAATTCCAATCTTCTCTTAACCTGCGGTATAGTTAATTCTCCAAAATGGAACACTGAAGCCGCTAATGCCCCGTCAACAGGAGCCTCTTTGAAAACTTGAACAAAATCTTCAATATTGCCAGCTCCACCGGATGCAATTATTGGAACATCCACAGTTGCGCCTATTTCTTGGTATAATTCAATGTCAAACCCAGATTTAGTTCCATCCTTATCCATACTTGTAATTAAAAGCTCTCCTGCTCCCAAATCTACTACTTTCTTAGCCCACTCAATTGCATTCAGCTTTGTCGCTTGTTTTCCACCATGTGTGTAAACTAATTTTTGTCCATTATTTTGATTCTTCTTCACATCGATCGCAACCACAATACACTGGTTACCAAATTTTTTTGCTCCTGCTTGAATTAAACTAGGATTAGCAACAGCTGCCGAGTTTAATGAAATTTTATCGGCCCCAGCCTTAAGTAGTTTTTGCATATCGTCCAAGTTCTTAATCCCACCACCAACAGTTAATGGCATAAAAACTTGACGTGAAACATTTTCAACAACATCTATCATAGTTGATCTTTTTTGATTGGTTGCTGTTATATCAAGAAAAACTAATTCATCGGCTCCTTGCCGTTCATATTCAGCAGCAATTTTGGCTGGATCACCGACATCTTCTAAATTGACAAAATTTACTCCTTTTTTTACCCTGTTATCATCAATATCTAAACATGGAATAATTCTTTTAGCCAACATTTTTCTCCACCTCGGCAATCTCTTCCAATGTTAATCTGCCTTCATACAAAGCTTTTCCAACAATTATGTCACTTATTCCACTTTCCGTTAGAGCTTTAATATCATTGATATCACGAATACCGCCTGAAGCAATAATATTGCACGTAGGAAAAGTATTTTTTAAATCTGTAAGCAGCTCTGTATTAGCCCCTTGCATTGCACCATCACGTGCAACATCGGTAACCACAAAATGTCGTGCCCCTGCAATTTGCATTTCAGCTATCAAATCTGTCATAGTTGTTTCTGACTGTTCTAGCCATCCATTGATAGCAACTCTTCCATTTGCACCATCAACACCGATGACTATCTTTTCCGGTCCATATTGTGCAAGCGCACTTCTTACAAAAGCTGGATTTTTCAATGCCGCTGACCCGATGATTAGGCGATCTAAACCTAATTCAAAATAACGTTCAAGTTGCTTAAAATTGCGAATTCCTCCCCCCAGTTCAATCACCCCTTCAAAATGGGTGCGAATCTCTTTAATTGCGTCTAGATTTTGTGGTTTGCCGATCTTAGCACCATCCAAATCAACTAAATGTAGCTGACGAATTCCGCTTTGATTAATTTTCTTTGCTTGTTCTAGAGGATTCTCATTAACTAAGGTTTTTTTCTTAAAATCACCTTGAAAAAGGCGGACACTTTTACCTTCTTGCAGATCGATAGCTGGAAAAATCATTTAAACACTATCCTTTCTTTAAATGCTTTCAGTACTTCAAGCCCAACATGCCCACTTTTTTCAGGATGAAACTGCATCCCAAAAACATTTTTATTTTGTACAACTGCTGGAACGTTAGCTGAGTATTCAACCTCTGAGACAACATACTTAGACTCGCATTCTGCATAATATGAATGTACAAAGTACGTATATTTATCTGCTAGCATTGCAAACTCAGAGTTGGGCTGAAGAAGTTTATTTTGGTTCCAACCCATCTGCGGAACCTTAAATCCTTTTTTCTCTGGCAATTCGATTACATCACCTGGAATTAAATGAAGTCCTTCTGTCATTCCATACTCGCTTGAAGTATCAAACAACAATTGCATGCCTAAACAAATCCCTAATAAGGGAATTCCCTTTTCAGCTGCCTTTTGGAGTGTTGTATCTAATTTTTTGGCTTTCAAAATCTTCATTGCACTTTGAAATGCACCAACTCCTGGTAAAACAATTGCTTCGCTTGCCAAAATTTCTTCTGGATCGTCCGTCAAATTTGTTTTAACATTCAGATAAGCAAATGCTTTTTGAAGATTATAAGTATTTCCCGCATCATAATCAACTAGCGTTATCATATTTAAATCACACCCTTTGTTGAATTAACTCCTTGTATTTCCGGATTGATGGTAACAGCTTTACGCATTGATCTTCCTAATGCTTTAAACAAGCTTTCTATTTTATGATGGGTATTACGCCCATATAATATTTCAGCATGCAAATTCATCTCAGTACTAAAGGCCACAGCTTGAAAAAAATCTTCAACAATTTCAGTTTCGAAACTTCCAAGACGAGGATTAGTTAATTCTGCATTAAAAACAAGATAAGAACGACCACTCAAATCAACACAGACACGACCAAGTGTCTCGTCCATCGGAACAAATGCTGTCCCATATCTTTCAATCTGTTCCTTTTTACCAAGTGCTTGTTTAAAACATTCCCCTAAAACAATTCCTGTATCTTCAACTGTATGATGTGGATCTACATTTAGATCACCTTTTGCGACAACCTTTAATCCAAAACGACCATGTTTTGCGAATAATGTCAGCATATGGTCAAAAAATCCGACACCGGTCTCAATTTCGATGCCTGTCTGCTGATCAAGATTTAAGCTGATGCTAATTTGCGTTTCTTTTGTATTACGTGTTATTTGAGCACTTCTCATTTACTTTGCATCTCCTTTAAATCTTGATTCAACTGCACGTGCATGCGCCTCTAAACCTTCAGTTCGTGCTAAGGTGGTTATCGCCTTAAGATCCTTTTGAAGTGCCTCTTTTGAAAATTGAATAAACGATGTTTTCTTAACGAAATCATACACACCTAGTGGCGAAGAAAATTTAGCTGTTCCACCCGTTGGCAGCACATGATTAGGCCCAGCAACATAATCTCCCAATGGTTCAGAAGCATATTTACCTAAGAAAACTGAACCAGCATTCCGAATAGAACTTAAGTACTGCATCGGATCTGCCAACTGAACTTCTAAATGTTCAGGCGCAACCTCATTCATTAAAGCAAACATTTCTGGAACAGAGTCCATAATTGCAATAAAGCCACGATCCTTAATTGCTACTTCAGCAATTGCCTTTCTAGGTAGAACTGCAAGTTGTTTTTCAACTTCATCGCTGACGGCAGTCGCTAACTCTTCATTATTGGTAATTAAGATTGCACGAGCACGTTTGTCGTGTTCTGCCTGTGATAACAAATCTGCAGCTAATTGATATGGAGTTGCTGTCTCATCCGCTAGAATTCCAATTTCTGAAGGACCAGCAACCATATCAATTGCAACTTGTCCAAACACTTGTTTTTTTGCTGTTGCTACAAAAATATTCCCGGGCCCGACTATTTTATTGACTCTTGGAACTGATTCAGTTCCATATGCCAGTGCTGCTATTGCTTGGGCACCTCCGATTTGATAAACAGCCGTCACACCTGCGATTTTAGCTGCTGCTAAAACAGCGGGTGCAATTCCATCTTTTTGCGGCGGAGTTACCATTACTATTTCGTCAACACCTGCAATCTTTGCTGGAAGAGCATTCATCAGAATGGTTGAGGGATATGCTGCTGTTCCGCCTGGAACATACAAACCTACACGTTCCAATGGAGTTACTTTCTGTCCCCGAATAATACCAGGTTGAGCAGCATCAACAAAACCATGCTGTAATTCCATCTCATGATAGTTTTTGATATTTTTTTCTGCGAGTTTCAAAGCATCCTTTAGTTCTGGAGAAATAGATTGATAGGCCTCTTCTAATTGGTTATTAGAAATACGCAATTCATCTAGATCAACACCATCAAACTTTTTTTCATAAGATTTAACTGCCTCATCGCCTTTTGCCCTAACATTTTCAATAATTTCCGCAACTTGTTTTTCGATCTGCAGATCAGTTGTTTGTGTAGTATAACGCACAACTATTTTTTTCATTTCGGCTAACGATTTTTTGTAAATTTTCATTTTATTTTCTCTCCCTGCACTTTATTTTTTTCTGAAACAGCATCTTTCAGATTATCCACTAAATTAAATACTTCCGCAGAATGTTGCTTGAGTGACATTCTGTTAACCACTAAGCGCGTTGAAACTTTATCAAGATAATCAAATACATATAGATTATTTTCTTTTAAAGTCGTTCCGGTTTCTGTAATATCAACAATTGCATCTGCTAAACCAATCAATGGTGCCAATTCGACAGAACCTTCAATTTTAACGATCTCAACATCCTGCCCTAAAGATTCAAAGTATTTTTTTGTTATGATTGGATACTTTGTACCAATTATTTTCCGTTCAGGACTATTTACATCGAAATCAGCAGTTGAAGCTAAAACAAATTGACACTTTCCTACTTCTAAATCAAGCAATTCATACTGATCATTTTGCTGTTCATCCAAAATATCGCTGCCGACAATACCGATATCAACCACTCCAGCATTCAAATATGTTGTAACATCTGGTCCCTTTGCTAAGATGAACTCAAATTTATCATCATCAGTTCGAATGATTAACTTTCTTTTCTTATTCTTCAAAGGCGTGCAATCAATGCCAGTCTGCTCTAGTAATGGGATAACTTTTTTTTCAACACGACCTTTAGTAAGAGCTATTTTCAACGACATTCTCAATTTCTCCTTGCTTGTTTATTTTTAATAACCCGACTTTTTCCAAACGAGCTTTTTCCTTAGCTGTTTCAAGATTATCTTCCAGAGATAGCTCATAATTTACGTTTTGCAAAAGTAATTTAGCCGCATATTCTATCTGACTGGGTTCAAAGAAAAGATATTCCTTTTCTTCTTTTTCATTTTTGATTTCCGCTATTTCTGTAAGCAAGTCGATATCTATTCCCATTCCAACCGCTGGCTCTGGCTGTGCTTGAAAGCTCTCCAATAACTGATCATAACGTCCCCCACTGAAAAGGTACTCAGGGATGTTATCGACAAAGCCCTTGAAGGTTATCCCTGTATAATAGCGTTGCGGTGGTGCCGTACTTAAATCAATAATCACTTTCTGATTCGGTATTTTCAAGACCCACTTTGCAACTTTAATCGTTTCCTGCAATGAAGAACGTGCTAGCGCTGGAAGCTCTATCCCTTCCAGCATCTTTGTTATATCTCCAACTTCACCAAAAAGACGCGGCCACATTTGAAGAAACGGATAATTTTCTGTATTCTCAAACTGCTTAATTGCTTTTTGATATTCTGGGATTTTTTTACGATAAAGTTCATGTTTTATTTTATTTTTCAACTCGTTATTTGAAGTCACGCTCGCTAATAAACTATCTGCAAAACACGCATGACTTATTTCTATTTTGACACGATTTCTCAACCACTTTTGACTTATTCTATTGATTAAAAGCAAACATTCAAGCTCTGCCTTTAGTGATGAGTATCCAACAAGTTCTATTCCAGCTTGAGTCATTTGATTATTACGTCCCGAAAGCTCTTTCGCTATTTTGAATAAATCACCAACATAGTAAAATTTCTGCGGCAATTTGATATTTGTTGTTGTTAACAGACGTGCAATCGGTAATGTTAGATCCGGCCGAAGAACAACCGTTTTGTTATTCTTGTCAAGCAACTGATAAGTTCGCATTTGTTTTAAATCAAAATTTGCAAAAACCTCTTGATATTCTAACAATGGAGTATCGACTTTCATAAAATTCCTTTTTTGAAGACTTTTTTGAAGCTCATTAACTAACAATTGCTTCCTACCAGCACGTTCGCCGAACTCGGCGCGTGTTCCTAAGGGTAAGTTTATTTTATGCATAGCATTACCTCCTTAAAATAAAAAAAATCCCCTTAGCAAAAATGCTAAGAGGACGAATTACCGTGGTTCCACCTCAATTTATTTATTTCTCACAAAATAAATCTCATGTTGAATTTATCAACAGGATAACGATCTTAGTCGAATAAGCTTAATAAAGTATCTACAACTTTTTCAGCTCATTAATTCATAGATGTGTTTCACTATCAACATCGATTCTCTTCCCAGCACCGAGAACTCTCTTAAATGAGCGGTCAATAATTACTCTTCTAATCATAATATGTTAAATTATGTTAAATTAAAAATTGATTAATCAATTTGAATTTAACTAATTCTAACTTCATTTTTTTTAGTTGTCAAGACTTAGCAAAAATATTTTTCAAATGGTATCCTCGCCCAACTTCTTCAATACTGTGTGCATCTGACCCAAAAATCAACGGTATCTTTTTTTGGAATGCTAATTTACTTATTTGTTCTCCTGGATAAAAATCATTACAGTATGGTTTATACATCCCCGCAGTATTAAAATCAATCTCTCTTTTCTGGTCCACTAGAATATCTAATATTTTTTTTATCAATTCTATATTGGCAGCATCAAATAATTCAGGCAGATGAAAATAGTCTTGATATTTTTTAATTAAACTCATGTGTCCGATCCTTTGAGGACGATACTTACCTAAATCAGAAGTTACCGACCGATATACCAAATTCAAATACTTTTGATATAGTTTTTGCGGTTCTCGAAGAAAAGGCTCAAAACCATTTGCAAAATCGTCAATTGTATAGTCTAAACACCATAATCCATCTTCCTTCCCTTGCATAAAGTGAACAGAAAGAATATTTTGCTGCGTTCGTGCACCATACTCATCCAAAAAAGCTTTTATTTCATCCTCAAATTCAGGCAGATAATCAACTTCAAAACCAATAGATATTTGAATTTGACTTGCATATTTTTTTTTCATTTTCTCTGCCAATGTAAAATAAGTCTCTAAATCATCCCATGCTAGAGAAGCAGTTGTCAACCCTTCTATACTTCCTCTATATTTTTTTAAGAATCCATGCGGTAAAGGTGCATGCTCCGTAATACAATAGCGATCAAACCCTAGCGCAATTGCCCTCTGAATCATTTTTTCAACTGGCTCCCCACTTCCGTGAGGGCACAATTCTGTATGTGTATGCCCGTCCATCTTCATGTGCTCATTTCCTTTCTTGAAACGTTTTTTCGTTAATTCAGATATTTAGCTAAAAACATTTGAATATGCTTTTTATATACTTCTGAATTTATCCAATAACTTTCAGCATGTGTTGCCTTAGGAACAATCCATAGTTCTTTTGGAGCATCTGTTGCTCGATAGTTTTCCAAAGACATGTAACTTGGCACATAATCATCTTCTTCACCATGAATAAAAAAGATTGGCACTCTATTCTTCTTAAGCTGGGTCACAGATGAAACGTCTCCCAAATAATATCCTAGCCGATGATGATTGATTGTATTTATAAAAGGGTAGAATGGGTACTTAGGCAAATGAAATCGTCTTTTAAGTAGAAACATCAACTCTTCTTCAATACTAGAGTAACCACAGTCAGCAATAATACATTTCACTTGCGCTGGTACTTTTTCTCCGCTCAGCATCGCGACTGTGGAAGCCCCCATACTAACACCAAATAGGATAATCTGAGTATCATTACCTATTCTTTCGATAATTTTTTTAACCATTGCAAATAATCTAAACGATCTAACCACCCAAAACTAATATATTTTCCAGCACTTTCGCCATGTCCGCGATCATCAGGAAGCAGAACGCTAAAACCCATTTCATAATACATTTTAGCAAAGTTAGCCATCGTTTCACCATTTCCTTTATAACCATGTGAAATAACAGCTACCTTTTTTGATGCAGCGTTGCGAGCTGGAATAAACCAAGCCGACATTCTTTCTGTCTCGTCCTCATTTTTCAGAAACCAGTGTTCTTTATTGCACTTTTGGAACCAGTCCACATATTTCCAATAACTCTCCGCGTATTTTTTCTTTCCTTCTGAGGTTTCCGGAACATGGTCAACGCGTTTAAAAGCCATCTTAAATAAATATTCACTTATTAAAAACGAAGCTGCAGCTGCTCCCATGGTTGCATTAACTAGCATATTCTTATTCTTCATAATTCCTCCTAAAAATATACAATAAAAATTCTTCAACTTAACGTATTTTTGTCCCCAGCCCGGTGTAAGTACCCGCCACATTCTAAGCAATTGACTTGCCCCTTATTATAATACAAAAAACTTAACCCGCAAAAAAACAGTTAGGGGCTACACCAAAATAAAATTTTGGCGTAGCCCCTAACTGTTTTTTTTAAAGTTTAAACTTTCTCAAGAAACAAACTAGATTTATCTAATCTATTAATTAGTATCCAGTTAATATTTTCGGCAAACACTGTCTACCAAAAACGAAAAGACGATTAATTTAATCTGTCGTTTAATTTCTTGCTTAATTCTTCAAAACCTGGTCGATTCAAAAGAGCAAACATGTTATGCTTGTATGCTTCTACACCTGGCTGGTTGAATGGGTTAATACCATTTAAATAACCAGAAATAGCAACCGCAATTTCAAAGAAATAAATTGTATAACCTAAAGTATAAGCAGTCTGGTCAGGAATATTAACAATCATGTTAGGTACATTACCGTCAGTATGCGCTAAAACTACTCCTTGGAAAGCTTTAGTGTTTACAAAATCCATTGATTTGCCTTCCAAATAACCTAATCCATCAAGATTTTCTTTTTCTTTTGGAATTTCAACATCATGGTTGGGTTTGCCAACTTTAATTACCGTTTCCATAAGATTGCGACGACCTTCTTGGATATATTGTCCTAAAGAATGCAAATCAGTCGAAAAATTAGCTGATGAAGGATAAATTCCCTTTTGATCTTTCCCTTCAGACTCACCCATTAATTGTTTCCACCATTCAGAGAAGTATTGCAGTGATGGTTCATAATTTTCAAGAATTTCTGTTGTATATCCCTTACGATATAAAATATTTCTCAAAGCTGCATATTGGTAGGCCTCATTCTTATCTAGATCAGCTTTGTTGTACTCAGAGCGTGCATCAGCGGCACCCTGCATCAATGCATCAATGTCTGCTCCTGAAGCCGCTATAGGCAACAAACCAACAGGTGATAAGACGGAGAACCTTCCACCTACATCATCTGGAATTACAAAAGTCTCATACCCTTCTGCGTTTGACTCTTTCTTCAAAGCTCCCTTGGCACGATCTGTTGTGGCATAGATACGTTCCTTGGCACCCTGTTTACCATACTTCTCAATTAATTTCTGCTTAAAGACACGGAACGCAATAGAGGGTTCAGTTGTTGTCCCGGATTTAGAAATAACGTTAACTGAAAAATCGCGATCACCAATTAAATCAATTAAATCATGTACATACGATGAGCTAATCGAGTTTCCAGCAAAAAACACTTGCGGTGCATTTCTTTTTTCGGCAGGTAATAAATTGAAAAATCCATGATGTAAAAATTCAATAGCTGCTCGCGCACCTAAATATGATCCTCCAATTCCAATCACTACTAAAACATCTGAATCAGATTGAATTTTTTTTGCAGCCTTTTTAATACGTGCAAACTCTTCTTTATCATAATCGACCGGCAAATTCAAAAAGCCACGAAAATCTTTACCAGCACCTGTTCCTTCACGTACCTCATTGTCAGCAGCTGTGACAAGCGCTTGCATTTCACCCAACTCGTTATCTTGAACAAACTTCTTTAAATTTGAACTATCAAATGTTATATGTGCCATTAGTATCTCCCCTTTTAGAGTTTTATCTAACCGCTATCATTATACAATAATTTAACTGTCTTGTAAGTATATTTTGACGATAAATTATGATTTATACTTAAAATCACTTACTAAAACAGTATAATAACTTGAAAAATGGTCTATAAAAACTTAGTTAAGCGTATTCTTAGCTGTATTCCAAAATTTCACTGAAATATCCTACTAGGCTATAATTCGAAATCAAAGTCTTGATAACAAAATACCACCTACTATGATCATTACAGAACCAATGGTGATATATATAAACTCTTTTTTCGTCTTTTTTTCCCCTAGCAGTAATATGCTTCCAAACGTTGATATAATAATTCCCATTTGGGAAAAAGAATAGCTAATTGCTAAGCCAACTGCAGGAATAGCTAAAAACATGAATATGTTACCTGTACCCCAAACTAGACCCGTAATAACATTTTTAAAAGTCTCTCTTTGAAAGGCATTCTTTCCACGAGCAAAAAAGCTTGCACCGATTACCATTCCAATCGCTTGTGGCAAGACCATTGCTTTAGCATCGACTCCAGCCAAATTTACAATCACAGTATACCCAACATATCCAATCGTAGACAACGTTAGGGCCCTGATTCCAGCACCAATATTTTCAGCATGCTTTTTAGTAATACTTACTTTGTTATCTCGTAATGAAGTTAAGGTAGCTCCAGCAATTAAAATAATCAATGCTGTCGTTCCAAGTAAAATTTGATGCTCTGTCTGCCATTCATGAAAAAGGATAATTCCAGCCAAAGCGTTAAACAGTAACTGTAATCCTGTTGATAATGGCACTGTTTTCGATATTCCAATTGCTTTCATTGAATGAAATTGCTGATTTTGACCTAAACTCCAAAATAAACCTGAAACAACCCCGACAAGACCTACCTCTATAGACATATAATCTTGTATGTGATTCCAAAAAAGAAGCGTTGTTAGTATACTGAAAAACAAAGCTCCTAAAGTCATCCCTAAAGTTTGCTGATTCGCGTTACCGCCCAATTTACCGCTAACCAACCCAATACTTCCCCATGCAATAGCGGGAATAAGTGCGATTAACATACTATAATAACCTCATTTCTCATTTTCTCTCTCTGTAATTTAGACATTATATCAGTTCATCACAGATATAAACAAGTCTTTATAGGGCAAATTTAACGTTGGACTCTCAAAACTAACGCCTTGAAAGAGTCACTCTGGCGATATTGCTTTAATGTTGCAAAATCTTGAGGTGAATGATAAGTCTGGACAAATTCAAATTTGCTGTTGTTTTCTGCAAACACTTCACTAAGTTGTTCTTTCAATTTCTTCAAAGACAAACTCGCAGAATTGGCTGTCAAAATCATTAATCCACCATCTTTAGTTGCTTTGAGCGCCGCTTGTATTAAATCAGGATAATCTTTACTCAAATTAAATGTTCTTTTCTTTGAACGAACAAATACTGGAGGATCTAGAAAAGTCACATCAAATTCGATATGATGGTTGAATGCATAATCTAGATATCCCTGAACATCCATAGTTCGAATTTCTTGTTTTTCTGGATCAATATTATTTGCTAAAAATTGTTTTTTCAATCGATCGCTGGCTTTGGCTGTCAGATCAACATTTGTCGTCTTAAAGGCACCACCTAACATCGCATTTGCTCCTACAGCTCCATTACGGCTAAAACCAGAAAAGACAATCTTTTCTGCGGAATATTTTGCTTTTAAATCTGCCAATAATTCACGTTTATCCAGATCAAAATTATTGATTTCACTATTTAAATACACCAGATACTTGACACCATTCTGGATAACTTCCATTGTCTCAGGAGCAGTTTCGCCCTTTACATGCCGATTTTTTAATGCATCCCTTTGAACATTAAATTGCAGTTTTTCATAAACTCCCTTAGAATCCTTTATTGCTTCTTCAAATGCACTGTAAAGTGTATTTCGGTGTTGATATAATCCCTTATTATCAAAAGTAAAAACATAATAACCGGCATAATAATCAATCGTTAATCCGCCTAAACCATCACCAACCCCATTAAAGAAACGAAACACATTTGTTTCATCAGAATAGTAAAACGACGACCTCTTGATCTGTGCCATTGTAAATAGTTTTCGAAAGAAATTATTATCAATAAACTTTTCTTCTGTCGTGAGTATCCAACCATCGCTATTACGCTGTTTACCTAAATATGCATATGCAACAAACTGGTTTCTGACAACTAATTTGATGATCTCACCATCGTTTCCTTGATAAGGTGCAACAAAATCCTTGATACCTAATTTCGGATACCCATCTTTATACTTGCGAGCTGCTTCATTTGTTATTTCAATTGATTTCACGTTTTTGTTCTCCTATTCGCATACAAAAAATTCTGGACTACACTTTATCATACCAGACTTGCTCGGTAATTATCTCTAAATCCTATCATTTTAACTATATTATTAGTTGTCTAAGCACATTACTTTGTAAAACTTTTATAATATGTTGTGGGTAAATTGACTTCATTTTAAACTATGGTTTAGAATGAACCATTAGTTGAATTTAATCGGAAAGGACGGTTCATGCCGTGTTCCTATCAAAAGCAAGAAATTATCTAAGTACGCGTTGGGGCTTTTTTTCTTTATTAGTTTTCCTTTTTTGGTTAAAAACAGTTTTAGTATACCTCATTGACTTTCGCCTGGGAGTTGAAGGTTTCTATCAATACGCTGTTTTGTTATTTAACCCTATCGCCACAACTTTATTATTTTTCAGTGTCTCATTGTATATAAAAAGACCTGTGCCTTCATATTTAATTTTATTTATGATCTACATCGCTAACTCGGCATTACTTCTTTTTAACGTTATTTATTATCGCGAATTCACCGATTTTATGACAATTAACGTTATCTTTGGTTATTCGTCTGTTTCAGAAGGTCTCAGTTCAAGTTCATTTGCACTGCTGAAACCTCAAGATTTTATTATGCTCATTGATATTATCTTTGTTGTACTAGCTTTTGCGACACGTTTCATTAAATTTGATAAAAAACCCTTGCCGCAGAGACAAGCTGTTGCAGTATCATCTTTCGCACTATTTTTAATTTTTTTCAATCTTACTCTTGGGGAAATTAATCGACCACAATTGCTTTCGCGCACATTTGACCGCAATTACTTAGTGAAATACTTAGGAATTGACGCTTTTACTTTCTATGATGGCGTCAAAACTGCGAAAAACAATCGCGTTAGAAGTGAAGCAAGCAGCTCAGATTTGAACAAAGTTCTAAACTTCACACAAAAGCACTACGCCAAGCCAAATTCGCAAATGTATGGAATCGCAAAGGGCAAAAATATTATCGTCATCCATTTAGAGAGTTTCCAACAATTTTTGATCAATTATCGGCTTAACGGCAAAGAAGTTACTCCCTTTTTAAATAGCCTATACAATGATAAATCGACTTACAGTTTTGCTAATTTCTTCAACCAAGTAGGCCAGGGCAAAACATCAGATGCGGAAAACATGTTAGAAACAAGTGTTTACGGATTGCCACAAGGATCCTTGTTCTCAGCTTTAGGAACAGACAATACCTTTCAAGGTGCACCAGCTATTCTAAATCAAACAGAAGGATATTCAAGTGCTGTTTTTCATGGCAACAAAGGCTCTTTCTGGAATCGAAACAGCGTCTACAAGAATCTAGGCTACCAATACTTCTTTGATTCTAGTTATTTTAATACTGATTCAAATAATCTCACTGAATATGGTCTTAAAGACAAATTATTATTTCATGACTCAGTTAAGTATTTAGAACGACTACAGCAGCCATTTTATGCAAAATTCATTACTGTCTCAAATCATTTTCCTTATACAATAGACAAAAAGAATACTGATTTTAAAGCGGCTGATACTGGTGATAGTTCCGTGGATAATTACTTTGTTACAGCGCACTATCTTGATCAATCAATCAAAGAGTTTTTTGATTACTTAAAGAAAAGCGGCTTATACAATAACTCCATGATTGTTCTTTATGGGGATCATTATGGCATCTCTAACTCGCGAAATTTAAAGCTGGCTTCTTTATTAGGCAAATCGTCTTCTACCTGGACTGATTTTGATAATGCCCAGCTTCAGCGCGTTCCCTTTATGATTCATATTCCAGGCCAGAAAAACGGCGGGATTCAGCAACAATATGGTGGAGAAATAGATGTGCTCCCCACCTTACTTCACTTGGTAGGAGTAGATACAAGTTCTTATATTCAATTTGGAACAGATTTGTTTTCAAAACAGCATGATCAAGTGGTTGCATTCCGAAATGAAAATTTTGTTACTCCGAATTACACCGTAGTTGACGGCAACATCTATGATAACAAAACAGGTGTTCAAATAACACATCCTTCAACTGCACTGGCAAATAAGATCAAATCTGAAAGCAATAAGGTTAATACTGAGTTATCACTCTCTGATTCATTGAACAATAAGAATCTATTGCGTTTCTATATTCCTAATGGATTTACACCTGTGAATCCCAAGAATTATAATTATAAAAATGATTTTGGTCAAATCACTCAACTCCAAAAACAGCTTGGAACAAGTTCAACCAGTCTTTGGTCACGCAATGGCAATAAAACAACCATTGATGACTATAACTCTGATGCGCCTGAACTGAACACAACCGATTCGGATAAAGAAAATCAATCTAGTGCGTCATCATCGATCAACGCAAGTAGCAGTAGTTCTGTCTCCTCTGATGCAAATTAGAATCTGACGTTTTGGTTGCTCCTCACTTATCTTAATTAGAAAACCTAAGTAAATAATAATAAATTATATAAAAAAGAACCCCGCAAGATCCTGCGGGGTTCTTTTATTTACGCTTTAAATGGAGATGGCGGGACTCGAACCCGCGTCCAAGCATATCGGCACTTAAACCTCTACACCCATAGTCATTCTATTTGAAATTCATTGTCAACTACGCCGAATGGCATGGCCAGCATTGACAACTAACCTGATTATTCTCTTCCAGCAACTTCAGGTGGGAGCCTCTGGCGTAAGTCCACTTAATTTAAGACCCGTAACCAACACATGGACGATGTTAGGCGGATCTACGCTAAGCTGTTATTAAGCAGCTAAAGCGTAAGAATTGTTATTATTTTTTGCAGTTATATTTAACTGAGCGTCTTTACGTCGCGCAACTACGAGATGCAATTCAAGCTCGACCTATACCTGTCGAATCCAAAACATCCCCATGACACGATTCTAACATAAATCAAGTTTCCATGAAAGCTTTTTAGTCATCACTAGCTAGTAACCTAATATACAACCACGGCTTCTGCCTGTGACAGGTTGTCATAGACACTCTTCATTTGAGAAACAGGGGTATTTACGCACCCGCCTGAACCGTCATTTAAATAAGCATTGCTTGCCCAGTTTGTACGCCAACTTGCATCATGAAATCCACAGCCACTATTCGTGAATTGAGCCCAATAATTTACCTTGACTGAATAATTTTCACTGCCAGACTCACTACCCTTCAAAACTGAAGGAGATTCTTTATACATCACATACCACAGACCTTTTGGCGTATCTTCGTTTGTGCTGGTTTTCCCAGTAACGACATTCGTTGATACAACCTCTTTTCCGTCTTTGTAGATCCACAAATGCTGATCTGAAATAGACACTTCAGCATAGCTATTTCCAATACCTTCGTTAGTCGTATTGTCGTATCCTGTACCGTAAGTTAAATAACCTGTGCCATATATATCAGACTTAGCATTCAGCTGCGTTGTCGTACTATTTTTCTTGAAAGCACTGATAATCCTTGCTATAGCATCACTATTTTTTATAGCCCAACCATAAGTCCCCCCACTAGCAACCGTTACACTTTTCCCAGCATGTGTTTTAAAGTTGATTGATTTTCCTAAAGTAGCTTGAGCTTTATTTATTTCATCAATCTTTTTATTAATACCAGTTTGACTGATTTGATAGTTGCCATTTGCATAAGTTGCTTCATTTAAGACCTGCTTTGCATCAAAATCATATTTGGTATTTTGAACAGTATACTCAACTTTCTTAGCAAGCAATTTTTCAAGCATCTTTTTCTCATGTTTTACAGTTTTGCTTTTTGCACTCAGAGGTTGCGCTATTTTGCTTTTTAAATAAACATTCTGTTCATATTTCTGTTTATTAAATGATTTCAAAATCAGTGCTATATCGTATTGATTTCCCTTTTGTGCTTTATCAACTCCGACTTTCCCATCTCTTAAAACAGCCTTTGCATCAACTGCTTTTTCTCTTTTTTCATTTTCACTCTTTAGCTTTTCTGCAACTGCATTTCGAATCTCTCTTTGACGATAATTTCCCATTTTGCTTGGAATCGCCTTATAGCTGACACTTTTCTTGGAGGGCCAAAAAGTCCATTGCTTTTTTAATAATTTTTGAATTTTAGGCTGGTCTTGACTCGAAAATCCTGAAACAGTTTTTTTGCCGCTGTAAAAAAGTTTATTATTTAAATAGACATCATTACTGACACTTTTACTCTTTAACTTTTTCGTTGCCTGTTTCTTATTCAAGCCTCCAACATTAATACCATTTATTTCAACATTTTTATTAAAATGTGTCATTCGATAATACGTGTAACTACTTCCCACAAAAATACCTATAATACCTATTATTACTGCAATTAATATTTTTTTGCGCTTAATTTTAATCACCTCATCAAAAATCGAACCCTTAAACATAGGTCTTAGCATATCACACTTCGAAATAAAGGTTAATCATTCTAAACTAAAAAGGCCTCTTATATTCGTGAAATTAAAATAATTTTAATAAACAAAATTATATTTCACTCCATTTAAAATAAGCCTAATTACAAAAAAGTTCAAGGTCATTGATTAGACCTTGAACTAAAAATTATTAAATTTTACCTCTATTCAATTAATGCCAGCACAATGAAATTCAAAATAAACAGTAATGTACAAACGATCATCATCGGATGAATTTCTTTAAATTTGTTTTTAGCAACTTTAACGCCAATGTAAAAAATAAAACCAGCTGCAATTCCGTAAGAAATACTGTAGCATATAGCCATGAAAACTGAAGCAAAAAAAGCCGGAATTGCATCCTCTAAATTATTCCAATCAATATTTTTGAACGAAGCCATCATCATGATACCAACCACGATTAAAGCAGGTGCAGTAGCCACATCTGGAATAATTGCAATAAATGGAGCTAATAAACTGCTAAGCAAAAACATAATCGCTGCGACTAGGCTAGTTAGTCCAGTTCGTCCTCCTACCCCAATTCCTGAAGCACTTTCAACAAAGGTAGTAACATTAGATGTCCCGAAAATCGCAGATATGACTGAGCCAATAGCGTCAGAAAACAACGAACGATCCATTTTAGACTTGAAACCATGCCCGTTAAAGAATTCAGCTTCATCTTTTGCCGAAAAGATGCCGGTCCTCTTCCCTGTTCCAATGAATGTTCCTATTGTATCAAAAATATCAGTCAGACTGAACGCAAAGATAGTCATTATTGCCAATAGAACTCGTCCCGGATCAGCAAAAAGCGAACCCATTCCTTTAGACCCAAATGCCGCTCCAACTGTTGTCCCTAACTGCCGGAAAGATTCTCCTAATGAATTTCCGCCTGCCAATTCAGTGTGTGTAACCCCCATCGGAATTCCGATAATAGTTGTTAGGACAATACCAATCAAAATAGCCCCTCGAAAATTTTTAACTACCAAAAAGATCATAATGATTAATCCTATCAAAGCTAACAAAGGAGCAGCCTGATTAAAATTAATTAGCGCAGGAGTTACACTACTATTTGAAACAATCGATGAAACTCCTCCCTTGAAATGCGTCGTTCCTGCATTATACGCCGTTCCATTAATAGAAAGTATTCCGTCTTTATCAGTGATAAATTTAAGAAAGCCTGCGTTTTTAACCCCAATATAGGCAACAAAAATACCTATTCCACCACCAATAGCATGTTGTAAAACATCAGGAATTGATTTGATTATCAAACGTCTTATTTTTGTTACAGTGACAATAACATTAATCACTCCACATAAAAAGACAAGAGCTAATGCCTGCTGCCATGAGAAACCTAACTGTAAAACAACTGTATACGTAAAAAAAGTCGCTAATCCAAGTCCTGGTGCTTGAACATATGGGACATTAGCAAAAAGAGCCATAATAAGTGTACTAACAGCTGAAGATATAATAGTCGCTAGAAAAATTGCTTGCGTTGGCATCCCTGTCAATCCTAATATATTTGGTGCCACAAATAATATGTATGACATAGCAAAAAAAGTTGTCAGACCCGCTAAAATCTCCGTAGTAACATTCGTCTTGTTCTCCTCAAGCTTGAAGAACTTATTCATAATCAACAAACTCCCTTTCTTTTTAAACATTTTAATTATAGCAAAAATAATTCGTCTTTCAATGAGTTTCTTTTATAAATGATGAACTTTTAATTTGTTTTCAAATAAAAAAACGAATTATTTTAGCATAAATAAAACAAATGTTTAAATTAAAAGGACGACAATTTTCATTCAAAGACAACTTCATTCATTTGAAAATGTCTTTTTTGAATAAATTCGTTTCAAATCGCTAAAATCTTACTTATCCTACCAGCGACTAGGATTCCACAATCTGCCATCAAGTTCATTTTGAGCCTGTTCAATCCGCTTATGTTGTTGGAGAGCATTCAAATACATGCTCTTGAAAAAAGCACGTCTTTTGTAATCTGTACTACTAAACGATAGCTCTTCTAAACGCTGTGCAAGCCAATCATTATTATTCTCCATAGTAGCCATCCTCTCGTCTTATTAAACTTACTTCCCTTTTTAATTCATTTAGTTGCTCATGCCGCTCCCCAAAACTGTCGAGTAGCATTTTTAAATTTTTTCTGTCTTCAATACTACTTTTTTCCATTATTTCCTTTAACTTATCTTCAAACCAACTTTGACACTGGTCGAAACTAAAATCAATTGGAAGTTCAAGGAACTGTTGATATTTAATCAACAGTTCCTGATGCTCTTCCTCAGTTTGATAAATAAATTGTTCAATAATAAAGAGTGGCATCATTTGCATTTTCAAGCGTTGGGCAAACGCTTGGAAGGGACTCAGTAGGTTAGAAAGCGATAAACCTTCACGTCCACCCAGACGATACTCCCTCAAAGGCTGACCTAATGAAACAACCAACCCTAACTCTTTTTCTTGTAGCCATGCAGCATCTGTTATATCGAAAACCTCATCCATCCATTGCTTCAAAATTGCTGGTGCACTGTACCAATATAGAGGAAATTGAAAAATAATTCTCCCTTTTCTTTTTAACAACTCTTTTTCAGCCGCTGTATCAAAATGCCCCTTCTTATTTATATTCAATTCATGCCGCTCAACGTTTTTAAGAGAAGTCGTTGCCTCTTTTAGAAAACGCTGTGTACCTGAATCTTCAAGCTGAGGATGTGCAACAATGACTATTGTTTTCATCAATTAACATCTCCTACTCATCCATTTCATCCATCGTTTGGTTTAATAATTGATCCACAAAAATATTTCCTTCATTTTTTTGATGACCTTTTGTCCATTGAAAAGTCAATCGAGAAAACTGTGGAAGAATAGCCACCATTTTCATCCAAAGTTCCTTATTTGCAACCTCTGTCCCAGCAGAAGTTTTCCACCCACGTTTCTTCCAACCGAAAACCCACTTTTTTTGAATTGCATCTAGAACATATCTTGAATCTAACGTTGCTAAAATTGATTTTTCCTGGCAATGGTTTTCATTTAAGTAAGTCAATGCACGCAAAAGAGCCATCACTTCCATTTTGTTATTGGTTGCCCCAAACTCACCACCAGATCGTGAAATTTTTTTCCCTTTCATCTCGATTAAGAAAGCCCATGCAGCCCTATCGTCCTTTTTAACATGCTGTCCTAATTTGTTTCCATGATTACGCGAACCACCATCTGTCCACAAACGAATTTCTGCTTCTAAAGAATCATACATGCTATTTCTTTTTTCTTGATTATGATCAGTTACTGCCGGTTTTTCTGTGGTACTAACTGTTTTGATCCACTCTTTGGCTGCTCTTTTATCCTGAAAACCCTTGTACCTTGCCTGTCTAAAACCATTAATTTGTTTTAAACATTCGGACCATTCAGTATATATTCCCGTGTTTCTCCCACGCGCAACCGCATAAAATCTATAGGCGATAGTCTGTTCCTCCAATCAACATCATTATTTACCAACTATTATAATACACAAATTATTTTGGGACTAACAATTATCGGTCAGCAAACGGTTATTATTAACTTAGAATGCAATGAACATCATTTTTACAACTCTAAATATAAAAATAAATTGAGAAGAACATTGCTGCTGAGCCTAAAATAACAAACAAATGCCAGTAAACATGAGCATATTTGACTCCCTTTATGCTATAGATCAGTGCTCCTAACGTAAACATTATTCCTCCAATTAGTAAAAGTATAAATCCCCCCCAACCCAAAGCTGCAAACAAATTCTTTATCCCCAGTAAACATAACCATCCCATCACCACATATATGATCGTCTCAATTTTTTGCTGTCTCCCCTTTGAAAGGATATGATATAAAATCCCAGCTATTGTTAAAAACCAGATTAAACTCAAAAGTAAAATGCCTTTAACTCCGCCTATCGCAAGCAGGCAGTACGGCGTATATGTCCCGGCAATCAGCATAAAAATACTACAATGGTCTAATACTCTGAAAACTTTCTGAGCTCGTGTAAAATACAAACAGTGAAAAAACATTGAAGCCGCATATAAAACCATTAACGATATTCCATAGATAACAAAAGCTACAAGATATAATAATTCCGTGCTGCCAGCAGCTTTTACAATCAGCAAAACGAGAGCAACAATGCTCAAAAGCAAACCTATCCCGTGTGTTATTCCGCTCCATATTTCATTGATTAAACGCTCTTTTTTATCTAATATCATTTTTATTCAATCCCTTCTTTAACTTACCACCCTTATTTTAGTATAATATAGCTTGCTAATCAACATTATATAGTTTTTAAGTCTAGATAATATAATTTGAAGTACGAAGTAATAACTGATTAATATTCTTATGCTAGATTGATATGGTATAATTAACAGAGACTATTATCCACAAAAAACATTATATCTGAGCGAGGGCATAGAAATGAACGACGATAATTTTAAAATATGGTTAGAGAAGTTCAGTCAATTCCGACTCCCATTATGGACTGAATTTCCAGATTTGGAACTTTATATGGATCAATTAGTTAATTTAGGAAATCGTTATCTTTCACCTTTAATCGAAAGTGAGATAACACCATCCATGATAAACAGTTATGTTAAGAAAGGACTTATGCAGCGGCCCACTAAAAAAAAATATACTACTTCTAACTTGGCCGAATTAGTTGTCATAAGCCTATTAAAGTCAATTTATCCGCTTGAAACAATTAGAGATGGAATCAAACAATCATTAAAAAACAATTCCGTCGAAGAATCCTACAGTTTTTTTGCAAATCTTTTCAATTTAACTTTAAAAAAAAGCAATCTTGAAAATTCAACGGTCAACTTCAGCTACAATGAAGAACTTATACTTTTAACAGTGCAGTTTTCCATTCATTCCGTTGTTTATAAGATTATCGGTCAAAAATTAATTGAATTACAACATGCGCAAAAAAATGAAGATTAGCACCAAAACTATTAATAACTTCTCTAGCAATTTAAGACAACTTTACTACTGGTATGAGCTTTATGCTTGTTCAGATTTAAGGCCCCAACACTAAACTTTATACCTCAAATATAGACTATCTTAGCTTTTTTTAAACTAATGCGTAAGATAGTCTATTTAGGTGTACTCCCCAAAATAATTTTTCGCGCATATAGAAAAAATTATATCAAGAAAAGAACTATTTCTAGGTGTTTCTGTTGTAAATACTCTTAGGCATTTTAAATACAAAAAAGCCTGAAGACATTTTAGTCTCCAGACTCAGATATATAACCAAACTATTATTATTTAGCTGATGGTGTACCGAACCATTCGATACGTTCCTTAACAACATCTGTAATAGCTTGTGCACCAGGAGCAAGTAACTTACGAGGATCGTATCCCTTGCCTTCAAGGTCTTTACCAGCTTCGATGTATTTACGAGTTGCATCAGCAAATGCTAATTGACATTCTGTATTAACATTAACTTTTGAAACACCTAATGAAATAGCTTTTTGAATTTGTTCCTTAGGAATACCAGAACCACCATGTAATACAAGTGGTGTTGAAATCTCAGCTGCAAGTTCCTTCAAACGATCGAAATGAAGTCCCTTCCAGTTTGCTGGATATTTACCATGGATATTACCAATACCACATGCTAAGTAATCAACGCCTGTTGCAGCAATCTTCTTAGCTTCTTCAACGTCAGCTAATTCGCCTTCACCGATGATGCCGTCTTCTTCGCCGCCAATAGAACCAACTTCAGCTTCAACTGAAATGTTCTTTGCATGAGCTAATGCAACGATTTCTTTTGTTTTTTCTAAGTTTTCTTCAAAAGGTAAATCATGGCCATCGAACATAACAGAAGTATAACCAACTTCAATACATTCTTTAGCAGCTTCATAATTACCATGATCAAGATGCATGATAACTGGAGTTGTGATTCCCATTGATTTAACCGTTTGTTGAACCAAGTTAAGACATAATTCATAACCACCCATGTACTTACCAGCACCCATTGAAGTTTGAACTAAAATTGGTGTGTTTGTTTCTTGAGCAGCAGCAAGAATAGAACGAGTCCATTCCAAGTTATTAATATTGAATGCCCCAACTGCATAATGACCTTTGCGAGCAGCAGCAAAGATTTCGTTACCGTTTACGATTGACATAAAACAGCCTCCTAAAATATATTACTCATTTGAGTACGTTTATATTCTAACACAGTTTACAAACAAATCGCATTAATATTTGCAAGTTTTTTCACTAAAACAAATTCAACAAAGAGTAATGAAGATCCCTTTTCTCTAAAGGCACTAGTCAAATCATTTATTCTTCAAAAATATGCTTTCTAATTGCCCGCATTCCTTTTTTGATTGATCTTAACTGGATCTACAAGAGGACATCCGACATCATCACAGTTGTGACAACCCTTTGCGCCTTGACGTTTGATAAATCTTGTATAAACCACGTAGCTAAAGCCTCCAAAAATAACGATGCCTAAAATAATTGTAGCTACCATTATACCTTACCTCCCACGGCCATTTTTTCGACACTATAAAGTTTCTCGTTCTCATCTTTCTTAACAAAAAGTGCATAAATAATTAGAATAATCACAAACAGGCTAAGCAACACGCTCTCAAGCGTAATATGCAATTGTACGATTTGTGACGCCTGATAAATAAACATTGAGATCAAGTAAGCTAATCCCGTCTGATATCCCAAGGCATACAAAGTCCACTTTATGTCACCATACTCCTTATGCATTGTTCCAATAGCAGCAAAACAAGGAGCGCATAGCAGATTAAAGGCTAAGAACGCGTAGGCACCCATTGAACTATAGGTGCTTTGTAAAGCATTTGTAAAGGCCTCGGTACTCCCACCCCCAAAAGCTATACGCAGCGTTCCAACGCAATTTTCTTTAGCTATTAATCCTGCAATAACTGCTACTGTTGCATGCCAGTCGCCAAAGCCTAAGGGTGCAAAGACCGGTGCAAGGAATTCGCCCATATACCGCAACATACTTTGATTTTGATTTGTCATCTGCAATTTAAAATTAAAGTTCACTAAAAACCAAATCAATACACATGATGCAAATATGATTGTACCTGCTTTTTGAATGAAACCTTTTGCCCTACTCTGAACCTGTCGTAAAACATTGCCCGGTTTAGGAAGATGATACGCTGGAAGTTCCATCACAAATGGTAGTGGTGGGCCTGCAAATAGTTTTGTCTTTTTCAAGAAAATTCCCGAAATAACAACTGCTAACATTCCTAGAAAATATGCTGACGGAGCAACCCAACTTTGACCTGAAAAAAACGTCCCCGCGATCATTGCAATAACAACTAACTTAGCGGAACAAGGCATGAATGTTGTTAACATAATAGTCATCCGTCTGTCTTTATCATTTTCAATTGTCCTTGTCGACATTATTCCTGGAACACCACAACCAGTAGAAATCAGCATTGGAATAAATGATTTGCCCGAAAGATTAAATCGATGGAAAATACGATCCATTACAAAGGCTATTCTGGCCATATATCCACAATCCTCTAAAATACCTAAACAAAGAAAAAGCATCATTATCTGTGGAACAAAACCCAAAACAGACCCAATACCACCAATAATGCCTTCAACAACCAACCCATTCATCCAAGGAGCAACATTCCAGCTCTTTAAAAGACCATCTGCAAAATTTGGTATCCATTCTCCAAATAAAATATCGTTGACCCAGTCGCTTCCCATGGTACCAATGGTTTGAATGGACAAATAATATACAGCCCACATGACCCCCATAAAAATTGGGAAAGCAAGCCAGCGATTCGTTACAATTTCATCTACCCGGTCACTCATGCTCATTGTAAAATCTTTTTCATCAATAACACACATCTCGATAATTCGTGCAATGTACTCATACCTAGCATTAACAATGATGCTGTCGCTATTGTCTTCAAAAAGTTTTTCTGCTGTCTCAATAACACGTTCAATATCTTCTTTTCGCGTAGCATCAAGCTTTATTTCATTCCAAACTCGCTCATCACGCTCAAAAAACTTAATAGCATACCAGCGAATACTCTCCGGTGGAACAAGTCCTTGGATATCATTGCAAATCATTTCCAGTGCAGATTCAAGACGTTCATCATACTCAGGAATCGGGTACTTTTCTTCTTTGCTTAATGACCGTTTAATTTCATTTTCTAGTTTATCAACATTGGTCTTTTTTAACGCACTAACTCCCACAACAGGAACAGATAACATATAAGAGAGTTTCTTAACATTTACTTTACGACCATTCTTTTTTAGAACATCGATCATATTCAAAGCCAATACCAATGGTACCCCGGTTTCCATCAATTGGAGTGTTAGGTAAAGATTTCTTTCAATGTTAGTTGCATCTACAGTATCAACTATCAGACTTGGAGTCTCATCCAATAAATATTTTCGCGTGACAACCTCTTCAGCTGTATATGGCGAAAGAGAATAGATTCCAGGAAGATCCTGCACAGTAACTGATTTATCGTTTTTCAACTTTCCTTCTTTGCGCTCAACCGTCACACCTGGCCAATTACCGACATACTGATTTGACCCAGTCAGTCGATTGTAAAGAGTCGTTTTACCGCTATTAGGATTTCCTGCAAGGGCAATTACTGTCATTCTGCTACCTCCATCTCGCTGACCAATACAAAATCAGCCTCATTTCTCCTGATACTCAATTTGTAATTGCGGACGATCAATTCAATCGGATCTCCTAAAGGAGCAATTTGATGAATTTTAATAACCGTATTTTTTGTAAGTCCCATATCCATCAATCTTTTTCGCAGTGCTTTATTACCAATAATTTTATTCACAATTCCAGAATTTCCGACTTTAACACGCGATAGCGAAACCAACTTTTCGTTATCTTTTTCATTAATCCCTTTTACCATGATACTTTGCGCCATTGAATAACTTACTGCCAATCTTTGACCACGCAGATAAATCACCATGCCACTTTCATTTTTTGAAACGGTTATGACTGTCAAAACACCATTGGGGGCGACTCCCATTTCTGCTAACCTTTTTGCCAATCTATGCTCCCCTAAAACATCAACAATAACATATTGGCCCTTATTACTTATCTTAGCCAAAGATTCCATTTTACATCACTTCCATATAGTTGAGAATCACTCTCATTTATCTAAAAATATCACATAATTTTAATAAATTCAACACAAAAAATGCGCTAAAGCCAATAGCCTCGCGCACAATGTTTTCTATTTGATTTTTAATTTTTATAAAAACATAATTAAAATGCTGTAATATTAGCATTTTAGCTAAGCCTATTAGAGAAGAAACATATCCTAACCTAATTCAGTAATTCTTCCAGTATTTGTATAAACAATCCATTCTGCGACATTCGTGACATAATCGCCAATTCGTTCTATATGGCTGGCAACTACAATGTACTCAGTCCCTGAACTAATAAATTTTGAATCATTTTGCATTGAACTAAACGATTCTTTTCTGATTTTCTTTAAGTATTCATCAGTTTTTTTATCAGACAAAGCGATTTTTCGTGCCAATTTTTCATCATTTTCTACATAGGCTTTTATTATTTGTTTAAGCATCTCATACGCATGATGACTCATATCGCTAATTATTTCTTCAATTAATGCATTTTTTTCCTCTTTTTTAATCCTTAACCCTGCGCGTGCAATACTGATCGCATGATCGCCGATCCGTTCTAAATCTGAGCTAGCTTTTAAAATAGTTATCAAAATTCTCAAATCACTAGCGACTGGTTGCTGGAGTGCAATAACTTGTGCAGCTTTTCGTTCCAAATATATTTCCTGTTCATTGATATTTTGATCATTATCAATGACTTTGTGGATGAGATTCTCATCATTACTTTCAAAAGCCTCTATCGCATTTTGAATTGCAGATGCAGCATCAGATCCCATATTAGCAAAATCTTTGTGCAAATTTTCTAATTGTCTTTCTAGAATTTTACGCATAAAATCACTCCTCTATTATCCAAACCGTCCACTTATATAATCATCTGTTGCTTGATGCTGCGGATTTAAGAATACACTTTTGGTTTTGCCCGCTTCAATTAATTCACCATTTAAAAAAAAGGCAGTTCTATCTGAAATACGCGATGCTTGCTGTAAGTTGTGTGTCACAATAATAATTGTATATCTATCACGTATCGTTAGCAGCATATCTTCAATCAATCCACTCGAAACTGGATCAAGCGCACTTGTGGGCTCATCTAGCAAAATCACATCTGGTTGAACCGCGAGGACACGTGCAATACACACACGCTGCTGTTGTCCGCCAGAAAGTGATAATGCACTCTTATGAAGATCATCCTTAACTTCATCCCAAACAGCAGCTTGTTTTAAACTACGTTCAACTCTTTCATCCAAAACCTGCTTATCTTTTATACCTGCAATACGTAATCCATAAGTCACATTCTCATATATTGAAAAGGGGAACGGATTAGGCTGCTGAAAAACCATCCCCACTTTTTTACGAAGATCAACTGTGTCAGTTTTAGGGCTATAAATATCCACCCCGTTTATTTTGACACTTCCCGTCATCGTCACTTGTGGAATTAAATCATTCATTCGATTTAATACACGCAAATACGTTGATTTACCGCAACCGGAAGGACCAATCAATGCATTAATCCCCTTTGCTGGAAATGAAAGATTGATCCCTTTTAAAGCTTCCTTTTTTCCATAATAGAGGTGTACATCGTTTGTTGTGATAAACTCATCCATAATTTGTTCCTCCTAGCCAAAGTTTCCAGAAATATAATCGTTTGTTGCCTTGATCTGTGGGGTCGTAAAAACATTTTTTGTTTTGCCGTATTCTAAGATATGACCCATATGAAAAAAGGCAGTATAATCACTTATGCGTGAAGCCTGTTGCATATTATGAGTAACGATTATAATCGTGTAACGTTTTTTTAATTCGACCAAAGTTTCCTCAATTTTACTTGTCGAGATTGGGTCCAACGCACTAGCTGGTTCATCCAACAGAAGAATATCAGGTTTCATAGCTATTGTCCGCGCTATACATAGCCGCTGCTGCTGTCCACCAGAGAGTGACCAAGCACTTTTATCCAAATCATCTTTAACCTCGTCCCACAATGCAGCATCTTTAAGGCTTAATTCTACAATTTCATCTAATTTTTTCTTATCCTTTAAGCCTTGCTCCTTAAGCGCAAATGTTATATTGGATTTTATTGATTTTGAAAATGGATTAGGTCGTTGGAAAACCATTCCGATATGCTTGCGCATTTCATAAACATTGATCATGGAGGAGTTAACATCTAAACCGCGGTATAAGATTTTTCCTTCCACCTTAGCTACATTATCATTCATTCTATTCAATGAACGCAAATAAGTTGACTTTCCTGAGCCAGACGCACCTATCAATGATGTTATCCTATAACGTTCAAATTCAAGATCCCCATCAATTAATGCATGTTTATCACCATAGTAGACTTGCAATCCTTGTGTAACTATTGCAAGCTGATGCTTGGAAGTGTCAAATTGCAAAATGTTCTTTTCGCTAAAATTATATTTCTCAATGCTCATTAATTATAGCCCCCTATTTTATTTAGTAGCCGTTAATTTTCGATATAGGCTATTGCCTATGATTCGTGCAAATATATTAAATAAAAGCACAACTATAATCAGAACAGCAGATGCACCCGCTGAAACAGCACTAGCATCAGGCATAACCCCTTCTGAGTTGATTTTCCAAATGTGAACAGCTAAAGTTTCCGCTGGACGCATTAGATTCAATGGACTTGCAGCATTGAAAGGATTCCAATTTCCAAAATCGATGTTAGTCGCACTTTGACCAGCTGTATAAATTAAGGCTGCCGCTTCACCAAAGACACGGCCGGCACCTAATACCACACCTGTAACAATTCCTGGAAGCGCCTCAGGAAGAATAACTCGCATCACTGTTCTCCATTTAGACAATCCCAATGACATGCCCGCTTCGCGCTGCAAATCAGGAACTGCTCTTAAGGACTCTTCAATATTTCTAGTTAATAAAGGCAAATTGAAAAAAGTCAATGCAATGGCCCCTGACAAAATCGAAAATCCCATCTGGAATTGTACAACGAAAAGCAAAAATCCAAATAATCCGACTACCACGGATGGTAAAGAACTCAGCACTTCGATCGCCATCCGCACAATTGACGTAAATAAATTTTTAGGCGCATACTCAGACAGAAAAATACCGGCACCTAAAGAAATTGGAAAAGAGATAATTAAAGTCAACAAGAGCAGATAAATAGAATTAAACAATTGAACTCCAATTCCACCGCCGCTCTCAAAAGACTGCGATGCTGAGGTTAAAAAGTGCCATGAAATATGTGGTACACCTGAAATTAAAATATCTCCCAATAAGAAAAGTAAAATAAGAACGACTAGCGCCGCAATAATTCTGATGATATTAAGCGCGATTTTATTTTGCAATTTTGTCTTCATTTTACATTCTCCCTTTTCGACCGATTAAACGTACTACAATATTAAAGAATAAAGACATCAGCAACAATATCAATGCAAGTGACCACAAAGCATTATTAGCGACTGTTCCCATGACCGTATTTCCAATTCCCATCGTCAACACACTAGTAAGTGTCGAAGCCGAAGAAAGTAAACTAGTCGGCATAATAGCGGCATTTCCGATTACCATTTGAACTGCTAAAGCTTCACCGAATGCTCTGGCCATTCCGAAAATAATTGCTGTTAAAATTCCTGAAGTTGAAGATCGCAAAATAACTTTGTAGATTGTTTGCCATTTTGTTGCCCCTAATGCAAGCGAGGCTTCCTTATAAAAGCGAGGCACTGCACGTAAACTATCAACAGTCATTGATGTTACAGTGGGTAAAACCATCACAAACAAAACAAAAGAACCTGATAAAATTCCATATCCAGAACCACCGATATAATTTCTGACAAAGGGAACAATAACTGATAGACCGATAAAGCCATAAACAACAGACGGTATTCCGACTAACAATTCAATAACACTCTGCAAAATACGCTCACCTTTACCTGAAGCAATTTCTGTCATATATAGTGCAGTCCCAATCGCAAAAGGAGTTGCAAACAAAACAGCCAGGATCGTGACCCCAAATGATCCTGTTATCATTGGCAATGCTCCTAACATAGGACTCCCCTTTGAATCAAGCATTGTAGGATTCCAATTTTTCCCTGATAAGAAATCCCAAAAATTAGCTTTATTTACAAAAAACGTTGCCATTCCTTTTGAAGCTACGAATACAAAAATTGATAGCACAACCAAAACGATTAGTGCAATACACGTGTATGTGACAATTTTCCCAAAAAGATCCTGCCGTGTTTCTCTTGAATTACTTTGGATTTTTTTCTTAATAGGATCCATAAAAAACACCTTTCTATCAAAATTTGGGAGTAAATCAAACGAATATTAATTCGTTTGTTCGCCCCCATTGATATTTTAATTAATTACCTTCCAAATCAAGTACGAAGTTGCCACAACAATAATAATTATGCTGCTAACCTCAATAAATTGTGACCACAACTTTATTTGATGAATATAGGCAGCTAAACCAATTGCCGCTAATATGAGCAGAACAATCTGTATTATTGATAATACAATTGTCATTTAAATCACCTTTTCATTTAATTTGAGGTGACTTTATTATTAGCATCTTTTTGAACTTTCATTTGACTGATTGAAATATATCCCAAATCTTTAACCAATCCTTTTTGGACCTTGTCAGACTTCATATATTTCAAAAACTTTTTCGTTACTTTGTTTGGCTGACCTTTTGTATACATATGTTCATATGACCAGATTTTCCATTTGTCGTTAGTTACATTTTCATCTGTTGGTTTCACTCCATCGATTGACAGCTCTTGAATCGTAGATTTCACATAAGAAAATGCCAAGTAACTAATAGCTCCAGGTGTTTGCGCAACCATTTTTTGCACTGTTCCATTTGAATCCTGTTCCTGTGATTTCTTTGCTGATTCACCATTCATAACTGCAGCTTCAAAGGTTGCTCGCGTCCCGCTCCCTTCAGGACGATTAATTAAAACTATGCTTTCATCTTTTCCACCGACTTCTTTCCAATTAGTAATTTTTCCAGTAAAAATATCCCGCAGCTGACTCATCGTAACATTTTTAACTCCAGCATTTTTGTTAACAACAGGTGCCATTCCAACAACAGCCACTTTATGATCTACTAATTTATCCGCTTTTATTCCGCTTTGCTGTTCTGCAAAAATATCTGAATTACCAATAGTAACGGCACCTGATTGGACTTGGCTCAATCCTGTTCCTGATCCTCCACCTTGCACGGTGATGCTTATTTTTGAATTATCCGTCTGATAGTTTTCAGCTGCTTTTTCTACTAAAGGCTGCAATGCTGTTGAACCTACAACTGTTATCTTCCCAGATGTTTCAGAACTGGAAGAAGCAGAGCTGCCCGAACCTGATTTTCCACACCCCACAAGTAAAGCTGAACTCGCAATAATTAATGCGGTAATTTTTGTAAGATTTTTCATTTATTTTTTCTTCCTTTCCTAACTACATTTGTATTCTAATATTTGTTTGTAAAGAACGAATACGTTTTTTTGTAACGGTTATGTAAAGAAAATCTGCAAATCAAAAAAAGAACTGCGCCAAATTATTGTGGCTCAGTTCTTTTTTTATTTTATACTATACAATTAACGTATTTCATGCAATTGTATCCATAAGTCGATATGCGGCGCAGACACTAATTTTATGTCTTTTAATCCTCGTAAAATATCTTGGTCATGCGATATGATTTTCTCGCAGAATTTGATCAAGCGTTTGCTTGATTTTTTCCGTCTTCCCCCATTCTTCAAAATGATCAAAATCTTCCGCAGGCATTTCGAAGTGTTCATTTATATATTTTTCGTACTCGATTACACTACTGGATCGTGGAATATTCAACTGTAAAATTCTAACACTTTTTATAAAGCCTCTTTGTACTGCTAATTCAGCTCGTCCATTTTGAACCATATTGGATATTTCGAAATATCTCGTCCCATCATTTCTTCTTATCTCTTCAATCAAATCTAATCTTTCATGACTTTTTGCCATTCTGAGCACTCCTTCTTCTTCGCTCTTCAGTATAATTAATTCCGCTTTAACCTGTCAATTGGAGGATAACAAGAAAAAAGGAAGTATCATGGGGATTGCCCCATAATACCTCCTAGCATAAGAGAGAAAGAGAATTGATTAAAAGGTAAAAAAACAATTACCTTACTTATTCATAATAACGCTTTCAGATAGCGCTGTCAATAACTTTAACGATTTTGTTTAAATTGTCCTTCGGTTCATTTATAATAGAAGTAGTATTAAAAGTGAGGCGGATCCGACTTGGTCAATAAAAAACAATTAATTCTAAGCTTTCTACTAAGTGTTATTATTTGTGTTCTGACACCTATTTTTTTATTTATAGATCACTATGAAAACACTATGCAAAACTTTGATACCATCTTCTTATTGCTTCAAACATCGTACTGGTATCTCCCTATAATTTGGAGTTTAATGTTCTTTTTTCTAGTTTTTTTCAGCCTTTATATTATTTTTCGCGTTATTAATTTTTTTATACGTGTCATTATTCACTAATGGCTATCCTCCTGTTTTGCAACTTCACAAAAAAGAGAACTGACTCAAGTTTGAGCCGTTCTCTTTTTATTGCTTTAATTATTTTGTTAAACTTTTCAGCAATGAAAATATTCGTAACTTAGTCAATTCCTAGTTGGTCTTTAACAACTTTAACTATTTCCATTACATATTCGTGAACCTGTTCTTTGGTGGGTGCTTCAGCCATAACACGTAGTAAGTTTTCAGTACCACTTGGTCGAACTAAGACACGACCATCATTTCCCATTTTAGCCTCAACATTTTTTATAGCTGTTTGAATTGTTTCATTCTTCATAGCTGCTTTTTTATCAGTAACTTCAACATTAACTAGTTCTTGAGGATATGTCGTAACTTCAGCAGCTAACTCCGAAAGCTTTTTTCCAGTCTGCTTGACAACATTCATTAATTGCAATGCTGTAAGCATCCCATCACCAGTAGTATTAAAATCTAAGAAAACAACATGTCCTGATTGCTCTCCTCCAACATTATAGCCACTTTTTCTCATTTCCTCGACCACATAACGGTCGCCCACTTGCGTTTTAACTGATTTGAGTTCGTTTGCTTCCATTGCTTTATAAAGCCCAATGTTACTCATAACCGTTGTAACGATCGTATCTTTTTTAAGACGACCACGTTGGCTCAAATATTTTCCACAGATAAACATTAATTTATCGCCATCAATAATATTTCCTAACTCATCAACGGCAATACATCTATCGCCATCGCCATCAAAAGCCACTCCTAATTGAGCCCTGCTTTCAACGACAAATTGTGAGAGACCTTCTGGATGCGTAGATCCTACATTCTTGTTGATGTTAAGACCATCAGGACTTATAGCCATCGTATCAAATTCTGCCCCCAAATCAGCAAATAAACGTGCAACAATTCCACTAGTTGCACCGTTAGCGCCATCGACAGCAATATGCAGTCCCTCTAAATCATCAGGAATAGTTTGTTCTAGAAATTGAGTATATTTAAGTACTCCCTCGTGGTAATCATTCAACACCCCTAGGCCTTCTGCAGATGGACGAGGTAGCGTATCCTTTTTGCTCTCCAAAAGCTGTTCTATTTCTTCTTCCTTTTCATCAGAGAGTTTGTAGCCATCACCACCAAAAAATTTAATTCCATTATCCTGAACAGGATTATGTGATGCAGAAATCATTACACCTGCATCTGCATCTTGAACACGAATCAAATAAGCAACACCTGGTGTTGTGATAACACCGAGAGAGAAAACTTCAATACCTACTGACAAAAGACCAGCAATTAATGCTTGTTCTAACATTTGTCCTGAAATTCGTGTATCACGAGCTACCAAAACACGAGGAGGTTTAGAATCACTTTTTGCATGTTCTGTTAAAACATATCCGCCACACCGGCCCAGCTTAAAAGCTAACTCCGGACTAAGCCCCTCATTTGCTATTCCTCTTACACCATCAGTTCCAAAATATTTCATTATTTGATCCTCATTTCCAATACTATTTTCTATTTACTCACTATCTTGACTACTTATACTGCTCGAAGTACTTGATGAACTGCTTGTAGAGGTACTTGAACTATCTGATCTGCTCGATGAACTGCTATTATCAGTACTGCTTTCTTCTTGACTTGAGCTATCAGAAACTGTGTCATCACTGCTCGCCGTTGATGCAGAACTCGTTTCATTAGACGTTGATTCATCATCATCACTATTTGAATCACTAACTTCAATCTCCACTTTGACCGTTTGAGGTGTAATTTTTGTTACACCATTGTTGGAACTCTCAAGAGTTACCGTTTTTGTTGTAGTTGTACTTACATTGTCGATTGAGACCGGTACTTCCAACTTGCTTATACCTGATAAAGCAGACTTGGTTCCTTGCAAAGTTACCTCTTTCACATTACTTGAAAATTTGTAACTTTTTCCGCTAGCACCGTCACCGCTTGAAACAAAGTTAAGTGTCACTTTTTTAGACGAACTGGTGCTGTAAACAGGTAATTTAACTCTTACTGTCTGTGGAGTAATGACTACGTTGAGAATTTTACCGCTATTATCGACAGCTTGCAACAAAACTTGCCGTGTAATTGCTTGCCGTGTTCCTTGAGGAATCTCAATTGCAGCAACAACTTCGGCAATATTATTAATATCTTCTTTTGCTCCTGTTACACTTACTACTTGCTGATCACTTGAAGGTTTACCAACACTATACTCACTTGCAAGTCTGCTTGAGTCATATTTGAACTGAACTGGAAAACTTGCTGTTTTACGTCGACTAATCGTAACTTTTATCGATTGCGGACTGACCTCATAATTCAAATCTTTGTTTATTCCAGATTGTTTTAGCTTAACAGTGTGTGTCCCAGGTTTGAGTTTAGTCAAATCTGCATAGACACTAAAGTTTCTAGTGTTAGCAGTTGTTGTTACTAATGCACTTGGACCACTAAGCTTAACTTTAACCTTTGATGGATATCCTGTCACAAAATATTTATCACTATCCACGTTTAATTTCAGGTCAACATTTAGAGTCTCACTTCTATCTGCTGACATCATTGTTGTATCAGTACTGTTTGTATTATTGCGCGTCGTATTTAATTTATCTGAATTGACATACGCAAACAATAAAATAGCAAATCCCAGTGCCAAAACCTGATACACAATACGATTGTCCAATAACTTGTTAAGGTTCATCTCCCTTTTCCCCCTTTGAATACTTCCTCAAAGAGCGTTACGAAACGATTGCTTTTTCCTGATTCTGGAGAGATAATCAATTCTTTTTCCAGCAATTTAATATAATCCTCGCGCGTTAAATCACGCAGTAACTCATTATTTTTTGTAATGGTGACCCCACCAGTTTCTTCAGAAACAACAATCGTTAAAGCATCTGTTACCTCACTAATCCCTACTGCGGCCCGATGTCTAGTTCCCAGTGCCTTAGGAATTAAATTACTCTCAGACAAAGGAAGGTAAGCAGCTGCAACAGCAATTTTGTTATTCTTAATAATAACTGCACCATCATGCAGAGGAGTATTGGGAATAAAAATATTGATTAGCAGTGCACCAGTAATATCAGCATCAAGCCGAATACCTGTTTCAATGTAATCTTCTAATCCCGTATTCATTTGAATTGTTATTAAAGCACCGATTCTTCGCTTTGACATATATTTAATTGCCTGATCAAGTGCAGCAATCATTTTCTTACCATCTTCATTTTGCTTCTTATTGTGTAGAAATAATGAACCGCGCCCCAAATGTTCCAAGCCGCGTCTGATTTCTGGTTGAAAGATTACAATAATCGCAATAATTCCCCAATTTATTACTTGGTTCATTATCCAAGACACGGTCTCCAAACCGACATACCAACTGACAAATTTGATTATGACAATCATAATAACACCCTTGAAAAGTTGGACCGCTTTGGTCCCCTTCAAAAGCATCATTAACTTATATATTACATACCAAACAACTAAAATATCTAAAATATTAATTGCGTTCTTCCAAGAAACTAACTCGGCCCAGTTTACGGACATTAATTTTACCTCCTAAAGATTATAATCTAAGTATATCACGATATCTTTATATTCTCTTTCTACAAAAATAAAAATTAAAATAGTGGCAAATTTTGCATTTAACGCTCGGATTGCAACATTCAATTTGTTACAATGTAGTCATAAAAGAAATGGGTGATACTATGTTAAAAAAATACCAATGGATAGTACGTATGAGTTTTATTTCATTTATGATATATATATACGCGACAGTGTATTCTGAAAGCGGTGTATACAGTTTCTTATTGCTGAATACCTTTCTAGGCTATATTCCAATTGAATTGGCAATGCATATCACCCCTCAACGATCAAAACTCTTTTTTTATTCTTTCTTCGTCCTGTGGCTGCTATTCTACCCAAATGCACCATATGTTTTGACTGATCTTTTTCATTTAGCTATGCTGAATCCGTACAATCACACTACTGGACTAATGGAATTCAACCTGCATTTATGGTTGAACTTCACGAACTTGCTTTCTAGTGCGATTGCTTGTTCGGTAATGGGTATATGGAGTCTAGAACACATCACTAATATAATTCTGATACGTTTTCAACTAAAAAAAAGATTCTATAAACCTGCTCTTATTCTTATTCTGACAATTATTGCCTCTGTAGGTGTATATGTTGGACGTTTTTTAAGATTACACACGGCATACCTTTTCTTCAACCCACAATGGGTGGTTCACCAATTAGTGATTATGTGGAGTCCACGGATGCTGGTTTTTGTCGCCTTTATGTTCATTATCCAAATTATATTATGGGGAGCAATCTACATCTCACGCTTTTCACTAAACAACGAAGAAAAGACTGTTTAATATAAATTAGTAATTTTCAATTTACATCTTCCCTTGAAGCAAAAGTACAAAAAAGAGTTTATCAAAATGAGGCTGTGACATAACTAGCCTCTGTATAAGCAAATAGGACGAGAAACCGAATTTT
>NZ_AZEG01000129.1 GCF_001434935.1 Liquorilactobacillus uvarum DSM 19971 | reverse complement strand
GGTAGATTGCAAATTTAATCCGAATTTTTGGACAAATTTGTCAGCATAACCTGATACGGTGTTTGCCAGTCGAGTATTTTAAGCGGTCGCTGGTTAATTTGGAGTAACGTCGTCGTTAAATCTTGAGCACTAATGTGCTCAAAACGAGTCCCTTTAGGATAAAAATAACGTAAATTCCGATTAAAGCGTTCATTACTACCACGTTCAGCTGGAGTATAAGCATGGCAGTAATAGGTCTTAATACCATATTGTGATTCAAGTGATACTAGCCCACTAAACTCAGTGCCACGGTCCACAGTAAAGCTGTGCACCGG
>NZ_AZEG01000128.1 GCF_001434935.1 Liquorilactobacillus uvarum DSM 19971 | reverse complement strand
ATTAATAACTTCCAGCCAACGTATGGCCGTTTGGTAAAGGTCAATAATTGTCGGGTCGATAAATCATCACGAATATTCATTAAACGTTCGTTTAATTCACTGCCTTTGAAAATCGTTTGTTCACTATTAGTTTCTTTAATCAATTCCCGTCGTTCAGCCGCGTTTGTCTGTTCAAAATCAAGCTCTGGATAAAGTTTTTTAGTCGTGCGATCAACTACTTTATTTAAGAGCTCATCTGCTTTTTTTAGTGAACTTTCTTGTTGGTTAATTGTCAATAATTGCTTAGTGACATCTTCACCAACAGCGTGCTTAATTAAGGTACTGTTT
>NZ_AZEG01000127.1 GCF_001434935.1 Liquorilactobacillus uvarum DSM 19971 | reverse complement strand
ATTAATAACTTCCAGCCAACGTATGGCCGTTTGGTAAAGGTCAATAATTGTCGGGTCAATAAATCATCACGAATATTCATTAAACGTTCGTTTAATTCACTGCCCTTGAAAATCGTTTGTTCACTATTAGTTTCTTTAATCAATTCCCTTCGTTCAGCCGCGGTTGTCTGTTCAAAATCAAGCTCTGGATAAAGTTTTTTAGTTGTGCGATCAACTACTTTATTTAAGAGTTCATCTGCTTTTTTTAGTGAACTTTCTTGTTGGTTAATCGTCAATAATTGCTTAGTGACATCTTCACCAACAGCGTGCTTAATTAAGGTACTGTTT
>NZ_AZEG01000126.1 GCF_001434935.1 Liquorilactobacillus uvarum DSM 19971 | reverse complement strand
GGGGCTGTGCCATAAGTCCCTAAGTGAAAGAGCTTCACCAGAGAAAGTAATGATTTTTCTGGTGAAGCTCTTTTGGTATAATTAAAAATAAAAAAGCACTGGTTGGAGCCAGTACTTTCAAAAACAATACCCCTATAGAAAGGATAATCAAAATGTACAATAATTATAACATAAATCAGACTGTACTTAGTATTAAAACTGACTGGGAGCCAAAAGAAAATCATCCTGCACGGATGATTAATCAAATAGTTGAAGACCTTAAAATTAATGATCCTTACATCTTTGGACGACCGCGTAAGTATGATCTGCGTGTACTTTTAAAATTAATTTTGTTTGCGTACACAAAA
>NZ_AZEG01000125.1 GCF_001434935.1 Liquorilactobacillus uvarum DSM 19971 | reverse complement strand
GAGTGAAACGAGGTCAATGCGCACTTACACCCCACCAAATTCTTGTGGGGTAAATCGTGCTAAAATCCTGTATTAGAAGTCGCCGATGGCGACAACAAGGTCAAAACCCATAGAATCAAAGGAAGACGGTGACTGACATGGCAATATTCCACATGAGTTTTAGTAATATTAGTGCTGGTAAAGGACGAAGTGCGATTGCCAGTGCCGCTTATCGAAGTGGTGAAAAGCTATTTGATGATAAGGAAGGTCGCCACTATTTTTATGCCCGATCGATCATGCCAGAAAGCTTTATTTTGACGCCAAAAAATTCACCTGAATGGGCGAGTGATCGAGAGCAGTTGTGGAATGAAGTTGAAAAGAA
>NZ_AZEG01000124.1 GCF_001434935.1 Liquorilactobacillus uvarum DSM 19971 | reverse complement strand
TCAAAGCCGCACGTTTCTTCAACGGGCGCCACCAGTTCTCATTATGCAAATACCAGTCAACTGTTTCTTTGATTCCAATATCAAAAGTATATTTTGGCTTCCAGCCCAGCTGTGTTTCGATTTTTGTTGGATCAATTGCATAACGGCGATCATGTCCTAAACGATCCTTGACATATTCAATCGCACTTTCATCCAAACCCAACTGTTCGACTATCAGATGCACAATTTCATTATTAGTTCGTTCGTTATGCCCACCAACATTGTAGATCTCACCTTTTTGTCCCTTGTGCAAAACCAAATCAATTGCCTGACAGTGATCCGAAACATGCAGCCAATCGCGAATATTCTTGCCATCACCATAGAT
>NZ_AZEG01000123.1 GCF_001434935.1 Liquorilactobacillus uvarum DSM 19971 | reverse complement strand
GTCAATAATTGCTTAGTGACATCTTCACCAACAGCGTGCTTAATTAAGGTACTGTTTTTCCAATTAAATAGCATGCGCCGCTTATCATCTAAACTTTCAAAACTAATATAAGTTTTCAGTTCGTGGCTTAACTCTTTGACCACTTTTTTCTCGTTAAACGAGAAGTGTTTACTTAGGCTATCCAAGTGGCCTCGATTAACTACTTTCTCCTGCATATTTTTATAGCCAGCTTTGGACTTACGATAGTTCTTAACTTGTTGATTAAATGCCTTTCTTTCATGCCGTTTGCTATTGATTCCCTCGTGTTGCATTGGTGTGTCAGCTATTCCCTGTTCCACAAATGATTTTTCACTGATCCGATCAGGAATGTTTTTTTGCTC
>NZ_AZEG01000122.1 GCF_001434935.1 Liquorilactobacillus uvarum DSM 19971 | reverse complement strand
TTAGAAAAACAAGAAGCTAAATTAAAAGCCCTTAATCAAAAAATTAAGGACGAAAAAAATAAGATTGAACAACGGCTAGGTAAACAAATCATCAGTCAAGCCAATTTAGATTATGCTAATTTGTCTAACGATCAGATTAAGCTTTTAGCCAAGCAATTTTCTGAATTTTTAAAGGTAAAGTCCGTAGATCATTAGCCATACGAGATGGGGAAATTCCATGTCATATCAATATGAAAAACTAGTCGAGCAGCAAGCACGTTTAAAACAAAAAATTGAGCGGGAAGATTTTAAATTACGGCAATCTAAATACTATGAAAATCGGCAAGCCCGCAAAGCCCGTTCTCGCCGATTAATTCAAAAAGGGGCTTTATTAGAAAAGTACTTTCAAGCTAATAACCT
>NZ_AZEG01000121.1 GCF_001434935.1 Liquorilactobacillus uvarum DSM 19971 | reverse complement strand
GCGGTGTTTTTGACGCTCTGAGCGTCAACGATAATAAAGGAAGTTAAAGCTGAACGTCCTTGGTAAGTTCGCCGAGCAATGACAATTTTTTTAAAACTTGTTCCAATAAAGAATCAGCCGTAGGCTCAGCTTTAGTTGACCAAATTTTGTAATAGTTGTAAACTGACCGCCATTCTGGAAAATCACCGGGGACTTGACGCCATTGGCAACCGGTTTTCAAGACATATAGGACCGCACAGAAGACCTCGTAGAGGTCATATTTTCGAGGCTTAGTTCGCTTACGAAAATTTTCTAAAGCTGGTCGAATTAATTCAAATTGTTGCCGAGTAATATTGCTGGGATAATTTTTCATAGCTTAAACTCGCTTTTTACATAGAAGTATATCAAAAATCATAGATCTTGGA
>NZ_AZEG01000120.1 GCF_001434935.1 Liquorilactobacillus uvarum DSM 19971 | reverse complement strand
CCCATCTGTGATTAGTCAACTGAATATAAGTGATATCTGTTTGCCAAACACCGCTCAAATCATGCAAGTGTCTAATCAGATTGGGTTTTTGATCAACCGTCACAACAGTTTTGGGTTTGCGATAACGTTTTTGCTTGCGGGATTTAATCCCTAATTCACGCATCAATTTGAGTGTCATATACTCAGATACTTTCGGACCGTCGGTTTGTTGACTATAAGCAGCAATACGACGATAACCATAAAATTTAAAGGTTTTCCAAACGTCTAAAATATAAGGTTTCAGGGATTCTCTACGCTTTTCTTGTCGACTGGGCTGCCAATGGCGCCAGTTGTAATAGGTACTAGGTTTGATTTTAAGTGCACTTAAAATACGCACAAGCGCGTAGCCTTGTGCTAAAAATTGGTTAAC
>NZ_AZEG01000012.1 GCF_001434935.1 Liquorilactobacillus uvarum DSM 19971 | reverse complement strand
AAAATCATTACTTTCTCTGGTGAAGCTCTTTCACTTAGGGACTTATGGCACAGCCCCTCTTTATTTATAGACACCTTAGGCCATACATGCGACCTTATTTCATATTTATATACATCAAACTAACACGTTTTCCTCAATTTGCTAATCACGGTTAAAATTTTCCTTTAATACTGAATTATGCTTTTTTTGCAGCATCTTTTCCTTCAGCTGTCTCAACGTAGCTGATTGCCCCACTTCGTCTTAGTCTAACCATCGTAAGCCATAATAAAAGCAGTGACAAGACGATAAAGACTAACATAACCATCATTGAGGTTACAAACTGAATTGTTCCCAAACCTGATGTGAGCGCCTCACGGAACCCTAAAATTGAATACGTCATTGGCAGGAATGGGTTAACAGCTTGGAAAAAGCCGTTCATTCCATTCGTGATCTCAATTGGAAATGATCCGCCTGACCCACCTAATTGAATAACCAGCAGAATCATGGCTGCAAAGCGCCCCGGATTTCCTCCCGCCATCGACATCAACATAATCAAATACATTGCGGTCATAGAGAAGAAAATAGCATTCAGTATCATCTGTATAGGATGATCCGGCACTAATCCGGCTGCAATCATGGTTCCAACTGCAACTTTGCTTAGGAACCAATCTGTTCCTGAACCATCTGGAGTCGATAAACGCCTAATTGGATAAACTAAATTAAAGACTAAAGCCCCGACATATAAAGCCACTGAAAGCATATATGGAGCTAGTGCATATCCATAATTTGGAACTTTACTATAATTTTCATGTTTCAAGTTAGATGGAGAAGCGAACATATCTGCTGTCTTGTTTGAGGTTTTGACCGCATTAATCTTGGCAGCACCTTTGGTAAGACCGCTAGCTAACTTTTTATTACCCTTTTGTAATTTTTGAGCTCCATCTGAAAGCTTTCCCGAATTATCAGCCAACTGCTGCGTACCACTAGCTAGTTTATTTACACCAGAAGCGAGTGTAGGAATCTTGGCGTTCAGCTGCTGTGTCCCAGATGCTAGTTGTGATGCGCCACTGTTTAACTTGGCACTGTTATTATTTAATTGCTGCGTTCCAGATGCCAGCTGCGAAACTCCGCTCGTCAGTGCTGGAACTTTACTATTCAATGTTCCTAAACCACCAGAAAGTTGAGATGCTCCGCTATTCAACGCCGCATTGTTAGCAACAAGCTGACCTGTCCCGGATGCTAACTGTGAAACTCCGCTTGTTAGTGCTGGAACTTTACTATTCAATGTTCCTAAACCTGATGCTAGTTGTGCCGTCCCGCTTATCAATGATACCGAATTTGCATTAAGTTTGTTTGATCCACTAAAAAGCTGCGAAACTCCACTTGTCAATGCCGGAACTTTAGTGTTCAGAAGTGACAAATTACTGCTCAAATTAGCTGCTCCTTGATTCAAGGTTGTTGTATTCTGGGCTAATTTGTTAGAACCCGCGGCTGCTTGATCAACTCCAGCTGTGTAAGCCTTGATACCAGCTATTAACTGATTGATTTTAGTACCATTGGTGTTCTTCGTAACAGCACTTTGAATTTGGCTCTGTGCATTCGAACCGCCATTTAAAATACTATCAACATCAACATTACTACTATTTCCCACGCTTTGATTAAGGGTCGCAGCTACTGACTGGGACTGCGCAGCCATCGTACTTAAAGCAGACACACTAGCAGATAATTTGCTTATGCTTCCCGATGCGTTATCAAGTTGATTCAGTTTATCCTGTGATAAACTTGCGTTTTTCATAATACTTTGAAAACTACTCAGCGCGTTATTAACGGCCGTAATTTGTTCAGATGATACACCTGATTTTTGCAGTGCCTGCAGTTGCGTCAAGTTAGTTTGATTGGCAGTCAAAATTGCCTGCACTTTTTGTTTATCACTCTCATCTAAGTTTTTGGAGGTCTCGAGTGCCTGCGCGTTCTGTTGAATTGTTTGACTATTTTGTGCAATTTTCTGCAGTGAAGCATTCACTGTTTGCAAACTCGTTGTCAATGCTCCCATATTGGATAATGTGCTGCTGTACTGATTATAGAAAGTTGCTAAACTTTTCAATAACGTAATAGCACTCGAAAGATCTTGTGTATTTTTAAGTTCGGTGTCAATTTGCTTAAGCCCACCCGAAATGACTGCATTAGTAACATACAATGCTGACGCTGCCTGCGGAAGATTATTCAACGCAGTCGCTCCTTTATTCAATTGGCTGGATTGGTTTGAAAGCTTCCCTAAGCCGGAATTAAGCTGAGTTACTCCAGAGGTATAAGCATAGACACCGGTAGAAAGTTTCGCAGATCCCTCAGACAATTGGTTCACTCCGGATGCAAGTGTCCCTGTCTGACTATTCAGCTCGCCCAAACCACTATTGACCTTGGCGACGCCAGCCGTATATTGATTAACACCATTATTCAAACTATTCGAACCAGTTGCAAGCTGACCGACACCGCTTGCTAACTGTCCAGTACTGCCATTCAATGTTTGGACGCCATTATTAACCTTCGTTACTCCAGAGGTATAAGCGTAGACACCGGTAGAAAGTGTATTCGAGCCAGTCGCGAGCTTGCTAACACCGCTCGCTAGTGTACTTGTACTTCCATTTAATTTCTGGGTTCCTGTGTTTATTTTAGCTGCACCAGCTGTGTATTGATTAATTCCCGTCTTAAGTGCCGTTGCACCGGTCGTTAATTTAAGTACACCTTGACTTAGAGGAACCACGCCAGTCTGAAGTGTAATAACACCATTATTAACTTTTTTAACTCCGGCTGTATACGTGTTGATTCCATCAGACAAAGTATTCGAACCAGTGCTGAGTTTACCCGCACCCTTAGAAGCTGTGGTAAATCCCTTACCAACAGTTTTAATAGTTGAAAACATTGTTTTGGCATATGCGTCTGTTACGGATGCACGCACTTTAGTATTCAACTGCTTAGCGCCTTCTTCACTGATAACCTTCCCAATATAGTTCAATGAGTCATTTGTTTTATATATCAAGCGCATTTTCTTAGGATTTTTATCTAACACTGTTGTTGCATTTTTTGAGAAGTTCTTTGGAATTGTGATAATCGTATAGTACTTCTTATCTTTCAATCCACTGAGTGCTTTCTTGGCTGAAACAAAATGCCATTGTAAATCATCATTTTTTTTCAGTTTTTTGACAAGATCGTTTCCGACTGCCATCTTCTTTCCCTGATATTCAACTGTTCGATCCTCATTAACAACTGCCACGGGTAATGATCCTGTATTTCCATATGGATCCCAAACCGATTTCAAGAAAAAAACAGCATACAAAAAAGGAATGAACATAACTGCTAAGATTGTTGCAACTAACAATTTATGTTTTCCTATATTCTTGAACTCCTCTTTTATCATATTCAAATTCTCACCTCTGCCTTAATTTAATACTATAAATATTATCATCTACTTTGACAATCTATAATATACACTCCATATCCACGTAAAACAAGATGCGAATTACTGCAAATAAAATAATTCAGTAATGCAGCAATATAAAAATCAAGCTGTTTAATTAAAATTTGCGGTAAAATTAGAATTTGAGATGCTTTTTAATTTTTTTACCGGTTATATTTCGAAAAAAAGAAGATATTGTGGCATAAGTCGATTAAATTTGCGTACTAAAGCGAATTTACGAACATAGTGCGTCCTTCGCTATGAGCAATTCGAAATTTGATGAAGAATTTTGACTTACGGACCACGTCCATATGGAATCAAAAAGGGGCTAGCTCAAAAGTTGAATTTTGAGCTAGCCCCTTTGAAAAATCTATTTTTTATCGTTTCTATATAATATGCTCTGCCAAAACTTACACTCTTTGCTCTTAAAAATCTAAAAAAGATTGGTGAAGAAGTTTTTAATCGCTCTTCCCATAATAACAAAGATATTTGCCTTTTGAATTTTTTCTGTATTAGTTGCAGCGAGTTTTAATTTGCTATTACCATTCAAATATTCCAATTGCTGGCCTTGCGCATTCAAGGCTAACGTACCAACAACCTTATTTTTAGCCATTGGTGCTTCAAGCCCGTCTTTTTTATATAATTTTTTATTTCCAGTTAAGCTGGCCTTTAAATCACTAACAGAGGTTCCATTTTTTAACCAAATATCTGAATCTTGCTTAGTTGCTACTTGAGTTGTTAGCTTTTTCCCATGGTAAACTGGCAAACTGGATGCATTCTTAAACTTCGTATGCGCCTTAATGGTTGTATAGGTGAAATTATTATAGACGTATGACATCAATTTTTGTGTTTGTTCAAAGCGTGAAGTGTCTTCATCGTTTGCATGTTTAGCACCTAAAACAACAGTAATAATTCGATGACCGTTCTTGTGGACAGTCCCCGTGAAATTGGCACCTGCACTATCAGAAGTCCCTGTCTTCAATCCATCTACTGGAAGTTCTGAATAAGATTTAGTTAACCCTTTCAGCATCCAATTCCAGTTTTCCATTTCAGTTTCACTAGTCCCGTTGTTAAATTTCATTCGTGCAATACTTGTCGTTTTTAAAACCTCTGGATAATCTTGCAACAATTTCTGTGAAATCAGTGCCATATCCTTAGCCGACAATTTATTTTCAGCCTTCACGGGCGCATTAGGATACTTGCCGGAACCAATCTCATCATTTCCAAGTCCAGAAGTTGTATAAAGTTCGGCATCGTTAATATTCCAACTCTTCAGCAACTGTCGCATCTTATTTACAAAAGCAGTTTGCGAACCTGAGACTGCATTTGCTAACGTCATCACAGCCCCATTTGCCGAGTAAATCAGACTAGCCTGATACAATTGGCGAACAGTATATTTAGTATCTTTTTTTAGTGGGACATTCGACAAGCTGGTATCTTGGCTTACTTGATAAGAAGCGCTATCGACAGGTACCTTTTGGTCCCATGACAACTTACCCTCTTTAATTGCCTGCAATACTAAGTAAATCGAAAGAAGTTTGGTCATTGATGCAACCGGTAAGAGTTGATCTGCATTTTTACTATAAATAATCTGTCCTGTTTTGGCATCAACTGCTATTGCTGCCTTCACGTCCAGTTGAAGCGCCTTGTCTGTTGTTGCTGTATCGGCCTTAACATTCTCATCACTATTCATAAAGATCCCACTAGCGGTCGAAGCAAAAGCAGTCGCAGCTATCACTAATCCTAGCAGCAACTTTTTTGTTCTCTTAAAAATCAACATTATTGTCTGTCCCCTCGTTTATTAAGTCTACTCTAGAATAACCAAAAAAGATTAGTCTGACAACGACTAATCTTAATTTTTAATTATTTTGTTCCTTTTCTATCTTATAAATTTGTTTGACAGGAAGATGCATCACAAAGCTTGTCAGTTGCTTATCTGAAATAGCGTAAATATATCCGTTATGCAAATCAACAATGCTTTGTGCAATCGCCAACCCCAGCCCACTTCCGCCAGTTTCTTTTGAACGAGAACCTTCAACTCTGTAAAAACGATCAAAAAGCTGATGGAGCGATTCTTTGGGAATCATTGGACCGTCATTTGCGACTTCTACAATTATTTCCTTCTGATTAGCGTGTGAAGCTTTCAAAAGAATGTGTTTACCCCCACTCCCATATTTTAAAGCATTTGAAATCAAATTGTTAAAAACACGAGCTAGTTTCTCAGAGTCAGCTTCCATCATGACCTGATCTGCGGTAACTTCAGTGGTAATCTTCATTCCCTTTTTATTTGCCTCAAGTTCAAAACTAGCCGCTAATTGCTGTATCATCTGACCAACATCAATTTGCGTTAAATTCAATGGAGTCGCCGTCTGACGCACTTTAGTATACTCAAAGAGATCTTCTACCAAAACTTTCATCTGCTTTGCCTTTAGAAAAGCTGTGTGAGTGTATTTAAAAACATCTTCCTCCGAATGATATTGTTTGTCCTCAATCAATCCTAGGTACCCTATGATCGAAGTCAAAGGTGTCCGAATATCATGACTGACATTCGTAATAAGTTCATCTTTTGAACGTTCAATCTGACGTTCTTCTTCCATTGACTTAATTGTACTGTCAACCAGAGCATTGATGCTCTGAACAACCCGCTGCATATCTCCTTGCAGTTGAAAAGGAATCCGATGATCAAAATGGCCTTCAGCAATATAGTGAAGCTCAGAGATAACATGATGCAGCTGAATTTGACGATAACGTCTAATCAAGCGCCAGTACACTATGAACACATCCGCAACCAACATAATGCTGACAAAGAGGCCGCCCCAACTCCAAAAACGAATATGGTATGGACCTGGTCCGAAAGAAAGGGACATTTTTATTTGAAAAATACCATCTGCCAGTGCCGGATTTGACTTTATCATCTGGTCCAGCAAAACATAAATTGATAAATTCAATAAGAGTAAAAGAATGACTGTCACAATACCTTCACCGAACAATTCGCTTTTTTCACGCGCGGTGAGTTTCACTTAAGAACCATCTCCATTTCTGGTCTAGTGTGCCTCAATCTTATACCCGACACCCCAAACCGTTTGAATTACCTTCTCACCGTTAGTAGCATCTTCAATCTTGTCGCGCAAATGACTAACATGGACCATTACTGTTTTCGCTGAAACTACAGACTCCTGCTGCCAAACACGCTCAAAAATGTCATCTGCAGAAAAAACACGATTAGGATGGCTGGCAAGCAGATGCAAAATACCAAATTCCAATGCTGTTAATTGAATCGATTTTCCATCAACTGTCTCAACTTCATGCGAATCTTTCTTAATAATAAGTGGCCCAACTTCAAGAATATCTGGCACATCATTGGTTACAGAATGTTGTGATCGTCTTAGCAATGACTTGACACGTGCCATCACCTCAAGGGGATTAAATGGCTTAGTCACATAATCATCAGCACCTTGAATTAGCCCTTGAATTTTATCAAGATCGCCTGTCTTAGCAGACAACATCAGCACAGGAATCTGTGAATCCTTCCTAACTTCTTTGATAACATCAATGCCATCCATGTGAGGCATCATAATATCAAGTATCATAAGAGAAACATCGGGATTAGTGTTGAGCTTTGTTATCGCTTCTTTCCCATCATATGCTTTTTCAACTTCATATCCTTCATTTTTAATGTAAATACTTAATAGTTCAACAATATCTTTATCATCATCAACAACTAGAATTTTCATATTCGTTAACCCCTTAGTTTATATTTATTTTCTCTCTATGCTTCGCACTATCCTATAAATTCCAAAGCACCGTGCATGTTTATTTCTTTTTCAGCACTTCATATTCCTAATTGTAACAAAAGACAGTTTCATCGTATCTAAAGAATTGTTTAAAATCAAGCTAAGCAGCCGCTTCCAAACTTTTTTTAACCATAATTTACACTGTCTAAATTTAATACCTGGTTTCCCTCTCTCTATTTTTGTCGATTAAGAATCCCTAATACCGGTTAATCAGATTTGTGTGTTATTATTTAAAATGTTGAGGACAACATAAATCATAAATAAAACTGTTTTTTAATGTTACAATGCTACACAATACAGGAGGAATAAGCAATGAAACAAACAAATGTTTTTTATCAGCATGGAACGCTAGCTCTACTAGTCCCGGGCCTACTATCAGGAACTCTTACAATGAAGGAGCTTTTGCAACACGGCGACACAGGTATCGGGACTGGCGAGGGTTTGGATGGTGAATTAATAATTCTCGATGGTGTTCCTTATCAGGCCGACAGTTTCGGGAAAGTGCATGTCATTGGAAATGATTTTTCAATGCCTTTCGCTAATATTCACTTTGCCGATTTTAAATTCTTAACTTCATTGAAAGATGCTGACCCAGAAAAATTTGCAAATGCTGCTTTAAGCGGAAAAACAAATGCTAACACTTTTTTCTCTATTCGAGTCAGGGGCAGTTTTTCTTACATGAAAACACGAGCTGTTGTCAAATCTAGCCGTCCATTTGATACTTTAGAAGAAACGGCCAAGAAACAAAGTATCTTCGAAAAGCATAACATTGAAGGAACACTCCTCAGTTACTACTCGCCAACACTTTTCCATGGTGCTGCTGTTGGCGGCTTCCATAATCATTTTCTTGCGGATGATCATTCAATTGGTGGACATGTGCTCGACTTCAAACTTGCCTCTGGGAAACTAGACATACAACTCTTTGACACCTTAGAGCAGCATCTGCCTGTCAACAATAATGAATTCATGGAACACGATTTTTCAAAAGATAATATTGCGGATGCTATTGAGAGAGCCGAATAAAAAAAACATATATCTTTAATATAAAAGACTAGATCTATTACTGCAAATAATTAGTTAGGCTGAAATATTCAGACTAAACGGCAGTTTTACGTTCTAGCCTTTTTTATACATTAAAAGTTCGATTTATACTTTTTATTCAAAAAAATACTTTTTTACTCACTTTTTGATAATATATGCATTTTTTTGCTTATATACATATAAATATTCATTTTAATGGTATTTTTTTGAAATTTTATTAAAAAACTATTGAAACAAAAGCTGGAATATAATATAGTTATAAACAACAAAATGAATTGTTATTCAATTTATATGGATGGAAGAAGGAAAAGAAATGAAAGTTGGGCTATTGGGTGCTACTGGTTATAGCGGCGCAGTTTTATATTCACTATTAAAACAACACCCTAACGTTACACATATTGATCTATATGGTCATCATAAAGAAACGGAAACTGCTGAATTTCTTGATGCAGCTATCCCTGCATATTTGAACGAGCACCTACAATTAAAGGAATTCAATGCTGCTTCAATCATGAATGACGATGATGTTTTATTTTTTGCTACACCATCAGGAGTCACCAAGCAGCTAGCCCGACCTTTCATTGAAAAGAAATTTCCTGTTATCGACCTCTCCGGAGATTTTCGGTTTAAAAATTCGTTGACATATTCCAAGTGGTATAACAAGCCATCAGCACCTGATGAGCTGCTTCAAGCAGCCTGCTATGGGTTGGCAGAATTCAATCTACCAGCGAGCCCATATATTGCAAATCCAGGCTGTTACGCAACCGCTACATTACTTGGCCTTGCTCCTTTAGTAATTGATAACCTGATTATTCCCGATACGATTATTGTTGATGCTAAATCCGGTGTTTCCGGAGCAGGGAAAAAACCTAGTGCAAGTAATCATTATACTTTTATAAACGAAAATGCTTGGCTCTATAAGTTAAACAAGCATCAGCACATCCCTGAAATTGTACAGCAGCTGCAAAAATGGAATGCAAATATCCCAGCAATCCAATTTACAACTACTTTGATTCCCGTGACTCGTGGCATCATGGCAACAATTTATGTTAAAGCAGCATCGAATGTTACCTTGGAAAAGTTACGACGATCATTTCAAAAACATTACCAACATAAAAAATTTGTTCGAATTTTAACAGATGGTGTCCCAAGTATCAAAGAAGTCGTTGGTTCAAATTACTGTGACATTGGCTTTGATTATAATCCAGCTACCAACACGATTGTTATTGTTTCAGTAATTGATAATTTAATGAAGGGAGCGGCAGGACAAGCTGTTCAAAACTTTAATAATTTGTTTGGCTTTTCCGAAGAAGCCGGCTTACCCTCACTACCAATTTTCCCTTAAATAAAGGAGCAGCAAAACTATGAATACAGAAAAAAAATATCACGAAATAGAATTTACTTGGCCTGAAGGATTTTATAGTGATGGCGTCAATACTGGCATGCGTCAAGAACGCCCTGATCTTGGCTGGCTTTACTCAAAAGTTCCAGCAACTGCTGCCGGTGTTTATACCACAAATAAAGTTTGTGCCGCTCCAACTGCTCTAACTAAAAAAACCGTTACTCAGTCTCAGAAACTGCAAGCCGTCGTCATGAATAGTGTATTTGCCAATTCATGTACAGGTCTGCAGGGCGAAAAAGACGTTGCTCTGGAACAAAAACTTGTGGCCGAAAAGTTAAACATTTCTCCGGCACTTGTTGGCGTTGCCTCAACAGGTTTAATTGGAGCATACCTCCCTATGGAAAAAATAACTGCTGGAATTAGTAAATTACAAAGTAAAAAAACAGATACCGTGACTAAAGCAGTTATGACAACTGATACTCGTTCTAAGAAGATCAGCGTTTCCTTTAAGCTTGGAGAGCGTCTATGTACAATGACTGGCTTTGCTAAAGGATCAGGCATGATCCATCCAAATATGGCTACGATGCTTGCTTTCATCACAACTGATGCAGCTATTAGTCCTGTTACACTGCAAACACTTATCAGTGAACTGGCCGATGAGACATTTAATCAAATTACAGTTGATGGAGACACTTCGACAAATGATATGGTGCTTGTTTTAGCGAATGGCTTAGCTCAAAACAATGAAATTACGTCTTCTTCTCCAGAATTAGCTACTTTTAAGTCAGCATTTCATCATATTTTAGCTTTTCTAGCTCAAAGCATTGCTGCAGATGGTGAAGGTGCCACTAAGTTGGTTGAAGTCAATGTTAATGGAGCTTCATCTACTCAAGACGGTAAAAAAATTGCGAAGGCAATCGTCGGCTCAAGCCTTGTTAAAGCAGCGCTTTTTGGAGATGATCCTAATTGGGGCCGTGTAATGAGTACCATTGGTGCCACTGACGCTGCTTTTGATCCTCAAAATATAACAATCAAGCTTAACGATATTTTGGTCGTTGATCATAGTTTAGCTGCTGAATTCGACAAAGAAACCGCCAGCAACAGCTTAAAAGATTCTAAAGTAACAATTGATGTTGACCTACATGATGGAGAAGCTAAAGGTCAAGCGTGGGGATGTGACTTAACTTATGGCTACGTCAAAATCAATGCCGCCTATCATAGTTGATAAACAAAGCAAGCTTTTAAAAACACTTTGTTAGTAAGAGAGAAAGGACTACAGAATGAAAGATTTTATTGTCATTAAAATTGGTGGGAACACGATCGGGCAGCTGACGGCTGAATTTTATCAGCAATTGCACCTATGGCTTAAAGAAGGGAAAAAAATTCTCTTAGTTCATGGCGGTGGTTCTACCATTTCAAAATTGTCGCTTCAATTGAAGCTGCCAATCCGCAAGATTAATGGTATTCGTATTTCTGATAAACAAACACTTGACTTAACCCGAATGGTTTTACTTGGAAAAACACAAACACAACTCCTGCAAGGGTTAAGTGCACATTCGTTGCCTGCCATAGGTTTAAATGCAGCCGATGATAATCTCTTAGTTGGTGATTTTCTAGATAAACAGACCTATGGTTATGTTGGTAAAATAAAAGCGGTAAATAAAAATCTACTTGAAAAACTGCTAACTACGCATATTGGTGTCATTGCTCCGCTTGCTTTGACACCTTCAAAACAATGGCTGAACGTCAATGCTGATACAGCAGCAGCAGACATTGCAAGTCTGCTGAACGCAACTGCACTTTATCTTATGACCGATGTTCCCGGTGTCTTGAATAATGGCAAGATTGTTCCTAAGCTTTCTCTTGAAACAGCGCACAATTTACGCAATAAAAAAATTATTACAAACGGTATGCAACCTAAAATATCCGCAGCTTTTAAGGCTTTTCAAACAGGTGTCGAACATGTTTCGATCACAAACAAATTGACAACGACTGGTACTCTTATCATTCAGGAAGGAGAAAATGAAAATGAAACATATTTTTCCGACATATAAACGGTTTCCATTTGAAATAGTAAAGGGCAATGGTGTCACTCTAATAGACAACAATGGTAAAAAATACCTGGATCTCACCAGTGGAATCGGAGTCTGCAACCTAGGATACAACACTGCACCAATAAAAGATGCTGTTAAAACTCAATTGGATAAGGTATGGCATACATCCAATTTATATGACAGCACACTTCAAGAAAAAGTGGCTTCACTGCTGGTAAAAGATGAAGACAAAGATGTTTACTTTTGCAATTCTGGAACTGAGGCTAATGAAGCCGCACTTAAATTAGCACGTAAAGCAACTGGCAAAAGTGCAATTTTGGCATTTGATCATTCATTCCATGGTCGCAGCTATGGTTCACTTTCTATGACTGGAAACGATAAGATAAAAGAGGGCTTTGGTCCCTTTGTTCCTGATGTCAAATTTGCAAAATACAATGATCCAGATGCTTTAGCACAGATAACATCCGATCTTGCAGCAGTAATTTTAGAAATTATTCAAGGTGAAGGCGGCGTAGTCAATGGCGATCCTGCTTGGCTCGAGGCTGTAGGTGCTAAATGCAAACAAGAAAAAGTTCTTTTGATTATCGATGAAGTTCAGACCGGGATGGGACGAACCGGAAAACTCTTTGCATATCAGCATTTAAACCTCGATCCTGACATTATAACTGCAGCTAAAGGCTTGGCAAATGGAATTCCTGTAGGGGCAATGATTGGAAAGACAGAGCTTGCTTCTTCCTTTGGCCCTGGGAGCCATGGAACAACTTTTGGCGGAAACCCACTCGCGATGGCTTCTGCATCAGCTGTACTAACCATCCTAAATGATGATTTTCTTGAAGCCGTTCAGCAAAAGTCGCTCTTTTTCTGGCATTTTTTAGAAAAAGAAATCCAACCATTAGAATTAGTTGAGGGAATTTCCGGTAAAGGACTAATGGTCGGTATCCATCTCAAATCGGATATTGAGGTCAGCAAAATCATTGCTGGCTTGCATAAGCAAGGAATCTTAACACTTTCATCACGGGACAACACATTACGTTTACTGCCCCCGTTGATTATTACCGGCTCAGAATTACTTCATGCAGTGCATATTATCAAAGATACATTGACTAACGCCATTGTCAGTCAATAAGTAATCGCATATTAATCCGCCAGAAAGCGGTAATCGTTAAGCATTAACAGCGAATTATTCATAATACGAATTGGGCAATAACCAATTCATAATTACATGAGAAAAATTAATTTTAGAAACATATTAATACAGGAAACACAAGTTGAATTGAAGAAGTATAAAAAACATTAATTCTGACATACTTCTTATAATGGAGGGTCCCTAATGAATCACTTTTATGGCAAGTCTTTTCTAAAAGAAACCGATTTTTCAGCAGCAGAACTCAATTATTTAATTGATTTTGCCATCCATCTTAAAAGCTTAAAAAAGCAGCATATTACTCATCAATATCTTGCTGGAAAAAACATTGCGCTATTGTTCGAAAAGGCCTCGACACGGACACGTTCTGCTTTCACAGTTGCTGCTAATGACTTGGGAGCACATCCTGAATTTCTTGGTAAAAACGATATTCAGTTTGGTAATAAGGAATCTGTTGCTGATACTGCTAAGGTTTTAGGAAGTATGTTTGATGGAATAGAGTTTCGTGGTTTCAAACAAAAAACTGTGTCGGATCTTGCTGAATATGGGAGTGTTCCCGTCTGGAATGGTCTAACAGACGACTGGCATCCTACACAAATGATAGCCGATTTTATGACGTTAAAAGAAAAGTTTGGCAGCCTGAAAGGCTTGACCTTGACATATGTCGGTGATGGACGTAACAATGTTGCCAACAGTTTACTGGTTACTGGAGCAATCCTAGGTGTTAACGTTCATATTGGAGCTCCCAGTGACCTTCAGCCCACAGCTTCAATTCTTGAAATTGCTAAAAAGAAAGCTGCCCAAAGTGGGGCAAAATTACTGATCACTGATGATCCTGAAGCTGCTGTTGAAGGTGCTGACGCACTTTACACTGATGTTTGGGTTTCAATGGGTGAAGATGTTGACTATGACAAACGCATCAAGCAGTTGCTTCCTTATCAGATAAATAATGATCTTTTGAATAAAACAGGCAAAAAAGAAACGATCGTTCTTCACTGCCTTCCAGCATTTCATGATACCAAAACAACCATCGGGGCAAAGTTATTAGGCGCACACAAGCTTGATGCCCTTGAAATAACGGATGATGTGTTTCAAAGTGAGCAGTCCGTTGTCTTTCAAGAAGCAGCTAATCGGATGCACGCCATCAAATCAATTATGGCTGTGACACTGGGAAATCTGTTCATCCCTGAAAGCCTTTTTGAATAATACCGGAAAATTGCTTTTGAATTTTAATATATGTTATTATGATCCTAGTTTAAAAGATAAAAAAAGGATCTGAGTATCATGCCAACACCACCTAAGTTTTGGGTTCTTTTGAACCGTTACTCGGTTACGGTATTCTTTACCATTATTGCTGTTATCAATGCTTTTTTAAGTCGAGAACCGCTGACTGTACGTTTCCTGTTTTTGGTGTGGAACTTTGGAACAGCGCTATTCAACGAAAAATTACTTTTCCATTTTTTCTATGCATCCTCGACTTCTGCACGTTATTCGAAATTAAAGGCCGTTTTGTGCCTTTGGCAGGTAATTCTTGCCGTATTGGGCTTTTATGTTTTTAGAATGTAGGAACTACGAAGAAATCAAACCTTTTTCTAGGCTTCATTTTGAAAGTACCTCAATACTCAAACTGCAGCTAGAGAGACAATTGAATCTTGGAAACACATTAATTTATATAGTAAAAATAAAAAGAGGCCTGACAAAACAAACTTTGTCACAGCCCCTTTTTATCTTTTATCTATCCACTCTTAATGCATGTGTATGGCACTTGCTGCAACTACTACAATTTACGACCTGGATTTAAGATCCCCGCTGGGTCAAAAGCAGCTTTGAGTTCCCGTTGAACCCTGACTAGATGCTCGCCAAGCTGTGGAAGTACCCATGCATCCTTTACATCTCCAACACCGTGTTCAGCTGAAATTGTTCCTCCTATAGACTGCACGTAAGTAAACAGCTTGTTAATAGCCTTCTCAACATCAGTTGGAATTGCTTCCAAATTACTTGGGATTGCAATATTCGGATGAAAGTTTCCATCTCCTGCGTGTCCGCCTAAAAATGTCTTAACAGGTGTCGAAAACTTAAGTTTATCCACAAACTCAGCCAATTCAGGAAGTTTTGAAAGTGGAACAGCCACATCTTCAACTATTAATCTTCCATAAGCTGCTTCCGCTTCATAATAATCTTGTCGAATCTTAATAATGTTTTGAGCATATTCTGCATCATCAGTGACAGAAACATATAATGCTTTATCAGCGTGCAAAATTTTCTTTAAAGCTTCAAGTGCACCAGCGGGAGTCACATCTAGTTGAAAAATAAGCAACGCTTCAGCTCCGCCCTTTGAAAGATCTGTTTTTTCCAATCTATCAAGCGCTTCGATCGAGTTTTTGTTGAGGGCCTCAAGCATTGAAGGATAAAGACCACTTCCTGAAAGATGCTCAACTGCCATACTCAAAGCTTCCATACTTTCAAAAGTTGCCAGTCCCGTTGTCGGATTACCAAATGGAATCGGCAGGATCCTGACAGTTGCCTCCACAATAATTCCCAACGTCCCTTCTGAGCCGATAAAAAGATCCGTCAAATCATAGCCGACATTATCTTTGAAACATTTACTTCCTGTTTCAATCAAAGTTCCGTCCGCAAGAACCACTTTCAAGCCAACAACTGATTGTTTAGTTGTTCCATATTTTAATGAACTCATCCCTCCAGCATTGGTTGCAATATTCCCTCCTATTGTGCTAATCGGCTTTGATCCCGGATCTGGTGCAAAAAAATACCCCTGTTTGCGAACAGCCTGATCAAGAACACCATTTAATACTCCTGCTTGGACAATTGCATATTGATCAGGGACACTAATTTCAAGAATCTTATCTAGCGGCGACAAATCTAACACTAGACCTTTTTCTTCCCCAGCAGACCCATTAACAATTGATGTTCCACCTCCTAGAGCCGTCACAGATAGATGCTCTTTATTTGCAAAACGCAGAGTAGCTTGAACATCACGAATGCTGGCAGCATGTACTACTGCTAGCGGGGTATTAACGGAAATAATGCTTTGCGTATATTTGTTTTGACCATATTTGTGTCTCACTTCTAAATCTGTTTCAATTTCCCCATCTAAATTTTTTAGTTCTTCGAAATCACTGACCATAACTATCTGCTTCTTCCCATTATATTAAATTTGAATAGTCCTCAGATATAAAAAAAGTACCCTTATTTTACAAGGATATCTCACCGTTACCAACTTTATCCTGTGCTGATAAACAATTCTGGCAATAACTCGTCTTTTCTTGCCTTTTCACTCAATTAAACAAACAAGTGTTTCCTGCAGGATTTTGTACAATCCACATAAACCTTAGTTTTTTAAAGCTGTCTCCCTTGTTTTACAATTCAGCTTGAACACAATTATGAGTATTAGATGAGAGGATGTCAAGTTTCATTTCCTAAACTTGAAATACATAATAATAAACTAAAAAAGCCCTTCTCCATAAAAAGAAAGCTTTTTCTTATTAATCTTGTATTGTTTTTATATACTTACTAATTCTTATTGTTTATTACTACTGGTAACACCACTGCTCAGCCGATAGTAAACAGGCAGTGCAACTAATGCACCAACTATACCTTGAAATAAATTAGTCGGGACACCCACCAGACCTGTCTGCACTGTGTAAAGCAGAGAATCTGCTGCAAAGTAGCCACCAACCATAACGATAATCCCCACAAATGATGCTAACAGAAATGCTGATTTTCCCTTGGTTGTCGTGCTGAGCAACATACCAGCCAAATATCCTTCCAACCCATGGATGACTAAAGAAAAAAGCATATACTGCGGATAGCCAGCAATCAGGTCCAACAAAAAACCGCTCAAACCACCGACGATTGCACCCTCGCGTTTTCCAAACAATAACGCGGCAATAAAAATTCCTGCATCACAAAGGTTAATATATCCATGAGTCATTGGGATCGGAATTAAAAATACTCTGGCAACAACAATATTGACAGCGATTAAAACTGCTACCAATGTCAACCGCTTCAAAGAAGATTTAGAATTATTTTTTTGCTTCATCTTTAGCGCACGCCCTCCCTTATATGCTACAGCTACGTTACATGAGAAAACAAAATAAAACATCTTAAATTACTCATAAATTATTAATCCATATTATAGCACTTACTCATAATTATGCCAGCCTATTTAGCGCTTTTTTGGGCCAGTTTCTGCATAACTGTGCTTATATCAACTCCATAACGTTTTTCACGCTTGGTGTCAGCCGTATGTTTTAACGCTTGGTATGTTAAAGAAGTAGCTTCGCTGACAGAACTCGAGAAAGACTTACCACACCACAAAAAGCCTGCCAACAAAGCTGCAAAAACATCCCCACTTCCATAAAAATGACCACTTAAGCGTGGAAACATCCTTTTCATCATCTGACCATCTTCATTCAGCCAAATACATCCAATTTTTTTTGCTTCTTCAACCCCCGTAATAACGGCTTTCCCTTCTTTTTGCATCATTTTTTCTAATTTTTTCAATAATTCAAATTCAGTAAATACTTTTTGTTCTCCCAAACCCGCTTTAGAATTTGCCTCCACCAAAAACTTGGCTTCGGTATAGTTCGGTGTAATGATATCGGCTTGTTCAATCAACTGCTGTGTAATTTTCAGTTGCGTATCTGACAACGCAGGATAGAGTATTCCTCTGTCAGCAAAAACCGGATCAATCAAGACGAAGGGTAATTTATTTTGCACTAAAAAAGAAACTAGTTTTTCTCCTATTTGAGTATCTTCAATATATCCAATTAATGCACCCTTAATTTTAATCTGTTGGTTTTTCCAATGCTGCAAAGTACGCGGCAACCATTGGGAGACCGATAAACTCACTGGCTTACCAAAGCCCTCGCTTTGCGTCGATAAAATACTTGTTGGCAATGACACTGTGGAAACTCCTTGCATCATCAGTAAAGGAAGAGCAACAGTCATTGACAAATCACCGAGCGCTGATATATCCTGAGCGACCATTAGGCATCCTTGTTTTTTAAAATTTTCCACCGCTGAATCCTCCTCTGCTTTAATACAACAAATCAACCATATTATAAAAAATTGAGAATTAACCGTTAAGTTTTCTCAACTTCTTGCGTCAGCTTGAATGCTTTCTGAAATCAAACCAACATCTATATACAAAAACCACCGATATACAGCACTTCACTGCTTTCAACCGCGATAGTTTGAAAATAAACCCCAACCGCCGACTCCAAGTGCAACCACAATTCCAATTACAAGCAGTATTTTCCCTGTATCATTTGACTTTGTTTTTTTTGAGCCCTTATCCGATTCTTTTTTTGAAGGCACATCGGTCGCGGCCGTTTTTGCATTATTTATACTCTTTTTACCAGTATTCTTTCCTGCTTTTATTTCACCTTGATTAGATTCATCAGCCGCTTCGTTTTTTGCAGTTTTATCTGTCACCTGATTATTTTTTCCCGCGTCACTTTGAGTAACACTTGATCCAGATTCTAATTTTGCTGCTGTTTCAGTTGCTGTTTTTGTGAGTTCGGGTATTTTTGCTGCATCTAGATCAAGATTAAAGCCGCCTTGATAATGATAATTGCTGCTATCAATATCAGCTTTAAACTCACCATATATTTTTTGATGAACATCTTGCGTTATAAATGAGAATGTATAATAATCCTGCTGCCCAAAAATCTTTTTCTCCACTTCAGGCAGTAAACCATTTATTTTTAAAATCTGAAACGGAAACGAACCTAGGTTATGATTAGTAATAATGCTGATTATAACTTTATAGTGATTTTTTTCTATCCTGACAATTGCCGGTTTATTGAAATATGTATCAACCTCAGCTTTTTTATTAGTGATTGGTTGCCGGATGGTATAATTCACATGATATTCAGTTGTATCAGCGGCTGCTGTAATACAGTTAAATGATAACCAAATAACTGCCCCTAATAATGCTCCAAGCCAAACTTTTTTCCCCATGCGTCCTCCTAAAGACATACAGTATTCTTATTTTTTTGTTTTTACTTGTTGATTCAGTTCATAAGCCACCATTGTCTCACGACTGGTATAACTATCTTGTATACCCATGAAATAACAGCCTAAACTTCCGATGACAACAAAAATAAAATCAATTGGATAAGACAACCAGCCATTACCCCCGAACTGATTACTGCCTACCAATGACATGATTGTCAGCCATAACATTTCACAAAAGAGCCAGCGTGTGCCACGAAGACTCGAAAACAACTTTTTTCTATTAGATGGCTGACGAAATTCATAAAAAACGTAAAAAACTAAGCCAAGCATAATCACTCCAAAAACTTCAATCGTTGTCGGCCACTTTGCCCAGTAAATAGCTAAACTGGCTAATATATAAGCTACAGGAGCCAATATTGCAGCTCCTCGCAGACGAAAAGGCCTTTTTAAATTTGTCCCATGTCGACGAAAAGACATCAAGGTGATTGGACCAGTTAAATACGCGATAAGTGTAGAGGTCGAAATAACATTGGACAGTGCACTCCAATTTCGAAAAACAGCTACCATAATAACTCCCAAAAACATGTTGACGACCATCGCTCTTCGGGGAGTTTTATATTTCTGATTCAGCTGTCCCAGAAGCGTAGGCAAATGCCTTGTTTGTGTCATTGCAGCTAAAGCCCTCGAAGTCGTTGCAACAAAGGAGACTCCCGTTCCAAACGGAGACACAAACGCATCAAGATAAAGAAGATTTGCCAGCCAAGACAAATTAAGCAGAATCGCAATATCTGCAAATGGTGATTGAAAATTAATTCCATGCCAGCCCATACTTTCAAGCCTGCTAGTGGGGACAGCACCAATAAAAGCAATTTGAAGAAAAGTATAAATGACCATACTTATTCCGAAAGCAATCACAATTCCCCAGAAAATATTTTTTTCTGGTTTTTCGATTTCATTTCCCATATTGATCGTTGTTTGAAAAGCATTGTACGAAAAAATAATTCCTGCCGAGGTCGTTGCCGTAAAAATTGTTGCACTTCCATATGGCATGAATCCAGCAGCTGTTTGAAAATTAGAACCATGAAACCCTGTTATAAAAAGAATAATGATCGTCATTAACGGAATAAGAATCTTAAAGACTGAAATCAAACTCGTAAAACTCGTTAATAAGCGTATAGACCAAAAATTCAATAGCGTGAAGGCAAGAATAAATAAGAAAACAACCGCCAATCCTAAATTCGTAATATTTTCTTTTTGAATAAATGCCTGAGTCCAATTTGCCCAACTCCATGGCCATGAGCTCATATATTGAACTGCAGCAACTGCTTCAATCGGAATGATAGTTAACAGTGAAATCCAGTTTGCCCAACCAGCAACGAAACCTAGTAATGGTCCGTGAGAAAATGATGCATACTGACTCATTCCACCACTAGTAGGAAACATCGTACCCAATTCTATATAGTTCAGTGCAATGACACCAATAATTATACCGCCTAATACCCATGAGAGAATTGCTGCTGGCCCGGCAATATGTGCAGCCATTCCTGACCCAAACAGCCACCCTGACCCAATAATTGCACTCAACGTCAGCATTACAATCGAAAATAAACTCATTTTACGCGGCATTTTTTTCTCTCCTTTATTCGAAATTCAATGCTTAATTATACCACAGCAGCTAAATAATACACTGCAAATTCCTGTAACCACGCATTTCAATCAAACATTCCGCTTAATGTTTTCTCTTAAGATGTGCGCTTTTATCTCAAAACTAATCATTTCTTTAATTGCTAAAAAAGCAACACAAAAAGCTTGCCTGTGAGGTTCACCTCTCAAACAAGCTTTTATTTTTTAATTGAAGTGTTTCTTTCCAATATGCAAAGCCCCTGCGCCGAAGGTAAAAAGAGAATACTGAACTTTCTCCAACCCGGCAGACGAAAACATCTCGGCTAATTTTTGAACTGATACAAAAGCCTTTGTCGTTTTTTGAAGATAATCGTAGTCTTGATAGCGACTGCCTGTTAACTTAGCCATCAGCGGAACAATATGAAAGTATCCTTCCCAGCCCAATCGAATAAGCGGTTGCTGTGGCTGCGATGTTTCGAGGCAAGCTGCTTGTCCGCCTGGTCTTAAAACCCGCACCATTTCACGTAAGACCTGATCAGCATCTGGAACATTGCGCAGGCCAAAACCGATTGTAACAAGGTCAAAATAGTTAGTTTCGAAAGGCAATTGCATTGAATCACCTGCAACAAAAGTCACTCGATCAGCAAGATGCGCTGCTCTGATCTTCTTTTTCGCTAATTTTAACATTTCTGTGCTTAAATCAAGTGCCACAACATGACCGCTCGGTCCAACAATTTGTGCCAAATCAAGTGTTAGATCACCTGTCCCACAACACAAATCAAGTGCAAAATCTCCTTTTTTTACATTTAATTTTTTTATTGTTTCTGTACGCCAATGCCGATGTAATCCTAAAGTGATCAGATTATTCATCTTGTCATATTTTGGTGCAACTCTGTCAAATAATGAATGTACCTGTTTCTGAGGTGTGTTATTTGTTTTTACCATCAAAAAAACTCCCTTTTGCAGCAACATTCGTACTGCTTTTTATTGCTAATCTTTCAATCAATATTACCACATCATATTTCACAAAATAAAAAAGATAACCGAATAAATTACTAGTTGACGCAAAAAAGCCAACACAAATTGTGCTGACCCTTTTGTATTCTGTTAAATTTTTTTATTTACTATAATTAGGTGATTCTTTTGTAATTTGAACATCATGTGGATGTGATTCAAGTAAACCCGCATTAGAAATCTGAACAAACTGTGCATCGTCTTGCAATCCTTGAAGATGTGCGGCTCCAACATAACCCATGCCGGCACGCAAACCACCAACTAACTGATAAACCATATCAGAAAGGCTGCCTTTATAAGCAACACGGCCTTCAATACCCTCAGGAACAAGTTTGTTGGCCTCATTAACCCCGCTTTGGAAATAACGATCAGATGAACCATGCTTGCTATCCATTGCACCCAAACTCCCCATGCCACGATAAGTTTTGAAGCGACGGCCTTGATAAATTTCTGTTTCGCCAGGTGCTTCATCAGTTCCAGCCAGCATTCCGCCAAGCATCACTGCATTCCCACCAGCAGCCAACGCTTTAACAATATCTCCGGAATATTTGATTCCGCCATCAGCAATAATAGTCTTACCATATTTACGTGCTATACTTGCAGCATCATAAACGGCAGTTAACTGAGGCACTCCCACACCTGCAACAATACGTGTTGTACAAATCGATCCTGGTCCAATACCGACTTTAACGATATCGACCCCAGCGTCATACAGTGCCTCAGTTGCAGCAGCTGTTGCTACATTTCCTGCAATCAGTGTTGCTTCAGGGAACGTTTTACGAATCTCCTTGATTTTGCGAATGACACCAGCAGAATGCCCATGAGCCGTGTCAATTACAATTGCATCCACACCGGCATCAAGCAACGCTCTGGCACGATCAAATGTATCACTTGTTACGCCAACCGCAGCAGCTACCAGTAAACGACCATGCTCATCCTTAGCAGCATTAGGAAATTCCACAACTTTTTCAATATCTTTGATTGTTATCAAGCCAGTTAATCTGCCATCTTTATCAACCATTGGTAGTTTTTCTATTTTATGCTTCTGCAAAATAGCTTCAGCTGTCTTTAAAGATGTCCCTTCTGGTGCAGTTACAAGATCATCTTTAGTCATCACTTTATCAATAGCTACAGTTAGGTCGCTAACAAAACGCAGGTCACGATTCGTAATAATACCTACAAATTTGCGATTTTGTAATGTGTCAACAATAGGAACACCGCTAATGCGATATTTTCTCATTAGTTTTTCTGCTTCAGCTACAGAATTTTCTGGTGTTAAAAAGAAAGGATCAATAATAACGCCACTTTCAGAACGTTTGACCTTACGGACCTCATCTGCTTGCCGTTCAATCGTCATATTCTTATGGATAACACCCAGCCCGCCTTGACGAGCCATTGCGATTGCCATAGCAGACTCGGTAACCGTATCCATTCCGGCACTAATGATCGGGATATTTAATTTGATATTCTTAGCAAGTTGCACGGTTAAATCAACATCATTTGGTAAAACATGGCTTTCCGCCGGTATTAATAGAACATCATCAAAAGTGAATCCTTTTTTTGCAAATTTAGTATCCCAGTTGGACATTACAATAGCGCTCCTTTTAATATTTTATTTTCTAACTTAACCAATTTTAGCAATAAAAGCAAGCATTCTCATCTATTTTTCACAAAAACTGCTTTTTTACTGCAAAAAAATAATTAATTCTAAATCAGGGTATATTTATAGTTGTTTTTACTTCGTCCTCAATTGCATTTTGATTAATTTAGCATTATGTATTGACTTGATTCATTAATAATGATTTAATTATTCTAACATTATTAACAGGAAGGGAATAATAACCTTGAATAATAGCAGAACTTCACAAACAAGTTCATATTATTATGGCTTTGCTTACTTTATGTAGACGTCCGTACTTCTGATACGGGCGTTAATCACACGTTCGTGTCTAAAGTTGCAAGGTTATTTTTGCTTTGTCAGTTAGACACTTAATAAAAGTCTAGCTGGCTTCATTGATTCTTTATTTTTAATTAATGACTATTAAACCAGCTGGATTTTAAAAATCCTAGCTGGTTTTTGTTTTTTAAATTAAGGAGGAATCTCTAATGAATGCACGTATGCAGAATCGACTCTCACTAAGCCTTTATTTAAACTATTTCGTCCATGGTATCGGCCTGATAATTTTAGCACAAAACATGCAGGCCCTAGGAAAGCTTTGGCAAACGCCTCTTGCAACTGTATCGTATGTTATATCCGGTGTTGGTATCGGTCGACTTGTCGCTTATTTGATCCTTGGCACTCTATCTGATCGTTATGGTCGTAAAAATTTTGTTTTTTTAGGAATGATTTGCTATTTTATTTTTTTCCTTGGTATGCTTGGTGCTCCTAATATACAGATAGCTTACCTTTTAGCTATCGTTGCCGGCATCGCTAACTCTGCACTCGATTCAGGTACATACACAACCTTTATTGAACTCGGTGGAAATGAGGGTGCCTCAAATGTCCTGATCAAAGCCTTTATGTCATTAGGCGAATTCGTTTTGCCTCTCCTTGTTGCTTCTTTGGAAAACAATAACTTGTGGTTTGGCTGGTCATTTATTTTAGCTGCTTTAGTTTTGATTATCAATTTTTTCTTGCTGTTACCAGTGAAGTTTCCTAAAACAAATCAATCTAAATCATCAATGATAGGTACTTTGAAAGGAGTTAACAAACTCAAAAAAATAATAATAACTGCTGCACTTGCTCTTTATGGATACACATCCATGGCTCTAATGATTCTATTTACTCAGTGGATTACTCTGTATGCATCCGAAACTTTACACATGAACAATGTTGCCTCACATTTTCTGCTTTCGCTTTACAGCATTGGTTCTATCAGCGGGGTTTTGATCATGTTCTGGTTGCTGCGGAAAAATATTTCAGAATTAACATTGCTGGTTTCATTAAATATTGCAGCGCTCATCTCATTAAGCATTATCTGTTTTATTCATGTCGCGTGGCTAACTCAAATCGCATCATTCGTATTTGGTTTAACTGCAGCCAGCGGTGTCATGCAAGTTGGACTTAACACCTTCTTGAAACTTTATCCTCAAATAAAGGGGATGATCACAGGTGTCTTTTTCACTTTTGGAAGTCTAGCTTCATTCACCATTCCGGTTATCACTGGTTGGCTATCTCAAAAAAGTGTTGCTGCAGCTTTAGAATTCGATCTGCTGATCAGCTGCGCAAGTTTGCTCCTTGTTGTGATCATTCGTATCGCTTTAGGTAAACAAAGAACTCTTGCAGGAACTAGAAGAACCATCTCATTTCTTGATAAAATAATTGTCCGTCTCCTAATTCACCGTTTTAAGGCCGTCGATACAATTATTACGCTTAAAGAGGAAATAAATATCCCTGTCCTCGACAGCAAGCGTGAAGAGAAAGTCTTATCAAATGTCTCTGCCGGATGTTCTGATCAAAAAATCGTTCCCCGACTGCAGGAAATCTACACTGCAATAATGGCTTCTTCACGCAAATATCAAGAAAATAAACGTCATAATAACAACTAAAATATCAAAACAACGGAGGTAAATATTTATGTATTTTTTAACAGCTGGTGAATCACATGGTCCTCAACTTACCGGAATTATTGAAGGTATTCCTGCCGGACTCAAAATCAACGTTGAACAGATCAATCTGGCTCTAGCAGCTCGTCAAGGTGGTTATGGTCGTGGTAATCGTCAAAAAATAGAACATGATCAAGTTCAGATTGTCGGTGGACTGCGTCATGGAATCGCTCTTGGTTCTCCTTTGGCACTAACAATCAAAAATCGTGATCATGCTCACTGGTCTAAAATAATGGATCCTATCAGCCCTGAAACTGCTGAAAACACTCTTCGCAGAGTAGATCGTCCTCGTCCAGGACATGCAGATCTTGTTGGTGGAATGAAGTATCGCCATCAAGATCTGCGCAATGTCTTGGAACGTTCTTCCGCTCGGGAAACTGCTATGCGAGTTGCAATCGGATCGATCTGCAAACAGCTGCTGAACCAATTAGATATTAATTTAATCGGCTACGTTCAAAAAATTGGCAAAATTGAAGGTTCAAAAGACTTTCCAACTAACGTTGAACAAATTGAAAAAAAGATAACACAAAATGATTTGCGTATTTTAGACACCCAGCAAGTCACAGCCATACATGAATTGATTGATAACACTAAACGCGATGGCAATACTTTAGGCGGAATCATTCGAGTTGTTGCTGAAAACGTGCCGGCTGGTTTAGGCAGCTACATCAGCTGGGATACAAAATTGGATGCTAAGCTTGCCGCGGCTGTTATGGGGGTCAATGCTATGAAGGGTGTTGCAATCGGTGATGGATTCACTGCCGCAGAAAATTTCGGCAGCGAGGTCATGGATCCTATTACTTGGAACGAAGGAAATGGCTGGAGCAGACTGTCCAATCATCTTGGCGGCTTTGAGGGCGGAATGACCAATGGGATGCCACTAATAATTCAAGCAGCAATGAAGCCCATCCCTACTCTTTACAAGGCACTCCAAAGTATTAACCTTAAAACACGCGAAGTTCAAAAAGCAAATGTTGAACGTTCAGATACCACTGCAATCGTTCCAGCATCGATCGTTATTGAAAGCGTGGTTGCAATCGAACTAGCTAAAATCATCACTGATACCTTTGAGAGCAGTAACATGTCACGTCTGCAAAAAGAAGTAACTGATTATCGTCAAGAATTGAAAGAATATTAATTCCGAGGTGAGTTCCTTGATTATCCACACTCTTGGTCCACAGGAAACTGACAGCAATGATGCAGCTCACTATTATCTCAGCAAAAGTCCAGATAAAAAAGCCCAAATTATTCTGCACAATAGTTATGAAGAAATTATCAGTGCCTTTGCCAAATACAGAAATGAGTTTTTTTTGATCCCAACAGCATTCAAATCTGCCACATTAAATATGACATGGGGTGAACTACACTACCATTATCTTGATCAATTAATTTTAAAGAACTGCTTTATGCATCGACTGAATCCATTAGTGATTCTTGAACGATGCGATCGAAAAAATGGGATCGCCTATTCCCATCCTGCAACAGCACAATTGTTGACTTCACGAATTCATTCCTGCCAAGTACGCTATTCTCCTAGCAAGTATCTTGCATATCAGCAATATATGAAAGATGGACAATATACACTGACAAACGAAAAGAATATTGTACTTTCTTCAAAGGAAAAGATCATTGCGCGCTATGAACCGCAAATGATCTGGAGTTTATATCAAATTAAGGGGTAATTAAAATGACACAAAGGAAGATGTTTAAGTTACCAAAGTCAGGCTTGCACGGAAAATTACTGCTACCTGGAGACAAAAGTATTTCTCACCGTGCTCTTCTAATCGGCGCTATCAGCAATGGACCGACTGTTATCAAACACTTTTTGCGTTCTAATGATTGTCTAAGTACTCTTCAAGCTATTAAAGATTTAGGAATCAATGTCGAGCAACACAATACAGATATCATCGTCCACGGTAAAGGGATAAAGGGACTGCAGCAAGCTGCGAAGCCTCTTGATATGGGCAATTCAGGTACAACAACACGGCTAATAATGGGCCTGCTTGCGGGCCAGGCCTTTGCAAGCGAACTAATCGGAGATGCATCCCTGCAAAAAAGACCAATGCGCCGAGTAAGCGAACCTCTAACTATGATGGGAGCTAAAATCCAAACAACAGATGATGGCACTCTTCCAGTTAAAATTACTGGTCAGGCACTCCATGGAGCCAAAATCAAACTGCAAATTGCCAGTGCTCAGGTAAAAAGCGCACTGATTCTGGCAGCTTTGCAAGCAGATAGTCCTTCAACTATCATCGAAAAGCTGCCTACACGAGACCATACAGAACAAATGCTACGCAAATTTGGGGCAAATATTCAAACCGCCCAAGATCAATTGACTATCAGTGTCGAACCTCATCCTGAACTTGAAGGCCAGACCGTTAACGTTCCCGGTGATATATCTTCGGCAGCTTTCTTCCTTGTTGCAGCAACAATCATTCCTAACTCAGATATAACTTTGTGCAATGTTAATATCAATAAGACAAGAACTGGGATTCTAAATGCCTTATTAAAAATGGGGGCAAACATCCAAGTCACTGAGCTTGAATCCCAAGGAGAACCGGCAGCAGACATTCGCGTTAGGTATGCACATCTTTTTCCTATCAAAATCAGTGAAGAAGATATTCCAGCAATTATCGACGAGCTGCCTTTGATTGCGTTACTTGCTGCATGTGCAGATGGTCAGAGTACTATTACCGGTGCGCAGGAGTTGCGTTTCAAGGAAACTGACCGCATTGCAACCGTCGCCCAAGAGCTTCGTAAATTAGGCATCCAATTGAAAGAACTGCCCGACGGTCTTATCATCGAAGGACAAACTGCATGGAACGTAACTGATCCTGTTTTGGATAGCCACGGTGATCACCGTATTGGAATGATGATGGCAATTGCCGCTTTGCGGTCAACCGATGATCTCTTTTTGAATGAACCCGAAGCAGTTTCAGTTTCTTATCCTGAATTTTTTACCGATTTGAATTCATTACTCAAAACAAGAAAGGAAGTGTAACTCAGCATGACAACTGTCTTCATTAAAGGACTAGGCCTAATTGGAAGCTCCTTAGTCAGAGCAATTCGCGCGCAGCATCCAACTTTTAAAATAATCGGAAATGACATTGATGAAAAAGCTTGTTCGTATGCACTAGAACACAAAATAATTGATCAAGCTGCTACTGATTTAGATGAAGCAGCTGCCGCTGATTTCATTATTCTAGCCACCCCGGTTTCTACAATAATTAATGATCTGCAGCAACTTGCTAAGTTGCCTTTAAAGAAAAAAGTAATCATTTCCGATGTCGGCAGTACCAAACAAGAAGTTCTAAAAGCAGCCATTCCTTTGCAAAAAAAAGGCATTACTTTTATTGGTGGACATCCCATGGCCGGTTCACATAAAACTGGTGTAACAGCAGGCAGAATTGATCTTTTTGAAAATGCTTTTTACTTTCTTGTAGAAACAGAAAGTAATAATCCTGCATGCCTGCAGCTTCAAAATCTACTCCAAAGAACAAGAGTCAAGTGGCTACTTATTTCTTCTAAAGAACACGATCAATTAGTTGGACAAATTAGCCATTTGCCACATGTTATCGCCTCCTCATTGGTTAATCAAACACAGCATTTTTTTGAAGACTCACCTTTAGGAATGCGGATGGCTGCCGGAGGATTCAAATCAATAACAAGAATTGCTTCCTCAGATCCAGTAATGTGGAGTGCAATCTTACAATCTAATTCAAAAATTATTGTCCACCAGATCGAACAGTACATCAGAGAATTAGAAAATATTAAACGTGCTATTGAAAATAATGATCAGACCCGTATTTTTTCTTTTTTCGAATCTGCCAAAAACAGCCGCGATCAGCTTGGGCCTGAAAAAGTTGGACAACTGCCTGATTTTTTTGATCTTTTTATTAACATACCTGATCAAGTAGGCGCAATTGCCGATATTACGCATTTGCTTGCGCTCAATCAAATCAATCTTGTAAATATCCATATTTTGGAAATCAGAGAAGATATTGATGGTGTTTTACAACTTACCTTTATGCGTGAGGAAGATCGTGTCCAAGCCGAAAAAAAATTATCACAGAATAATTATGTTGTTTTAAGAAGGGATTGAAGATAATGAAAGCTATTTTGATTGGTTTTATGGGTAGTGGAAAAACAACTGTCGGCAAACTTTTAGCAAAGCAACTTAGACTGCCGCATATTGATCTTGATGATCAAATCACTGTTGTAGCGGGAACTGCAATTAAAGACATTTTCAGTCAGCACGGTGAGCACTATTTTCGTCAACTTGAACATGAAGTTCTGTTGGACACTATCTCACAAGATGGCGTTCTTTCCACTGGTGGTGGAACTCCTGTTCAAGCAGAAAATCTCAAGGCTTTGAAAAAAGCTGAAATTCCGGTTATTCTGCTAGAGGCTGCAGCTGATACAATTTTAGAACGCGTCAGTGGAGACAGCCAACGACCACTTGTAAACTCATTGAACAAGACTGATTTGGTCTCTTTAAAAAAACATCGGCAACCACAATACCACGCATGTGCTGATTTAACTATCAAAACAGATGGTTCAAGCCCTGAAGAAATTGTCACTCAAATTCTAAACTACTTAGATAATCGAAATAACTAGATTTATTTTGGGTATAATCATACTTTGAACACAAGCTTGCCTATGTTTAAAACCTAAATGCTACGTATTCTGAAATGAAATCAAAAAAGCACCCTGAAAACAGCTGGGCGAAGTGGATCGTCAAAGCTAGGTTTTTCCCTAACTCTGGGAGACACTTCAGTACCCTATGTCCTCAAGAAGCTTTTATCTAGTCTCACAGCATCAATGTGTAAGGATCCTCCAAATACGAAATAATTTCAGCCAGAAAATCAGCAGCCGGAGCACCATCGATAATTTGATGATCAAAGGTCAGACTCAATGGCAATTTAGATAATTGTTTAATTTCCTGATCTTCGCCAAAAGCGAGCTCATTCAGTAAGGTTCCAACACCAAGAATGCCAATCTCAGGCTGATTGATAACTGGTGTAAAATACTCAATTCCGCTTCGCCCTAAATTACTGATTGTAAACGTTCCGCCGCTATAGGCACTGCTATCAAGTGTGCCTTCGCGTGCATTCGTTATCACGGTGTTTAAAGATCGGCCCAGCTCGGTTAAAGTCATGGAACCTGCTTCTTTAACAACTGGAACCACAAGTCCCTCGTCTAATGCTACAGCCATGCCGATGTTAACACTGTCAACTTGCTCATACTTACCGTCACGATACCAAGCATTCATCGTCGGCGTATCTTTCAGTGCCAGAATAACAGCTTTGGCTACTAATGTTGTAATACTTAGTTGCCCATCAACTAACGATTGGTTAACTTTCTGTTTCAAGTCTTTCCTAAACGCCATCAAATTCGTAATGTCAGCCTTGCGCTGCAATGTAACTTGAGCTGTGTTCTGTAAACTGTTCATCATCCGTTGTGCAATAATTTGCCGCATACCCGTTAACCCAGCTCCTGCAATTGCAGTTTCAGCTGCCGTGATCGCAGGCTGTTCAGCCGGAACATAATTTTCAACATCACGTCTGGTTATCCTTCCATTACCACCAGTACCTTTAATTTGGCGATAATCTAACCCTTTATCTTCAGCTATTTTACGCGCTAGAGGTGTAATGAAAATACGACTTGTCCCCATCTGCATATCTGACTTTTTAGGTTCATCCTCGCCAGGTTTTGCTGGTTCACCTGCATTATTTTCAGAAGAGACAGTTTCTTTCTCCGGTGTCTGTACCTGCTCAGAGGCACTACCTTCTCCGATCTTTTCTCCCGCGGCACCGATATATCCAATCGGTTCCTTGCACTTTGCATCTTCACCCTCTGGAACCACTATTTTAATCAATGTTCCGTCTGCGGGGGCATCAACATCGGCAGTCAGCTTTTCGGAATTGATCGTGGCGACGATCTCGCCTTTTTTAACTTCGTCACCTTCATTTTTAATCCACTCAAAAACGGTTCCTTCTGTCATAGTCAAACCAAGTTTTGGCATTATAATTTCTGTTGCCATGCTTACACCCCCCTTATTTTTTCAAATCATCAATCAGTTCTGCTGCAGTTTCAAGGACACGGTCAGCATTAGGCAGATACAATTGTTCAAGATTCGTTGCAAATGGAACTGGTGTATTTGGTGCGCATACTTTTTTAATTGGTCCGTCTAAATAATCAAATGCCTGATCGCCAACAACTGAAGCGATGTCCGTTGCTGTATTATTGTGCGGATTAGCTTCATCGATCACTATTAAACGTCCAGTTTTTTTAACCGAAGTGATCACAGTCTCTTGGTCCCATGGAGCGACTGTAATAAGATCAATAACTTCAACTTCAATCCCGTCTTTCGACAGTCGATCAGCGACTTCTAAGGCAACATAAAGCATTTTGCCGATGGTTACGATCGTAAGATCAGTCCCTTCCCGTTTTATTTTTGCCTTACCGATCTCAACTTTATAATAATCTTCTGGAACCTCATCCTTTATCCCATAGAGCGTCTTATCCTCTGAAAATACAACAACATTATCATCTTCAATTGCCGCTATCAAAAGTCCTTTGGCATCGTACGGATTGGAAGGAACCACCACTTTGATTCCTGGAATAGATGCCAAAATTCCATAATAAGAACCGGAATGCTGTGCTGCAGCACTAGCTCCTGCCCCATGGCAAGTTCGAATCGTCATTGGAATCTTTGCTTTACCACCAAACATATAGCGCATTTTAGATCCTTGGGCCAAAATTGTGTCTAAACAAAATCCAATAAAATCATTAAACATTAGTTCTGGAACAGGCCGCAATCCTGTCGCCGCAGCTCCTACTGATGCTCCCATATAACCCATTTCGGAAATTGGAGTATCAATAACACGTTCACGTCCGTATTTAGGCATCAATCCCTTAGTTACACCGAATACCCCACCCCAAGCATCCTCATTTTCTTTCTCCAAGTGTTCGACTCCAGCCCCACCAGCAATATCCTCACCTAAAAGAATGACACGTTCATCCTTTTCCATTGCCATGTCCAAGCCTTCATTGATCGCTTTCATAAATGTTATTCGTCTAGCCATTTTGCATTCTCCTTTCTTTTAAATCAATCAACAAAAACATCTTCATACAAAGACTCTGGTTTTGGAATCGGACTTTCTTCTGCAAATTTGATTGCATGCTCAATGTCTTCAACTGAATCTGCTTCAATTGAATCTGCTTTTTTAGCACTCAGTATTTTTTTAGAAATTGCATATTTGCGAAACTCTTTAAGGCAATCGCGATCAGCCAACTTCTTTTCTCCGCCTTCCTTTGCTTTATACTTCTGCTCATCACCTTCAAAATGACCATAGTTACGATAAGTAATGCATTCTATAATTGATGGTCCCTCACCTTTTCTGGCACGGTCAATTGCCTTACCAGCTGCTTCATAAACAGCCGTTAAGTCTTTTCCGTCAACTGTTTCACCCGGAATTCCATATGCCGATGCACGATCTGCAATGTGTTCAGATCCAGAAGCATATTTTTGTGGAGTTGCCTCACCAAACGAATTGTTTTCATTTACAAAAACGACCGGCAGCTTCCAAATTGACGCCATATTGATACTTTCATGGAAAGTTCCTTCATTGGCAGCTCCATCACCAAAAAAGCAAACCGCAACATCATCTGTTTTCAGATATTTATTACGTAAAGCAGCTCCAATTGCAATTGGGAAACCACCACCAACCATTCCATTAGCTCCTAGCATACCTTTGTCAATATCTGCAATATGCATCGACCCGCCTTTACCCTTACAAAGACCTGTCTCTTTGCCATATATTTCGGCCATCATTTTATCTAAATCGCATCCCTTGGCAATACAATGTCCGTGCCCTCGGTGAGTACTAGTAATATAATCGTTATCTGTCAGATGCGCACAAACGCCGGTTGCAATGGCCTCTTCACCAGCGTATAAATGAACAAAACCCGGGATTGATCCTGTTGAGAATATTTGGTGCACCTCATCTTCAAAGTTACGAATGTCATTCATTTTCTTATAAATCCATTCTGCTCGTTCCTTTGTTAATTTATCCATTCTTATTACCTCCTTGTATTGTTAAAATGCAAAACATACTTTAAAACAACTTAACATCCCCTAATTATGAATTGCTTTGCCAAATAATGAAGCAGCAACCTCACCCGTCAATTCTGATAAGGATGGATGTGCAAAAATAATCTTATCTAGCTCATCAACCGTTCCCTCTGCTTCACAAACAGCTAAAATAGTGTGAATCATTTCGGTGGCATTACTGCCGACAATCACAGCACCCAAAATTTCATGATATTTTTTCTCGCTTATTATTTTCACAAAACCGTTCGTTTCTTCACCAGCAATCGCCTTGCCGTTACCGCTATATGGTGCACTTTTAACAACAATATCAAATCCTTTTTCTCTTGCCTGAGTCTCATTCAAGCCGAAACTCGCAACCTCTGGATCTGTGTACAAACAGCGTGGAACATAACGTTGTGCTACAGGGTCCTCCTGCTTGCCACAAATTATATCTACTGTTCGAATTCCCTCTGCACTAGCAACATGAGCTAATTGATAACCCTTGATTAAATCACCAATCGCATAAATATGTGGGATATTAGTCTGATAATGCTGGTCGACCTTGATAAAACGTTTCTTCTCGTCTAAGGTAATGCCCGCCTGTTCTGCCAATTCTAGATTAGCTCTGCGACCGGTCGCTATCAGGAGCTGTCCAAATTCGTATGTCCCCGCACTTGACTGTATTTTTTGCCGAGAAACCTGTTTAATTTTCACACCAGTCTTAACAGTGATACCCATACTTACAAGTTTATTTTTAATTATCAGTCGTGCATCTTCATCTTCAGTTAACAAAATATCTGGTGCAACTTCGAGTAATGTCACTGCAACGCCTAGCGGCTGCATTGCAAAAGCTAGTTCGACTGCAATGATACCGCCGCCGATAACAACCAGTTTTTGAGGCAGCTCAGTCATTTGAAAGAACGTATCCGTTGTTAAGTAATCAACCTCATCGACACCTGCAATTGGCGGAACAAATGGATGTCCTCCTGTTGCCAAAAGAATATCCCGTGCAGCTATTTTTTCCCCGTCAACTTTTAACTGATGATCTTCTGTAAAAGAAGCCTCACCTTCAATATACGTGATCTGGTTTTCCTTAAATAAATGCTTGATACCGCCTTGAAGTGTCGTAACAACCCGGTTTTTACGCTGCACTAATTTAGGAAAATCAACTTTTTTTATCTCCATTGCAATCCCTAACCTGCTAGCTTCTTGAGCAGCTAATGCCCAATGACTGTGTTTCAAATAACTTTTTGATGGTATGCATCCAGCATTCAAGCACACTCCACCAATATCTTTTTTCTCGATCACAACAACTTTTTTCCCCATTTGCGCTGCATGAATTGCAGCAACATAGCCCCCTGGGCCCGCACCAATGACCGCAATATCATAGCTTGTCATAATTTGCATCCCTCCTCGCTAAAATTCTGGTCAAGCTCTTACTCTCTCACTCAAATAAAAAGCAATTTTCATGCCAACAATAATGTCTAAGCGCAATTGAAGACTCAAATATGTTAAATCTTTTTCTATGATTAAAATTTAAGAGTGCTTTCCGGATAAATTATTTTTTTCAAATCTTTGTATATTTTTACAAACAATGTTCCTATCTATATCCTTCATCATTCAAAAAAACGAACTATGACTTGAAAAATCAAGACATAATTCGTTTCATAATTTATGCACATTTAGACACTTAAGTAAAAAATAGACTGCTAAAAAACCTTAGTTCAATCTTGTCTTATTTTAGATTCAGATGTTCTATAAAACACCTACAAAATGTTTCATGTGTAACAGTTTGTTGCATTTGAACTGTTATACTACTTTTGTGCATTTTACTTGTTCAAGCCGTATTTCTTCATTTTTCGATAAAGAGTCGTTCTTGATATATGCAGATCACGAGCCGTTTGGCTAAGATGATAATGATTTTTTTCTAATTTTTGCCGTAGCTCATCGATTTCCTTAACCGCTCCATTTTTCCTTCTATAGCTTGGTATATCCTCAACATCTGCTGCAAGCTTAACGCTGTCATTGGGTAAAACACCGGCTTCTATCAATTTCTTGAGTTGCTCACGTGTTGGCACTTGAGATTCATAGAATATATGCAAACGCTCTAAAAAATTATTAAACTCTCGAATATTTCCATACCACGGGTAATCACAGCTTATATTGTAAATATCATTCTGCCAATTGATCCGCCACTTTTTGGATTCACAAAATGCTGCAATCAATTGTTTGATATCTTCTTTCCGTTCACGCAGAGGAGGAATTTGGATAGGGCAGACATAAATTCGATAAAAAAGATCCTTACGAAATTTATCTTGGTTAACTAAATCACGCAAGTCTTGATTGCTGGCAGTTATTAATCGAAAAGAAACCTTTCTGGGTTCGCCATTAACCGGCACGACTTTTTTTTCTTCGACTACACGCAAAAGAGCTGTCTGCATCTGTGCCGACATACTTTCAACCTCATCTAAAAACAAAGTTCCCCCATCTGCTTGTTCTATTTTTCCTTTCTGTCCTTTGGCATTAGAGCCGGTGAACGCTCCAGGAGCGTACCCAAAAAGTTCGCTCTCAAGCAAATTTTGATTTATAGCACCGCAATTAATAGCCACAAGCGGCCCATTTTTGACCTGACTGTTATAGTGGATTGTTTGAGCAATCACTTCTTTGCCTGTACCTGATTCTCCAAAAAGATGAATTGGTAAACTACTATCAGCTAAGCGTAAAACTTGTTGCAAAAACTGCTGGTAAGTTTTGTTGGCAGTTGGAACACCGGGATAGTAGAATTTATTTTGAGGAGATAAATCGGAAAAAATACGCACCTTATATCCAATCAGTCTGTTTTCAAAGTATATTTTTTCGCTTTTGTATATCGTTTTTGCTTTGATGTACATATGGATATCATTGCCTACGGCAAAACATTCTGCATATTTTTCAGGTACGCTAACTATTTTAAAATGTGTGTCGCACAAAAAATCATCCCGCTGGTGAAGGACACTATATTGCAGTAATTCTTTTTGCCGTTCAAGGTCTTCCCTTATCAAAATATTTGAAATACGTTGTGTTAGGAGTGTCAGCAACAAAAATGCATCTTTGGCAGACTCATTGTGTAATGTCGAAACATCCAAGACCCCCAAAAGGCTACCAGTTTCATCGAAAATTGGTGAAGCTGAGCAGCTCCATTGTCTTGATGCATAAGCATAATGCTCATTCAAAGATACATATTTATCTTTTTTAGTTCTCAATGCAATACCTATTGCATTGGTTCCGACATTGAGTTCAGTCCACTTTGTTCCTTCTTTGAAATAAAATTCGTTTGCACGTTCTTGCGCTTGAATATTTCCACCACGCCACAAAATATTACCAGTTTCATCTGTTAAAATAAAAACTGGCAGTTTCAAAAGCAAATCACCTTCAACTTTTTTGATTTGTTTTTTTACAATTTCAATCAAGTTACTGTACTGCTGTTGTTTATTAACTAGTTCCAAAACCGAAAGAATCTTTTGCGGTTTGACAAGGTACGGATCAATTTCAGCATGCGAGCAAAGCTTCCATGACTCAGCTATCTTTGCATCCAGTACATTTACAACAAACTCATCCCCAGAAATAAATTGTTTCCACAACTGCTGATCCTGCATGAACTCAACCTCCATTCCAAACACAAAAAAGCGCTCTTCACATATATTATATATGAGATCGCTTTTATTACTACTTTTTAGTTTTTTATTAACAGAGATAACTTTCACTAAAAACCCTTTTAATAATTCGAATAAGGGTTAATTCAGAGATTGCACAACATCCACTTGAAAAAACACGTATACCTTCTTTTTATTTTTATTTGAATAAATGCAGTTCACTGATCCGTTTCACGGCTTCAATCAATCTTTCAGGTGAAACAAGCAAACCGATCCGAACATACCCATCACCCATTGGGCCGAATCCTTTTCCAGGAGCAACTGCCACATTGGCCTTATCCAATAAAAGATCAGCAAAGCTTTCACTTGTATACCCTTCTGGGACCGGCATCCATGTATAAAAAGTCCCACCGGGAACAAATGCATTCCAACCAATCTTAGCCGCCTCAGAAATAAATGCATCGCGCCGCTGCTGATAGCGTGCCACTAAAGCATCAACTTCTTTTCTTCTTTGTTCTGAACGCAACGCTTCGATCCCAGCTTCTTGAATTGCCGGAAAAACACTGACAAATAAATGATCTTGAATCAAATTTAGAGCTTCAATAATCTCTGCGTTTCCAACAGCAAATGCCAAACGCCAGCCGGCCATGTTAAAGGTCTTAGAAAATGTATAGATTTCAATTCCAACATCTTTTGCACCCTCAGCTTGCAGAAAGCTTGGATTTTTATAATTATCAAAACCTAACGCACCGTATGCAAAATCACTCACAACACCAATGTCGTACTTTTGAGCAAACGCAACAGTTTCCTGATAGAACTTCTTCGTTGCTACAGCTCCAGTGGGGTTGTTCGGATAATTCAAATAAATGAATTTAGCCTTGCGAGCAACTTCTTCAGGAATTTCATTATAATCAGGCAGAAAATCATTTTCCCTGCGCAAAGGGACCGTATCATACTTTACTTTACCTAAAGCAACACCCGACAGATAATCTGGATAGCCCGGATCCGGCAGTAGAAGGCTTTCACCCGGATTCATCAAAGCCCATGGAAGCTCAACCAAACCAATTTTCGAACCGCCTAAAATTGCGATTTCCTTTTCAGGATTGACCTTAACACCATATTCTTGTTCGTAAAAATCAGCAGCTGCCTTCTTTAATTCAGCAAGTCCCCTGAACGGTGAATACTTATGTGTGCTTGGATCTTTTGCTGCTTCTCCAAGCGCCGAAACAATATAATCAAACGTTGGCTGATCCGGATTCCCTTGTCCAAGATTAATTACATCATTTCCCGCATCAATTTTTTTATTTACCTTTGCTACCAGAGCTGCAAAAAATTGCGCTGGCAGTTTCTTTAACATCTGTGACTCGTCAAATTTCATTAGCCATTTCCTTCCAATCCAATCATCTCTCGCAGCTGTTTCTTCAAAAGAGTGAGCATACCAAGCTTACTCAAAAAAACTTAACGCAATTTTTTTATAAATTTCTATTGTCTTCAAATAACTATCCACTGTTGTAAATTCATTCGCTTGATGTGCAGATTTCCAAGCATCTGGACCTAGGACAATAACTGGCATATTAGGTTTGCTTTGAATAAATACGCTAGCATCCGTTGCTCCATTAATTGTTTTCAAATCAATCTCACGATCCTTGTACTGTTCAGATGCAATTTTTTGCGCAAGCTTTACAAAACTATTATTAGGCGACGTCCCAATTGGATAGAAATTATGAACAATTGAAAATTCCAATTTGAATAGACTCTCATGATTTATTTTCTTGATTTTATTCCGTACTCGTTCAATAATCTGATCATTATTGAAACTTTTTGTAGGCCGGATATTACCATAGAGTTCTGCATAGCTTGGAATACTATTAACCTGCTGTCCACCTTTGATTAAGGTGACACTGTGTTGAACACGCCCTAAAAAAGGATCTGATGGAGTGTCATCAAACAATGTTTTCTCTGCATTGATATATTGTACGAGCCCACTGATTGCGTTGATTCCCTGTGCTGGTCGGGAACTGTGTGCAGATTTCCCGTAACTCCTAATTTGATAATTTAAACTTCCTGAGTGAGCATAAATGATTTGTCCGCTTGTCGGTTCACCTACCACCATTGCATCGATGTCCTCTGTTATTTCTTGAGAGTTTAAGCGATAGGCACCTTGCGCGCCATATTCTTCACCTGCAGTGGCAACAAAACGAACTATACCATTGAGGTTACGCTGTTCTTCGACTAGCTCAATTAGCATAATTATCTGGGCAGCAAGTCCGCTCTTCATATCTGCAGCACCACGCCCATAAACCTTTCCGTCTACAATCTGTCCTGAAAAAGGTCCATATTCCCAATTATCCCTTTCAGCAACAGCGACTGTATCTTGATGTCCAGTAAAACACAGAGCGCCTTTACTACTCGACTTACCAATTTCGGCGATCAAATTTGCCCGCTTGTCGTCAAAACGATCGATTTTAACTGCTATATTCCTTTTTTTTAATAACGCAACAATGTATTCAGAAACAGCAAGTTCATTGCCATTCACAGACCGTATTTTAATCAGATCCGTTAATATTTTCAATTTTTCTTTTTTATTCATAGATAATCGCATCTCTCTAAAAAATCAAGCTGGCAATTTTAAATCAGCTATTCTTATGATTCAAGATCCTCGCCAAAAAATCGCCAATCAACTGTACAAGCAACACAAAGATCAATACCAGTAAAGTTGCAATAAAGGTTGTATCATTTGCAAAGCGGTTATAACCATAAGCGATCGCCATATTACCCAAACCTCCAGCACCAATAGCTCCAGCCATTGCTGTTAACCCAATCAAGCTGATCAGCGTAACAGTTGTCACCCTTATCAGTTCCGAACGTGCTTCACGCAGATAAACGTCAAAAATGATGTCACTGAAGGTGGCTCCTAGAGACTGCGCAGCTTCAATAATTCCATGGTCAACACTTGCCAGTGCCACTTGAACCTGACGAGCATAGAATGGGAAAACACCTAGTGAAAGTGGAACAAGTGCAGCTGTTGTTCCAATTTGCGTTCCAACGATTTTCTGTGTCACTGGTGCAATAAACGCCAATAAAATAATAAACGGAATGGCTCTAAAAAAGGAAACGACTTTATCAAAAAAACTAAAAGTCCCTCGGTTGGGTAGAATTCCATCTGAATCTGTCAAAACGAGACCTATTCCAAATATGAGACCCAAGATTCCACCAAAAATAGCGGACCAAAACGTCATATACAGCGTTTGACCAATTGCTGGAAGCCACCCGCCATCACCGCCCCAACCTTGATAAACAACATTCGGAAAATACTTAGTAAATAACTCAGCCATTGAATATTTCACCTGCTTCCACTTTTGTCACAATAATATCCTGTTCCTTTAAAAATGTGATAGCTTTTTCACGATTTTCTGCACTTCCCTTAACGATAACAAAAAGTGCTCCGACAGGTGTCTCCTGAAGAATCTCAATATTACCATAAATAATGCTGGCAATAATATCAAAATCCTTGTACAGCTTAACTATCAGCGACTCACTGACAGATGAGCCAATATAAGTTAACTGAATGCATTCTTGATCACTATCAAGCTGGACCAGCTTAGCAGCTTTCAAAGTTGCCAATGCCTTAGCAGATCCGCTCTCCGTCCCAACAAATTCTCTTGTCAGCTTATGCTTAGCGTGCACAAAAATGTCCAATAAATTACCAGTTTCAATAATTTCACCATTTTCCATTACTGCTACACGATCAGCAATCCGTTTAACAGCTTCCATTTCATGTGTGATCAAAACCACTGTCAAGCCCAATTCATTGTTCAAACGTTTCAGCAGATCCAGAATTTGGATCGTATTCTTAGGATCCAAAGCTGAAGTTCCTTCATCAGAAATCAATATTTCTGGATCATTTGCCAATGCACGTGCAATAGCAACACGTTGCTGCTGACCGCCGGATAATTGTGAAGGATATGCGTTGGCACGTTCCTCCAAACCGACGAGTTTCAGCAAGTCCAAAGATTTTTTCGTTATTTCTTTTTCCTTCAATGAGCTGTGTTTAAGCGCAAAGGCAACATTTTGAACAACTGTCTGTTCATTAAGCAAATTAAAATGTTGAAAGATCATTCCTATTTTGCGTCGTTTTTTTCTTAGTTTATTGATTTCAATGATTTTCTCATGCCCATCAATATTTTCATAAAAAACATCACCATTGATTACAGCTTTTCCAGAAGAGGGTTTCTGAAGCAAATTAATAACCCTGACCAAAGTTGATTTACCCGCTCCTGAATAACCAACGATTCCATAGACATCACCCTTATTAATATCCAAAGAAACATTTTTTACAGCCTCGATCGTTTGATCTTTTTGTTTAAAAGTAACACTAATATTATCCAGTTCAATAATTTTTTCTGTCATTCTGCTGCACCCCATGACTTTCATAAATTGCTTCTGCTTAGCCAGCAAAGGCACATATTTACTTCAATTTAATATCCCATGCTGGCACTTCAGCAGTTCCATATGCATCTTTGATCGCTTTCTTTGTCGCTTCTGATTGGTAAGCTTTTACAACTTCCTTATATGCTTTCTTATTTTTGTTCTTTTTATTTGCCGCAATAATGTTTATCCATTGTTCAGAATCTTTGTTAACCGGTTCAACATAGATTGCAGACTTATAATTGATTCCTGCAGTTTGTGCATAGTTCCCATTGATAACTGCCGCTGTTACATCTGATAAGGAACGCGCAGTTTGACTTGCATCAAGTTCTTTGATTTGAAGATTCTTAGGGTTTTTAGCAATTGATTTAACTGTTGCTAACCCGCTGTTAGACTTCAACGTGATAAGTCCTGCATTCTTCAAAACATACAGTGCACGTGATTCGTTAGTTGCATCATTAGGAACGGCGATTGTTGCCCCATTTTCGATTTCTTTGATGCTTTTTACCTTATTTGAATACAGTCGGATCGGCATAATTACCGTCTTCCCAATGGCTTCAATGTTTGTTTTATTTGCCTTGTTCCACGCATTCAAGAAGGCATAATGTTGAAATGAATTAAGATCGATATTTCCGCTTGTCAGTGCTTTATTAGGTTGTGAATAGTCTGTAAATTTCTTGAATTTCAAATTAAGATTGTATTTTTCCTTAGCTGTTTTTGAAACAGCCTTCCAAACTTGGTCATCTTGTTTAGAACCTGACATAATTCCGACAGTGACCGTTTCAGCTTCAGCTTTTTTCCCACCACCAAAACTAAAGTAACCTGCAACAACAATAACTATCAAAACAAGTACCCCTATAATATACTTTAATGATTTTTTCATTATTTTCTCTCCCCTGTGTAGTTTTTATAATATGAATATGATAAAGATTAGAAGAAGCTGCCCTTTTTTAGACAAAAAAACACCCGTCCCTCTAAAAGGACGGATGCTTCCGTGATGCCACCTTCATTCGCAGCCTGCTCACACCGACTGCCTCGATAAGATACACTACTCTACACCTGTGTAAGATAAAGCAGTATAACTTTGCATCATTAACGGTCGCAACCCCGTCAGCGGCTAAACAACATTACCGCTACCATTCCAAGTCCATATTCCAAATCTTCATCACACTTCTTCGCACCACCCAGAAGCTCTCTTAGAGAATCCAACTTGTACTCTACTCTTCAATATGTTTATCGTTCATATAATTATTATAACCGTATTTTAACTTAATTAATAAAATTGTCAAGTGTTTTTTAATTAAGTATGCCTCTCAACGTAAACATAAAAATGATCACTATACTTAAGACTCATATGCTAAAAGATTCTTGCTTCTGGAAGTAAAAACTTTTTTAAGCCAGTTGTTATAGAACCCTTTTTGTGTCTCTTCCCAGCTAAAGATAGGCATCTCCATTTTCGCCGGATATTTAAAGTAATTCTTTGGCTTAACCAAATTCTGCTCGCTATTCGGATAGGCTACTACTTCACGCTGGTATTCCTTTAGAAGAGCATCCTTATCATATTCCAGGTGAGAAAATAAAAACGTTTGGTGTGCTTTCGCCGCTTCCACCAAAGTCAAATGTCCGTTCACATCTGAAGCCAAAATAGTGAGTGCCTCATGCTCAGCAATCTGGCGGTGGTCCATTTCGGCATAACGTGCATGTGGCGCTAAAAAGCCATCATGAGCGCCCTGCAAAAGTTCACTTTTGGCTTGAATATAGTTTGGATAAATACCAAAAACCTTGGCTGCCATCATATTTTTCTGTATTCTGTAAAAATAATTGAGTGCAGCCATTGCCCCCCAGCAGACATAAAGCTGTTCAATTGCATTTTCTTCCAGAACATCCAAAAGTTCTTCCACTTCAGGCATATAGCGAATTTCTCTGAAGTCTAGTTTTTCAATTGGAGCTCCCGAAACAATAAACGCATCCTGTTGTTTAACTTCTTCTAAATTCAATGGTCTGGCGATCTGTTGAAGTTTCTCTGGAACTGGTCGCTTTTTGTAATGTGTTGCCGGATAATAAAAAGTTAATTCAATCGGCATAGCTTTATTGCTTAAGACTTTTGCAAACTGTTGTTGCGATTCTTCTTTATTATGCATCAGATTAAGTATTCCAATTTTTACTTTCTCCTGCTTTTTCATATGTTTCTCCCTTTACAAGTCGTTTCTGTTTAGTATTAAATTCATTATTAATTTTTGGCTCTCCATTAAAGATACAAAAAAGGCACCAATCTCCATGAGATTCGTGCTTTCGAACATAGAATTGCTATTTTAAAAGATGAATAGCTCAACCGCCAACGCAGAAACAGCCATACTCCAAAATAGACGTATTCCAAATGCTCGTGCACGAAATACGACAACAACAATTTTGTACTGTTTTTGCGTTAAAAGCCATCATCCTTAATCCCCATCCTTTAATTATCTTAGATTTTACATTGCTCCCGCCTAAATTGCAAACTATTGCTAGTCCCTTAAATATTTTTTATCCATTTAGTCTTGAATTTGCATTAAAAAAGCTTTGACAGCTTTTTAGTGGTGGAAACTACCTTTATGCCCCAACTTCCAAAATAATGCTTTGGGCTGCAATAATGTCATCATATAACACCTTTGTTAAGTCAGCACTATACTTGCCCTCTGTATTTCGTTCCTTTATAAATCCAAGTTCAAACTGCAGAACATTCATCAGATCTATATTTTGCTGGTTTTCGATGTCCTGTGTACGTACATTTAACTTTTCGTTATTAATTTTTTCACGTAAGGCAACAACCAGCCCCTTATCTGAATTCTGCTTATCAACTTTTTCAATAAATGCGGCAACATCATCAGCCATTGCATCATCGATTTCCTTCATGGCCTTTATCCATCGATCTTTTTGTTCAGCATCCCCATAAACTTGTATCAGCGATATTTTTCTTTCAAATCTAGTAATCTTGGCTTGAACGTCTGCACGTTCCTCATTATTTACTGTACATTCTTTTTTATGCTCAAGTTTCCCAATTCGATGCCGATATTTTTTCACTCGATATTCTGTTTTCTGTTTATCCGTTAAAAATAAATTAAGCAATCTTTCCCAAAAACGATACAGCATATGCCTATATATTATTCCCTTTTTAATCCTTTTAACGTTTTGTTGCTTGTACTTTTTGCCTTCATTCATTCTATTCCAGAGCTTAATTGCATCTGTTGACAGCAAATCATCTTCGATTGCATTTTCAACCGCTTGATTGCGTACGTAATCCAATTGTTTAATCACCTGATTCCACGTCTCAGGATCCTTATTATATTTGTACCCTCGCTGCGTTTGGATTCGTTGTGTCAATTTTTGCCTTCGTTTGTCTGAAATCTCTAAAGTAGTAATATAAGCCATCGCCGCGTTCACGATTTCATTGTAAGCTTGATCTAATTCATCAACATCAAAAGCTTCATGTTCTTTAGATAAAACCATAGGCAGTAGAATCAACGGAACCACCAAACTGAACAGAATTACCAATGCTGAAACTGTTAGAATGTTTTCCCTAACTTTAAAAACCTGGTGATTGGCTAAAAAAAGCGGCAACGAAAAAGCCATTGCGAGAGTTACAGTTCCGTGAACCCCTCCTAATGAAAAAACGAGGGCATCTTTAAACACACCTTCGGGTATCTCTTTGTTTACTCTTTTTGCATCGTAAAGTGCATAAAAATATCTTAATATCAGCATACTTGCATAAATAAGAAAAGCGGTCAGAATAATGCCAGCACTTTTTTCTAAGCGAAAGGCAAAAATGTTCTTCAAAATTGGTACCAAACTCAACCCTAAAATAACGAAAACAACACCATTTAGTACTTGTGTAATAATTTTCCATAATTGTGTACTCAGATTATTCATTTGCGAAGAAACCAACAATGTTCGACTGCGCTCTTCATGGTGAATAATACCAGCGATTACTGCCGCAATAATTCCTGAAACTCCAATTTCTTCTGCTGCAACATAGATCAATATTGGTGTTAAAAGCTGCAGCATAACTTGAGCTGTCATATCATCAAATTGTTTTCGCAATAAATATTTTCGCAATTGAATAACTAAAAAGCCTGCCGCAAAGCCGAAAATGATCCCCCCAAGAGCAACAAATGCAAACTTCCGCAAAGCTTCGCCAACTGAGAGATGCCCCGTATTGATCCAAACGATGGCCAACTCTAAAGCAACGATGCCAGTTGCATCATTGAACATTGACTCAAGATTCAATGAACGCAAAACTCCTTTGGGCATCACTAGCCCCTTGTTAACTGAATTTAAAGCAGTCGCATCAGTCGGAGTTACAATTGCCGCTAGCGCAAGTGCAACCGCAAAAGGCCAATTCAAGAAATGATGAATCCCCCAACCTAGAAAAAACATAGTTATCAGGGCAAGTAAAATTGAAAGGCGCAGAATATTTCTTATATTCTGCGAAATAACTCTTCCTTGTGTCTGCTGGCCTTCAAAAAACAACAATGGAGCTATAATCAGCATCATGAACCATTCAGGATCCAAATTAACTATATAGCTGGATAATGATGGCGTCATTGCACACAGCAGTCCTAAAATAATCTGCCAGATAGATTGCGGAAAAAACGTAAATTTCTGTGCTATGAAGTTTGCCAGTATCACAGCCATTATTAATAAAAGTATTGAATAAACAAACGTCACTTTTTCTGTCCTCACTTTTCGTGCTATTTTACGTTCACATGTTAGAACAACTGCTCAAAAATTACTACTCAATTTTTTGATGTTCCACCAATGCTTTTTCACAATAACTAGGAATGAATAATTTTTTAGTATTAAACCAAAAACTGTCTGGTTATATTGCTTTAATTCTTCAACAGATTTTCTGTTTTTGACCTTAAAGCAGGTATCACTTGTGTAGCAAACCAGGAATTCCTAGCCATCCATATTTGATTACGCGGTGAAGGATGTACTATCGGAAAATATTCAGGCAGATAAGACTGATATGCACGGACAACATCTGTCAATTTAGCTGAACTTTTCAAGTTTAAGTAATGTTTGACTGCATAGCTTCCGACCAAAACTGTCAGCTGGATCTCAGGCATCGTTTTCAATAATAGCGGATGCCACTTAGCTGCAAATCCTTTTCTAGGAGGAAGATCACCTGATTTGCCTTTTCCCGGAAAATAAAAATCCATCGGCAGCACAGCAATTTTTCCAGAATGATAAAAAACTTCATCTGACACCCCAAGCCACTGACGCAGTCTCACCCCACTCACATCATTCCAAATGATGTGTGTGTCTTGTGCCTTTCTTCCAGGTGCCTGCCCGATAATTAAAATCTTTGCTTTTGGATTTGCATAATAAAGTGGCCTGATCTTGCCTCGTGTATATACAGCATTTTGTGGATCTTTGCGTATTTCCTCATTAATTTCATTGTAGTTTGCTTGTAGCAATATAAGTTCCTCCTTAACAGGAACAATCTACTTTTATTGTAGCATTAACCGCTGTTAAAGTTTGACATCAGGTTCTTGAATCCCAACAATATTTCGCTTATTCCAACATTTGATATTTTAAACAAAAAAATGTGGAAAACCAACTTTTAAAACCCGTTAACTCGCATAATAGAGATAAATAAAAAAGCTGAGTCAAAATAACTTTTAACCCAGCTCTCGTTCAAATTAGTTTATCTTTGTCACACTACCGTTTTTCAATTGCGGCATCTATTTGCTTTCTTGATCCAACATTTTTTTAATGACTGGCACTTGTCCTAAAGTTGTCATCTCATCTTTAGACAGCACGACTAAGTTAGTATTGGAGTTTGCTAAGCCTTCGAAAGCATGAATGCTTTGATCCTTAAAGTAATTACCATTAACATCTCTCAAGCTGTCTTGAATCTTATTGATTCGATAACTTTCGGCGTCTGCGCGTGTTTTAGTAGCCTGAGCTTGCGCCTGTGCTGTTTCAATGAGTGCTCTATTTTGAGCATCTGTTGTCAGCTTAATATTTTGTGCCTGTCCTTGCGCCTTAGCAATCGTTGCAATTCGTTCACGATCAGCAGTTAATTGTTTATCCATCGCTTCTTGAATTGCAGTAGAGGGGGTCAATTCATCGATATTGACACGATCAACATTGATTCCATAAACGTTTGTTAAATCTCCAATTGCAGCGGCAAGATCTGCATTTATTTTCGATGTTGAGCCTAATGCGTCTGTTAAGTCTAGGCGCCCGATAATGTCACGTAAATGGCCTCGAACTAATTGAGCCATTGATTCAACTGAATCAGTATTTTCGTAAGTGTATTTTTGTGCATCAGTAACATGATAGTTAAGTGTCACACTCGCTTTGATATCCGCATTATCTTTAGTGATAACCGAATACTGCGATAGCTGCAATGGCCTCATTGCTAGGTTGACTGAGCGGATTCGCTGAGCTAGTGGAATATAAAAATGCAGCCCCGCTTCAACATTTCTCCGATACTTTCCTAAAGTCTCTACTAATCCCTGACAATTCTGTTGCACAATCTTAACTCCAAACAATATAAAATCTCCCTTATTGCGCCAGACACGATCAAAGTTCAACCGGTCTCAGCGTTAATATGTTGCCATTTGCTTCAATCACGATATAGCTCTTACGTGAATCAAAATCCAAATTACTTTCAATCAAATAACGATAGAAAATTCCGTTAACCTGTACCAAACCATTATCCTGATCAATCTGCTTACTCGAAATAACTTGACCAATGAATTGACGATGTTCAAGTGAGGTAACTGGCTTATCAGCCATTCCCAATTCATCTTCAATCATTGTCTGCAGCATGCTGTTAACGCTTCTATTTTGCTTTTTTGCGCTTTCCTCAAGCCTTTTCTTCAAATCTTGCGGCAAACGCAATAAAAATGTTGCCATCTTATCCAAGATGATCACTTCCTTGCAAGTTGAGATCTTTTCAATTGATATCCTTATGATATCATTAAGATATCATAAGTCAACTATTTATTTTATCATCTCCAGCAGTCAGCATCGTGTAATAGCGCTGCTGTACAGGTACTTTAAGCCGTAGATCCAAGGCTACAATTGCTTTTTTGCGTCCATTTTTACCTAGAATCATTTTTTCCGATGCTGAGCTTCTGATTATTTCACTCTCGCCCAAATAAAAAAAATCTTTGCCTTCAGCATCACTTTTTTTGACAAATAAGTGAATTTTTACAACCGGTTTTCCTTCCTTGTCAGTTTGCAACAATCTCTGTACTTCATCCGAATAAAGATGACGCGGGCTGCGCGTAAACCAGTGAATAATAGATGTACTTAGAAATTCGTTCTCATAGTTTTCACCCTTACGTTTGCCACTCGTATCCTTTGTGTAAGTTATAAAAATAGGACAGTCATTTCTACCAACACGATATCCATACATTGGTGCACTCACATCTTTTTTCCAATTCAAAAGACGACAAACATCTTTGCGCGTGTACTTTTGATAGAGAGTAAAAGGAGTTGAATGATCAAACCTTTTTGCCTGTGTCAAACCTGTTTTAATAACGTCATTAAACAAACACTTGAAAGATGTATTTGTGTCGAGCATCTTTAAAAGCCGCTGATTCAAATAATATCTCCCCTCTTCATGATAAACTAATGGTTCTCCACCATATCTAGCTGATTTAAATTTCTTGCCTGCTTTAACATGAAAAAATTCAAGACTTAGAATTGTATCTACTGATTTCAAAACAGCATTATCTGCATAACATCCTTCAGTATGCAATAAGTTAGCAAATTTTGCTTCCGTAATCATGCTATTTTTCTCCAATTCTTGTAATAACAACAGTTCGTGACTCCTCATCCCATTTAATAATTCCTTTGTTAAAAAGTATAGAGTCTGATCTTGATAAGGAACCAACTTGATATCTTCTTTCATTTTTAAAAGGAAATGATAGTAATTAGGAAAAAGATTACTATTTGCAAAAACCATTGGATCAATTGAACCATACTTCTCAAAATCAATAAGTAAGGGAATTCTTCCAATCTTGCGTTTTAATTCCTGATAATCTTTGCGCATCTCCATCAATGAATCAAGCTTAGTTGCTTGAATCGAAGCATATATCTGCTGCCGTGCAATTTCAGTGAAGTTGATCGTAGAAATTCCAATAGTTGGTTGCATACTAACTTCAGCACGTGCGCTATCCTTGCTCCGCGACCTGTCTCCTGTTAATGCCATTGGTATTAAATAATTATTTTTGTAATTTCCAATAAAATCCAAAATCGTTACATAGTCCTTATGCGGAAACTTGCGCAAACCACGTCCAAGCTGCTGAATAAATACTATACTAGATTGAGTATTACGCAGCATCACAATCTGATTAAGACATGGAATATCAATTCCTTCGTTAAAAATATTAACAGTCACTATGTATTCGATTTCTCCATTTTCAAGCATTTTAATCGTTTCTTCACGTACTTTAATCGTCTCATCTGTAAGTGCAATTGCTGGGTGGCCCTTTTGGGTCATCAGCTTTGCCAGTTCATATGCCTCTTTTTGACGACTGCAAAAAAGCAGCCCATGGACTTTGTCACCTGAACACCCGTAATATTCCAACTGTTGCAGCACATAATCGATTCGTGGTTCGGAAGCTAAGTGCCGCAAAGGTGCTTTGTCATCAATTAGTTTCCCCTGATATTCATAATCTTGAAGTCCGACATAATGAAATGGTGCTAACATCCGTTCATTCAACGCATCCTGCAACCTGATCTCATAAGCAATATTATAATCAAATAATTGATAAACGTTAAAATCATCAGTTCGTTCTGGTGTCGCTGTCATTCCCAGACAGAACTCCGGCTTAAAATAAGCTAATACGCGACGATAGCTTTCGGAACCGGTTCGATGCGCCTCATCAATAAGAATATAATCAAACTCATCTGGATCAAATTGTTTAAGCCTTTCTAACTTAGAAAGTGTTTGAATTGTTGCAAACAAATACTTTGCTTTTTTATCAGTGTGATGACCCGATAAAATACCGTAGTCACTTGCTGGACCACCAAGCACTTTATGAAAGCTTGAACGGGATTTTTCCAAAATCTGTTCACGATGGACGATAAATAAAAAACGATGTGGTTTAAATTGACTGACATCAAAGGCACCCAGGTATGTTTTACCTGTTCCAGTCGCGGAAATAACCAAACCACGCTGCTCGCCGGTCTGACGCAACTCCTGTAATTTTTGCAAAGCGTGTTGTTGCATTTTATTTGGTGCAATCACTGAATCCGTTGAATATAATGCTTTTCGCTCGTTAAGTCGATCTGTTCCTTCAACAATTTCAACTCTTTTTTCTGAAAAAAGATGTTCATATTCATTTAGCCATTTGGATGTCAACGGTTCGGCTTCTGTCCAAGTACGTGAAATTTCAGTGTTGATCTGCTTAGTGATTGCTCCTTCTGCATACGAAGTAAAACGTATATTCCACTCATAATTGCGCAGCAATGCCGCTCTTGTCAGATTAGAACTGCCAATGATCACTGACTGATAATTCTGCTTTGCATGTTGAAATAAATAACCCTTAGCATGAAAACCTGGTTGTCGCACTATTCTAACATTCACGTTCGGAATTTTCAGCAGTTCGGCAAATACCTTTGGGTGGTTAAAATACAAATAATTTGAAGTTAAAATCTTTCCCTGAACACCATGTGAATTGAGATCGACAAGTACGGCTTTCAGTGGTGTCAGTATATCATCGGTAATAAAAGCAACCGCAAAAGTAAAACTTGAACAGCTATTTAATTCAAATCTGATACGTTCCCAAACTGTCTCTTGCTCACTGTTATTCAATAACTGCGGAGAAAATTCGGCTGCTGCGTAATTTTGATTCCGATCAACGTAACCATTTAAAATAGCAGATTGCAGCTCGTTCTTTATAATATCAGTCATCAAAATTCACCCTTCTCAAATCAGTCTGTGCAATTTTTTCAATAATCGGCCAATCAACCGGCGGCCATTCCAAGCTGCGTAATTCTGATGATCTAACCCAACAAATCTGGCTATGCGCGACCAGATTAAAGTTTTGAGTCAGCAATTTTGCATAATAAACCGTTAAATGAACCCTTCCAAAGCTATACTCGTAATCCGCCGTTACTGCAGCTTGCGGCCCAATGATAATTTTGTCAGAAAATTCCTCCTCAAGCTCTCTTTTAAGAGCTTCTTGTGGGGTCTCATTTTCTTTGATTTTGCCGCCAGGAAATTCCCACATCCCTCCTAGAGTCCGATTATTTTTTCTTTTTGCTGCTAGAATTCGATTATCATTAAGCAATGCTGCGCCCACTACATAAATTTCTTTTTTCAATTTAGCTGCCTTATCCTTTCATTATTCCTATATGCATTGAGTATAACAAATACTTTGTCATTTCTCTGATTCCAAAGTTCAATATTCAAAATATGGTTTTTTAATCATTTTAACGTGAAAGAATTCATAAAAAGTGTATAATTACAAAATGAGTAAAATTAAGACTTTTAATATATATCAATGAGGTGCAAATAATGAATGACCAGAAAAAAATTGAGATCCTCCAAAAAATTATTCAAATTAATTCAGTTAACTCCAATGAAACTCAAGTTGCAGATTATATAAGTTCACTATTTTCCAAATTCCCTGAAGTTGATATTCAAAAAATCGCTTATGCCCCTAACAGAGACAATCTTGTGCTGACAATCGGCAAAAATAAAGGCCCAATGCTAGGACTGACCGGTCACATGGATGTTGTTGCACCTGGAAACCTTGAAGATTGGAACTATGATCCTTTCTCCGCAACAATTGCTGATGATAAAGTTTACGGCCGAGGTGCTACTGATATGAAAAGTGGTTTAGCAGCACTCGTAGTTGCATTACTTGAACTGTTAGAACACAAAATAGAGCTTCCTGGAAAAATTCGTCTTTTAGCAACCGTCGGAGAAGAAACAGGTGAATACGGTGCAGCTCAACTGACTAAGGAAGGATTTGCTGACAATCTAGCCGGTCTACTCGTTGCTGAACCGACCTCTAACATGCAAAATATTGTCTATACTGCACGCGGTGTAATTGATTACAAAGTCAAATCATACGGCAAAACGGCTCACAGTGCCGAACCCCAGCTTGGAATCAATGCAATTGATAATCTAATTGTTTTTTACCATCTTGCTTTAGAAAGGCTCCTTAAGTTCAACAAAACTGACCCTGTTCTTGGTGGTGTAACTCATAACATCACTAAAATAAAAGGTGGTGAACAGGTCAACAGTATTCCTTCGTATGCCGAATTGATGGGGAATATCCGTACTATCCCAGATTATCCAAACCAGTACTTTTATGACGAATTGGAAAAAATCATTGCCGAGTTAAACCAAAAAGAAGGTTTCAAGTTGGCAATTACATATAGTTTTCCTGAAGAAGCTATTTCTGGCAAACCCGATTCGCAAATTATCAAAATTGCACAAAAAACACATCAGACCGTTCTGGGCTCTGCAGCCAAGATAACTGGTAGTTCCGGTGCAAATGATGGTGCTGAATTTTTGCAGGCGAAAGGTGATTTTAATAGTATCGAACTTGGCCCCGGTTCAAATACTTCGCACCAAAGCAATGAATATGTTGAAATAAGCGACTATCTGAATGCAGTCAAATTCTACAAACAATTTGCATTAGATTTTCTTCAAAATAAACAAATCAGAAAAACCATTTCTGAAACTGATTAGGAATATCATTACTGATACTTTTGGTGTATTGAGCATTTACTTTGTCCAAATAGCTGGCCTGCGCTACTGTTGAGTAGAGAGAAAAAACAATAGGAGGCTGGTTATATTGGAAAATGAGTACGATTATGATGTCCTATATCTTGGAAGCGGCCATGGCACTTTCGATGGTGCTATACCTTTAGCGGCTAAGGGTTTCAAAGTTGCCATCGTTGAAAGCGGCTTGATTGGTGGCACTTGCCCCAATCGCGGCTGCAATGCCAAAATTACGCTGGATGCCCCTGTTCCCTTGCAACGACAGGCTGAGGATCTGCAAGGTATTGTCACTGCACCGGTAGCATTGAATTGGTCTGAGACAGTCAAGCATAAGCATGATGTTATTAAGGGTCTGCCTGATTTTATAGCTGGCTTGCTAAAAAATAACGAGGTTACTGTTCTTCATGGTCATGGTAAACTCCTAAATCAGCACACAGTTGATGTCAACGGTCAAAGTACAACTGCTGCTAAAATAGTCATTGCAACTGGGCTGCGCCCGCACCACATGGATATTCCCGGTAGTGAATTGGCACATGATAGCTCTGAATTCATGGACTTAAAAGAATTGCCAGCTAAAATAGCAATTATCGGTGCTGGTTACATTAGTTTGGAGTTCGCCACAATTGCAAATGCCTTCGGTTCAGAAGTTACTATTTTAATGCACGGTCAAAAAGCTCTCCGTAAGTTTCATCAGCCATTCGTCGAACATATTATCGCCGATTTGGAAAAACGAGGTGTGCATTTTGTACGTAATGCTGCTGTATCGCGTCTTGAAAAGCATGGTATGGGAACAACTGTTCATTATGCTGGTAATAAAGCTGTTCATGTTGATTGGGTTCTTGATGCAACTGGCCGCATCCCCAATGTTGAAAATATCGGGCTTGAAAACACCGGTGTTGAGTATGATAAAGACGGTGTTATCGTTAATGATCACCTTCAGACAACAATTCCCAATATTTATGCAAGTGGAGACGTCATCAAGAAATCACAACCTAAATTAACACCAACAGCTATTTTTGAATCAACCTATTTAATGCATCTTTTGGCTGGTGAAACGAGTGCCGCTATCAACTATCCAGCAATTCCTTCTGTTGTTTTCACATCGCCACGCATTGCACGCGTCGGTGTTCCTGTTGAAGAAGCGGAAAAAAGCGATGAATACACAGTGGTTAAAAACAATGTCTTAGATAACTGGTATCGTCAAGTTACACGTGAAACATTTGGTGAGAACGCCCTTGTCTTCGACAAAGCACATCATCTTGTCGGTGCAACAGAAGTCAGTGAACATGCTGAAGATGTTGTTAACAGCCTGCTCCCAGCTATTGAACTTAAGCTGAAACCAGAACAAATTGAACGCATAATTCATCTCTTCCCAACTATTAGCTCGGCCTCATGGGAACTGCTGTAAAAAATTAATTTTTACTTTAGCACAAAAATCCAGCAAGAAACTGTTAATCAGATTTCTCGCTGGATTTTTATTTTGACTTCTGTGATATATATAATATGGAAACCAAAATCACTGTGTACTTTCCCAGAAGGACTCAATCTGTATTTGAATACTGATTCCATTTGGATCTGTAATTGATAGAACACCGGTCTTGTCTTTTTCATACACAACATCATGCTCTTGCCAATGCTGCTCTATCCTTGCCAATTCAATTGTATTTTCAACAAAAAAAGTGTAGTAATCCAAGCCTATATCATTTTTATCCATAGCAGGAATATTCTTCCCTGTCCAAATATTAGTTCCAATATGATGATGGTAACTTCCTGTTGCAAAAAATTTGGCTTGATTTCCAAAATTGGTCTTTAGCGACAAGCCTAAAATATCGTTATAAAAGGTCTGCGTTGCTTTTAGTTCTGAAACTTTAAGGTGTACATGGCCTACTTTAGTCCCCCGCGGGAATCCATTCCATTTCCTATCAGATGCATCAATAACGCCTTGAGCATCCATTTCAATCGTAATTGCCGGGATCTCACCATCTTCACGTACATCCCAGTAACGACGAGGTTTATCATGATACACTTCAATTCCATTACTTTCTAGATCAGTTAAATAAAGGGCCTCGCTGTATCCATGATCACTTGCTCCGATAAAAGGCGCTTTGACTGTCAAATAATGAATTAGAGCATTGCCTAAATCTCTGCGGCTTGGAAGAAGAAAAGCTACATGATACAGTCCTGTTTTTCTTGCAGCTGGAGCAGCATCCTCAACTTTATTCAAAATAAGCAGTGGAGTCTCATCGTTTTCAGCTCCCAAAATACTTTGTTTTTCTGTTTTTTGTATTATCTTCAACCCAATAACATTTTGATAAAAAAGAGTTTGTTTCTCTAAATCAGCCACCTTCAAAGCAACGGTCCCCGTATGCGTGTTCTCTGATAATCTGAACTTTGGTATAACTGCTGGCATTGTCATCAAACCTTTCTTCTTAACCAATTTTTTAAATCACTAACTGTTTTGCGATGTACTCCATGACCAATCGGATATTCCCGGTAAAAAACATGGTATCCGTGTTTTTGCAGATAATTAGCGAGATACTGCCCTGTTTGAGGTGCGAATAGTGGATCTTTCTCGCCTTGTGAAACAAAGATTTCTGGATACTTCACATCATTTTTGTCAATAAACATTCTTTCAAAAAAAACGGGCAGGCGTCCGCTTAACACTATTCCGCCTCTTAGCCATCCAGGATAAAGCAAGCTTAAACTGACCGTCAGAATTGCTCCCTGGCTGAACCCTAAAATAAATTTGGGTTGTTTTGCGATTTTTTCTTTGCTTAATATTGCATTGATCTGCCGATAAACAGCGGAGATTACCGGTCCGATTACCTGCTCCTCTGTCTGTTGCGAAAAATCAGGCTCAAAGAATGCAAAACCATTTCCAAATGGGATATTACCTTGAATATGCAATTGAATAACTGGAGTTTCAAAAATCCCAAGCAAAGGTCTTAAGTCGTAAAAGTTTGACCCCATTCCGTGCATCGTAATCACAATAGGAGTCTTTGCCTCAACTTTTTCCTTTGGATAAAGAAGTTCATACCGATAACCCATTCAACCATCTCACCTTCATATAACTATTGGTATCATTATATACACTTGTTATTAGTAAGTATATTTTTTGTTCTCGTTCGGAAATATGCAACCACAAAAGGAAATACTGAAACATAGAATATAGATTTTCATGTAATTTGAATTAAAATCTGCTTGCATCATTTAATTATATGTTCAAAAAAATTGATTGGCAGACGCAACAGCTGAGATAGCTTAGAGTGCAAAAAAAAGCTGTAGCAAAACGTTCGTTTTGCCACAGCCCATTTCTACATCTTTAAAAAATTTACAACTTGAAAAGCGGTAGTTCTTCTAAAAACTGAATATCTTTACGTTTAGCCGCTGATCCCTCAGCTAAAATAGCAAAACGATCAACTACATCTGCTTCTGCTTTGTGCAGCAATTTTGCGGCCGCTGCTATTGAGCCACCACTACTAATGACATCATCAATAATGACAACTTTTTTCCCTTTCAATAAAGCAGCATCATTTCCATCAATTACAAGTTTCTGTTGGGCACTCGTTGTAATTGCACTAACTGGAACGCTTAGAGGTGCATGCATGTAGTCTTTAATACTCTTACGTAAAACCACATACCGCGGTTTATTCAAAAAATGGCACATTTCCTGCGCCAATGGAATCCCTTTGCTTTCCATAGTTACCAGATAATCAAATTCGAAGTCTATTTTTTGAGCTAATCTCTCAGCCGCATAATGAGTTAGTTCAGCATCACCCAAAAGAACAAATGAGGCGATTGCTAATTCATCGTTAAGTTTTATCAACGGTAATTGCCGTGTTAAATTATCTATTCGAAGCTCATAATATTTTTCCAACTACTATACCCCCAGCCCTAATAATGGCAGAACAAATTTTAAGGCAGCGCCTGTTACTAACCCTGCAAATGGATCAAAAATAGCTGTCACGACTAGAGTAATTGCAGCAATCGTCATTCCAGAACCAGACATAGCTGCAGCTGCATTTTCGGGAAAGATCACAACTGCACCTAAGATGAACAAGAAACCTGCAATTGAGGTACTAGGAACATAGCGGCCGATCTTAGGAAGCCAACCTGCAAATAATATCACAGCCATAATCAGCATCATTAGAATTCCCGCAATCACTGGTTCAGGAGCACTGGCAGTTGCCGAAATAATCGTTTCAACTGGAGCACCACCTAGTAAACTCGTTCCCATGTCTGCTATTGCCTGCGTTGTCGTCAACAAGTTCAAATTAACCGGATTCGGTTTAACCCCCGTCATTTGACCAGTAATCAATCCATAAGAAATATTAGCCCCAATATTCAAGCAAGCCAGTCCAAGCGCACCGCGCAAAATTCGCAGATTGAATTGTGGACGCATAAAATTAAATTTTCGTTCTGTTACATAATTAGGAAGTTCCGCACGATAATGCTCAATTTTTACTGCATAGAGGCTGGAAAAGACTACGGAAATTGTAATCGTCCATACTAAATCTTTAGTTATTAAATATGTAACTGCCGCTAAAGCGATTGAAATCCAGCCTACCTTGCGCTGCTTTTTGGTCATTTCAATTGCAATCTTAGCCAGCATCAATCCGACACCAGCCATCATCCCTGTCATGATATTGTTTCCCAGATAAGAAACGATCTTTGTTAAAGTTCCAGTTAATCCGATGAAAACCATGATTAGCGAACCGCCAAAGATAATTGAAGTCCGTTCACGAATCGTTTTACCGAGATTCCCAGTCAACGCTAATGATTCAGCTTGAAAGGAAAGCGGCGCCACAGATCCATAAAACCCGTTGATCGCTGAAGCAAAAACAAATGAAAAAGTTGTTGGAAAGACCGCAAATCCCAATCCCATTGCCATTATACCTTGCGGAATTCCGTTCAAAACAACTCCGAGTGCTGCCATTAAGTCAGCTATAAAATGCATAATAATTTCTCCTTGCAGTAAACGTTTTACACTTTTCAGTGTTTATAGTTCGTATTTATGAACTATTTTATTATAAATAACCTCTTATAGCAATCATTTTTTACAATATTATGAACAATAAAAAAGCAGCCCTGTATTTAAGACTGCTTTTTCACCTGAAAACATAGGCGTGTACTATAAGTCAGTAAAATTTGAGCACTAAAGCAAAGCTACGAACACAGCTTGTTCCTTTGCTATGAAATGCAAAGTTAGCCGGGAAATTTTGACTTATAAACCACATTGCTATGGAATCCACAAAAGAACTAGAATCAAAAGTCAGTTTTTGACATTCATCTCTTCTTTTTACTAAACGTTTTAAATCCGAACAATGCAGCTACTGAAAAAAGTATTATTCCTGCTAATGAGGCTGGAGCATCCTTTTCTTCTCCAAGCTGTGGAAGTGAATAATTAGATCGTTTTTGACTTTTCTGTTTGCGTGTTGGAAGAAGTGCTGTCTCGTGTGAGGATGAATCACTTTTTTCATCGCTGCCTGAAATTTTCAACCTGCTTGTCACCATTTTGTTGCTTGAACCATTTTTTCTAATTAACTGCTGTTTTTCTTTTCTTAGAGCTTCAACTTGTACCAATTTTCTTGGTTCTGAGTGCATACTTTTTAGATCTTGTAGAGTCGAAAGTTCATTCTGATAATTCAGATACAAAGCTCCTAAGGCTGTCTCATGCAATGTATTAATTTGATTTAACTCGGCCTGCCGCTGACTTTGAAGCAGTATTGAAGCATGTTGACTTTCATTCTTGATGTTTAAAATATTTGCTTTGGCTATGCGAACACCCTCATCAGCTTCGACAAATGCAGTTATAGCAGCAGCACGTTTACCTTCAATAAACGCCTCCGAAGTTAACTGAACATCTGGTGCTTGAGTATTCTTCGAGCCACTTAACTCTGCCATTTCAAAAACCAGCTGATATGGATAAGTCATATTTTTATTGGCTTGAACACCAAATCCCATGTATTCTGCATTCTCGAAGTTCAATAAATGTCCATTATAATGAGCTTTATCCTGCCATATCATCGCCGTGATTGCATTCAACGTTTCCACTTTTAGCTGCAGTAATGTCGTTTCTTGTGAAATAGAGACTCCAAGATTTTCCCCCACTAAACTTAAATCATATTTTGAAAAAATCGCTGTTTCTTGATTATTAAAAGTAATGTGCTCAAAATCTTTGTTTTCTTCGTTTCGTAAATTGATTAATTCTAAAGTAGCCTCTTCAACGTTTTGATTATAATGAATTTGATCCATTCCATTGGCTGTACGCCAATTATTCAGTAATGTTAGCGCATAATCTGCCAATTCATACTGCTGATCATGTGTTAAAGTTCCGTTGATCTTATCCGAAGTGTCATTTTCTCCATTGTAGCCATAAAAATCATAATAGGTCGGCGCTGCAGCGTTCGTTATTTGTGGTTGAATCAAGTGAGTTGGAAGATCACCGTCTGCATTGACCACATGTCCTGTTTGATAAGCTTTCGCAGGATCATCTGTTTGTGCAATCGGAACTGCCGCTTTAATCTCCTCTTTTGCCGAATTTTGAGCTTGGGTTTGTGCTTGTGCAAGTTTTGCCTGTGCCTCATTTTGCTCCTGATCATTGTCCTGTTCTTGCTGGTCAGCTTGAGTATTGTAATCGTCATTGACCTTAACCGTTTTTTCGGTCAAAGTCTTATCAGCTAAATTTTTATTGTTCGTGTAATTTGCAGTTACTTCTGTGACCTGCTGTTTTGAGCTTACACTCTGCTCAGCTTTACTATCGGTTGCTGCCGCAACAGTTTTGCTCTGCTGCTCTTCCTTAGCTGAAGAACTGCTGCTTTGACTTGACGTTTCTGACTGCTGCCGTTGTGAAACTGTTTCCTGCCCATTCTTATTTTCCGAGGTCTCACTGCTATTAGACACCATATTGCTAGAAGAGCTGCTGCTTTCCTGATCATTCCCAGTTGAGACTGATTTTTCGGTCGTCTGGACAACGTTATCCGCCATAATCTCATCGTTATGTACTGTAACAAGTGTTAGTGCTGTTATTGTTGCTGCTGTTGCTGTAATAATTTTTTTCCTTTTTTCCATAAAAACCAACTCCGTATCCCGTTTCTTTTTATCAACAGCATGGTCCATGATCATGTGCCAAAAGGTCTTTTATCTGCTTTTCTATCATTAATTTATCCCTAATAAAACAAACACTAGCATAATGCATTTTAAGGCACAATAGTAAAATAAGAACCAAAACAGTACAGTAGTACATGCATTTCAATAATTGTCATTCAGCACATACTCTACATTTAATAATAACTATTTTATATTTATTCTTCAATAATAAAAAAAGATCCGAGGCAAACTTCTCTACCTCAGTTCTTTTTTTATTCTCAATCTAAGTCTTTTCCATTCGAAAAAATGACTTTTTTATACCAGTAAAAAGAATCTTTTTTAATTCGTTTCAATGATCCATTGCCATCATCATCCTGATCAACATAGATAAATCCATACCGTTTGGACATTTCTGAAGTTGAAAAACTAATAAGGTCAATCGGTCCCCACATCGTATAACCCATAAGTTGAACACCGTCTTCGATAGCCTGCTTCATTTGCTCGATATGCTTTCTCAAATAATCAATTCGATAATTATCATGAACATTTCCAGCTTCAAGCTTGTCTAAAGCACCAAGACCATTTTCAACGATGAATAACGGTTTTCGATAGCGATCCCACATCTCATTCAAAGTAATACGTAACCCAACAGGATCAATCTGCCAGCCCCAGTCAGATTCTTCAAGATATTTGTTACGGCCGCCTGTTGCCATATTGCCATTAACTTCTTCTCCGGCTTCAGCACTGGTAACAGTGGTCATATAATAACTGAAGCTCACAAAATCAACTGGTGATTCCGCAAGAACTTGCTGATCATCAGCAGACATTTTTATCTGAATTCCATTTTCGGAAAAATATCTGTTCATAAACTCCGGATACTCGCCACGTGCCTGCACATCAGTAAAAAACAAATTTTTCTGGTCTTCTAACTGTGCTGCACGAACATCTTCTGGTCTACAAGTTGCTGGATATGTTTGCATTCTTGCCAGCATACAACCCATTTTTGCCTCTGGATCAATTTCATGCAGTTGTTTAGTAGCTATCGCGCTAGCCACTAACTGATGATGAAGTGCTTGGTAACGAACGCTCTCCTGTTCTTGTTTCTTTAAATGACTATCAACAACGCCCGTTTCATGAAAACCCCAAGTCCCCGTGTTAATCTCGTTAAAAGTCAGCCAATAACGAACACGGCCACGATAACGTTTAAAAACAATTTCAGTATAGTGGGTGAAATCTGCAATTGTTTTGCGATCCAGCCAGCCATTTTGTTTCTGTGTAAGTGCGAGTGGCATCTCATAATGCGAGAGTGTAATCAATGGCTCGATACCATATTTTTCCAATTCGTCTAACACACGGTCATAAAACTCTAACCCTTTTTCATTTGCCTGCTGTTCATTACCCTTCGGAAAAATACGTGCCCATGCAATTGAAAAACGAAATACTTTAAAACCCATTTCCGCAAAAAGTTTAATATCTTCTTTATAGTGATGATAGAAATCAATTCCACGCCGCTTAGGATAATTAACTGTTGTCATATCATTGATGGCTTCTTTAATTGATTCAGAATCAACTACATTCATCGACATTTTTTTCCGATCATCCGCTTTTCTTACAACTTCTGCAGTCGTTAAACCTTTACCATCAACATTCCAGGCACCTTCGATTTGATTAGCGGCAGTCGCACCACCCCATAAAAAATCTTTCGGAAATTCTTTTGGAAAACCTGCTTTATACATGTAAATATCTCCTCTCATCAAAAAACATCTTATTTTGTCAACTGTAATGTTAGAACCATGTTTTGATCTGCTTCTGTATCTTTAGTAGTCTCGACTTCATACTGTTTAGTATTCGTGATGATCATCATAACTGTGTTGTCATATCCACTCGCCTTGATTTTTTCAGAATCAAACACGATCAGTTCCGCGCCTTGATTGACATGTTGACCTTGCTTAACTTTTGTTTCAAAATATTTTCCATTCAATTTTACCGTATCTATCCCGATATGGATCAATATTTCTGCTCCTTGATCCGAAATAATCCCAATTGCATGTCCAGTTGGATAGACCGCACTAATTGTTCCACTGACAGGCGAAGTAACCCTATCATTTGTCGGAACAATCGCTATTCCCTTACCCATAGCTTCCGATGCAAAGACCTCATCTTTAACACTCGTCAATGGAATAATCGTGCCCTTTACCGGTGCAGATAATTTGTCTAAATTCTGGTCATTTTCCTGTGTGTCTGCTTTACCCATTCCAAATAAAAATGTTAGAACTGCACCTAGAACAAATGATACTGCAATTCCGATCAAGGAACCAACAAATCCTTTGCCGACATATGTTGGGATAGCCAGTAAACTAGGAAGTGTGAAAGAACTGGCCCTAACTTGAAAACCGCCGATAATTGCTCCACCGATACCGCCAGCAATAACTGCACAAATAAATGGACGTTTCAGTTTTAGGGTCAAACCATAAATAATTGGTTCAGTAATCCCAAAGACACCAGTGATGACTCCTGAACCAGCTAAGGCCTTTTGTTTTTTGTTCTTTGTTTTCAAAAAGATCCCTAATGCTGCACCTGCCTGAGAAATAACAGCAGCACATAAAATTGGCAACAGCGGATCGTAACCCATTTTACTAAGATTATTCATCATTACTGGGACAAAGGTCCAATGTACCCCAAAAATGACAAATACTTGCCAGAAAGCACCCATGATCGCACCGGCTAATGCTGGCGCAAAATTATAAACTGATGAAACCAGCGTTGATAAAACATTTCCCACGGATGAACCAAGGGGTCCAACAACAATCATTGTTAGCGGGACCATAATTGCCAATGAAAACAACGGTGTAAAAATATTCCTGATTGCTTCAGGAAAAATTTTATTTAATACTGGTTCGATAAATGACAGGACCCAAACAGCCAAAAGAATCGGGATAACTGACGATGTATATGTGGTCGGGACAACTGGAATGCCCATGAAATGAAGAGTTTGCGACTTAGCAGCAGCTGTGACAAGTGTCGGATACACCAGTGCAGCAGCTAAAGCAACCGCTACAAATTGATTGACATTCAGTCGCTTAGAGGCTGTGAAAGCAAGAAAAATCGGCAAAAAGTTGAACAATGCATCACCAGCAGCATATAGAATTTCATAAGTTCCGCTCGCAGTGTTCATCCAATCCAAAGCCACAAACAGCGCAAGCAGCCCCTTTAAAATTCCGGCTCCTGCCAAAGCACCCAGAAATGGAGTAAAAGTCCCTGAAATAAATGCTATAAAACGATTAACAATATTTTTCTCTTTTTCTTGCGGTTGAGAACTCTGTTCTTCATTCTCCAAACCAGTTTGTTTGGCTAGAGCATTAAAAACGTTTGCTACAGCATTCCCAACAACAATTTGATATTGTCCTGCGGATTTAACAACTGTGATTACCCCATCTAAATCCTCAATTTTTTGTGTATCCGCCTTCGCTTCGTCTTTCAACTTAAATCTAAGCCGCGTTGCACAATGCCACGCAGTATTAATATTATCTTTTCCTCCGATATCTTTTACAATATCTGATGCTAGTTTTTCATAATCCATTTTATTTCACCCCTAAAGTTATTTTTAAAACAAAAACCCAAGTCGATATCAGACTCAGACTAAGAGGGTCTGGATCTCATATTGACTTGGGTTTTGCCTAATTTAATAGTTACAATCCCGTTTATTCGGTTTTTTTATTAATATCATCTAAAATACGCTGTACATGTATTGTTAAATAAATTTGCTCGTTTATTGAAAGATCAATCTGCAACTGTCCGCTAATAAAAGCTGTTACTTTCTTGGTACACTCAAACGATGTCGGATACTTTTTAACCAAATGCTGAAATAAAAAATCATCATCACTTCCAGAATAATTGATCTTCTTTTGCAAAATACGTTCAGCCAAGAACCTCAGATGGACTAAAAAGCGCCGATAGCTCATTGTATCCGGATCAAGCTTAATCTGTAATTGATACTGGACGATTTGAACGATATCTCCTATCAGCTTAGTCATTTTAACCGTATCACTGCTCTGGGGGTGGTCAACACTGCTCTCAAGCAGTTTCATTGCAATGAAACCAGCTTCATCTTCTGGCAGCTTTATTCCTATTTGCTGATTAACAGTTTCAAGTGCCACACTAGCAGCTTGATACTCATTCGGATAATAATTCTTTATTTCCCATAAAATCTCATTATGAATCTGAATACCCTGCTTATATCTAGTGACTGCAAAATCAAGATGGTCTGTCAGCGATATTAATAAATAATCATTGAATTTTGCGTGAAGTATCTCACCCGCCTGTTGGATTATTCGAGCCGATAACTCAAGGTATTCTGGTGAAATGTTTTGAATCAAATCATGAAACAACGTGAACCATTTATCGTCAGTTGGCGCAAACACCTGACTAACCTTATTTTTTTCAATAGGCATCCCCGGTTTCTGCTTAAATCCTATTCCACGACCAACTAATACCACTTCCTGGTCGCCTTGATTTGCTAAAAGAACATTGTTATTAAAAACCTGTTTGACCTTCATAGATTCTCCCCAGATTTCCCAGATGATAATGATGTAAAAAAACCTGTACACAAACCGTGATGTAAACTATTGCTAGTCTATACATCCAATCTGTGACAGGTTTTGCCCACTTATGACAGCGGTAACAATCCTTCGACAACTAGAATATTACTACTTTTAAATGATTTTTGCAAGTGCTTTATTTAACTTTCTGAACCGATTCCTGCCAGCTCACTATCAAATCGACTTGCAGCTTCTTGCCAATTTACAATGTGCCAAAATGCTTCAACATATTTTGGCCTGCGATTCTGATATTTTAAATAGTATGCATGTTCCCAAACGTCGAGTCCTAAGACAGGGGTTAACCCATCAGAAAGCGGAGAATCTTGATTTGCTGTTGTCACGATTTTTAACTCACCAGCCTCATCCTTCACAAGCCATGCCCAACCCGAACCAAAGACGCTCAAGGAAGCTTCTGTGAACTGCTGTTTGAATTTTTCAAGACTGCCAAATTTGCTATCAATCGCTTCACGTAATGGTCCTTCTGGATCAGTATCAAAATGTGGTGAAAGAAGTTTCCAAAAAAGTGAATGGTTGGCATGCCCACCACCACTATTGCGTACGGCCTTTTTAATCCCTTCAGGTACCTTATCCAATTGTCCCATCAACTCTTCTACTGGAAGTTCAGACAGTTCCGGATGATCTTTCAAAGCTGCATTCAAATTATTGACATAAGTTTGATGATGCTTATCGTGGTGCAAGCGCATTGTTTGTTCATCAATATAAGGTTCTAACGCGCTATAATCGTACGGTAAATCTGGAAGTGTATATGCCATATTATCGATCTCCTTTCGCTTGTAAGGGCTTCATTCTTATTTAATTCTAACCTACTGAGGCCAAAAACTCCAAGAAGATGCTTGTGTTTTTTCCATGTTTAAGTATCATCTCTATGCGTCTTTAAATCATATCCTTCAAATATATTGCTTGAATCCCACATGGGCTCAATTAAAGTTAAACCTACAAAAAAGCTGAAGAAAAAAATTTTTTTCCAGCTTTTCGTATATTCAATTTTGATTGCCTTTTGCCCAAGAGTCATACTTTTTTTCTTTATGCTAAATTTTCCCCATTAGAAGCAATCACATTCTTGTACCAGGCAAATGAATCCTTTCGAATACGGTTAAGTGTCCCATTGCCTTCATCATCCTGGTCGACATAGATAAATCCATATCTTTTAGACATTTCCGACGTTGAAGCACTTATAAGATCGATGGGGCCCCACATTGTATATCCAATCAAATTGACACCATCTTTGATTGCTTCTTTCATCTGCTCAATGTGCTTGCGTAAATAATCAATTCGATAATCATCATGTATTTTCCCGTCTGAGGCAACTTCATCAATTGCACCTAAACCATTTTCAACGATAAATAAAGGTACTCGATAACGATCCCAAAATTCGTTCAAGGTAATTCTCAGGCCAAGCGGGTCGATCTGCCAACCCCAGTCGCTAGTTTCCAAGTAAGGATTTTTACCTCCAAATGCAAAATTGCCTGTTGCTTTTTCAACTTCGTCATTTGCAGATGTAACTGTTGACATATAATAACTAAATCCAAGATAATCAACTTTACCATCGCTGATTATTTGCTGGTCATCGGATTGCATTTTGATTGAAATTCCATTCTCAGCGAAATAACGATTCATATATTCAGGGTATTCTCCGCGCACTTGAACATCTGTGAAGAACAGATTCAATTGATCCTGCAACTGTGCTGCCCTCACATCAATTGGATTAGGCGTGTTTGAATAAGTTTGCATCCTTGCCAGCATGCAACCAATTTTCGCCTCGGGGTCAATTTGATGGCACTGCTTGACTGCAAACGCACTTGCCATAAACTCATGGTGCAAGGCTTGATAACGCAGCTGCATCTTATCTTGTTCATCCAGCTCGCTATCGACCGCCCCCGTTCCTGTGAATCCCCAAGTTGAAGCGTTAATTTCATTAAAGGTCATCCAATACTTAACAACTCCCCGGTAACGTTTGAACAGAACTTCCGTATATTTCGTGAAAAATTCAATTGTTTTGCGGTTAGCCCAACCATTATACTTCAATGTTAAGCCAAGCGGCATCTCATAATGTGAGATTGTTACAACCGGTTCAATACCGTAATGCCTACATTCAGCAAAAACATCATCATAAAATTGCAAACCTGCTTCATTTGGTTCTGTTTCATCTCCGTTAGGAAATATCCGGGCCCAAGCGATTGAAAGCCTGAATGCCTTGAACCCCATCTCAGCGAAAAGTTTAATATCTTCTTTATAGTGATGATAAAAATCAATTCCACGCCGTTTCGGGTATAACTCATCTGTCTTGTCAGCAATTGCTGCTTCCAAACTCCCTGGTGTAACTTCATTCATGGTAAAATTCTGTCGATCTTCGGCTTTTTGGACAACTTCGGCTGTCGTCAAACCTTTGCCGTCAAGATTCCAGCCCCCTTCGAGCTGATTAGCAGCCGTAGCACCGCCCCATAAAAAATTGTCTGGAAATCTGTCTGGAATTGTTTTTGAATACATTTAAACATTCGCCCTTTCTTTTTCAAATAAAAGCTGCCCATTGCTTGCAATTACCTCAGCATACCAACTGAAAGAATCTTTTTTATATCTTTTCTGGGTTCCTTTTCCTTGATCATCACGATCAACATAGATATATCCGTAACGTTTGCTCATTTCACCCGATCCCGCGGAAACAAGATCAATACACCCCCAACTGGTGTAGCCCCAGCACTCAACGCCATCAGCGATCGCTTCACCCATTTCTTTGATGTTTTCCCTTAGGTAAGCAATTCGGTATTCATCATGAACTTCGTGTTCTTCAGTCAGTACATCTTTTTCACCAAGACCATTTTCAACAACAAATAGGGGCTTTTGATAACGATCATATATTTGATTCATTGTGATCCTTAATCCTAAGGCATCAGTCTGCCACCCCCATGAACTCGTCTTCAAGTACGGATTCTTCAATGAATCAAAAATATTATCTGCTGTTTTGCTGTTAACTTTAGGATCTGTACTTGTCAACCGCGATGAATAATAACTGAATGAAATGAAATCAACTGTATTTTTACGTAGTATTTGCTTGTCGTCTTCAGCCATTTTAATTTTTACTTGTTTATTTTCGAAAATCCGCTTAGCGTAGCTTGGATAATAGCCACGTGCTTGAACATCGATGAAGAAATAGCCCTCACGATCTGCCTGCATTGCAGCAAAAACATCTTCCGGTGCACATGTATACGGATATGTCTGACCTGCTGCCAGCATGCATCCCACCTTATTTTCGGGATCAATTTCATGCGCTAATTTAGTCACCAAAGCAGAAGCAACAAGTTGATGATGTGCAGCCTGATATTTTAATTGCTCAGCATTCTCAGCCCTATTTACATCCATCCCACCGCCTAAAAAAGGAATATGCAGAATCATATTTATTTCATTGAAGGTCAGCCAGTAATGGACTTGACCTTGATAGCGTTCTAAGACCGTTTTGCAATATTTGACGTAAAGTTCAATCAGACTGCGATTCGACCAGCCGTTATACTTATCAAATAAGGCCAATGGTGTGTCGAAGTGATTCAATGTAACTAGAGGCTCGATTTTGTATTTTCGACATTCTGCAAATACATCATCGTAAAATTTCAAACCTGCTTCATTAGGCTCATTATCATCCCCATTAGGAAAAATACGTGGCCAGCTCAACGACATCCTGAAAACACGGTACCCCATTTCAGCAAAAAGCTTAATATCTTCTTTATAATGATGGTAAAAATCAATTGATTCATGGCTCGGATAGTATTGATAATTCTTTTTCTCAGCCTCTTTAGGGTGGAAAAGTGCGTACTGTCTATCTTCTGAAGCAGTCGGTAGAATATCGACTAGCGAGAGCCCTTTCCCATCATCTCGATATGCTCCTTCACATTGATTTGCAGCAGTTGCGCCGCCCCATAAAAAATTTTTAGGAAAACTCATATTCAAACCTCCAATTTATTTTAGGTCAAGTAATACATCATTTCTTTTAATGCCTTTTCTTTGTGGATCAACTATACTAATTTCATGGTATTCTTTCGTATTCGTCACAACAATCGGTGTCGTCAGTTTGAAACCGGCTTTCTTGATTAAATCAATATCGAATTTGAGTAGTTCTTGTCCAGCAGTTATCTTGTCGCCTTGTTCAACTAGCAATTCAAATCCCTTACCATCAAGTTCAACGGTGTCCATTCCGATATGCATTAATAATTCAGTCCCTGTCTCTAACCTAAGTCCTACGGCATGTCCCGTTGGAAAAGCAAGTGTCACTGTCCCAACAGCTGGTGCAGTGAGCACACCTTCATCAGGTTCGATTGCAACACCTTTCCCCATCGCCCCAGAAGAAAAAACCTCATCCTCAATCTCTTCGAGTGCCACAAGTTTACCCGAAAGTGGACTATTTATCTTAGTTGCAGATTTGTATTCCTGTTTTTGATCGACAGCAGTTTCCTCTTTTGCTGGTTTTTCCACTGAAGACGGTACACTGCTTGCGACTACAGTTGCAGATTCAGTGTCATCCACAAATTTTCTTCCAAATAAAAGCTGTAATGCTAATCCCAATACAGTTGAAATTACCATTGAGAAAATTAACCCATAGACAGAGCTATCAATACCTGTCTTAGTCCCAATTGCCGAAGGAATACTAAAAATTCCCATGCCTCCCATCATATACATTTTCGAACCGGCTAAACCAATAATACCGCCGCCAATTGCAGCTGCGATACAGCTCAATATGAACGGACGTTTACGCGGCAAAGTAAGTCCGTAAATTGCAGGCTCTGTTACTCCGAAAATACCAGAGATAAATGCCGGAATAGCAATGCTGCGTGTTTTAGGATTCTTAGTCTGCATAATCATTCCCAATACAACACCTGTTTGTGCAAATGAAGCTCCCAAAGACAAGATAACAATCGGGTCATACCCCTTTGAAGCCAAATTAGCCATCGCAACGGCGACAAATCCCCAATGCAGTCCAAACATAACAAAGACCTGCCAGAAAGCGCCCATCACGATCCCAGCTACCAGTGGACTGAAATCATAAATACCAACGAAGATCGTTGAAATAGCATCACTTAACCATGTCGCAATCGGTCCAATTACGAGAAAGGTCAAAGGCACAGCGATCAACAACGTTACAAATGGAACTAAGAAGGTTTTAACAACATCTGGAATAACTTTTCGTGCCCACCTCTGGACATGGGATGCAAACCAGACAGCTAGAATAATTGGAATAACAGATGAAGTATAGCTCATCATGATAATTGGCAATTTCAAAAAGGTCGCATGTATGTCAGATTGGAAGAAAGTCCCATTAAATATCGTATATAAAACTGTCTTGCTGCCATTCAATGCTACAATCTCGGGATAACATAAGGCTGCTCCAATAGCCATTCCGATAAATTGATCTACTTTGAATTTCTTTGCTGCTGTCACTCCTAAAATAATCGGCAGGAAATAAAAGAAGCCGTCACCAATTGCGTACAATACTTTATATGTCCCTGAATTGGCACTTAGCCACCCTAGTGAAGTAAACATTGCTGAAAATCCTTTAATCATTCCGGCCGCACACAGAGGACCCAGGATAGGGGTAAAAATTCCTGAAACTAAATCAATGAACTTGTCTAAAACACTTAAGTTTTCATCTTCCTCATAATCGTCAGCAACAACCCCTCCATCTGCAAAGCCGCCCACTTTAATCAAGTCTTCATACACGTCTGCAACGTGATTTCCAATTACAACTTGATATTGTCCGCCTGATTTTACAACAGTGATAACACCATCCGTATTTTTTAATGCCTCATCCTTGGTTACACTTTCGTCTTTAAGCTTGAAACGCAGCCGCGTTGTACAATGAACAACACTTTTTACATTGTTTTTACCGCCTACACCATCGACTATCGCGCGACTCAATTCTTCGTACTTCATAATGGTTTCCTCCTTGTTTGTTTTGCCTGAGTAAAACAAAAACCCAAACATCCTTACTTAAATGACCTAGCAGACAGAACAGCTCTGTTGCATCACTTAAATAAAGATATTTGGGTTAATGCCAGTTTCCTGTAACACACCTAAAAATCCTTTCTTATTCAATTTTCTGGCGATGTGTAACTCGCCAAATATGAAGTGCCATATAAACCTTTCCATCTGATTCCAATTTCCAGCCCGCCTTTTCTTGCATAAAAGCATCGATCCGTTCAACTGTCGAAAAAGCCAGCGGATACTTGACGCGCATGAGTTCCAACAGTGAAGGATCTAGTTCACTTCCTCCACTTTGAGATTTACTGAGCTGCTGTACCATCATTGCTCTGAGATGAGTAATAAACCGATTATAATTGAATGATTCCGTATCTAAAGTTATATGATATTGATACTGGACGATTTCAACGATTCCAGCAATAAGCCGCGAAATTTTAATCGTTTCTTGTAGTTTAGAACCATCCGACTCCGCATTGACAAAGTGGTACGTCAGAAAAACAACCTCACTGTCAGAAAAAGTCATGCCTGTCTTTTTTTTAATCAATTCAACTGCTTTTTGAGCAACTTTGAATTCACATGTAAATAGCTTACGAACTTCCCATCTAACCGTCCCATTATCAATTTCAATTCCATCACGAGCACGTTTTAATGCAAAATCAATATGATCAGCTAAAGTAAAATATTGGTAATCATTGTAAGTAAGCTTCAACAATGGTTCAATCAGCTTGACTACCTCAGTTGTAAGCTGTAAAGCCTGTGGTTTAATATCCTTGAATTCCTCAATCTCTGGTGAATTTTTATCTGCTGCAACAAACTTATGTTCCACCAGTGAATCATCAACCATCTCACCTGTTTTTCTGCCAAAACCCACTCCCTTGCCAACAACAACCCATTCGACCCCTTCTTTATCACTAACCAGTGCAGCATTATTATTAAAATTCCTGATAAAATTCATAGTCACCGCCCCTAAAAAGTGATAAAAAAAACCTACACCTAGCCCAGCAATTTAATTCCATGCTAAACAAGTATTGTAGGTTTATGCCTGATCGAATCAGTAACACACGCTATCTTTAAAGTTATATTAGCAGTAAATGAAAACGGTGTCAATGTGCTCTTATCCTAGTATTTGGTACACAAATATTTAGACAGTTGTGCCATAATAAAAT
>NZ_AZEG01000119.1 GCF_001434935.1 Liquorilactobacillus uvarum DSM 19971 | reverse complement strand
GTTTATCACGCCTGCCTGTCACGCAGGAGATCGCCGGTTCAAATCCGGCTAGGACCGCTTATAGTTAAGAAACTTTTGATTATATTTACACTTATGGCTCGGTAGCTCAGTCGGTAGAGCAATGGATTGAAGCTCCATGTGTCGGCAGTTCGATTCTGTCCCGCGCCATAAAAATTATGCGGGTGTAGTTTAGTGGTAAAACCACAGCCTTCCAAGCTGTTGTCGCGAGTTCGATTCTCGTCACCCGCTTATTATCTTGTTCTAATATGGAGAAGTACTCAAGTGGCTGAAGAGGCGCCCCTGCTAAGGGTGTAGGTCGCGAAAGCGGCGCGAGGGTTCAAATCCCTCCTTCTCCGTTTTTTGACCCGTTGGTCAAGTGGTTAAGACACCGCCCTTTCACGGCGGTAACATGGGT
>NZ_AZEG01000118.1 GCF_001434935.1 Liquorilactobacillus uvarum DSM 19971 | reverse complement strand
TTAATGTAAGTCTCGTCTATCCTCCAACTTTTGGTATGGGAGGTTTGATGTTGGCGCCATAAAGCCTTAAAGATGGGACCATAATGATGAACCCAACGCATGACCGTGGTGTGATGCACACTAACCCCGCGATCACGTAGCAATTCAACGATATCACGGTGGCTGAGACTGAACCTAAAATAGTAGCCAACGGCTACTATAATGATATCCTGTTGAAAGTGGCGTCCTTTAAAGTAATTCATGCGCACAATCCCTCGTTTCTTGTCACTCAGTATACTAGAATGAAGTTGCCAGGCAAACTTTGCACCAGAGCCGTTAAAAGCATTACGACAAGATATAAAGCTAACGATCGAATTTGTCGGCTTTACAGGAGAACGGTGGCCGGCAAGTCAAAAGCTGATTCAACGAAAGCGGGTGCCCCTTGAATAA
>NZ_AZEG01000117.1 GCF_001434935.1 Liquorilactobacillus uvarum DSM 19971 | reverse complement strand
GCGCCAACATCAAACCTCCCATACCAAAAGTTGGAGGATAGACGAGACTTACATTAACGTCAAAGGTCATTGGACTTATCTGTATCGTGCAATTGATAGCAACGGTCTGACGCTCGACTTCGAACTGCGAAAGCATCGTGATTATGCGGCAGCCTATCACTTTTTGAAACGGCTTTTGACGACCAATGGTCGTCCTGATCGCTTAGTCACCGATCAATATCGAGCAACACTTAAGGCAGTGAAGCACCTGATGAAACAAGACTACTTGAGCAAATCAGCACACCAATGTTCCAAGTATCGAAACAATTTAATCGAACAAGATCATCGATTCATTAAACGACACCGGGTGCGGTCAGCAAGTTTCCAAAGCATCCGAACCGCTAGTGCAACACTCAGCGGCATTGAAGTCATCCATGCATTACGCAAGAAAACCCGACGAGAGCTA
>NZ_AZEG01000116.1 GCF_001434935.1 Liquorilactobacillus uvarum DSM 19971 | reverse complement strand
TTGATTAATCATCATGGGACGCTGTTCAATTGATCGCCCCAAAGATTGATTATATTTAGAACGTTGGTCAACGTTACGCCGTTGGCGCACGCCATGTTCAGGCAAATCATTTAAAGAAAACTCAATTTTCCCTTGATTTAACCAATTATAAATTGATTTAGTCGCTAGTTTAAATTCGTGAGCTATCATTTCTGGTGACCAACTTAGCCGTAAATGGTTTAAAATTATTTGCCTTAATTTGTCATTCAATTTAGTCTTTCGGCCACATCGTGACCGCTTGTATTCGGCATCTGTTTGTGCTAATTCAGCCTGATAAGGTTCACATCGAGCTAATTCATAAGAAATTGTGGCAGGTGATCGTTTTAGGCGATCGCTCATTTGGATATTGGACAGGCCTAGTTCACAAAAGGTTTCGATTTTAATTCGTTCGGAATAGGTTATACTAGACAAA
>NZ_AZEG01000115.1 GCF_001434935.1 Liquorilactobacillus uvarum DSM 19971 | reverse complement strand
TCAACTTCAGCAAGTACAAGCGAATCAGCTTCCGCAAGTACGAGTGAGTCAGCATCAGCAAGTACGAGCGAATCAACTTCAGCAAGTGCGAGTGAGTCAGCCTCGACAAGTACAAGCGAGTCTGCTTCAGGAAGTTCCAGTGAATCAGCATCTGCAAGCACGAGTGAGTCTGCTTCAGGAAGTTCCAGTGAATCAGCATCTGCAAGCACGAGTGAGTCAGCTTCAACAAGTACGAGTGAATCGGCATCGACAAGTACAAGTAAATCAGGATCCACAAGTGCAAGTGAATCAGCATCCGCAAGTACAAGCGAGTCAGGATCCACAAGCACAAGTGAGTCAGGGTCTGCAAGTGCGAGCGAGTCAGCCTCGACAAGTACGAGCGAATCGGCTTCCGCAAGTACAAGCGAATCAACTTCAGCAAGTACAAGCGAATCAGCTTCCGCAAGTACGAGTGAGTCA
>NZ_AZEG01000114.1 GCF_001434935.1 Liquorilactobacillus uvarum DSM 19971 | reverse complement strand
GGTAGATTGCAAATTTAATCCGAATTTTTTGACAAATTGGTCAGCATGACCTGATAAGGTGTTTGCCAGTCAAGTATTTTAAGTGGTCTCTGATTAATTTCGAGTAAGGTGGTTTTCAAGCCTTGAGCACTAATGTGCTCAAAATAAGTCCCCTTAGGATAAAAATAGCGTAAGTTCCGATTAAATCGTTCATTACTGCCGCGCTCAGCTGGCGTATAAGCATGGCAGTAATAGGTCTTAATACCGTATTGTGCTTCAAGTGATACTAGACCGCTAAACTCAGTGCCACGGTCCACCGTAAAACTATGCACCGGGCCATTAAAAGTTGCTAGAAACTTATTTAGGGCTTCATTAACAGTCGCTGTCGTCCGGTTTTTTAATCGGTAGGCCCAAAGGAAACGTGATTTGCGATCGATTAAGGTTAATAAAACTGCCTTACTATGCCCACGAGGACCAACGACTGTATCTAGTTCAAAA
>NZ_AZEG01000113.1 GCF_001434935.1 Liquorilactobacillus uvarum DSM 19971 | reverse complement strand
TCTTTAGCGTCTTTGAACTTCGTTACTGGCGTACCTTCGGTAGCCTTTAAAAAGCGTAAAGTAGCTTTTTCTTCTTCGCTTAAAGCAGGCTTAAAAGGTAAAGCACCATTAGCAACAATCCGCTTGTAAAACATGTTAATAGCCGTCGTCGGGTTTAGACCCAACTCGCTTAAAACTGCTTCGGTATTATCGGCCAACTCTTTATCAATCTTGACTTGTACCCGTTTCTTTTCCTTAACTGCCATGAATGTCTCGCCTCTCTTTCACTTTCTACTACTATTATACTACCTTTTGAGTACCTATCCAATTAGCATGATCCTTTAAAAGCTGTGAATTAGTGTTTGCTGCCCTTTTAGTAATGGCAATCAATATAACCCCTCTAAAAACACTCATAGGTGAATTTTAAAATCGGCTTAGAACAACTATAACCACCAAATGAATTATTTTATATTCTCTCTTAAAGTGAATAAATCAAAAGATAATGATTA
>NZ_AZEG01000112.1 GCF_001434935.1 Liquorilactobacillus uvarum DSM 19971 | reverse complement strand
GGGGCTTATCGTGTTTACACGCAATCAAATTACAATATTGGCCTAGTCATGCACTTATTAAATCATTCAAGTGAAGCCATGACTTTAGTTTATTTAGGCTTAGACCAAGCAAGTACCGAAAGTATGTTAGATCAAATTGATTTCGGTTAGTTTTCTTTGAGTTTTTAGTTGTTGCCGAAGGCAACTTCTGAGACAGATTTTAAGCGCAAAACCCCACTAAATTTTTGTGGGGTGTAAATGCGCATTGACCTAGTTTCACTTGGCCTGCTGATAACCACAAAATCAATTTCCGTCGTTGTTAAATTGAATGTATTTTTAATTCAATTTATGCTTGTACTTAACTAAGTTTGTTATGTTTTAAATACTTACAAAGTGCTGAGGAAAGGCACAATCCTATTTTATTCATTCGACTTCCAAAGCAAAAAGTCCACACCCAATAAAGTGCTCCATAATTGTTAGACAAGAAATCTAACAGTTATGGAGCACTTTTTCTA
>NZ_AZEG01000111.1 GCF_001434935.1 Liquorilactobacillus uvarum DSM 19971 | reverse complement strand
GACAGAATTAGAACGAGTGTTTAGAAAAAGATGTGCCATTTATTGACATAGGAGCAGCTTGACGGATAGAATGTTTTACAGAGGTCAATCTGGGGATTATGAAGGAACCAACAATGTTGCTAGTATTTTCCGAACAAAAACAAATGGTGCTTCTACTGATGAGTATAGCTTCACCAATGAATACATGCGTAGGTTTGCTGACATATTCAATAACTTAGAAAATAATTTTTCACGTCTTTCTTATATGCAACATTTTGGACTGCCCACAAGGCTATTGGATGTTACCACGAATCCACTAGTGGCACTATACTTTGCTTGTCAACCCTCTTCATACCCCATGGGTATGGTTACTTCATTTATTTCAAATGTTGTGCAGCCCAATAATACTAAAAGCAGCTCTTTTTCATTTTATAATAGTCGGAGTGACACGGTTGAAGTTCTTTCAACATTAGCACTAATGGCAGAAGATAAAAAGTGTACTATATTTAATAAAATAGAACACTTCAAAAATGAAATGGTAGCGTCAAGAATCTTGTGTAAATGAAATGCCTTCGTACATATAATATGTATCTA
>NZ_AZEG01000110.1 GCF_001434935.1 Liquorilactobacillus uvarum DSM 19971 | reverse complement strand
TAGATACATATTATATGTACGAAGGCATTTCATTTACACAAGATTCTTGACGCTACCCTATTTTTTTTGTTACAGTCAAAATAAAGCCAGCGAAAGCGAGGAGGACGTCATGAAACAATACACGAAATTTTTACTGATGATTCTTGTCTCTACAGTTATTATGTATGGGTTAATGTACCTTAATGTGTTCCAATTAGATCATATTTTTCTAAGCCAAACGCGACTGTATATGGCGCTAATTATGGGCGCCACCATGGCCATTGTAATGCTGTTATTCATGTGGTCAATGTACCAGAATAAACGTTTGAACCGCCTGATCCTACTTGGTAGTGCGGTGATATTTGCTGGCTCGCTTTATCTAGTTCGTAGCCAAGCGACCGTGCACGATGCAGCTTGGATGCAAGAAATGATCCCCCATCACTCGACCGCGATTCTAACCAGTGAACGCGCGCAACTCAGCGATCCGGAAGTCAAAGCCCTCGCACAGAAGATCGCTAAAACGCAACGTGAAGAGATCACGGAGATGAAACGATTATTGAAAAAAGTTGCCGATCAATAGCTGATAAAAAAGGAAGTTTGTCAAATGGTGTTGAAGGATAGTTTCTATCCTTTGGAGATCTCCTCG
>NZ_AZEG01000011.1 GCF_001434935.1 Liquorilactobacillus uvarum DSM 19971 | reverse complement strand
GCGCCGATAGTAGTTGGGGGATCGCCCCCTGCGAGGGTAGGTCGTTGCCGTGCAAGTTAAGGAAGTTTGAACATAGCTGATTATGGCTTTGCTCAAACTTCTTTTTTTTCTCTAAGTCTTTTTAATGCGAAATAATACCTTACTTCGCTATAATAAAAATGGGGATGGTTAGGGAAAAGAAAAAGGAAAGGGGTAAAACACTTATGAAGTCACGCAGAGAACTAAAAAATGAAGTCAAAGAATTATTCAGGGGGAATTGGGGGCAGGCAATTAAATTAACACTCATTCCAGTTGTTTTTCAAATTTTGATCAGTATGTTTGTTGCAATTGGTGCATTAGCAGTGATCTATTTTATCAGCCGTTATAGCAGTGGGAGTGAAATGTCCACTTTTTCTAATACAGATTCCACAGCTACTAGCGGAAACGGTTTTGGCAGCCCGATTGCTGGTTTATTAATGACAATGATACTAGTTGGAATTAACTTTACTTTTTTAGAATGGTTGAGAACGAAAAATGCTGATTTTAAAGTTTTAAAGGGAGCTTTTAGTGTTTTTTCAAAGCGCCACTTCATTGCAGTATTGATTTTGTATATCTTGATCAGTGTTTTTACATTATTATGGACATTACTTTTCATTATTCCTGGGATTATTAAAAGCTTCTCTTATTCACAGGCGTATTTGATTTACAAAGATCTTTCCGAAACGGATAACGAAGATACTAATTATCTTGATTATATTACTGAGAGCCGTAAATTAATGGATGGTCATAAGTTTGATTTCTTTATACTTAAACTAAGTTTTATTGGTTGGGACATTTTAGCAGTATTAACTTTGGGTATTGGATATATATGGCTGACGCCATATAAAACTGCCACTTACGTTGCTTTTTACAAGGATTTAGTTGCAAAGCAAAGACCAGATCTTAGCTCAAAAGATAATGACAACAAAGATGGCAAGCCAATTATTGTACAGTATTAGTTAACGAGATAAAAAAGCCTTGAATCAGCAAGTGTTTAAATTAGTCTTAGAACTAACTCGACTAATTCCTTGCAGAATTAAGGCTTTTTTTGTGTACATTTAAAGCTGTTGCTTTTTAATGTAAATGCTAATAGAAGGGACAGCGTTAGAAAGATGATAACTACGATATAAGGGTAATGATAATTTAAATCAAGTAATCCTCCCGAGATGATTGGACCAATAATGTTGCCAATGCTGGTCAGAGACATATTAATCCCATTTATTAAACCTTGATTATGCGGATTTATTTTTGTCAAAAGTGTTGTGATTGCAGGTCGAAGCAAATCGAAGGAAGAGAATATGATAAGTGTGGCAACAACAACTTCGATTTTTGAGTGTGCCAAGACAATCCATACGGTTCCCAAAATGCTAAAAAAGAAACAGTAACGAATTAGTAAATTTTCTTGGAGCCAATTGACTAAGCGCTCAAAAAATATGACTTGAAGAATAAGGGAAATAATTCCATTTAAAGTTAAGACGAGAGCGATATTACTAATACTGAAATTAAAGACCTCGTTAACATAGATACTATAAATGCTTTCGAAGCCTTGAAGTCCAAACGATGAAATTAGAATTAGCACAAACAGCATAACAACTGTTTGTGTAAATAGACCAATGTTTTTTTTCTGTTGCGGTTGTTTATTTTTCGAGCCTGATGAAGTTGCCTCGTAGTTTTTAGTCAATTCGTTTTCGTTCGGCAAAAACACGATGACTGCAACTGCACTTAAAAAACCGAGAGCGCCAGCGAACCAAAAAGGTGATTTATAATGAAAACTGGCTAAAAGTCCACCAAGACCGGGGCCTAAGATAAGAGCCCCACTAAAGGCAGCAGATATCCAGCCAATTACTTTTGCTCGCTGTTTTTCGGTTGTAATATCGGCTGCTAATGCCATAGTGGTAGGGATAGACATTGCAGCGGCAAGTCCTCCAATAATACGAGAAACATTAAATAATGTTAGACTGTTAGTCCAGGCAAAAAGAAGCTCAGAAAACATATATAAGAACAAGCCAGTTATTAAGATGGACTTTCGACCAAGTTTGTCTGACAATTGTCCTACAAGTGGCGAGGCTATAAACTGTGCAAGTGCAAAGAGTGATGTCATGATCCCCATATCAATAGCAGAAAAATGGAGTTCATTTTTTAAAAAAGGCATAACGGGTATTACTAAACCTATTCCCAAGCAAACTAAAAATTCACTAAAAATCAGAATAAGAATCGCACGTTTTGTTTTAGAAGTCATCAATTTACATCCTTTAATATTATTGAGAACACGTAATAACTAGTGTAATCGATAAGGATGCAGCATGTCCATTTTTTCGAAACATTGTTAATGGTAAATGAGATAAGTAATATGCAATTTCTAATACTGTGCTTAATTTATTGGTGATAAATATGTTTTTAGTCATTAAATTCCCACGGATCAAAGTGAAGTTGTGGTGCTGCGTAAGAATTTGATTGGCAAAATATATTGAATCTGTTCCAGCTCCGTATGCGGCTGGTCGATGCGCTTAGATAAAATATTAACAAGTAAAGTCGCAATGTCATGGATGGGTTGAACAATGGTCGAAAGCTCAGGATGGTAGTCTTGAATAAATCTGGTTCTGTCAAAACCGGTAATTTTAAGTTGCTCAGAAACTTTTAGTCCAAGTTCTCGGGCACAACGCAAAACCAATAGTGCGGTTAAATCATCTGTACATACAATTCCGTTGGGATGATGACTATTTAACAATTCTCGAATTGATAGAAGTTTCAGATTTGGTGATTCTTCAAAATCAATCGAATGTATGTGTGTGGTTAAACGAAACTCTTTAATTATTTTTGATATCCGAGTGAGCGATTATCAGTAGTGTTCTCTGCTCTTTTAGAACTTCCTAAAAAGTATATATGACGGGAACCTGCCTGATATAACTCCTTTGTTGCTAACGTTATCATTGCTGACGATGGTAATGTCGTCGGATAACTTACGGTCAAAAGAAACAATTGGCAGACCAACATTATCATATTCTTTAATACCAAGATTATGAGCACCAGAAATAATTCCATCAACTTGATTTGCCATCAATAGCCGCAAGTAAGTACGTTCTTTTTCTGGATTATCAGCACTATTGCACAAAATTGTCTTGTAACCAGCTTGAAATAAGCGTTTTTCAATTTGTTTGATCAATTCAGCAAAAAGGGATTAGAAAGAGGTGGAAAAATAACGCCAATTAAATTTGTTTTTTTCCCGTGAAGTGAACGAGCTAACAAATTTGGTTGGTAGTTAAGTTCTTTCATAGCAGCAAAAACTTTATCTTTAGTTGTTTGACTTAAATATCCATAATTGTTAATTACACGCGAAACAGTTGTAACTGAAACTCCAGCTTTCTTAGCAACATCCGTTAATTTTGGGCGTATGTCAGTGACTTCTTTTTAGTTGATTTTTTTAGGTTCCACCAGGTCCCATTATAATTGATACCTCTATCGCTTTCTAGGATGATATTATTTTGATCTGCTTTAGGGAACATGCGTAGTGTACATACATTTAACACGTTGTTAACAAAAATTTTACAAACTGAATTATCAAAAAAAACATCTAATTCTAATGCTTTATTTAGAAGGCAATGTGATTGAACGTTTTGTTCCGTAGTTTTCGGCAAAGGAGATACCACTTCGTCCACGTTCAACGGTAAGAAGAGCTTTTTCTGCAGTTGAAAATTCAAGTTCGAGGCTATGCGTTAAATTTTCGTCAGCTGCTAGATGGAGCTTGCCAGATAGTTGTGCTGAAATCGTTAGTTTGAGTTCAAAGTGTTTTGAGGATCGCTTCATCAAAAAAATTTTTCTATTGCTTTTGTTGCCTGCTGATAGATGCCGACCATTTATTCTAAGATTTGCCATTGCAGGAACAGGATGTTGATATAATTGACCGTTTTTTATAGTTAATTGTTTTACCTGACTTAAGCAATGTGCCCAATTTTCTTTGTCAGTTGGATGTGAGATATCTGGGAGGCCAACCCAACTAACAGCATATGCTTTTCCACCAGGGCCATTAAAAGTCTGAGTTGCGTAAACATCAAAGCCTTCATCAAGATTGGCAGGTGCAACTTGTGAGATGCTGAAAAAGCTCTTGTCTAAATCAACAGCATCACTAATCACAAAAACATTAGGATAGATATTAGCATATGAAGTTATCCATGTACCAGTATCTGGTCAAAATGAGAGTTTAACTGAAGTTAATGATAAAGTTTTTTCTGCTAAAATGATGGGAAACGGGGCAGCTGTTGTTCCAATTGATGGCACAATATATGCTCCGGTGAGCGGGAAGGTAACTGTTGCGTATACAACAAAGCACGCTTATGGACTTAAATCGGATAATGGAGTGGGGGTATTGATCCATATTAGAATTGATACTGTTGAGTTGAAGGGAAAGTACTTTAATTCATTTGTTGAGCAAGATCAGTATATTGAACAAGGAAGCCCTTTAGGAAATTTAGATATTGAAAAGATTAAGAAGGCAGGCTACGATCCAACTGTGATCGTAGTAGTCACTAACACGGCTGCCCATGAATCTGTCAATAGGGTTACAGCTGGTAAAGTTGATAAAGATAGTAAATTGATTACTGCCACAGCCCGCAATTAAACAAATAAATACAATACTTAGATAACCACACTTGTTAAGTGAGAAGAAAATAGCTTATAATAATTCAAACTATACAAGGGGTGATTATTTATTATGGTTTCAACTGCGACGAAAATTGCTCAAAAGAAATTTGATAATTGTATTATGAATGCATCTGGTGTTTGGTGCTACGATGAAAAAGAATTATCAGCACTTGATAAATCGGAAGCTGCATCTTTTGTAACGAAAAGTGGAACTTTGGAATCACGAAAAGGAAATCCTAAACCGCGTTATTTTGAAACTGATTTAGGCAGTATTAATTCAATGGGCCTTCCAAATCAAGGTCTGGAATACTATTTAAATTTTGTCAATAAAGTTCAAGAGCAGAATCCTAACAAAAACTACTTTGTTTCCTGTACAGGTTTCAACGTTCAAGAAGATGTTCTGTTACTAGAGGAAGTTAAAAAATCTGGATTTAAGGGCATCGTCGAGTTGAATCTATCTTGCCCTAATGTTCCAGGAAAGCCTCAAACTGGATATGATTTTGAAACGGTTGATATGATTTTGCAGACGGTTTTTGAAAACTATGAGGGACTTTTGGGAGTTAAATTACCACCATATTTTGATATTGTTCATTTTGATCAAATGGCGAAAATTCTGAACAAGTATCCTTTGACTTATATCAATAGTGTCAATAGTATTGGTAACGGGTTATATATTGATGAGGAACAAGAAAAAGTTGTTATTAAGCCTAAGAATGGTTTTGGAGGTATTGGTGGTGATTATATAAAACCTACTGCATTAGCGAATGTTCATGCTTTTTATCAGCGCTTGGACTCAAGAATACAGATCATTGGAACTGGTGGGATAAAAACGGGACGTGATGTGTTCGAACATATTTTGTGCGGAGCAAGCATGGTTCAGGTCGGAACAGCTTTGATGAAAGAGGGCCCAAGTATTTTTAGGCGCTTAACAAGAGAATTAGAAGCGATTATGCGGAGTAAAGGTTATGAGAAACTGTCTGATTTCAAAGGAAAATTAAAATATATGAATTAGTTTAAACATTGCTAACTGACGAAGATATCTGAATTGACTTTAAAACAAATAGTGCTTGTGCAATGCCATCTTTTCTGAGCTGTTTTATAAACTTGTTTCGTTTTAAATTTTGGAGCTGGGTTAAAAGTTGAATTTTGATTTCGGATAAATTTTTCCATAAGTCAAAAGTATCCGATCGATTTCGAATTACTCATAGCAAAATTTGCGTAAATATTAAAAAAAGGTTGACTAAAAGTTAAGATTCACTTATACTACCGTTATTCACATTAAATTCTGATAGGAGGTTATTTTTATGAAAATTAGACATTCGAAATCAACTGAACATAGAATAACCGTTATCCGTCAAAATTTAGCCCTACTACTAAAGATAAAGGACCCGATGTTGGTAAATTAAATGGTTTCTGCCATATAATTTAACTGATTGATCGAGCCCTTATTCGTCTTTGGCAATGGGGCTTGATCACTGGGTAATCAAACCTCATTCTCTAAATGAATGAGGTTTTTTATTTGCCCCAAAGGAGGTATAGTTTTTAGTTTTCAGAATTTATTCATAACATTATTCATAATAATAAAAAAGGAAAGTAGGATCAGCTATGAGAAAAAGTGCAATTAAAAAATTAATGGGTTTTGGAACAGCAATGATGGTGGCTGGGATTCTCGCAGGATGCAGCACAGCAAAAACAGAGAGTAAAGGGAACGCTGCTGGTAACACAATTAAGATCGGTGTGAATATGGAACTTTCAGGGGCAGCAGCTGGTTATGGAAATTCTCAGAAGCAAGGAATTCAATTGGCTGTAAAAGAAATAAACAAAAAGGGTGGAATAAACGTTAACGGCAAAAAGAAAAAAATTACCTTGATAATACGAGACAATAAGACATCTACAAGTACATCAGCTTCTGTTGCGGCACAGTTAGTTAATAAAGATAAAGTCAATGCAATTGTTGGACCTGCAACTACTAATGCTGGGACAGCTCAGATTCCGAACATTACCAAGGCGGCTGTTCCAAGTGTTAGCCCATCTGCAACAGATCCAAATTACACACTGCAGAAAAGCGGCAAAGTTCAACCTTATGTTTTCCGAGCATGTTATCAGAATAATTTTCAAGGGTCAACGGCTGCTAAATTTGCCTATACGAATTTAAAAGCTAAAAGAGTAGCGATCTTGGCTGATAACTCTAGTGATTATGGGACAGGTTTGGCTAAAGCCTTTAAAAAGTCATATAAAGGGAAAATCACAGCTTCTCAGTATTTTCAAGAAGGGGACAAGGATTTCAATGCAATTTTAACATCATTCAAGAATAAAAAAATTGATGCTATCTATGCGCCAGGTTACTATTCAGAAATAGGTTTAATCATCAAGCAAGCAAGACAAGCTGGAATAAATGTTCCTATTATTGGGAGTGATGGAATGGCGGATCCAAAATTAGCTCAAATTGCAGGAAGCAAAAGTGCAACGAATGTCTATTATACTACTCCGTTCTCAACGCGTGTTGCCAATCAAAATGGAACAGCTAAGAAATTCATGACAGCTTTCAAAAATGAATATAACGAAGAAGCTCCGACATTTTCAGCCCTTGCTTACGATTCAGTTAATATGATTAAAGAAGCGATTGAGAATGAAAAGTCCGCTGACTCGGTTAAAATTGCGGAAGGTTTGGCAAAAATCAAAAACTTTGATGGAGTTACCGGCAAAATTACGATTGACAGTAAGCACAATGCGCATAAACCAATAGTTGTTGAAACTTTGACAGATGGAAAAGTCAGTGCAGCTACTGAAATTAAATAGCTTTTGAATTTGTTGGTGAGCATTGATTAATTAGGAGGAAAACACGGTGCAAATATTTTTTCAACAAGTAATTAATGGTTTATCGTTGGGAAGCATTTATGCGTTGCTGGCCCTTGGCTATACAATGGTTTACGGTATTATCAAGTTGATCAATTTTGCTCATGGTGATATCTACATGTTAGGAGCTTTTTGGGGATATTACGTCATCAATGTCTGGCATTTTAATTTTGTGCTGGCATTGTTATCGGCAATGGTGGTATGTGGATTAAGTGGGGTCATAATTGAGTATCTTGCATATCGCCCTTTGAGGCATTCTCCGCGGATAACGGCGCTGATTACAGCCATTGGGGTATCGTTTTTCCTCGAAAATGGAATGTCATATTTGTTTGGTTCGAATGCACGTGACTTTCCGCAAGCGGTAAAGCAAGTCAACTACAATATAGGTGGAGTAAGAATTTCGAATATTCAACTTGAGATTCTACTCACCTCCTGTATTTTAATGTTGATCCTGCAATTGATTATCAAACGGACTAAAATGGGCCGTGCAATGCGCGCTGTTTCAGTCGATAACGCTGCAGCTGAGTTAGTTGGTGTTGATCTTAATCGAACAATTTCTTTTACTTTTGCTTTGGGATCTGCTATGGCTGGAGCGGCCGGTGTAATGATTGGATTGTATTACAATTCAATTGATCCTTTGATGGGATTGACTCCAGGAATTAAAGCTTTTGTAGCTGCTGTTGTCGGTGGGATTGGATCAGTCCCTGGCGCATCTTTAGGTGGTTTCTTGATAGGGCTTTTAGAAACTTTGGTTCAGTCGATCGGGTTATCAGCTTATAAAGATGCAGTTGTTTATGTGGTATTGATCGTTATTTTGTTGATAAGGCCAATGGGAATTTTCGGCAAAAACGTTAAAGAAAAGGTTTAGGTGATTGGTTTGAAAGCAAATTTTAAATACAACATTTGTTGGTTTATTATCATGATAACTGGTTTCTACCTCATGAACACATTAATAATGGTGGGGTTAGTTGATAGTTTTATTGAGAATATGTTCGTAATGATTTGGATTAACATTATTTTAGCAACAGGTTTAAATTTAATTATTGGTTTTGCAGGTCAATTTTCATTAGGACATGCTGGCTTTATGGCAATTGGTGCATATACGACCGCGATCATTACTCAAAAAGCTGTCAGTATCGGTGGATTTTATGTTTCATTTATAGTTGGAATGATCATAGCAGTAATAGCGGCACTTCTTGTTGGTATTCCGACGCTGCGTTTGAGAGGAGACTATCTGGCCATTGCCACAATGGGAGCTGCTGAGATTATTCGTATTATTATTAATAACATGAAAATAACCAATGGTCCGGCTGGAATGTTCAATATTCCTCAATTTGCCACATGGCCGATTGTTTATGTAATGATGTGTATCACAACAATTGTTACTGTTAATTTTATTAATAGTCGTGGTGGTAGGGTAATAAAATCTGTTCGTGAAGATGAAATTGCTGCTGAAGCTATGGGAATAAATACTACTAAGTGGAAATTAGCTGCATTTGTACTTGGTGCAGCAACGGCAGCTATTGCCGGTTCACTACATGCTTCATATTTACAAACAATTGCACCAAATGATTTTGGGATCATGGAATCAATTTCAATTTTGATTATTGTTGTTCTTGGTGGAGTAGGCAGTGTTACAGGGACCTTTGTAGCAGCTGTTGTTTTGGGTGTTTTGGACACTGTGTTGCAGGATTTCGGTACTTTACGAATGGTAATCTATGCAGCAGCCTTAATTTTAATCATGGTTTTTAAACCTTCAGGTTTATTAGGAACAAGGGAAATTTCAATCAGACGCTTATTCAGTTATATTAAAAGAAGGAGCGTGTAAAATTATGACTACTATACTTAAAGTTGATAAACTAGTAAAAAAGTTTGGCGGACTGACAGCTGTTTCAAATGTCTCAATGCAATTAAATGAAGATGAATTGGTTGCTTTAATTGGACCAAATGGTGCAGGCAAAACCACAGTTTTTAATTTATTGACAGGGGTTATTTCTCAAAGCTCGGGAAAAATTTGTTTTCGAGAAAGGGAAGAGATGATTTCTTTAAATAATAAAAAAGCATATCAGATTGCTAATATGGGATGTGCACGCACTTTTCAAAATATACGATTATTTAAAAATATGACAGTTTTAGATAATGTATTGGTGGCAATGACCAATCAATATAAGGAGGGATTTTTTAAATCAGTTCTTCGTTTTCCAAGCTTTTACCGAACAGAAGATGAAATTTTGAAAAAAGCTCGCGCTTTATTAGCCATATTCGATTTAGATAAAGATATGTATAAATTGGCTTCCAATTTGCCATACGGAATTCAGCGACGCTTAGAAATTGTTCGTGGCTTAGCTATGAAACCTAAAATCTTGTTTCTAGATGAACCTGCAGCTGGAATGAATCCAGAAGAGACGGCAGATCTTACACGACTAATACGCAAAATTCAAAAAGAATTCCATATCACAGTCCTTTTGATTGAACATGATATGTCCTTAGTGATGAATCTGGCGGAACGCATCTATGTTTTAGATCAAGGTAAGATGCTGGCTGAAGGTACACCTAACGAAATTCAGCAAGATAAAGCAGTTATTAAAGCATACTTAGGCGAAGAGGGGTAAGCTAAAATGATATTGAAAGTTAGAAATCTTGTTGTAAATTATGGTGTTATTAATGCCATTAAAGGTGTTAATTTTGAAATTAATGAGGGGGAAATTGTTTCGCTCATAGGAGCTAATGGTGCAGGAAAAACGACAATTTTGAAGTCAATTTCAGGCCTTCTGAAGCCGGCCGAAGGATCTATAAGTTATTTTGGAAAAGACATTGGTCGAAAAAAGGCCCCAGAGATTGTGGCAGCCGGAATTTCACAGGTACCTGAAGGCCGACATATTTTTCCAGGATTGTCGGTTAAAGAAAATCTGCAAATGGGTGCTTTTTTACAAAAAGATCGGCAGCAGATCAAAGAATCGATGGATGAAGTTTATGAACGCTTTCATATTTTGAAGAAGCGTGAAAATCAAGATGCTGCCACACTGTCAGGCGGGGAACAACAAATGCTAGCAATAGGACGTGCGTTGATGTCGAAGCCAAAACTACTTTTGTTAGATGAGCCTTCAATGGGACTTGCACCAATTTTTATCAACAAAATATTTGAAATCATCGAGGCCATCAAACAGCAGGGAACAACTATTTTGTTGATTGAGCAGAATGCCAAAAAAGCTTTGTCAATTTCTGATCGAGGATATGTGTTAGTAGCGGGTGAAATAAAGATGAATGGAGCCGGAAACAAATTGTTGTCTGATCCTGCAGTTCAAAAGGCGTATTTAGGAGGCTGAGCTCTATTCGTAAAAATATTAACTTATAATATGAAAATAGCTTGAAGATGTCTACAAATTGTGGCATCTTCAAGCTGTTTTTTTGAGAACTTTTGGTTAAGCACTTGTGAGTGAGATGTTTATTTAAGAAAGAGAAATGGTATTTTTTTAAAATAAAAAACAATTAAAAATCAAGCCTGTCAGCGAGATTCTTAATTGTTTTAAATTCTTCATATTTTATATAAACTTTATTAGTTTACATGAACAGCGAATGATGGTTGGTAGTAAGTGAAACTCTTAACACTAACATTTTCGCCTTCTTCAGGAGCAGCTGCATAGCTTGAACCACCTAAGTAAATACCTACATGGTATGCGGAACCTCTGCCACCCCAGAACAACAAGTCACCAACTTGAGCATTTGAAACACTCTCGTAAGTTCCGATTGCTGATTGGGCCTGAGAAGTTCTAGGAATTGAAATTCCGGCCTTAGCATAAACATACTGTGTAAAGCCAGAGCAATCAAAACCACTGAGCGTTGTTCCACCATTTACGTAAGGAATTCCCATGCTGGCAATTTGAGTAGCAATTGATGAAATTGAGCCAGATGCAACTGTTTTAACAGCTGTACTTTGAGTTGTAGCAGCACTGCTGGCAGTGTTCGTTGTTGTAGCAGCACTTGATGCTGTTGTACTTTGTGATGAGTAACTAGCAGCATTATTGTTGCTTGTTGGTGCTGCTTGAGTAGTAGTTGTTTGTTGAGCTGTAGAGCTCGATGTCTGAGCAGCAGAACTACTGCTTTGTTGAGTAGCTTGCGTTGTTGCTACAGAACTAGCTGTCTCTGAGCTCGATGCAGCAGAACTAGCAGAACTTGATGATTGAGCAACAGAACTACTGCTTTGTTGAGTAGCTTGCGTTGTTGCAGCAGAACTAGCTGTCTCTGAACTTGATGCAGCAGAACTAGCAGAACTTGATGTTTGAGCTGCAGGAGTCTTAGTAGGATCGTTAATTGTCAATGTTTGACCAATTGTCAATGTAGACCCAAGGTTATTAGAAGCTCTCAAAGAATCAACAGAAACGCCATATGCCTGAGCAACTGTATATAAAGAATCCCCAGCTTTTACTGTATATGTAACATGGTTAGCAGAAACAGTAACTTGTGTTGTCTGTTGCGTAGAAGCAGCTGTTGAAGATTGAGTATTTTGAGAAGTTGCTGTGCTTGCTGTATTTGATGTTGTGTCAGCTGCTTTAGTTGTCGTCGTTGCCTTAGGGGTACCTGTAACTTTCAATTCTTGTCCTGGCAAAATCAAAGTTTCGTCTGAGGATAAGTCATTTAAGGTACGCAACTGTTCAACGGTGATGTTGTAACTTTTAGCAATTTTCCAGAGAGAATCTCCACTCGTTACTTTTACAACTGATGTTGAACTGGTACTTTGTGTATTACTTGAACTTGCAGTCTTTGTGTTAGCTTCCTTATTAGGAATCGACAATGACTGGTTGACCAAAATAAGATGATTATTTTGGTCAATGTGGTTTAAAGTTTCGATCGATTTGATTGAAACCCCATACTTTTGGGAAAGAGCCCAAACAGTATCATTTTGATTAACTTTAACTGTTGTTGAGGCACTAGCATTCGTCGTAGAAGCAAGGAATAAACCCGCAGCTCCAACGGTGCTGGCCAATAATGTTTTTGTTGTACGTTTCAAATTTAATTCACTCCTACTTTTTCTTGTAATTATTTTCAACTGATAACTAAATTGTAGACCAATAATATTGCAGGAGGGTACAATTTATATTACAAATTAATAATAAAATGTAATAAAGCCTGGTATGTACTGCTATTAAAGCGTTTTTTAAAGTATAAAATCCCAGTTTTTTTTTATGAAAAAATGTCTGAACGGCGAAACGTTGATACAGCAATGCTTTTACGCAAAGTTAAAGAAATCTTTTGGTAGATAAAGCTTAAATTTGTTACAAAAAGATTACTTTTTTTTAAAGGAATGCAGAATCCTTCAAAATTGGTGGGATGGTGTCTCTGCTTACGATGAAATTAGTGTAATTGACAGTAGAATGAAAAGAAATGTTACAAAAAAATTAAAAATGATCTTTCTCATCCCATACTCATGTAAGCGGGGACACTGGAGAACAACTTTTAGAACAATTACAAGTACAGTAACGTAAACTTTGTTCTACGGGGATTTCAATTTCAATTATTTTGTTAGAATATATCTTGACATAACTTGTTTGATAGGCTACATTCGTAACATTGAGTAAAATGAGGGTCAGTGGATTTTTGTTAAAATTAAAGAAATTCTCAGTATATTAAAACTGCTCTCAGCTTTTGCTTTAATGTGTAAAAATTTTAAAAGAAAGAAGTGGGTAGCGTGGCACAAATTTATAACTTTTCAGCTGGTCCAGCAGTATTACCAGTTTCTGTTGTTCATCAAGTGCAAAGTGAATTGGTTTCATATAAAAATAGCGGTATGAGCATAATGGAGATAAGTCATCGCTCCTCACTCTACACAGATATGGAAGCAGAGGCTGAGGAAAATTTAAGAAAACTGATGCGAATTCCTGCTGAGTACGATGTGCTTTTCTTGCAGGGCGGAGGAACATTACAGTTCGCGATGGTTCCGCTTAATTTAGCGAAAGGAAACAACCAGGTAGGTTATATTGATTCTGGGCATTGGGCACAGCGAGCTATAGAAGAAGCACAGCTTGTTCCAAAAATAAAGACAGATGTTGTAGCCTCTGCTGCATCCACGAACTATACTACGCTGCCTGAGGTACCTAAGCTAAAGAAACAGTATGATTATATTCACCTTACGTTGAATAATACCATTGAAGGAACGATGTATCGCAAGTTGCCCGAGAATCTTAAACATCAGTTGCTGGTAGGTGATATGTCATCAAATATTATGGCTCAGCGGTATAATGTGGAAGACTTTGGTTTAATTTACGCGGGAGCTCAAAAAAATATCGGACCAGCAGGGATGACAGTCGTTATTGTAAAGCATGAACTATTAGACGATAAACTTGAATTACCTGCGATGTTGAGCTATGTTAAACAGGCTGCAAAACATTCAGCTTTAAATACGCCCCCAGTATTTGCAATCTATGTAGCAGGACTGGTCTTCAAATGGTTATTGGAGCAAGGCGGCGTTGAAGAGATGCAAAAGCGTAACGAGAAAAAAGCAGAACTTTTATATAATTATTTAGATTCTTCGAGTTTATTTAATGCGCCAGTAACAAAAGATGCACGTTCTTTGACTAATATCCCTTTTGTAACGGGTAACGCAGAATTAGATCAGCGTTTCATCGCTGATGCACAAGAAAGTGGATTGGTAAATCTTAAGGGCCATCGTTCGGTTGGGGGAATGCGCGCCAGCTTGTACAATGCTTTTCCTTTTGAAGGTGTCCAAAAATTGATAGAATTTATGGAAAGATTCGAACAAAGTGTTGGAGGAAATAGATAATGAAGTATGATATTAAAACCTATAATGTTATTGCCCAAGAAGGTTTGGACGTTTTTCCAAAAGAAAAATACACGGTCAACCAAAGTGATAAACCTCAAGCGTTACTTATAAGAAGTCAAGATATGCATAAGACTAATTTTGGAACCAGTGTGCTTGCAATCGCACGTGCGGGCGTGGGAGTTAACAACATTCCTTTGCTTGAGGCAAGTTCTAATGGCACAGTCGTGTTCAATACACCTGGTTCCAATGCAAATGCGGTGAAAGAATTGATTATTGCAATGCTGATCTTAGCTACAAGACCCGTTGTAGCTTCTGCAGCATGGGCAAAAAAAATTGTTGGGGCAGATGTTAGCACACAAACCGAAAAGGGCAAAAATCATTTTGCTGGAACAGAGCTTTTAGGAAAAACGATTGGAATCATTGGTTTGGGTTCAGTCGGTTCAAGGGTTGCACGGGCTGCAGCAGACTTAGGAATGCATGTTATAGGTTACGATCCGTATATCAGTGTTGAGCATGCTTGGAAACTATCGAATGACATTCCGCGTGCTGAGAAATTGTCAGAACTGTTGCAAAAAAGTGACTATATAACTATTCACATTCCCTATACAGAGGAAAACAAAAATCTGATTAATGCAGAAGAGTTAAAACAGATGAAAAAAAATGCTGTTTTATTAAATTACTCACGCTGGGGAATTGTTAATGAATCGGCTGTGGTTGCAGCATTAGCTAATGGTGAATTGCGGCGTTATTTAACTGATTTCAGCTCGAATAAAATCATCAATAATGAAAAGATTGTGATTACACCGCATATCGGAGGAACAACGCTTGAAGCAGAAGTGAATGGTGCTAGAATGGCAGCACAAACACTATGCAAATATTTGGAAACAGGTAATATTATTAACTCAGTTAATTTCCCAGCTGTTGAGATGCCTTTCGATGCACCATTGCGCCTGACTCTAATTCACCAGAATGTTCCTAACATGGTTGGTCGAATTACGACGATACTTGCTAACGATTCTTTAAATATTGATAATATGATCAATCGTAGCCGTGATAAAATTGCGTATACAATGATTGATATGTCAGAAATTTCGGATGAAAAATTAGTAAAATTAAAAAAAGAATTGCTGACTATTCCAGAAGTCATACGTGTACGGGCATTAAAAAAAGCATAAAAGCAGATTGATTGAGTTACCAAAAAACATGCTAAGTTAAGATGTGTTATAATGTGCTTCCTTGGCAGGGGCACATAAAGAAGGACTACGACTTAATTGCCGTAGTCCTTTTTGTATTGTATGAATCTCTGTGCTATGGTTCTTACCAACTTAAATGCAGTTTTCATATTAATGTGTTCGTAAATGTATGTTTTCCTTATTTAAAGAATGAAATCAACTACTTAAATGATTTGTTTGAAAATTATCGGAGTGCGTTTATTTTTTGAAACAATATAGAAGATCCATAGATTATTGCTTCAATAATGGTGATAAAGAAGCTAACGGGCCAATCGGTCACATAGGCTAGATACAGTCCAAACCAAATTCCGAAAAGAGAAAAGATAGTCGTCAGAAAAATCATTTTTTTCAGAGAATGAACAAAATATTTAGCTGCTGAAGCAGGAATTGTCAATAAAACAAAGATAAGCAATGAGCCAATGATTTGTGCAGTAATACTGATGGTTAAAGCTAGTAATCCAAGAAAAATAATTGAAATCAGTGTATTAAAACGTTGATTGTACTGCGAACCGATTGCGTCGAATGAATTATAAGCTAATTGACGAAAGAAAATAGTGATAATAATTAGAATAAAAATGCTTAAACAAATAAGAGAATAAAGATTATTAATATTAATACCGACAATGCTTCCAAATAAGATATTGGTGGCATAGTTAGCCTGTTTATTTGAAAGTGAAAGGAAAAGTATACCTAGACCGATAAAAACACCTGAGAAAACACTGATAGAGGCTTCTCGGCGGCTGAGTCGTTCACCTGAAAAACCAATAAAAAACGCGCTTGCAAGTGTAAAAATAATCATGCCATATAAAGGGCTAATACCTATGAAAATGCCAAAGGTTGCTCCTGAAAAACCGATTTCAGACAAGGTATGTGTAAAAAAAGATGTCTGACGTGCAACAACAAAGGTCCCCATCAAACCACAAATCAAAGAGATGAAGATTCCTGCAATAAATGCATAACGCATAAAATCAAATTGTAACATGAGAGGATCTGTCCTTTCCCAGCAATTTTCCTTTTTGGTTGGCAAGTCTTAATTCGTAATCTGCATAGTGTGTAATCAAGTCTGGATCATGTGTAATAAAAAGAACTGTAATTTTCCTCGTTTGCAATAGTCGTTCGATTAGATCCATCAAATTATATTTAGAATCCTTGTCTAAGCTTGCCGTTGATTCATCTAAAATCAGTAATTTGGGTTCAGCACAGAGTGCTTGTGCTAGGAAAGCCCGCTGCTTTTCGCCACCAGATGCTGCACCTAAAGGGCGGTTTTGAATGTCTGTTAAGGAAGTCTCGGTTAAAATGCGTTGCAAAAGCAGCCGTTCCTTGGCTGTATGCCAAGGAAAGACTGCTTTTTTTAGGCCAAGGCCCACAAAATCGCAAATATCCAGTGGAAATTCATCATCAAGATTGCGCAGCTGCGGAACATACTGTGTTTCTGTTCGCGTAATGTTCATCTTAATACATTTATCAGGGTGATTGAATGTGCTAAGAAGATACTTAATTAGCGTTGTTTTTCCAACACCATTTTCACCTGTTATACAAGTCAGCTTATTGGCCGGAATTTTAAAAGTTAAGTTTTTAAAGAGTTGTTTTCCCTGAACACTCAAGTCCAGATTGTGAACGTCAATAATAGGGTCCATGATTAATATCACTCGCTTTTTTGAATGTCTAAAACTTGTTGATATTGCGATGCCATCCATTGATGGTAAGTTTTATTTTTAGGTAAAGTTTCAGTTACCTCGACAACGGGCACGTTATTTTCTTTACACAATTTAACTAAGTTAGTGACCACTTTGTCTGTTGCTTGGGTATTCTCAACAAAAAAGGCAATTTTACGATTCTTAATATCTTCTTGCATCTTTTTGATATCACTAGGTGAGGGATCGGTCCCTTTTTCTACAGATTCAGAAAAGTGCTGATTGTTGATCTTATAACCCATGTCGGACAATGCGTAGTCAAAGACTGGTTCGCTGACATCTACAAGTTTATTATCACTGTTTTGCTTAATCTTGTTAATCATTGTTTGAAGATCTTTTAAACTGTCGACATATTTCTCAGCATTTGCTTTGAATTGTTTTTTGTGTTTTGAATCTTTTTTGCCATATTCAGTTGCAAGATACCGGGCAACTCGCGGCATTGTCCTACTATTGTACCATAGATGTTCGTTGTCTCCATCCTTTTTATTCAGGATATCTTCACCAACAGCAACTTTTGTTCCCCCAGAAAGTTTCTTTGCCCAAGTGTCATAGCCAACACCATTGTATAGTAAAATATCACTTTTCGAAGCAATTTTGGCGGTTTTGGTAGTCGGTTCGTAGTCATGGGGATCAATGTTAGGATTATTGATAATTGAAGTTACCGTGCCATGATCACCTAAAACCTTTTTTGCAACTTCACCGTAAAAATCAGTTGTAGCGACAACATTTATTTTCTTAGTGTCTGCAGCAGCCTTCTTCTGTGAAGAACAGCCTGTTAAGACAGCTCCAAGTGCAAATATCCCTATAATACTATGTAAAATAAATTTTTTCTTTATCATTAAAATACCCCTTTGATATAATTTAACCAAATATCGAAGAAACAGTAATGGTTACAATTTAGAATATTAAGCGATTAAAGATGTACTGTCAAGGCAATTATATGTTGCAAAGAGTACTTATTACTATTTGTAAAAAGGGAAATGTGATAGCCAGTTGGAGCAGGAAAGATAGATTACGATTTAAAATTTTTTATTTCACAATTCCACTCTTCCTTAAAGTTGTCCAAGAAAGAAAGCATTATTTGCTGGCGTTTTTCAGCTATTTGTTTTGCTGCTTGCGTATTCAGCATGTCTTTTATTTTTAACAGTTTTTCATAAAAATGATTGATAATTGTTTTTTGATGCAGATTGCGGTATTCAATTTTTGACATTGTTTGCCGAGGTTTGAACGAAGGATCGTAAATTTTTTCGGCATGTGCACCACCATAATAGATTGCACGGGTAATACCGATTGCACCAATTGCATCTAAACGATCGGCATCTTGGACAATTCTTCCCTCTGCCGGAAGATCAGGTTTTCTTTGTTCCAAAGTTTTGCTAAAGGAAAGATTTTGGATAATAAAGATAATCTTCTTAATTTGTTTATTTGTAAAAGCATTTTTTTGCAGAAAGGCAATTATTTCAGTTTGGGCTGACTGCTGGTCGTCAATTAGTTTATCATCAGCTACATCATGGAGATAAGCTGCACTCAGAGTGATTAACCTATCAGCACTTTCCTGTTCAAGCAGTCGCGTCGACATTTTTACGACACGTTGTATATGATCAAAGCCATGCCCTGTTGTATCTTTATACATTTTGGCATATGAAAAGGCGCGTACTTTTTTTAACTGTTTGTCTATTTCCATATCAAAATCTCCTTTAGTTCAGAGTACCATATAATTGTGGAAATTCTCAAAATTGAATATGTAATAAAACATTGATCAGATGCTGTTGTTAACGATGGGGATCGTCCAATAATGCATTTTATTTCGTTTAATTTTTTTTTTATGCTAAAATTTCTCTAAAGGAAGTGAAGCAATATAGAAAAGCAGGAAAATACATTTTAATAAAACCATCACATGCTCTTAGGATAGCGTGTTTTTGGAAGATGCTTTTCCAAGCTGAGCTCCTTGGAGGATTGCTTAAATGCCTTGTATGATAAAATGAAGGGAGGTAGTTGCCTTCCTGAAGTGAAGGGAAGGTGGCGCAGCTGATGAAAGTATTGATTGTGTTAGAGAATGTGGTGATGGATGGAGTAAAAAGGGCCGCTACGGTAGTTGGCAATGATCTGAATAAATATGTTGATGTTACCTACTATTCACTAGAAAAAGTGGAGCCTTATTATGTTTTGGATGCTCCCCTAGTTACAGCTAAGCGTACCGTGTCGGCTGATATTCTGAATTTTTTTGGAACCGACCCATATAGAATATACGCTGATCAGATAACTGATTTGTGTGATTATATAGAGGAAAATGCATTTGAGGCCGTTATTTTGCCGGCAGGTTTGCTAACAAGCTTCTCTCCGTTTATAAAAAAAGCGACACCAAATGTTAACGTGATTGCTTGGATGCATAATAACTTTGATACCTATATGGAGCAGTATTACGCTTCAATGCAAGAAGAATTTAAGCGAGGCTTAGAATTTGCAGATACGGTGGTCGTATTGACTGATGCAGATTATACAAGGTATCGTCAATTTAATAATAATACCGTGAAAATATATAACCCGTTGACGCTGGAAGCACCACAAAAAGCTGATTTAAAAAGTCATATAATTGCGTTTACCGGTAGAATAGCGATCCAGCATAAGGGAATTGATTTTTTGCTGGAGGCTGCACAGTCACTTTCTAAAGACTGGAAGATTGCTATTGCGGGAAATGGCACACCAAAGGACATGGAGATTTTTCATGGATTGATCAAAAAATTTGGAGTGAAAGACAAAATAATTTATCGTGGAGCTTTAAAGGATGAAGAATTACGCCGACACTACGAAAATGCGTCAATTTTTGTGTCAACATCACGCTGGGAGGGAATGCCATTGGTAATGGGCGAAGCAATGGGCTTCGGTCTTCCAATTGTTGCGATGAAGAATACCGGTTCAGATGAGTATTTGCGTGATAATCGTTATGGAATTATTACTAAACCGCATGATGTTAATGATTTTGTCCGCGTTTTGGACAAAATGACGCATAGTCTATTTCTAAGACGTTATTATTCTGAGCGTTCACTTGAACGAATTCAGCATTTTATGCCTGAGACGATTACTAAACAATGGCTTCCAGTGATTGCTACCCCAAAAAATGAATTAGTTTAGTCAGTTGAAGAACGGAAAACTTGACTTTTAAAAGGAAAAAATAAAATGATAACTATATCTAAATGATAGGCTAGCCGTGTGTTGTATTCGGCTAGCCTATTGTAGTTAGTTGTTTAGAATCGAATTAAAAAATTACTTACTAAAAATAGAGATTCTGTTTCTATCAAGTGTTTTTGAACTTAAGTTGATTAGTAACTCTTCAGTCGCTGAGATGATGGCTATACAACAGATAGTTGTTAATGCCAATTTCTTTCCTAAAAGTGGGAAAAGAACAGGAAAGGCGAACAAGAAAAGACCAGTAACTTTGTTTGCCCAAGTGTGCAGAAAAGCAAACTGGTTGAATCTGATATATCCGACAATTAATGATATTAAGCGTATGGCGGCAATAATTGCTATCCAATATATAATTTTGGATGGGATACCTATTATAGGTATAACTTTGAGCAAAAGAATAGTAATAAAAAGCAAGTCAGCAATACTGTCCATTACTTGCCCAGATTTGCTGGAAAGCTTAAATTTTCTTGCGATGTGGCCATCTAAAATATCACTTGCACCACATATTAGATATAAGAAATAAAACAAAGTTGAGAAGGGTTCTACAAGCAATAAACAAATAGACGCAAGTATTCTGCAGCTTGTGATAGCATTAGGAATATTTTTGATATAGCTCACCTTCTAAAAAGTGTAATTTGGTCTGAAATCTGGTGCTGAAGTATATGCTCATTTTAACAATAAAAGTTTCAATACAAAAATTTTACATTCTTAATTATTAAACTATAGTCAAAATCGTAATTTTTATAAGCCAGCTTGAGGTTCTAATTGCACATGGGTTAAGTCATTGTGTATGTATTGTTAAAGCATACTGTCTAAAATGCAGAGTAGCACTCAGAAAATGATATGGCTGAATTATTCGGAAGGTTTTCAATAAGAAAATGAATGCAGTACGTTAATGCTAACAAAGGGGGAAATGGGATGAGTCGTCAAGTAAAAGAATATCTTGAGCATGTTTACCAAGTAGTTCAAAAACGTGATCCGGAGCAGCATGAGTTTATTGAAGCTGTGACAGATCTTCTGCAAACGATCGGTCCAGTTTTGGAGAGGCATCCAGAATATATTAAGACGAATTTGCTAGGACGTTTAGTTGAACCTGAAAGAGTAATTCAGTTTAGGGTACCATGGGTTGATGATGCTGGGCATTATCAAGTTAATCGAGGCTTTCGTGTTCAATTTAACTCCGCGATTGGCCCATATAAGGGGGGACTGAGGTTTCATCCTTCTGTTAATTTAAGCATTGTTAAATTTCTGGGATTTGAACAGATTTTAAAAAACGCGTTGACAGGGTTGCCAATTGGTGGAGGAAAAGGCGGTTCTGATTTTGATTCGAAAGAAAAATCAGATAATGAGGTAATGCACTTTTGCCAAAGCTTTATGACAGAATTAAGCAGGTATATTGGACCGGCTAGTGATGTTCCTGCTGGAGATATTGGAGTTGGTTCCCGTGAGATAGGTTATTTGTATGGTCAATATAAGCGATTGAGGGGAGCCGAGCGCGGCGGATTAACAGGGAAAAGTACAAGTTATGGTGGATCGCTTGTCAGAATAGAGGTGACCGGCTTCGGGCTAGCATATTACACAAATGAGATTTTAAAAACACTTGACACCACTTTTAAAGGAAAAAGAGTTGTACTTTCAGGTGCGGGTAATGTCGCTATCTACACAATGCAGAAGGTAGTAGAATTAGGCGGGAAAGTACTTGCCTGTTCAGATTCTTCTGGTTATATCATAGATCGAAATGGAATTGACTATAAGCTGGTTCAGCAGATCAAAGAGGTTGAACGCGGACGAATAAAAGAATATGCAGCAAGAGTGGCGACTGCAGTATATCACTCGGGATCTGTTTGGAAAGCTGAGCTGGGCTATGATATTGCTTTGCCGTGCGCAACTCAAAATGAAATTGATGGAGAAAAAGCACAGTTACTTGCGGTTAATGGTGTAAAAATTGTTGCAGAAGGAGCAAATATGCCAAGTACGGCGGAAGCCATCTCTGTTTATCGTAAGCAAGGAATTATTTATGGACCAGGGAAGGCCGCCAATGCTGGTGGAGTCGCTGTTTCTGTGCTTGAGATGAGTCAAAATAGTACACAAGCCAGCTGGAGTTTTGAAGAAGTGGATAGACAGTTGCAGAATATAATGCATAATGTTTTTGAAAAAAGTGTTATGACTGCGAAAAAATATGGGCTTGATAACGATTTGTTGGCTGGAACAAATATTGCTGGTTTTATAAGGGTTGCAGATGCAATGATGGCACAGGGGTTGGTTTGAAAATAGCTACCGAGAGTTCATATAAAAAAAGTAGCGCATTTTAATTGTAAGTTGAATTTTAGCGAAGAATTGCTTTTTTAGATTGGAGGATAAAAGTTGAGCCGTTTGCTGGCTAAACCAAAATAATTGGTATAAACTGACTAATTAGCTTAAGGTTTTGTATAGGAGGAATATGCAATGGGTAAAAATAATTTTGATGTCAAAGATGCGCTAATCATTGGCGGAATTGCAGGAATCGTTTCAGGATTCGTTAAATTAGGTTGGGAGAATTTGTTACCACCTCGAACCCCAGAAAGAGAAAAAACAAATCCACCGCAAAGATTTATGCAACAATTAGGAATACCTAAGAAAATAACACATGCAACTTATACTTATTCAGGTCATCAAATGCCATGGGCAAGTTTTATTATTCATTTTGGCTTTTCAGCAACATTTGGAATGATATACAGCGTAACTTCGCATTATGTGCCAATATTGAAGGCCGGGCAAGGGACCTTTTTTGGGATCGGAGTCTGGGGCGCGACCCATCTTGGGATGATGCCGGCTATGAAAACTGTTCCAGAGGTTAAGGATCAGCCTCTGGAAGAACATGTTTCAGAATTATTGGGACATATGGCTTGGATGTGGGTTAATCACATCGTAATATCTGAGCTTTCACATGAATTAAGTGAAAAAAACAAGAAATAAGTGAGGTACGTTTATGGATAAAAGGATGGAAACTAAATGGCCAGAACGTATCAGCTACGGTTTGAGCGATGCAGCCGATAACCTTGTTTTTCAGGTTATGACCACATACCTGCTTTTTTTCTACACTGATGTGTATGGGTTAAAACCAGGGGCAGTGGCTATTTTATTTGTTGTTGCACGAATTGCAGATACTCTTGAGAGTTTGCTAATAGGTTTAATGATCGATCGGACACATTCTCGTTTTGGAAAAAGCCGGCCATTTTTCTTGTGGTATGCACTCCCATATGTTGTTTTTGCAGTTTTAACTTTTATCACACCTGATTTTTCAGAAACAGGTAAGCTTGTGTGGGCTTATGCCACCTATTTAGGATTAGGCTTTTTCTACACTGCGGTTAATGTTCCGATTACTTCAGTTTTACCTACAATGACACAAAATGAACGTGAGTTAACATTGTTGGGTGTTATTCGACAGTTTTGCGGTAGTTCAGTTCAGATCGTAGTTGCGGTTTTTACTTTACCGTTAGTGGCTTTTTTCGGACAGGGTAATCAAAAGATGGGCTTTCTTTTAACGATCATTGCGTTTGGAATAATTTCTTTGATACTGATTTTAAATACTTTTTTTCATATTCGTGAGAGGCATACAATTAAGGAAATAAGCCATCAGCCTTTGAAAAAAGTTATGCAGATGCTGTGGCGCAATAAGCAGTGGCTGATAATTTCAGTCGTTATTTTTCTGTATTGGCTTGTCACATCAATTAAAAATCAAACGACAATTTATTATTTTAAATATGTTTTACACGATGAAGGCCTAGTCCCTTGGGCAAATAGTTTTACTTTAGCAGCCTTGATAGGTGTCTTACTCATCATGCATCTTACTTCTTCAAGGTCAAAGAAAAAAACAATGCAAATCGGAATTATACTTGCTTTTGGTGGTCAATGCATTTTGAGTATTGGAGTGTACAGTGGTTTGCTGCCGGTCTTATTTGGTGGGATACTTTTTAACTCCATTGGTCATGGAATAATCGTTGGGCTAGTTTCGATTATGATTGCTGATACGATTCGGTATGGAATGGCAATGGGGATTCAAGCTGAAGGTGTATTGGCATCAACTGATGATTTTGGGGTCAATTTGGGACTAGGTTTTGGCGGCCTTGTAACAGCAGGTTTGTTTCATGTTGCAGGATATCTGCCGAACCATGCACAGAATACGGCAACATTGCACATGATAAATATCAATTATGTTTGGCTGCCACTGATTATATATATCATGATGATGGCAGTATTGCATTTTTATGATGAAGAAAAGATGCAGCATGCTATAAAAAATAAACATGTAGCAAATTAAATATTAATTTAAACGATATATTAATATTACTAAAGGGCTTGTTAAAAATTTCGACAAAACATGAATTACAGTCGTTTCAAGCTAAATTTTTAATTAAAGCTAGGATATTAATTGGTATTTATTTTAAGAGCAGCTATCTGTTTTAGACCTGTTAATTCAAAGATGGCTACTAAATCATAAAATCTTCGAGATCTATAGAGCAAGTTACGAGTTCGTAATATTAGTAGCTGCCCTCTTGGCTAGATTGACCGTTGTGCACAAATAGAGCGAGGATCATTTTAACACAATCGAGCTGTGTTTGAGTGGGAAAATCTGAGTATCCCAACATGTTAATTCGAATAATGTTAGTTTAAAATAAGGGATTGGGGCAAAAAATAATTTTTGACTCAGTCCCATTCGTTTATTTGGAATTTGTATTTTTTGCCCAACCTTGCTTTTTGAGGAATTTTTAACTATCATAGGAGTGCTAGTATTTTATATACGGAATATAATGAAAATATCAGGGATAGGTGAGGGAAAGCGATGACTATCGATGTGAGTCAATCTGTTAGCAGTACAGCGAAAGTACAAGCCGTGGGTAATAAGACGACAAGTGCCAGTCAAACAGATGGACAGGCTTTTAGGCAACTTTTAGCAAGTCAAAATAGTAAAAATTCAACAACCAGCAGTACGAGTCAGTTGAGTAAACAAGAAAATATCATGATAAGATGGGGCGATACTGTTTCGGAACTGGCTGAAAAATATAAGACGAGTGTTGCAGGGATAGTTAATGCTAATCAGTTGCAAGATCCAAACTTTATTTTAGCCGGACATAATTTATTGATCCCAGGAAGTTCGGGACAGGCAACTACGGCCACTGCTAAAGCAACAACTGCCAGTATGTCTTCTGCTTCTAGTGCTTCTGCTGTAAGTGTCAAGTATACGAATAATGAAACTTCGACTAATAAAACTGCGACGGATAATGAAAGTAGTGATGAAGCGCAGGCCCGTGCCTATATTGTCTCACGTGAATCTGGCGGTAACTACAATGCTCGTAATGGAAAGTATATTGGAAAATATCAGTTGGATTCAAGCTATTTAAATGGTGACTATTCTCCGGCTAATCAAGAGCTGGTGGCAAATAAGTATGTTGCAAAACGATATGGATCTTGGGTTAATGCAATGCAGCATTGGAAGTCCAATAACTGGTATTGAAATGTTTTTTCACTGCAATCTCTTAAAACTAACTGTAGTAATGGTTAGTTAGTCAATTTCATAGGGGAAAAATGTCTGAATGGTGTTTAATGCGCATATTTTGACTTTTTTTAAACAACATGTTACTTTATTAATAACATGTTTATCCATATAATGAATTATAAATGGGGGTATTGAATATGAAATATGCAGTTACAGGTGCTACTGGTAAATTTGGACGTAATGTCATTTCACATTTGATAAATTGGCTTAAGCAAGATGACATTATCGCGCTTGCACGTGATACTAAAAAAGCGGCAAATGTTTTACCGCAGGGAATCGAGATCAGAAAAGCCGATTATACGGATGAGAAAAGTCTTGAGAAGGCCTTTAAAGGGATAGATCGGCTCCTTTTCATTTCTTCCGTACCTAATGATAATTATGCACGTGCTAAACAGCATTTGAATGTTGTTGATGCTGCAAAAAAAACAGGAATAAAATTTATTGCATATACAAGTTTCCCGCACGCTGATCAGGCAAAAAGTCTGCTCTCGGCAGATCATAGAGCAACAGAACAGGCAATTGATGAAAGTGGAATCAAGCATTCGTTTTTACGTAATAATTGGTATCTTGAAAACGAGCTGAATTTAATAAATGCTTCTTTAGCGGGCAATCCTTTTGTCTATTCGGCACAGACTGGTCATGTTGGTTGGGCATTAGAGCGTGAGTATGCAGAAGCCGCGGCTCGAGTTTTGATAAACAAGAATCCACAAAAAGTATATGAATTTGCAGGGAAATCATTAACCTTCGCTGATCTTGCGGAAGCACTAACTGAAATCAGCTCTAAAAAATTCAAAGTTGATTCAATTACAGATGAAGAATACGAAAAGTTTTTGGCGAAACAAGGCATCCCTCTAAATGTTGCTGATATGATTGTTATGATCCAGACTTTAATTAGGAACAATGAATTAGCCGAAGAAACGAACGATTTGGAAGAAGTGTTGGGTCATAACCTAGTTCCTTTAAAAGATGCCATTCAGGAATTAATCCGAGAATAAATTTTAAATGGTGTTATAGGTTTCTAAATAAAATATTGCTTATAAAAGGTTGAAGACATATTATTAAATATTTATTTTTTGAATTTTCAAGGTAGGGCTTTAATGAAACATTCGCATAAATTAAGTGATGCAATTCATATTTTAGCGTATCTGGAGATTTGTAAGGAAAGTAATCTCTCAAGTTCTACAATAGCGACCAGTATTGAGTCTAATCCAAGCTTAGTTCGGCGGTTAATGGTGAGTCTTGGGAGAGCAAGGCTGATTAAAACTAAAAAAGGGTCCGCGTCGCCAAGATTGGGTCCGTTCAGCTGAACAAATATCTTTGTTTGATATCTATGTGGCTATCACAGATGAGTGGGATCTACTGCATATTGATGCAGTATCCAATGATTAAAACAATTGAAATAGAGAGAAAAAGGGACCCAGATCAAAATTTGATTTTTGATCTGGGCCCTTTTTTAATCTTGTATTATGCGAATTAACATTTTTTGATAGACAATTTTTTAATTAATTATTTGTAGACCAAATTAACCACAAATAATTCACGGTTAATGTCCAAAACCTATTGTTTATTTAGACTGAGCCGCTGTGTGTCTTTAATTTATGTGCCAAGCCTTGCTAAGTTGAATGGAATGTTAATGTCTTTAAAATAAAGCACCAGCACGGTTGTCAAAGTCAGGCTTGTCAACGGCGACAATCAGTTTTTCATTTACGAAAGCATTAAGACCGATAGTGCTCATTTCACGGCCATAGCCAGAATTTTTAACACCTCCGAAAGGCAACTCAGGAAGGGTGTACAAGAAGGTGTTAACAAAGACCATCCCTGTTTCAATTTGGCTGGCAACTTTTTTGCCACGTTCTTTATCCTTAGAAAAAACAATGCCGCCCAAACCATAATGAGAATTGTTTGCAAGATCGATTGCTTCTTGTTCAGAATGTACACGGTAAACCTGAGCAACTGAGCCAAACATCTCTTCATAGTAAGCAGGATTATCCTGTGTTATATCTGTTAAGATCGTTGGTTCAAAAAACTGCCCTGGAAGATTAATCTGGTTGTTTCCTTGATACAGCGTTGCCCCATGAGCAATTGCTTCGTTGACTTGTTCCTCAAGCTTACTCTTGGCTTTTGCAGACGACATTGGTGCTAAAGTTGTGTTTTCGTCAAGCGGGTCACCGGGTTTGAAGTTTTTGTAAGATTGACCTAGACGTTCCAAAAATTCATCATACAAGTTATCAGCGACAATGAAACGTTTGGAAGAAGTACATACCTGACCAGCATTATAGGTACGTGCTCGAGCGGCAACCTTAATCACTTGATCTAAGTCAGCATCATCTAAAACAATAAATGCATCGTTTCCTCCGAGCTCCATAGATGATTTTTTTAAATATTTACCAGCAGCTTGAGCAACTGAACTCCCACCACGTTCTGAACCGGTTAAAGCAACACCTTGAATACGAGGATCGGCAATTACTTGGTCAACCTGATTGTGAGTTAAAAAGAGATTGGTTAGGCTTCCTTCAGGAGCACCGGCTTCATTAACGATTTTTTCGAAGGCTTCCGCGGAACTTGGAGTGTTAGAAGAATGTTTCAGAATCATTGGATTTCCGACCATGTAGTTTGGAGCAAAGACCCTCATTATTTGATAATAAGGAAAGTTCCATGGCTCAACCATTAGCAGGACACCAACGGAATGCTTTTCAACACGGGCTTCGCCAGCTTTTGTATTAATAGAAGCGGGTTGTAAAAGTTCAGCTGAATGGTCAGCAAAGTAATCAGCAATCAGCGCACACAGTTCAACTTCACCGCGTGCTTCCCCAATTAACTTGCCCATTTCGATAACGAGAACTTTAGCAAGTTTCTCTTTGTTTTTCAATAGTAGATCGGCAATCTCATGAAGCTTTTCAGCACGAGCTGAAAAAGGCTCTTTTTGCCATTGATGATATAAATCATTTCCCACGGTTAAAGCGTGTTCGATTTGTTTTTCAGTTGGGTTGGAAAAAGTTTTTATAACCTCATTTGTGAAAGGATTGATTGTTTTATAAGCCATCTGATGTTCCTCCTTAGTATTTCGTACATCTATAAGTATATGTCTACTTCTTTTTTGAAAGCAAATGTTTGGCTTTATCCTGAATACGATTGCATAGTTAACTGAAAGGCAGTTGGATCTGTGTTTTAAAATGAACATTTTTGAATAAAAAAACTATAATGTAATTGTAGCAAACAAGAAGGAGTGTAAATTTATGCAGAAGGAATGGTTAGCTCAATTGCCCCTCAACGGTCTTACACAGGTACTTCCAGTTAGTGGTGGAGATGTCAATAAAGCTTTCAGGCTTGATACAAACGATAAGCGGTATTTTTTATTAGTTCAACCGCAGCACAATCAAGAATTTTATGCCGGAGAAATTGCGGGACTGCATGCTTTTGAAGAAGCCGGGATTTTGGCTCCACGTGTACTTGCAAACGGTCAAATAGACGGTGACGCTTATCTATTACTAAACTTCTTACAATCAGGTTTTGGTGATCAAAGTGATCTTGGAAAATTAGTTGCACGCCTACATCAGCACCAAAGCCCAACTGGCAGATTTGGCTTTGATTTTCCGTACACTGGGACCAGTGTTTCTTTTAAAAATGATTGGACAGATTCATGGAGCACATTATTTATAAAACAACGTCTGGATATATTATCTTCGGCCTTGCAGCAGCAAGGGTTATGGAAATCTAGAGAACTAAAACTCTACCAAGAAGTCCGTAAAATAATTGTCAAAGAGCTAACATTGCATGAGAGCATACCGGTCCTACTTCATGGAGATCTATGGGGTGGAAATTATATGTTTTTGTCAGACGGACGCCCTGCATTAATAGATCCAGCTGCTTTTTATGGTGATCGTGAATTTGACATCGCTATTACCACTGTTTTTGGTGGTTTCAATGAAGCCTTTTACCGTGCTTACCAAATGGCTACACCTTTAGCAGAAGGGTACGAAAAGCGATTTAATTTTTATCGTTTGTATTATTTAATGGTTCATCTGAATAAATTCGGACGTAGTTACACACAAAGTGTTACGCGTACAATGAAACAAATAATTATTTAAAAAGACATTATAAAACCCGTAAACGTTTTTGATACAACTGGACAAAGTACAATAAACGTTTATGGGTTATTTTATGTTAATTAGTTTTATTTAGAAAAATCAACGGTTTTTGTTTCTTTAATTGTTATCAGGGATAACAAACAAGCGATAGCCATGATGCCTAAGTATATTCCAACTGAACGAATACCCCAGTTATCAGCCAACCAAGTTGCAATTGTAGGTGTGAATGCGGCTCCAACGATTGCGGCTAGATTATAGGCGATTCCTGAACCTGAGTAGCGAACTTTCGTTGAAAATAATTCTGGTAAAAGAGCACCAACAGGTCCAAATGCGATTCCCATCAGAACAAAGCCAATGACAAGAAATAAAGCTACGTTAACAAAATTGCGCTGACCTTGCAGTAAATAAGGGAAAAGAAATGCGAAAACGATCAAGGCAGTTGATGAAGTCATTAATGTGCGTCTGCGTCCCCACTTATCGGCAAGTGATGAGGACAAAACAATTAAAACAGCAAAAACAATGATCGAGCCCATCAACATGAACAGATATTCTTGGTTTGTAAATCCAAGTTTGGTGGTAGCATATGTCAAAGACCATGTTGCTAAGGTGTAAAAGAGTGTGTAAGTGACAGAGACAATGAAAGTTCCTTGAATTATTTGACGCCAACTAGTTTTGAAAACAACTTTCAAAGGAGACTTAGTAACCTCTTTTTTTTCTTGAGCTAAGCGGAAGAGAGGGGTTTCTTGCATACGTTCACGTACCCAAAAACCAACAAAAACTAAAATTGAGGATGCAAGGAAAGGAACGCGCCAACCAAAGCTAAGCATTTGCGCTGGAGTTAAAAACGATTCAAGCAGAAAGAACAGACCATTGCTTAAGAAGAAACCTAATGGTGCTCCAAGTTCGGGGAAAGAACCATATAAAGCCCTTTTGTTGGCAGGTGCATTTTCGGTAGCAACTAAAGCTGCTCCAGACCATTCACCTCCGAGACCAATTCCTTGAACAAAGCGGCAGGCGCACAAAAGAATAACAGATGTTAAGCCTAAAGTTGCATAACTAGGCAATACACCGATCAGAACTGTAGAGATCCCCATTAGTAAAAGAGAAAAGACCAACGTTCTTTTACGACCGATCTTGTCACCGAAGTGACCGAAGACAAAAGAACCTAAAGGGCGAGCAATAAATGCGACTCCAAAGGTTAGCAAGCTTAAGATTGTTGCGATTGCAGGAGTAACTTCGGGAAAGAAAACTTTAGGGAAGTATGCAGCCGCTGCAGTCCCGTAAGCATAAAAATCAAAAAACTCAATTGCGGTTCCAATCATTGAGGCGAACATAACTGTTCTTACTGAATCACGTTTGAACCCTTCGGAGCCTTCAAAATGATTTTCTAAACTATTTGTATTATCCATAAAAACCCTCCTAAAAAGTTAAATTATGTTTCTGAAACAATTTATATTTGTAACACCTCCAAAGCAAGGACAAATAAAAAAGCCAGAAGCTGTTTGACAGCTTCTGGCTTAACCAACGCTGTCCGCAATTCGCGGACATTCCAAAATACAGCCCGCATCAATTAATAATCGCGCTGATAATAATAATAATTAGAATGTTAGTGTTGGTTGTCATCATTCAGTTCTCCTCTTAGTGTTCTTTAATATGTTTGTAACTATACAGCTGAAAAAACTCATTTGTCAACATAAAATTAAAAAAATAATACATAAAATATAGAGATGGATAAGTTAATTCTTTGTTTCTTCCTTATATGCCTTTAAATTGAGCTATAAAAAAAGATATTTAGAAAAAATACAAAAGAATAAAAAGTGTAAAAATGTTGTGTCCAACCTAAAAATAAAAGGATTTTATTAAAAAAAGATGTTGACACTATTAAAATCTAAGTGTAGTATGACACACATGAAAGATATTCATGCTTTGGTGAAACAAATCTGACGACTGCTTTTTTGCTTATTAAAAAGCAGATCAGCAATTGTCATAGCATTCTATAACATGTCGTTGTTATCTGTAATCAGATAATTGTTCGGAGGGATGTTTATGAAGTTAGCGTATGATATGGTTACTTGTCGGAATTGCGGAAATAAAGTTGCTACTGGTAAGTATTGTTCTAATTGTGGCGCAAGATTTATGTCCAGTTCCGAGAAGGAAGACGTAGAGGTTAACATTTGTGTTAACTGCGGGGCGCTTACTCCCAATGAAGAGTATTGTTCAGTTTGTGGATTCCACAATGAACGGGAAATTTTTTTCTAAAATAAAAATATGATTGTAAAAACAAAGAAAGGGGTTAGATCACATGAGTTCATATGATAATCGATTAGATGTGAAAGTATTGCAAAATGTTATCGTACTAATTGTCCTAGTCATTATTATCATGCGCGAGTGTGATTTAATGCCTGGGTTAATTTGAGTTAGCAACCTAAGGAATAAATCACACCGCGCTAAGAAATTAGAGCGGTGGATTTTTTTAGCATCCATCGTGAAGATGGATGCTTTTTATTTTGGAAAAAGGGTAAGTGTTCTTGAAAAATGCAATTAAGGGAGGTGATGCGAAGAACAGAAAACGAAGTGTTTTTGTTTTTTAGGCTGATGATTCAAGAGGAGGTGAATTTCATGTTGGCAAGACGAGAAGTTAAAGAACAGGACGGAGTTCATACGGTTTCAACTGGTTCGGACGTTTTGCTTGGGATACTGAAACAACAAGGCGTAGAACTTATTTTCGGATATCCTGGTGGGGCAGTATTACCGTTGTATGATGCAGTTTATCGACAAGCATTTAACAATATACTTGTTCGACACGAGCAAGGAGCAGTTCATGCTGCTGAAGGGTATGCTAAAGCAACGGGGAAAACAGGAGTTGTGTTTGTAACATCTGGTCCTGGTGCTACAAATGCAGTGACAGGAATTGCAGATGCAATGTTGGATTCGATTCCACTAATTGTTTTTACAGGCCAAGTTGGATGTGATTCTATTGGAAAAGATGCTTTTCAAGAAGTAGATATTCTAAGTATGACGGCTCCTATAACGAAACAGAATTATCAGATACATGAGCTTGATAATTTTCCCAAAATTATAGAAGAGGCATTCAAAATTGCTGCCAGTGGAAGACCAGGACCGGTTGTTATTGATCTTCCCAAAGATATAGCTTCAAGTTTGCCAGATGATTTTGGAGACGAGAAGTTAGTTATTTCAGAAGAACACAGCGTTCAGCGCACAAGAAATGTTGATGAAAGTATGATGCTGAAGATTAGTGAAGCTCTATTAAAGGCAAAGAAACCATTGATTCTTGCTGGCGGAGGAGTACTTGCAGCAAATGCAGTTTCTGAACTCAGAAAATTTGTTCATCGCTTTGATCTCCCTGTAATTTCAACGCTGGTCAGTTTAGGTGTAATGCCAGACAAAGATTTTCTTTTTCTAGGAATGGGAGGAATGCATGGAAGTTACCAAGCTAACATGGCATTCTATGAATGCGATTTTCTCTTGAATATCGGTTCGCGCTTTGATGATCGTCTAGCAACTAACGCTGCAAAATTTGCTCCGCATGCTCATGTAGCTCATATTGATATAGATGCTTCTGAATTGGGAAAAGTAATTAGCACAGATTTTCCAGTTGTAGCAGATGCTAAAGACGCTCTAAGTTGGTTTTTAAGTAATACAGAGCAAATGCCAAAAGGTGAGCATGTTCAATGGCTGCAGCAATTGAACGATTGGAGAAAAAAGCATCCTAAGCATTATGAAGAACAAGAGGGGAAAATTAAACCTCAAGCAGTAATTGAAGAAGTCGGGAAACTGACTAACGGTGATGCGACTATTGTCACAGATGTCGGGCAGCATCAAATGTGGGTCGCACAGTATTATCCTTTCAAAAGGTCGCATCAGATTATTACCAGCGGTGGGCTAGGAACGATGGGCTTTGGCCTGCCGGCAGCGATTGGAGCTAAGTTGGCGGCGCCTGAAAAGGAAGTTGTTCTATTTGTTGGTGATGGTGGGATTCAAATGACAGTTGAAGAACTTGATGTTATTAGGGAATATAAATTGAATATCAAGATAATCATTCTTAACAATAAGACTCTCGGGATGGTGCGCCAATGGCAGGATTTATTCTACGAAAAAAGACGCTCTCAAACTGTATTTAACGGACAACCGGATTTCATCAAACTAGCTCAAGCATACAGTATCAAAGGTTTAAAGCTTTCCCCGCAACACTGGCGCGAAACATTGGCGGATGTTTTCGCAGAAAAAGAAAGTGTCTTGGTGGAAGCAGAGATCCCTGCTTTGGAACAGGTTTACCCAATGATTGCTCCAGGTCAACCCAATCAAGCTATGATGGGGGTTGATTAAATGCATGAAATAATTATCTGTAAGATGAAAAATAGGGTGGGCGTTTTGAATCGCTTCACCGGATTGTTGACACGAAGAAATATCAATATCGAGAGTGCCTCAATTAATTCAACACCAGACAACAAAGCAGTTGTTGCAAAATTCAAAATTCAAGTAGCAAAGGCCCATGAACGTGAACATCTAAAGCGAGTAATTGCCAAGCAAATAGATGTATTAAGCGTACAGTGGGACGATTGCAAAAATGATTTGGAATTTGAACACGCTATTGTTAAATGATATAAAAAATATCATTTAAACACATTGTACACATTTTTAAAACGTTATTAAAGTGTTTTGACTACTAATACTAAGAAGAAAAAATGGAGGCTATTATTATGGCAGTAGAAATGTTATATGAAAAGGATGTTACAACAAATTATTTGAAGAACAAGAAAGTTGCATTTATTGGATATGGTGCACAAGGGCACGCACAAGCTAACAACTTACGTGATTCTGGAGTAGATGTCATCATCGGAATCCGTCCAGGTAAGTCATTTGACAAGGCTAAAAAGGATGGTTTTAAAGTTTATCCAGTTGCAGAAGCGGCCAAAAAGGCTGATTGGGTGCAAATGTTAACTCCAGATGAAGTGATGTCTGATGTCTACAAAAAAGAAGTTGCTGATAATTTGGAACCTGGAAATGTGCTGGGCTTCTCTCATGGTTTCAATGTTTATTACAAAGAAATTGTGGCACCTGAAAATGTTGATGTTGTAATGATGGCACCTAAAGGTCCCGGTAACTTATGCCGACGTACTTATATGGAAGGTTCTGGTGTTCCAGCGCTTTATGCTACATATCAAGATGCATCAGGCCATGCGGAAGATCTTGCCAAGGAATTTGCTAAAGCAAATGGTGCTGCGCGAGTTGGACTCTTAAAAACAACTTTCAAAGAAGAAACCGATGAAGATTTGTTTGGTGAACAAAACGTTTTAATGGGTGGGGTAACAGCCTTGATCGAAACAGGATTCGAAGTATTGACAGAAGCTGGTTATTCACCAGAATTAGCTTTCTTTGAAGTTGATCATGAAATGAAACTGATCTGTGATTTAATCTATGAGGGCGGTTTTGCAAAAATGTACAATGATTGCTCGAATACATCTGAATATGGTTCATACACAAGAGGCCCTCGTGTAATTAATGCTGAATCAAAAGAAGCAATGAAGCGTAATCTTAAAGAAATTCAAGATGGAACATTTGCCAAAGAATTTATGGATGAATACCGTGGTGGATTCAAGAAGTTATACAAATATCGTAAAGAAATGGAAAATTCGAAATTGCAAAAAGTTGGTGATGAATTGCGTACAAAAATGCCATTTGTTGCTAAAGCTGACAAATACAGCGATTAATTTGGATTTTAAATGCAATATAGTAGGAAAGCGAAATAAACTTCAGTCAATATATGGCCATGAAGAGCGTATTTCGCTTTTCCACATACATAATAAATTATTTTGAAGGGGTGGTGGCGTTAATGGACGTGATGACAAAAAAAGATTTGCTAAAAAAGAAAGATATTGATGAAGCATATGAGGTGTTGCGTCCGATTATTAAGCGCACCCCCCTGCAGTACGATGCATATTTATCTCAAAAATATCAATGTCATTTATATTTAAAAAGAGAGGACCTTCAAGTAGTACGATCTTTTAAGATACGCGGTGCATATTATGCAATTTCTAAAACACCACAAACAGTTCGTCAAAGGGGAATAGTTTGTGCAAGTGCAGGCAATCATGCGCAAGGGGTTGCATGGACCTGTCATAAGATGAAAATTCCAGCTGTAATTTTCATGCCCACGACCACTCCGCAACAAAAAGTAGAGCAAGTGAAGTTTTTTGGTGGAAGTGAGGCAACGATTAAATTAACTGGTGATACGTTTGATGCATCTGCACACGCTGCAACTGATTATTGCCAGCAAAATAAGATGACCTTTATTGCACCATTTGATGATAAAAACACAATTGCCGGGCAAGGAACGATTGCATGCGAGATTTTCGATGAGGTCTTTGCACAGCATACAGCAGTTGATTACTTATTTGCTGCAGTTGGTGGGGGTGGCCTGATTAGTGGGCTAGCTGCGTACACCAAGAGTGTCAGCTCTGAGACACAAGTCGTTGGTGTTGAACCTACAGGTGCTGCATCAATGGCGGCGGCCTTCAAATGTGGGCATCCTGTTACTCTTGAAAGAGTTGATAAATTTGTTGATGGGGCAGCGGTTAAAACTGTTGGTGGATTGACTTACACCAATGCTAAAGAATATGTGGATGGAATGATTAATGTTGCTGAGGGACGCGTATGTACTACATTGCTAGAATTGTATAGCAAAGAAGCGATTGTTGCTGAACCGGCTGGAGCCTTAAGTGTTGCTGCATTAGAAGATCATCGAGACGAAATTGCTGGAAAAACAGTAGTTTGTGTAATTAGCGGCGGCAACAACGACATTGACAGAATGCAGGAGATCAAAGAACGATCGTTGGTATATGAAGGTTTTCAACATTATTTCATTGTGAATTTCCCGCAAAGGCCCGGTGCACTGCGAGAAGTAGTCAATGATATTTTAAATGAAGATGACGACATAACGAAATTTGAGTATACAAAAAAAGTAAACCGTGGAAAGGGGCCGGTTTTGATCGGTATCAGGTTGGGGAATAGAAATCATATTGAGCAGCTGCGAACAAGGTTGAGACAGTTTGATCCTTATTATATTGATCTAAAAGAAAACCAAATGTTATATGAAATGATGGTTTAAGGTAAACTGTGCTAGTTGAAAGTATATTAAATTTTTTAATAAAAGGAGTTAATTGAATGAACAAGATTTTATCTTTCCAAAATGTTTCTTTGATAAAAGGTGATAGACGAATTTTAAAAAACATCAGTTGGACGATTAAGGAAAAAGAAAACTGGGCAATTTTAGGCTTGAATGGCGCCGGAAAAACAACAATGTTGAAAATGATCCATGGCGATGTTTGGCCTTCACAGGGAAGCCTAGAGGTGTTAGGAGGTGTATTCGGGCATACTAATATTCCAGATTTAAAGAAGAGAATTGGCTGGGTAAGTACGGCACTTCAAGATTGGCTGCATCCGGGAGATCTAGTTGAAGAAATTGTTCTATCCGGTAAGTTTGCCAGTATTGGATTATATGAGCATTATTCGGAACAAGAAATGCAAGAGGCTAAGGAAAGAATAACCAAGCTGGGTGGTGCTGAATTGATTGGTAAGCCATATCGAATATTATCTCAAGGTGAACGTCAGCTCGTTCTGATAGCGCGGGCATTGATGGCTAACCCAGAGTTGATGATTTTAGATGAACCTTGTAATGGTTTGGACCTTTTTGCACGCGAACGATTGCTCGGGAAAATCAAAGAAATTGCTGAGGAACCTAACAGCCCATCGCTACTGATGGTCTCTCATTATACAGAGGAATTGTTGCCATGTTTTGACAATATAATGTTTTTGAAAGATGGAAGTATTTATAAAAAAGGAAAGAGAGAGGAACTGCTGAATAAGGAGACACTGACAAAGTTTTATGAGACACCGATTGAAATAATCAAAGATGATAAAAAACGAATTCTTGTCTACCCGCGATAAGAGGGAATGTTAAAACACTAAAAAGGAGGCTGCATTGAATGATGAAAAAGACGATTACGACTGATAGGGCACCGAAAGCACTGGGACCATACTCGCAAGGTATAGAGGTTGGCAGATTTCTTTATTGTTCGGGACAGATAGGAATTGACCCCTCAAAAGGAACATTTGCAGGACCAGAAGTAGAGGAACAGGCAAAGCAGGCACTACAGAACGTAAAGGCAATTATTGCAGCTGATAGTTTAGATGTTGACGACATCATCAAAGTTACAATTTTTATGACAAATATTGCCGATTTTAATAAAGTTAACAAAATATACGCAGCTTTTTTTGAAAATACTCCGTTGCTGCCGGCGCGTTCGGCTGTTGGTGTACAGGCATTGCCGGCTGGTGCCAAAATAGAAATTGAAGCAATAGCAGTCAAAAATTGTTGATAAGGAATTTTAAGTAGGTTGAGAAAACATAAAAGAAATGGGGAGCTGTAAAAAATGAGTAATACGTTAAATTTTTCAATCAGTGGGGACGAACTAAAAAAAAGAAGCGATACAATCACTGAGGGTACGGACCGTGCACCCGGCAGAAGTTTATTATATGCGACGGGTCAAGTCAAAAATCCGGAAGATATGAAAAAGCCTTTTATTGCAATTGCAAATTCGTACATTGAAATTGTTCCTGGACATGTTCATCTGCGTGAATTGGCAGAAGTTGCAAAAGATGAAATTCGTAAAGCAGGAGGTGTTCCTTTCGAATTCAATACTATTGGGGTCGATGATGGGATCGCGATGGGACACATTGGAATGCGCTATTCGCTGCCAAGTCGTGAAATTATTGCTGATTCGGCAGAAACGGTAATTAACGCACATTGGTTTGATGGTGTTTTATTCATGCCTAACTGTGACAAGATTACACCTGGAATGTTGATGGCTGCAGCACGCACAAATGTTCCAGCGGCCTTTGTTTCCGGTGGCCCAATGAAAGCCGGACTTGATCCTAATGGCAAAGCAGCAACTTTGTCAACTGTTTTTGAAGCTGTCGGAGCTTTTAAAGATGGAAAAATGAGTAAAGAAGATTTTATGGAATTGGAGAGAAATGCTTGCCCAGGTTGCGGATCTTGTGCGGGAATGTATACTGCAAACTCAATGAATTCACTTATGGAAGCCATGGGAATGGCACTTCCATATAATGGAACAACATTAGCCGTTTCAAAAGAAAGGCGTGAATTGGTTCGGCAGGCAGCACGTCAAGTAATGTATAACGTTAAGCATAATGTTAAACCGCGAGATATCATGACCAAGGAAGCTTTCGACGACAGTTTTGCTCTTGATATGGCAATGGGCGGATCAACTAATACTGTTTTACATGGATTGGCGATTGCCCATGAAGCTGGTATTGATTATAGTGAGCGGGAAATCAATGAAATAGCTAAAAAAACGCCGCATTTGGCTAAAATTGTGCCTTCATCATCATGGACAATGGAAGATGTACACAATGCGGGCGGAATTCCAGCAATTATGAACGAATTGATTGAAAAGGGCGGAATTCTTCATCCAGATCGTCCAACAATCACAGGAAAAACAATTCGTGAAAATGTTGCAGGCGCACACACATTAAATCCTGAAGTTATCAGAACACTTGACAATCCTTATTCTGAACAGGGTGGTTTATCGATCCTTTATGGAAACATTGCCAAAGACGGATCAGTTATAAAGGTTGCTGGAGTCGATCCAGACATTAAAAAATTCGTTGGGAAAGCAATCTGTTTTGATTCACATGATGATGCAGTAGAAGGTATTGATAATGGGACTGTTAAGGCCGGCGATGTTGTTGTTATTCGGTATGAAGGGCCTAAGGGTGGACCTGGAATGCCTGAAATGCTGAATCCAACATCTGATATTATTGGCCGTGGTTTGGGAAGAACAGTTGCACTGATAACTGATGGACGTTTCTCAGGCGCAACACATGGAATATGTGTGGGACATGTATCGCCTGAAGCCGCTGCTGGTGGAGAGATTGCTCTGATCAAGGATGGTGATCAAATTACAATCGATCTTGAAAAAAGGACCTTGGACGTTGCAGTCAGCGAGCAAGAACTTAAAAATAGGAAAAAAGATCTTAAACCTTTTCAGCCAAAAGTGCGAATGGGATACCTTGCACGTTACCAATATTTGGTAACTTCTGCCAATACAGGTGGAATTATGCGCGGTGCAGATGAACTTTTTGGTGCAGTTGAAGCAAGTGAAGAAGAAAAGAATGAAAATAAAAACGAATCCAGTTGCGGTAAGAACTGCCGGTGCCATAAAGAAACCAATTAATTGGCTGTAACAGATATTTATGTGTTGAGATGTATGTGAGAGAAAGGAAAGAAAAAATGACCAAAGTAGAAAAGTTAGGTAAAATGATTGGACGTTGGTTCACGCTTCTAGTGGTGCTATGGGCTGCTTTCAATTATGTTCTGCCAAAGACAAGTTTATGGCTTGTTCCAAATATTTCATATTTATTGGGAATTATTTTATTTGGTATGGGGTTGACATTGAGGATTGAAGATTTTGAAAGAATTGCTAAACGACCATTGCCAGTAATTGCGGGTACAGTCGCACATTATGTAATAATGCCAACACTTGCTTGGTTGTTATGCCTTATTTTTCAGTTGAAAGGTGCAACTGCGGCCGGTGTAATTCTAGTTGGCTCGTGTCCAAGTGGCACATCTTCCAGCGTGATGGCATACTTGGCTGGTGGGGATGTGGCGCTTGATGTTTCAATTGAAACATTATCCACACTGCTAGCACCAATCGCGTTGCCTGGCCTTTTATTGACCTTTGCGGGCAAGTATATTGATATACCAACTGCTTCTTTATTTTTAAGTACAGTAAAAATAGTTTTATTTCCAATTATTTTGGGTGTGGTTCTACATTCAATTTTTGGGAAAAAAATCGAGAAAATTACACATGTTTTACCTCTAATTTCTCAAGTGGCTATTTTACTGATTATTGGAGCAGTAATTGCAGCTAATCATGCTAATCTATTTACAGCGGCAACAGCTCTTGTTATTCCAGTAGTAATCTTACACAACCTTTCAGGATATGGTTTAGGTTATCTTTTCTCGAGATTGATTCGATTGCGTGATCCGCAGAGAAAGGCAATAACATTCGAAGTTGGAATGCAAGATTCAAGTTTGGGTGCAGCGTTGGCAATCAAGTATTTTGTTCCAGCAGCAGCGATTCCATCAACAGTTTTCAGTATTTGGCATAATATTTCCGGTTCGGTGTTGGCTTCATATTGGCGCACTAAAAGCACTAATGACCAAAGTACACTGAAAACTAAGCTAAATGATGTAAAAGAAGTTTGAGTACCAAGTTAAAAGAGAATGTTGTTCTTTAAGGCATGTTTCAAAGAATTTCCGTTTAAAGGAATTCTGCGAAACATGTTTTTTTATTACTAAATGATACAGTACGCCGTGTAAAGATTATTGCGCTTCATTGTTATTGGTTATACTGTAAAGGTAGTGATTACTTAGTAATTCAAAGGGAGGTTTTTTTATGAGTTCTGTTTTTATTATCGGATCACATGGACAGATCGGACAAAAATTGGTTAGTAAGCTGATAGCTAGAAAATTCGTAGTATACGCGGGTATTAGAAATGATGGGCAGGCAAAAGTTTTTCCAACTGACAAGCTTGTACATCCAGTTCATTTTGATTTGAATGATTCGGCAGAAAAAATGGCGAAATGTTTTAAACAAACAGGAGCAAATGCAATTATTTTTTCAGCTGGCTCTGGTGGAAAAACAGGTGATGACCAGACGTTGATAATTGATTTAGATGGAGCTGTTAAATCGATGGAAGCAGCCCAAATAGCAGGAATCAAACGTTATGTGATGGTGAGTTCAGTTGGAAGTAACAAGCGGGATCTTTGGGATAAAAGTGGTATCAAGCCATATCTGATTGCAAAACATTATGCAGACAAGGAATTGCAAAGGACGGCACTTGATTACACTATTTTACGTCCGGGGATGTTAAAAAATATTTCAGGTACTGGTACTATCACTGTCAACTCTGAAAGTGAAGAGCGATTAAGCATTCCACGTGAAGATGTTGCGGAAGTGATCGCGGCGATCCTGGATAATCATGCGACATTTAGAAAGAGTTATACGATTGGTAGCGGGGAAACACAAATCGCTGCGGCATTTTAATAAAAATAGCTTTGGTTTTGATAAGCAGTTTGGGTATTGAAGATTAATAATAACCTAAAGGGGTTTATGACAATGAACTGCCATAGACCCCTTTAGGTTATATTTTCATGTTAAAGTATTTCAAAAAACAAGCTTTATCAGACAGTCCCCACTGGTTGCTTCCAAAGATCCTTATTTTTCTTTGCGGTGACTTATGTTTTTCATGAGTACAATAGTAAAAAACTACTTGTTTAAAGGTCCCTTATCAAGAAAAGCACTAATCATCCAAATATTTTTATCGGCTTCGGCTTTATAGCCATTTAAGATATCCTGTGTAGGAAAGTCCTTCTCATCATCTGTAATTTCAATCCCCTTTTGATATTGATCACGGAGATACTTAAATTGTTTCAGTAGACGCTGCATCAGTTCAGGTAAATCAAATTGTCCAAAACTGATTTCATCGTCTGGAAGGCCTGTATTATCCATAAATTCATGAGTTGTTGCAATCGGTGAACCGCCCAAAGCAATCAGACGTTCAGCCAACTCATCCAACTGTTCAGCTAACTGATCCTTGTATTCATCCATTAATGGATGAAGGCGAAAGAATTCCGGACCGCGCATATACCAATGAGTCTGTTGGATGTTGGTTTGAAGCTGTGTTAAATCAGCCAAAAGTTGATTAAGCTGTTTTATTGTTTTTGGATATGGATGGGTTTCTAACATAAAAAAATCACCTTTCCTTTCAATTCAATAACCATTACACTTACATTTTAATTATAGATGGTCTTCTTTAGACATACAAACAATACGCGTTTCCGGGTATGTAGGAGCTATCGAAAGATATTCAAAAAGAAAGGCGAAGTTAGTATACTCAATGCTGCTCATTTTTTTTGAAATTATGTTTTAATTGCGGAAAAATTAAACGATCGGCTTCTGCAATAATTAAGCCATTAAATAGGAAAGAAAATAAAGTTGCAATGTTAACGGCAAATAACTTATGCGAGAAAATGGCACAAAAAATGATTATGACTATCGGAACAATGAAGTCAAGCAGTTGTGCGGCAGTTGAATTTCCTTTCAGATATAAAAAACGCAGCAGATTAGTTGTGTCGTCATTAGGATGCATAATGATGTTGGCACGTTGATAAAGAGAGATTGCGGTGCAAAAGAAAACAACACCTAAACAAGAGATGAGGCCGCGTATAAGGAAGGGGAGAGTTGGTATACCAAGATAATTGAAAAATTGAGCAAAGGTATTTACAAAATAACTGAAGAAGAAAATGAAGCAAAATTCACCTATGAAACGCCGAATATCCCAATGATGTATCAAAATTTGGTTAGTTAAAATATTTATCATTCCAAGTGCAAAAAGAATCACACCGACACTTGTGTTTGTTAATTTGCTCAAGTTAACGGCAGAGGCCGTCCAAAGGCCGCTTCCTGCGTTTCCTGAAATACATAAACCATTGCCGAAAGCATTTAAAAGTAAGCCTCCGATAAGACCGAGTAAACGAATTTGAATAGAGTTCTTGATGATATTCACCTCTTGAAAATTTAAAAGGATAATAGATACGTACAAAATAACACATGCTAAGTTATATAACCTAGTAAGCAATGTGTCAAGATTTTTCTGTAGGGTGCTTGAAACTATAATTTAATCTATTTAAAACTTATAGTTGATTAAATTATAGTAAGTATTAGTTTACTTTTTACATATAACAGAATATAATGATTACTATATTATAAAAATTCTAAATTAAAAAGAGGAATTAGGGAGAGACTGACTTTGGAAGAGAAGAGTTTAGCACAACGCGTTAACGTGATGCGCGCTGCTGTAATGGGGGCAAATGACGGAATTCTTTCGGTTGCTGGTATTGTAATCGGGGTTGCCGGAGCAACGACTAACAGTTATGCCATTTTCATTTCAGGTATTGCTGGAATGTTGGCCGGAACGGTTTCAATGGCAATGGGAGAGTATGTTTCCGTCAACACTCAAAAGGATGCTCAGAAAAGGGCGGTTATGCATCAAGAACAGGCACTGAAAGACAATTATGAAAAAGAATTTGAATTTGTGAAACACAACTATCTGGAACAAGGTATTAGTGAGCGGCTTGCTAAAAAAGCAACTGAAGAAATGATGCAAAAGGATGCTTTAGTAACAACGGTTCGTGAACGCTATGGTTTTGAAGTTAATGAGTTTACCAGTCCTTATGCGGCTGCAATGGCCTCAATGATAGCTTTTCCTCTGGGATCAATTCTTCCTTTACTGGCAATATCATTGTTCCCAAATGGAATTCGCATTGCAGCAACATTTGCAGCTGTAATTATAGCGCTCTCATTTACTGGATATAGTGCGGCAGTATTGGGTAATGCTAATAGGGGCCAAGGTGTTTTGCGCAATGTTACTTCAGGAATTCTGACAATGGTTGTTACATACGTAATTGGGAGTTTAATTGGAAGTTAATGGAGTTGAAAGGTGAGTAATATCAAACGATGGATATTCTAGTGAAGAAAAAAGAAACTAATGAAAGTGAAACAATGGATGAAAAGCTAAATACTTTGCGCGCAGGTGTGCTAGGTTCAAATGACGGAATTTTGACAGTTGTTGGAGTATTGTTTAGTGTTGCAGTAGCAACTCCAAATCAATTTACAATTTTTATTGCCGGAATAGCTGATTTAATGGCCTGTGCTTTTTCGATGGCATCTGGAGAGTATGCCTCTGTAAGTGCACAAAAGGAAACTGAACGAGCTGCGGTTGGAGAAGAACGGGGCTTGTTGAAGCACAATTATGCTGCAGAGGTTAAAAGCGTACAGAAGTATTATATGGCTAGGGGTGTTACGGATGTAACGGCGAAACAAATTGCAGAGGATTTAATGGCTAAAAAACCATTACAGACTATAATTGATGTTAAGCATGGACTTAAACTTGGACATTATATGAATCCATGGAAAGCAGCGATTTCTTCACTCTTTTCAGCAGCAGCTGGTGGAGTTTTTCCCTTAGCAGCAATGACACTTAGCCCAACTGCATACCAGTGGCCAGCAACAATTTTGGCAGTATGCCTGTCTGTATCACTAACTGGGTTTTTAAGTGCGAAACTTGGTAATGGCTTAGTTAAAGTTGCAATTATTCGCAATCTTCTGGTGGGTATTTTGACAATGATTATTCATTATAGTGTCGGAATTATACTATAGTTCAACAAATCGAATAAATTGGATAGACTTTTTATCAAACTATTGAGAGCTTGTTTCGATAGTCTGGTAAAGAGTTTTTTTATTAAAATTTATTTTGTAGTTGACAAGAAGCAAATAATTAAATATAATAAAACATGTTAACAAAAAAGTAACATTAAAAATGAAATTTACTGAGGGAGAACTTATTATGAATGATAAATATATAGAATTTTTAAAAAATCGCCGTTCTATTTACGCTTTGGGTCGAAATGTCAAACAACCCAAAGAAGAAATCGCAGAGTTGATCAAAAAAGCTGTGAGAGAATCTCCAACAGCTTTCAATAATCAGACTATCAAAGCTGGTATTTTATTTGGTTCAGCATCAGAAAAAGTTTGGGATATTGTTGCTAAAAGACTGAAGTCAGAGGTCCCTACAGAGGAAGCCTATGCTAAGACAAAAGAAAAGGTTGATAGTTTTAAGGCTGGTTTTGGAACAGTTCTTCTTTTCACTGATCAGTCAATTGTTGATCAAAATAAAAAACAATTTAGTTTATATGCTAATAATTTCCAAGATTGGTCAGAGCAGGGATTAGGTGGGGCACAACTGAGCATATGGACAGCCTTGGCAGAAAACAAAATTGGAGCGAGTTTACAGCATTATAATCCCTTAATTGATGATCAGATTAAAGAAGCTTTTGATGTGCCTGAAAGCTGGGTTTTGCGTGCAGAAATGCCATTTGGGTCAATCGAAGCTTTGCCGGGAGAAAAACAATACGCGGTTGATGATCAACGCTTCAAGGTTATCGGTGATTAGCTTTGTATTTAAATAATGCAAAAACGAGGTTAGAAGGATATAAGTTTTAAAGAATTGCAAAAAACATGGCAGAGGCCTATGACACAAGTCGGTAAGGTTTAAGTATTGATGTGAAATTACAAACATAGCTTGTTTTTTGCCACGGGCAGTTCAAAGTTAGATGGAGAACTTTGAATTACGGGACACACTTGTACAGAATGAATAAGGGAACTAGATCAAAATTTAACTTTTGACCCAGTCCCCTTATTTTAGTTTTACATTATATGAATTAATGTGGTTTAATATGCGTTAAAAATTTATTTTGTTTCTGTGATAATTGGCGTTTCTTGCTTGTCGACATATTGTGCGGAAAGTGGATGAGCATAGAGCTTTTCACCTTTTTTATCGATGAATATGCCCAACTCAGCGATATCTTGCATTGCTTTTTCAACGGTTTCTTTGTTCAGATTATTGTTCAGATAGTTTAAACGGAAATGATGTTTTATCTGACCGGTTTGACCAGCAAATACCAAATCTAGTTGTTTCATATAAAAGCCTCCTTAATTGCACCGGTTAGGCACTAATGTCGTTAACAGTTGTTAATTTAAGTTCATCTGTCGAGGTTCCAGTCAATAAGGACAATATTTTACCAAATTCAACAATTTCCTGATCAGTAGCAGCAGCTTTAATATTGTTGAAACTACGTTTGCGTTTTTCGCCGTCACTCGAAACTGATACAGTGTTTAAACTTGTTTTAATCCACGTTGTACTCATATGAATGACTCCTTTCAATTTTTATAAGCTTTTTTGTAAGTGTCGCGACATCTTACAAGTTTAATAACGGCAGAAAAAATAAAAGTGTAAAGGAAATGGTTCATTAGGATTAAGTATAAAAAATCGGGGATCTTTTGCGTAAGGACAATATTTTCTGATTTTGATTAAAAATAATAATGCGAGGTATAAAAATTGGAATATGTTAATTGCAGGAGAATTAGATTAAGACTGCAGTCTGAAATTTGTGACCAGACTGCAAAAAAACACATCCAATTTGCTGATTAAGGGCTCTGGATGTGCTTCGTAGACTAAAAAAATTTTTTATTTAATATACATCTCACGAAAGTTAGAAATATAGTTGGCCGGGAGCTGGAGCCCTTTTTCTAAATAGGTGTTAAATGCACCATAACGCTGTTTGACCAAATCAAATGCATGTGCTAGGTAAGCAGCCTTCACGTTGAGTGAAACATTTAATGCAGAGAGTTTCTCTGGGGATAACGTTTTTTGGAAACGAGTTAGAATTTGTGCATTTTCTTTTTTACGAGCTTTATTTGTTAAAAGATAGTCTTCGAAGATATCAGCTTCAGAAACACCCGCGATCTTTAAAAGAAGAGCGGCAGCAAAACCAGTCCGATCTTTCCCAGCAAAGCAGTGAAAGATTATGGGTTCAGTACTGTTTAAAAGTTCAACCAAAAATTGATGATAGCCTCTCTGAGAAGAAGGGCTGAGCACAAGTTCAGAATATACTGAAAGCATATGTTCTTCAATATTGGACGCAATAACCATATTTTTCAGGCTAGGATTAGCTTGACCAGGTGAAGACATCAAGTTAATATTTTCATACAAAATATTCTCAATATTCGTATCAGGACGATTATTGATTTCTTCTGGCCTCCGAAAATCATAGATTTTTTTTAAATGAATAGTGTTGCTGAGAAAATCGATATTTTGGGGTTTTAAGTTGTATAGTTCACCACTGCGGAAAAAAATGCCTGCTTTCAGATGTCCATCACTTGTTTGATAGCCGCCAATATCTCTAAAGTTTGTGATATCGGTGTGAATAAACTTTTTGTCATGTACCACGTATTTCAGCCCCTATTTAAGTAGTATTTTAGATTAATTGTACTTGCTTTCAGAAAAGATTATACAGCATCACAGCTTTATTTCCCAAAAATTTCCTTATAAAAACTAATAATTCAAAAGTTTTTCTGTCGAAAATAATGAAGATAGATATTTTAATCTCGGTTCTTTCTAGTAGAAAACGCATGAAATATGGTATTCTTTGAAATAAGCTAATTAGCACATGAAAGGGGGATAAAATGGGTATTAGTGATGAAATATATTTAGCCGTTCTTCATCTTATCGAAGAAAAAGGACCGTCTTTTACAACTGCAGAACTTGCCTCGAAACTAAAAGTGAGCAAGAGGACAATTTATAAGATGTTTGAGAGCAAAGAGATGATTATTGATAAAGCAATTGATTTTATTTTTAAAGACATCTATCTTGGTGCCAGTGGAGTACCTAAAGGAGCAAGGCTTTCACCGGATGAAATGCTGCAGAGATATCTTATTGAATTCCCTGGCGCTCAACATGTGGACAAAATAATCAAACATGCGAAAACCTTGGAAAAAAGATACCCACAACAGTGGGCAAAATTAAATAATCATCTTGATGAATTTGGGAAAAAACTATACGATCTTTTTATAGGTGATCCGCATGTACGCATATTGACGGGGACAGAAAAAGATGTCTTGCTGCTGATGATACAACAAACAACACGTAAATTTCTACAAAATAATTACCTTGTATCAAAGGGACTCAGTTTTAAAGCAGCAATCAGGACACTATATAAAATGATTCTTAGTGGTATATATTGTTAAAAGGTTCTTCGCAAATTTGACAGGTTTTAATTATTTAAGTACAAACAAAATTTTGTCAAAGGTTGAAATTTGCACGAATAAAGTGGCAATATTGAAGCATATTTTTGGCTTTATTTGTGATTTATTGTATAATTTTCGTGTTTTTAATTGTCAAAATATGGGAATCTTTACTTGTTGAGAGGGATGATTAGGATGGAAATTACGCGGCATGGAGAATTAGGGAGAACTAATGGGAATCCTTATGGAATAGGAGAAGTATTCCCTAGTGTTTCTTTAGACTCTGGGAATTTTGAACGTGTAGATGCTTCGGACCTAAAGGGAAAGTATGTGTTGATTAGCATTGTGCCTGATATTGATACACGTGTGTGCAGTTTATCAACAAAAAAGTTTAATCAAGAAGCAGATAAATTTGAAAATATTGGTTTTTATACTATATCCACCAATTCTGTTGCAAAACAGCAACAATGGTGTGCAGCTGAAGGCGTAGAAAGAATGAAGTTGTTATCTGATCTTAACGGTCAACTGGGAAAAAAATTAGGAATTTATGTTGAAAAAACTGGAAATGATGCACGCAGTATTTGGATCTTGGATAAAAAAGGCAGAGTTGCTTACCGTGAGTTGATAACCGAACAGTCCAATGAACCTGACTATCAGAAAGCACTAGCTTTTTTAAGAGAACATACAGATTAGTAGCTGCTTTTTGGCAGATTAAGATTAGATTTGGTGAGAAGAACTGATTAATTTCAGCTTTTCGAACTGAATCTTTTTGTTTGGGCTGGTGAAAATGCTTCGTGTCTTCGCGAGGGTAACACGGTTTTAGTTTTGGGAGGTGTTGCTCAAGTAAACTAAAAAAAGCAGGGTAGAAAAGAGATCTGATTTGAATAGCCATACCTTTTTATCCCAAAAAGACAGCCATCTAACTACTAAAATTACAAAAGCAGTGCCGATTTTACAATGTAAGGCAACTAAATAGTGTACCTCGATATAAGGAGCTGATGATTCTAAGCAAATATGTCTTTGCAGAAAGATAATGGGTTTGGAACAATAATGTTTCATGCAGCAGCGCAGCAAACGACCATCAAGTGTTTTTATGAATAGCGATAGAATGGTAAAATTTACACAAAAAAATATCTTGAGAATTTTATTCAAGATATTAAATACTAGATTATTTAAAGGATGTGCCTAATGCTGATATTTTAATTGCTGTGAAAACTTTTTTCTTCATCCAAAAGAAGCCCAGTATTGCGTCCTCGATTACATTCTGCTTGAATCGTTACATGTGACACATTGTAGTTTTGTTTTAAAATATTTTCAATTTTAAGATAAACACATTCAGTTTGACTTAGAGGAAGATCTGGCATATTGACGTGAACAGATAAAATGATTTCATTTTCATCAATCAACCAAGCGTGCAGGTGATGAACGCCAGTTATCTCCGGAATAGTCAACAAATCTTTTTTTATATCTTCAAAATTTAGTTTGGGAGATGCTTCCATTAAAATGGTGAAAGTTTTGTGAACAATTGGCAATGATTCATAGATAATATAAAAAGAAACCAGAAGAGTCATTAATGGGTCAATCCACTTTATATTGAAGAGAATAATAAGTGCAGCACTAATTATAACCCCGATTGAAGCGAGGGCATCGCTCAGCAGGTGGAGATAGGTGGCTCTGATATTTAAGTTGTGTTTGGAATCATGATTCATTAAAATAGTTGATAAAAGGTTAGCTGCAAAGCTAATAACAGCAACGATAAACATAACACCGCCTTGGACTTCTTCAGGATGAGTGAAGCGCTTGATTGCCTCAATCAGCAAAAAGGCAGATATGACGATCAGTAAAATTGAGTTTAGGAGAGCTGTTAGAATCTCAGCACGGCGGAAACCATAAGTGTTTTTAACGGTAGGTGATCTTTTCCCTATACGGTTAGCAATATAACTTAGAATAATTGAAAATGCATCACTGAAATTATGAAAGGCATCTGAAAGTAAGGACAGACTGCCGGATAAAAGTCCGCCTACTAATTCAAATAAAGTAATTATGATATTTAATAGTGTGACTAGCAAAAAACGTTTGCCAGTATGAATTTTGTGCTCTTCCATGGAGAAGCCTCCTAAAAGTTCCATTTTTATATATGAACATATGCTCATATCACGATTAAACTATAGCATTGAACTGGAGAAAACGCAATAGGTCATCCTAGGCGTTCCGAAATAGATATTTGATATGAAAAAAATATTAAAAGAGTATAAAAAGAAGAAAGATGGTTTTAATCATGGTAATATAATAATTATCATTGAAAATTAATTTTGAAATAATGCTGGTTAAACGATTCAGGAGGAAGAGAAATGGCTGAGAGAGAAAAAGTCAATGCGGCACATTTGATCGTACAATGTCTTGAAAACGAGGGAATTAAATATGTTTTTGGAATTCCCGGAGAAGAAAACATACATTTAATTGATGCTTTAGATGAATCCAATAAAATAAAATTTATCTTAACGCGTCATGAACAAGGAGCCTCCTTCATGGCTAGCACTTACGGTAGATTGACCGGCATTCCAGGTGTATGCTTAGCAACCTTGGGACCAGGTGCTATCAATTTAATGTTAGGGGTAGCTGATGCAGAAACAAATTCGACACCGCTTGTTGCTATCAGTGCGCAAGGTGGTTTGGCTCGGTTGCATAAGGAATCGCATCAAGTAATAGACCTTGTTGCAATGTTTAAACCAATCACACAATATGCTGATATGATATTAACTCCGCAGGCGGTGCCCGAAATGGTGCGCAAGGCTTTTTCAACAGCTAAGCGTGACCGTCCAGGTGCTTCATATCTTGCAATTCCACAAGATATTGAAGAAACACCGATTCAGGGACAGCTTCAACCACTGGAGATTGATCCTGTTTCTGTCACTCAGCCAACCGCATCAGATATTGATAAGGCAATTAAGCTGATTGCGGCAGCTAAAAAACCAGTGATTTTAGCTGGAGATGGTGTGTTATGGAAACATGCAGAACAAGAGGTCAGGGAATTAAGTGAGGAGTTGCAAATACCTGTAGCTACAACCTTTATGAGTAAAGGCATAATTTCTGATCGACACAAGAATTCACTGGGGGTAGTTGGATTTATGCGTCGTGATTATGAAAATTTTGCAATTGATGAAGCTGATTTAATAATTTCAATTGGTTTTTCCATCCAACAATTTGATCCTCAAAAGATAAATCCTGAAAAAAATAAAAAGATTATTCATATTAATATGTTCCGACAGGATGTTGACAGCCACTATAATGTAACCTTAAATATTATTGCGAACATTCGTGCCAGCTTGCAGGCTCTTTTACAGGCATTAAAATCACAAGAAATGCATTTCAGTCATCGTACAGCTGAAATCAGAGAGCTGATTCATGCGGAACTTGCGAGTGGCAAGGAAAGCAATACATTTCCTTTAAAGCCGCAAACAGTTGTCTATGCTACGCGTAAGATTTTACCTGACGATGCAGTAGTCTTAGTTGATACAGGCGCTGTTAAGATGTGGATGGCACGTCTGTATCAAACGTATTTATCAAATACTTGTTTGATAGATAATGGGTTGTCTACGATGGCATGGACGCTACCGGGGGCAATTGGAGCAAAATTAGCACGCCCTGACAAAGTTGTTGTTGCGGTAATGGGAGATGGTAGCTTTTTAATGAACTCGCAAGAAATAGAAACGGCAGTTCGGGAAAACTTACATCTTGTAATTGTGATTTGGGAAGATGCTTCATATGGTCTAATTAAGTGGAAGATGGATATGGAGATCGATCATCATAATGGAGTTGATTTCGACAATCCTGATTTTGTTAAATATGCAGAAAGCTTTGGCGCAACTGGGATGCAAGTTAAAAAACCTGGCGAATATCTTGAATTTTTGGAAAAAGCTGTTACGGCAAAAGAAGGCGTCTTTATTATTGCAGTCCCTGTTGATTATCGCGAAAATATGAAATTAATCAATAAGTTGGGGAACACAACTGTGCGCATTTAATGCCAAAGCGGTTTGACAAGGATACAGGGACAGCATACTATGTAAGATATGTTTTAGGTGTGTTAATTTTTAATATTTGAGCATTGATGAGAAGAGTAAATGCAAAAACAGTATTTAGCGACTGCCGATGGTGAGAGGACAGATTGGAAATGCATTGAAGATGAACTCGGAGCTAGGTGGTTAGTGCAAGCTGATTGCCCGTGAGAATACGATATATTCTTAGATATAAGATGATGATATGTCTAACTGAGGTTAAAGATATTTTAACAAATCTGGGTGGTACCGCGAAGAAAACTCGTCCCTATGTATTTTTATAGGGGCGGTTTTTTTATTGATTAGTTGTTGGGAATAAGGTAATTTTTGGAGGACTTGAGATGCAGGAAAAAAGTAAAAATAATTTGAAGCGTAAGATGGAAGCAAGACATTTGCTGATGATCTCGTTAGGCGGCGTGATCGGAACAGGATTGTTCTTAAGTTCAGGGTACACAATTCATGAGGCGGGCCCAGTAGGAGCTATCTTAGCATATGCTATCGGAGCAATTGTTGTTTATCTGGTGATGCTATGTCTTGGAGAATTGGCAGTTGCAATGCCGCAAACTGGATCTTTTCACGTCTATGCAGATAAGTTTATTGGGCCAGGAACGGGATTTACAGTAGCAATTTTGTATTGGTTGACTTGGACTGTTGCGCTAGGTTCTGAATTTACGGCCGCGGGGTTGATAATGCGTACTTGGTTTCCGCACTCACCGACATGGATTTGGAGTCTGCTTTTTATGATTGTAATTTTTACATCAAATGCATTATCAGTGCGTTTCTTTGCAGAAACTGAATTTTGGTTCTCGAGTATTAAAGTTATCGCTATTATTGCTTTTATTATTATTGGAGGACTTGCAATTTTTGGAATCATTCCGATAAAGGGTTATTCGCATGCACCCCTTTTTAAGAATCTTTATGCGAATGGGCTATTTCCAAATGGATTCAAGGGTGTTTTTACTACAATGTTGACGGTTAATTTTGCTTTTTCAGGGACAGAGTTAATTGGAGTAACCGCGGGGGAAACTAAAGATCCAGAAAAAAACATTCCTAAAGCGATCAAGACAACGTTGTTACGACTTGTAATTTTTTTCATTGGCAGCATTATCGTTATGGCTGCTTTGATTCCTTGGCAAAAAGCTGGTGTTAATCAAAGTCCATTCGTTTTGGTTTTTAAAAGTATTGGGTTGCCATTTGCAGGTGATTTGATGAACTTTGTCGTTTTAACAGCTATTTTATCAGCGGCTAATTCAGGACTGTATGCTTCAACCAGAATGTTGTGGTCGCTAGCACATGAGAAGATGATACCTGCATATTACGCGAAAACGAATAATCGAGGAGTCCCTATAATCGCGTTGCTTGTTAGTATGGTAGGAGGTGTTTTAGCGTTGATATCCAGTGTGGTAGCAGCCTCAACAGTTTATCTCGTGCTCGTTTCAATTTCAGGGTTGGCAGTTGTTATCGTGTGGATGGCAATTGCACTCTCGGAAATTAATTTTAGGAAGCACTGGTTAAAGAGCGGACATACGGTTGCAGAATTAAAGTTCAAAACTCCGTGGTATCCGCTTATCCCTTGGACAGCATTTATTATGAGCCTGCTTTCATGTGTACTAATTGTATTTGATCCGACTCAGCGGTCAGCGCTGTTTTACATGATTCCTTTCTTAGCAGTTTGTTATGCTATCTATTATGGAAAAAAATTTTTGAAGACTAGAAAAAAAGATGCTGATTCTTAACAAAAAAGAATGTATTAAGGTTGAATTTTGTGATGAAAAATATTGCATAAAGTTTATCGGAGGTATAACACAATGAATCCTATTGCAGAAAGTTTAAAAAACAAAAAAATTTTGGTTGTTGACGGAGCTATGGCAACAGAACTGGAGAAAAAAGGCATTGACACTAGTAATGATCTTTGGTCCGCCAATGCTTTGATAAATGCTCCTCAGAAGATAACTGAGGTACATCGCAGTTATTTTGAGGCTGGTGCTGATATTGCAATTACTAACACTTATCAAGCTAATGTTGCAGCTTTTGAGAAAAATGGTTTGAGTCATATACAGAGTGAAGAATTAGTTGTTCAGGCTGTTCGTTGTGCACAGAAAGCACGTGCAGCATTCTATTCGTCTTTAACAACACAAAAGAAAGCTGAGCGGGTATATCCCTTAATAGCGGGAAGTGTTGGCCCTTATGGTGCTTATTTGGCAGATGGAAGCGAGTATACAGGAAATTACTCACTAACTGAAGATGAATATCAGTCTTTTCATTATTCACGCTTGGTTTTGCTAGCTAAAGCTGGTGTTGATTTTTTTGCGATTGAAACTCAGCCGAATTTTGCTGAAACCAAAGCACTTGTTAATCTTTTGGTTGAAAAATTTCCCAAGCAGTCTGCTTGGATATCTTTCAGTATTAAAGACAGTGGACACTTATGTGACGGGACTTCTGTGGATGAGGCGATAAAATATTTCGAAAAATATGAGCAGATAGCTGCTATCGGAATAAATTGTATCGCGCTAGAGAAAGTTGAGGCAGCGGTCAAGAATATAAAAAAAGAGACTAATAAGCCAATTGTTGTCTACCCCAATAATGGTGACCGGTATGATCCACAAACAAAAACATGGAAAGCCAATCCAAACTCTGCAACATTCAGTGAAATGGTACCATTATGGCGGGCAGCTGGCGCAAGGTTGATCGGCGGATGCTGTCGCTCAACTCCATATGACATCAAAGAGATTTCAACAACAGTGAAAGTTTAAGTTGATGATCGAAGATGAAGCATTAGTAAATAAGAGCACAAATTATGAGTGCCTTGGTTACATTGTGAATTTTAAAATAAATTGAATAGATATTAGAAATTTTTTTAAAGCTTTAAAAAACCAAATGTTTTATTCTTAAGATCTTTTTTGATGGATATAGAAAAGCTTAATAGCTACCGAGGTGTTTGACTATAGGCTTTTTAAAACACTATTATATAGTTGTTAAATATTCAACAAAGTTGATGACGATTTTTAAATAGATGATTTTTTTATCACATTATGTAGTTTTTTTCACAATAAAAGGAGGAAGCAAAATGCCAGAATATCGTGTAGAAGAAGATACGTTAGGACCAGTCAAAATTCCAGCTAAGGCTCTTTGGGGTCCACAGACAGAACGAAGCCGCAATAACTTTTCAACTGGTCAATTTATGCCTTTGGTGGTTATCCGAGCTTTATTACAAATAAAAAAAGCTGCAGCTCAGGCGAATAAAGAACTCGGGCAGCTTTCATCGGAAAAAGCAGATTTGATAACCAAAGCAATCGATAAGTTGCTGGTTTTAGATGATGAAGAACTGCGCAAGGATTTTCCCTTAAGAGTCTATCAAACTGGTTCTGGAACACAAACTAATATGAATACGAATGAGGTTATTGCAAACAAAGCTGCTGAACTTGATTCAAGTATTGAAGTCTTGCCCAATGATGACGTTAACCATGGGCAGAGTTCGAATGATATTTTCCCAACGGCAATGAATATTACGGCCAGTGTGGCAGTTGCTGAACTTGAGAAAGCCGCACAGCATTTGATTGATGAATTGAAAGAAAAGCAAAAAAAATACTGGCATACGGTAAAAATTGGACGTACTCATCTTCAAGATGCGACTCCATTGACCTTTGGGCAGGAAGTCAGCGGTTGGGTAAGTACGCTAGAACATGATTTGGATTATTTAAAGAATTTAGATCATACATTGCTTGAATTAGCAATGGGCGGTACTGCTGTTGGAACTGGTTTGAATGCAGCGCCTGGTTTTGCAGATGACATTGCAGCACGTGTTAGTGATGTCTATGGGCAAAAATTTACCGCTGAAGTTAATAAGTTTTACGGTCTTGCAGCACATTCCGGTTTGAATGTCGTTCATGGTGCAATCAAGACTTTGGCAAGCGATCTAATGAAAATTGCAAACGATATACGTTTTCTTGCTAGCGGTCCGCGTGCGGCTTATGATGAATTAAACATTCCTGCTAATGAACCTGGTTCATCTATTATGCCTGGTAAGGTAAATCCGACACAAGCTGAGGCGATTACAATGGCAGCTGTAAGGGTTATGGGAAATGATGTTGTCGTTACAATGGCATCTTCACAAGGAAACTTTGAGATGAATGTTTATAAACCGGTCTTGATAGATGCATTTCTCGAATCGGCAGAACTATTGCGCGGGACAATGGAGAGCTTTGCAGATAAATTGATTCATGGATTAACAGTCAATAAAAAGAGAATGCAGGAGTTAGTGGACAATTCATTAATGACTGTGACGGCGCTTTCCCCGCATATTGGATATCACGATAGTGCTAAAATTGCGCAAGCTGCTGATAAAGCGGGAAGTACTTTAAGAGAAGCTGCACTTAAATCAGGTAGAGTGACACCAGAACAATTTGATGAGTGGGTCAATCCTTTAAAAATGACCAAGGTCGATTAGCAAGAAAAGAAGAACTTCTTTCGATTGAAAGGAAGGGGTTTGAATGATTAAAATGTTGAAATTTATTGCGACAGTTGGAACCAATGCAAGTTTTTCATTTAATCGTTTTTTATTAAACTACATGCGAGGAAGGTACAGCAAACAGACTGAGATAGAAATTCAAGAAATTAAAAATATACCGTCGTTTAACGAGGATATGGTGCGACTTCCGCCGCAATGTGTTCTTGAATTAATTGATAAGATCGAAGCTGCCGATGGCGTCATTTTTGCCACGCTGGAATATGATCATGTCATTCTGGCTGTTCTAAAAAGTGTACTTGAATGGCCATTATCAGTGGCGCATCTGTTACTGCGTAAGTCTGTTATGATTGTTGGAGGATCGGACGGAGTTCAAGGAACAGTTTGCGAACAGATTGATCTGTTCCAGATTTTAAATGCTCCTGGAGTGATGACTAATACTCTTCCGATAAATGAATTTATGTTAGGAAAAGTAAAAAATAAGCTCAATCAAAATGAAGGACTAATACATGAACAGACAATTGAATTTTTGGACCAATGTTTCGCTAATTATGTCAATGTTGTTAATAAGCGTAAGCTTTGCTTCAAAAAGTTAATGACTAAGGAGGAAGTATAGATGAGAGACAAATTTATATTTGAACCGACATCAATCGAGAAACTTCAGAGTAAATACGATGTAATTGTGATTGGTTCAGGAAGTACAGGACTGGTCAGTGCAATCCAAGCCCATGAATTAGGGTTAAAACCGGTTATTCTGGAGAAGATGGATAAAATCGGAGGAAATACCAATCGAGCTTCTTCTGGAATGAATGCTGCTGAAACTAATGTTCAGTTTCAACATGGAGTTATTGATAATTTTGAGGATTTTTACTGTGAAACATATCGCGGAGGCGGTAAAATGAATGATCAAGATTTATTGTCTTACTTTGCATCTCATGCTGCATTAGCGATAGACTGGCTGGCTGAGCATGATATTAGATTGGATGATTTAACTATTACAGGTGGAATGAGCAAGATGCGCACCCATCGTCCAGCAAGTATGGCACCTATCGGAGCGTTCTTGATCAAAAAACTTTTGAAAGTTATTCAGCAGCAGAATATTCCGTTGTTTACAAAAGTTAAGGTTACGTCTCTAAAGAAAAATGATGAGAATAAAATTGTTGGAGCTACTCTTCAATTGCCTGATGGAAGCAAGCGTAATTTAGACAGCCAAGTGGTGATTTTAGCAACAGGGGGATTCGGTGCATCTAAAGATATTATTAAAAAGTATCGACCTGATCTGTCAGAATATAAAACCACCAATCAGCCTGGGGCAACAGGAGATGGATTGGATTTGGCGGAAAAAGCTGGTGCAGAATTAGTTCAAATGAATCTAATTCAGGTTCATCCTACTGTTCAGCAAGATAATCCACACACGTATTTGATAGGCGAGGCAGTTCGTGGCGAAGGTGCGATCTTGGTAGATGCCCGAGGAAAACGTTTTGTGAATGAATTGGGAACACGGAAGATTGTTTCTAACTCGATTGTTAACTTACCTGAAAAGAGTGCTTACTTGATTTTTGATCAAAGTGTGAGAAATCGCGTTAAGGCAATTGAATTCTATGATCATATTGGTTTGGTTGTAACAGGAGAAAATGTTCGTGAATTAGCAGAAAAAATTGATTTAGATCAAAAATCTTTAACCCAGACAGTAAATGATTGGAACAATGCAGTAGTAAGTAAGCAAGACAACCAATTTGATCGAACGACAGGAATGGAGCGCCAGCTAATTGAAAAACCATTTTTTGCAATTCATATTGCACCTGCTGTTCATTATACGATGGGTGGAATCCATATTGATAAAAAAACACATGTTTTAGATGGTAACGGGAATATTATTCAAGGACTTTTTGCTGCTGGTGAAGTAGCAGGTGGGTTACATGGAAATAACCGAGTAGGAGGCAATTCCATAGCAGAAACAGTTGTTTTTGGACGGCAAGCAGGACAGCAATCAGCAGAGCACCTCCTAGAAAAAAATTGATATTTTTTCAGTGTGTGAACTAGTTTTTGAATTTACTGCATCATATTGAGGACGGTATAATTATGCAGTCTTTAGAGAAGATTCAGTATAAAAAATTTATTTTCCCTGTTTTGACAGGTTTAGTGTTATGGTTTGCAACCCCATTACGACCGGAATTATTGTCGATTGCTACTTGGTATATGTTTGCATTGTTTGCCGCAACGATTCTTGGATGTATTACGCAGCCGCTTCTTATTGGAGCAGTTTCAATTGTAGCATTTACTATAACAACGCTAACTAAAACAGTTTCAATTGATAAAGCGATTACTGGTTTTGGGAATGGAAGCATCTGGTTGATAGCGATGGCATTTTTTATTTCACGCGATTTTATAAAAACTGGTCTTGGACGCAGAATTGCTTTTGTTTTTGTACGCACTTTCGGTAAAAAGGCTTTAATTTAGCTTATTCGCTGATTGGAATTGACTTGATCTTGGCTCCAGCTACATCAAGTAATACGGCACGTGCTGGAGGATTTATGTATCCGATTATTAAATCTTTGGCACAGACATTTGGTTCGGATCCTAAAAATAAGACTGAACGTAAAGTGGGATCTTTTTTGATTTTTTCAGAGTTTCATAGGAACATTATTACTTCGGCAATGTTTTTGACGGTGATGGCTGGAAATTTCTCGGCACAATTATTGGCTAAAAGTAACCATGTTGATTTAGAGTGAATGAACTGGTTTCTTGCAGAGTTTGTTCCAGGATTGATTTCATTGATCTTGGGACCGCTTATTATTTATAAAATGTACCCACCGCAAATCAAAGCAACATCGAATGCACATGAATAGGCGGATAAGCAGCTTAAAAAAATGGGAACGATCACACTTCCCGAAAAATAATGACAGTTATTTTCATTGCTGCTTTGATTCTTTGGATTATGGTGAGTTTCATTCATGTTGACGCGACTTTGACTAGCACTATTACAGGTATTTTGTTGTGGCAGAATGTTCTACGCGAAAGTAGGGCGTGGAACACGCTGACTTGGTTCTCAGTTCTGATAATGATGGGCCACTGAACTAAATAATTTCGGCTTTATCCCTTGGTTAAGCAAAACGATTGCTAATTCACTCAGTGCTTTATATTGGTTTGTTGTTTTGGTAATTTTAGTTATAGCTTTCTTTTTTATAGCCATTATCCATTTGTGAGTGCAACAGCGTACATTAGTGCAATTATAGTGTTCTATTAGCAATTGAGATTGATGTGTATCATTAACTAAAAAAGGATTCAATCCATTCGAAGCTTGAATAGATTAAATCCTTCTTTAGTTTTTTAGTTGTTTTGCTGGCGTGTATGTTCAGCTAAATGAACAAGATGTGTCAAGAATGCATGCGTTGCCGCTTCATAATGATACTTGCGCCCCAATTTTACTAAATAGCCATTTATGTAATCAACTTCAGTAGGTCGGTTGTGCGACATATCTTGGTACATAGATGGGTAGTGCAGGGGGTTAGCAACAGTCGAAACGTAGTTAACACTTTCTAATTCTTCTTGGCGGGTATTGAGCATTTGAATACCAGCGCGTTCACAAACATCATATGCTTCATTGATTAACTGCTTGCTCAATTCGTCTGCACCAGGGTAGCTTGCAAATTCTCCCATCGTAATTTCAAACAGTGTACACAGTGTGTTAACGACAGAGTTAAAGACAACCTTGGCTAACAATGTGCCCATGAAATTAGTTGTTAAATTGGGATTGAATTGAGCCTTTTCAAGTTCACTGACGATTTTGTGGGTCGTTTCGTCTGGTTTTTCCGTATAGTTTGCAAGATTCATCGTACCTGCACCGCGAGCTCCGATGAAATCAACATCTCCAGGTCCATTTAGAACTGTTGCAACAAGTGCGGTTCCAGCGATAACTTTCTCTGGTTTGAAATATTGAAGTAATTTTTCAACATGACCCATCCCATTCATGCAAGTTAAGACGTATTGTTTATCATTGAAAGAATGCTCCATGCGTTTCAGAAAATCTGCGAGATGCATTTGCTTATCAAAGACAACCCAAACATCAGGATCGCCACTATAATCTTCGGGATAGAACATTTTTACAGGTACGAGGTGCCGATCTTTGTGATCACGTGAGACAAAAACACCTCCCTGTTCCTTAACCTTTTCAACATTTGGTTTCCATGTATCTACAAATTCAACCTCATTACCTGCTTCTTGCAACAAAACTCCGTAACGATAGCCCATGGCACCTGAACCTACAACTGTGAATTTCATGTATATTACCCCTTTCAGGAACGTTTTAGTTAATGTCGATAAATAAAAAATAATGACAGTAAACAAAAAAGCGACCTCAGATAAAAAATATCTAAGGACGCTTTTGCGTGGTACCACCTTTGTTCGCTCATCTACGATAAGCCTCTTATCCGAACTAAAAATCAATTCGTCAGCACAATAATGGGTGCTCTCCACTGCAATTTACTTAATCACCGATCTTTGATTGCAGCGCTCCAAGATGATCGATAATACATTCAAAGATACCTGCTCTCACCAAACCAGGTTCGCTTAATCCGGGAAATGAATTATCACTTCTTATCAACACGTTTAATCTCATTACTTTTTAATATAGTCGTAGTTTAACGCAACCATGTAAAAGAGTCAATTTTTTTTAAAAAATAAATTTTTATCATTGCTGATAGTAGCTGGATTAGGAGAGATTTTAAATAATTAATTGAAATTGCAACTGATAAATTGATTAAAATTAAATTAATTAAAAACTTGACACAAGCATGATGCATAGGTTAAACTGACATCAATCTTTGATAGTGTTCGTTCAGAGTTGAGGGATTAGAGGAGCAGTTTTGTCTAGAGAGTACCGTTCAGTGAAAAGGTATCAGGACTGTTGTTTAAAAGCTCAATTCTGTGAGTTCGTTTTTCGAGACGAATTGGGTAGCATCCATTAGCATGCGAATGTGTCATTTATTTTGATACATACTAAGGAATTGTTTGTGAGAATGATTCGAAAAAGGTGGTACCACGCGGAAGCGCCCTTTGGTTGATGAGACCAGGGGTGCTTTTTATTTTGTCAAAAATAGTATAGGGAGTGATGTTCATGAAGTATGGAATTATTGGTGCAGGAGCAATGGGGTATCGTTATGGGGTTATGCTTCAAGAAAACGCAAAGGTAGAGGTCGATTTTATTGACACATGGGAACCAAATGTTGAAAAAGTACGGGAGCAAGGTGGCGTTTCTGTAGCTCGCGATCATAAAAACCGACGAGTTGTGCCGATTAACATTTTTTACCCCGAAGAATACCAGGGTCATCCGGATGTTTGGATTATTTTCAAAAAACAGATGCAACTTGATGAAGAGCTGAAACGTGATGCAGCTGCAGGCATTTTTCACGAAGATCAATATGTTTTTTCTGCAATGAATGGGATGGGACATTTTGAAAAAATTGCAAAATACTTCCCAGCTGAACATATTATTTGTGGAACAGCAATGATTGCAACGCGCCTTGACGGTCCAGCAGATGTTGATTTCATGGGTGCTGAAGGTGCGGAAGAAATGCATGTGGCACAGTATGTTGGAACTAAACCCGCTGAAGTTACACAAAAAATGATGGATGAATTTAAAAAGGCCATGCTCAATCCGATCTTTGCCGAAGATTATCTGGGAATGTGTATGTCGAAGGTTGTTTTTAACGCGGTCGTTAATACTTTATGTACAATGTTTGAAGTTCAAATGGGACAATTCATCGAATATGAAGGTGTTCCTGAGATGGCACGCCAATTATTCAATGAAGCATATGATGCGTGTGAACGTGCAGGTATTCATTTAATCGAAACACGTCAACAGGAGATCGATTCAGTAACGACGATCAGTCATGCATACAAGTATCATTATCCGTCAATGTACCAAGACTTTTCTAAAGGAAGACCGACGGAAGTTGACTATATAAATGGCTATATTGCAAAGATAGGCCGTGAGAATGATTATGTTTGCCGGACACATGAATTTGCAACTCATCAGGTTCATTTAGCGGAATTAATGCGCAAATATCACCAGAAATAGCAATACTTATCACTAAAGAGCATCAAGAAACTTTTAGACATTTTAAGAAAACAGCTGGGCTAGGAGCAAAAGGTCAATTTGTTCCTAGTCCAGTTGTAGTTAGAACCAGTGGCGCTGTCGAAATTATTTAAGTGCTGCAGTAATTGCTTTATTAAAAGCTGGTAGATCGTCAGGCGTGCGGCTAGTAATTAGATTATGATCAATTACAACTGGAGCATCTTTGACTAGCGCACCAGCATAGTAAAGGTCTGGCTGAACAGTTAGATATGATGTCATTGTACGTCCTTTAACTAAGCCCGTCTGTATAAAGAGCTGTGGTCCATGACAAATCGCAAAAACATTTTTATCTGCAAGTAAAAATTTTCTAGTAAAATCAACAAAATTTGGATCTGAACGCAATTGATCTGGAGAAAAGCCGCCAGGAATCAGCAAAGCGTCAAAATCTGCTGGATCTACCTCTTCGATTGATTTATCGATAGGAATTTCAGCACCGTGTTTACCAGTTACTGCTTTCTTTCCTGAAAAACCAATGGTAACAACAGTATGTCCGTCTTTTTTTAAAGCATTGGCAGGGGATGTATACTCAATATCCTCGACTAAGTCTGTAACGACAACTGCAATTTTACTCATAAAACATCCTCCTATAAAATTTTTTTTGAAGTTTAACCTTCTGTTACAATATAACAAGAATCATTTTTACGTACAATTTATCGGCTTAAAAAATGATTCATTTAAGAAGAAGGTTGGGAAGGAAAATGAGTAGAAGAAAAAAGAGAAAGCCTGTGTTGTCAAGTGTAGTTGTAATCATTTTATTTCTGGTTTATGTTATCACACAGCCAGACCAGTTTCTAAAAAATAATGTGAATAACACAACTACCACAACTACTGGACAAAAGAGCAATCTCAAGGATGTGACTGCTGAAAAACTAATGAATTTGAATTTTCACTCCGGTGACACACCGGTAGTAATGGTTAATGGAAATAAAAGTACACTTCAGATGAAAGATTGGAGAAAAAACACAGTAATCTACAGCACGTTAGATAATTTAAACCGCACCTCAAGTCCTAACACTGCTTATCTAGAACAAAGGAATGTTGTAGATGATGGGCAAAGAGTGCGGCAATATGTTCAACCAACGGCGTGGCATCAGAAAATGGAGAACGGGGAAGCTATTTTGAATCGCGGCCATTTGATCGCATATTCGATTTCAGGGGGAATTGATCAGAATGGAGATTATGATCAATCACAGCAAAGTGGTGATCAAAATAATCCTAAAAACCTCTTTACTCAAACAGCTTTCTCGAATCAAAGATTGCAGACTATTTATGAGGAAAAAGTACGAGATGCTTTAAAGCGTGGGCATAAAGTTATTTATCAGGTTCAACCACTTTTCAGAAACCAGGAATTGATGGCACGTGGTGTTCATATGCAGGCACTATCAGATGATGGATCATTGAATTTTAATGTTTACCTGTTTAATGTTCAACCTAAGTACGTTTTTAATTATCAAACTGGACGTTCAACAAGAAATGCGGCTTTTCAGGTTACATTGCCGGCAAATTTTTCTTCATAAGAATTGAAAATGTGCAAACAATTAATTTGTAACTTAGGCTTAAATGACTTAAAATGACGGCGATAGCGTAGTTTATATAGGTAGAAAGTGTTTGGAGGTGCAGTAAATGAAAATAGGTTTTATTGGTGGTGGACATGTTGCCCAAGTACTAGCTAAACTTTTTATTAAGGAAGGGCATACCGTAGTTTTAACGAATAAACATGGGTTGGAGAAACTAAAACCTGTGCTCGAGCGTTTAGGTCCGCAAGCTCAGGCAGGCAATTTGGCAGAAGTGGCTAGGCAAGATCTAATTATTCTTGCAGTACCTTATAAGGCTGTTTTTGAAATAGACAATCAGTTGTTAAAGGGGAAAGATGTTGTTGATGCTACCAATTATTTTCCACATCGTGATGGTGATATCGAGAAGTTGCGTGAGCACCAAAATGCAACGAGCGAATTGGTAGCAGAACATTTCGAGGGTGCTTTTATTGTTAAAGCGTTTAATTCGATTCCAGTTGCTGATCTAGCAGGGCTGGCAGCTCCTGAAGAGAATGTTCAAAAAATCGCACTGCCATTAGCGGGTAATGACTCAAGGCTGAAAGAAAAAATTGCAGACTTGATCGATCAGATTGGTTTTGTTCCCTATGATGTTGGTAACCTTGCAGACAGTCGTAAAATGCAGTCGGATACACCGGTCTTTTTATTTATTGGTAATGAAAAAGCACTAGGCAAAAAAATTAACGGGTGATTTTACTTTCAAAGCTGTTTTTTTGAAAAATTTTGAGGTAAAAAATAATATAAAAGTATAAAGTAAAAAGCTAGATCAAAAGTTAACTTTTGATCTAGCTTTTTACTTTAATTCTGTATTATATGAACTAACATTGTTCAATAGTCAGACTTTAAGTGAATCGGTATTACCTGTTGCTATTTTTTTAGGTATGTTGTTTAACGGGTATTTTTAAATAAAAAACGAAAATGCTCATTTCTTGCATAATCTAGAAATAGAGACCATGATAATCGGTATAGACAATGTTAAACAAAAACTTGATAATTAGTAAACATAGTTTTGGGAGATAGAACAATAATTTAGGATCAGCAAAGGGATGATAAGAATGGCAGATTTCTTTATTGAGACAAAAAATGCAAGTCCAGAGCTTCCTCAGAGTGATAGGCCTAAAATGTTTATGTTTGGTGTTCCAAGTTATACAAATATGGGAGATCAGGCTGTTTCTTTGGCTTCACGCATCTTTTTTAAAAAAGAGTTTCCAGAATATCAATACATTGAAATTATGGATTATGATAATGAGGCAGGTATTAGTGCGGTAAAAGAAATTATTTCCAAACAAGATATTGTTGGGTATGTTGGTGGTGGAAATATGGGAAGTCTTTATACTGACATTGAAAAAGATCGACGAGATGTTTTCAGCACATTCACAGATAATTTAACAATTTCTTTTCCACAGTCGATACATTTTGAGAAGACAGCTTATGGTGAAGATGAGAAGAAATTAAGCCAAGAGGCTTATAACAAAAATCGCAACTTGATTTTGTTGGCTCGAGATGCGCAAAGTTATCGTCGGATGCAGAAGACTTTTAAAAATAAGATTGCATTTACTCCAGATATGGTTCTGTATCTGACACCCAGAACTTTTAATGTTAAAAGGTCTGGAGCATTATTTATCTTGCGCCATGATGGAGAGAAAATATTGGATGAATCGTTTATTGAATCTCTGAAGTTGATTTTAAAGAAGCACTACTCGTTAGAGCGAACGGATACAGTTTTGGAAACACCAACAAAAATTACACCGAAAACACGTGAAAAACTTTTTGAAGAGCAGCTACAAAAAATTGCAAATCAGGAATTGATTATCTCTGATCGCTTTCATGCAATGGTTTTTTCAGTTCTCACCCAGACTCCGTGTCTGTTATTCGGAAACAGTTATGGCAAGGGCAAGCATGCGTATTTTGATTGGCTGGAAAATATCAGCTGGATTAAGTATAGTGACGAGCGTGATGTTACGAGGATAAAAATGGAGCTTGAAACGATCACGAGCGCCCAGGTTCATAGTTATGATCTTCGTCCCAATTTCCGTCCTTTGAAACGTATTATTAAAAAGTACATTGCAGAACGGGCGGTAGTGAGGTAATAGTTTTTCAAAACAAAAACAGACTAGCAAAGATTATTTTTGCTAGTCTATTTTTGTTGTAAAACAATGAAATCTGGTAGTTTGGACCGCTAACTTCCAGATATTTAAAATTACTTTTTTGCTTTTGAAATTTTTTTGCCAGAAGGCAAGACATTATTTGTAATTGGTTCAGATTACACCAACTGCGATTTAGTTTTTTAAACTTTCGATCAGCAGTTTAAACATGATTAATTAAGCAATATTCCCGAAGAAACTAAGCAGTTTCTCCTTAGTAAGTTCATCTTTTTCTTTTCCGCGGGCGTCAAATTTGACTTGACCGTCATCCAGAACGATCAAACGATTTCCGTACTTCAAAGCGTCATCCAAATGATGGGTAATCATCAAGCATGTTAGTTTTTGATCTAGAACTTTTTCATTAGTCTGGTCCATTAATTGAGCGCTGGTGTTGGGATCTAAGGCAGCAGTGTGTTCATCAAGCAATAGGACATCTGGACGCCTGATCGTGGCCATAAGGAAGCTCAACGCTTGGCGCTGCCCCCCTGAAAGGTTTTCAGTAGCTGTATTAATTCGTTCAGACAAGCCGTTATTCATTGAGGCAGTAGCTTGTCTAAATGCAGGCAGGTTTTGCTTTAATTGGCGCAGAGCTAAAGTACGGTGTTGACCTCGTTTGGTGGCTAGAAGCAGATTTTCGGCTACTGTCATTCTGGGAGCTGTTCCTAATTTGGGATCTTGAAAAACTCGTCCTAGAAAACGCGATCTTTTTTCGACAGAATCGCCTGTAATGTCGGTGCCAGCATGCAGTATTTGGCCACTGTTTGGAGGTAAGGTACCTGCAATTGTATTGAAGAGGGTTGATTTTCCTGCACCATTAGAGCCAAGAACTGTGATGAAATCACCATCGAAAACATCAAGATTTAAATGCTTCAGAATCATTGTTTCGGAAGGAGTCCGTCGATTGACAAAAGTGACAATGTTTTTCAAGGAAAGAATAGGTATTTTATTTTGTTCCATTATTTTCAACTCCCTTCATGATTACATGGTCAAGTTTTAGTGACTTGCTGAGGTTGGGAAGCATTAAGCAAATCGCAAGAATAATAGCAGATAATAGGTTTAAGTCGTTGGTACTGAAACCCAACTGTAAAACAATCAACAGAACAAAGCGATAGAGAATACTTCCAAGGGTGACGGCAACTAAACGTTGGTTTAGGGTCAATTCTCCAAAGACGACTTCACCGATAATAATAGATGCGAGTGCAATAACGATGATTCCTATTCCCATATTTATATCAGCATATCCATTATTTTGGGAAATCAAGGCACCGCCAAGTCCAATCAGGCCATTAGACAGCATAAGTCCCATGATCGTCATATTATCAGTGTTAATACCGAAGGAACGTGCCATAACAGGGTTATCACCCGTTACTATAAAGGCTTGCCCTAGATTTGTTTGCAGAAATAGGATAAGGAGGATTGTCACGATTATGATCATTAAAAGTCCGACATAAACACTATCAAAATACTTTGGTAATGACTGCAAGAAATGGCTGCTGAAAACCGTTTTTTTACCCAAGAGGGAAACATTGGCACCACCCATGATACGCAGATTAACAGATAGACAGGCTGTCATGACTAAAATACCTGCTAATAAGATGGGAATTTTCCCCTTGGTATAGAGCAATCCGGTGATTAACCCAGCCAATGCTCCCGTTACAAAGGCCAGAGCGGTTGCCATTAAAGGCGACATACCATGGCTAATAGCGGTAACTGCGGTTGCGGCACCTAATGGAAAAGTTCCCTCAACCGTCATATCAGGAAAATTAAGAATCCTGAAAGTTAAGAAAAGCGCAACACCTAAAATGGCCCATAACAGGCCCTGACCAATACTGGATACGAGCATACTCATTTAAAAACTTCCCCCTCTTTTTCGGCTTGTTCAACGATACTTTGCGGTAGTTGGATACCTAATATTTTGGCTTCTTTTTGATTAATAACATATTTGCCCTTAGTAATGTATGCTACAGGGAAGTTGGCTGTTTTACGTCCACGCAGAACCTGACCAGCCATTTCACCAGCAACTTTACCTAAGTCATACTGGCTTATAGCATATGATGCCAAGCCGCCGTCCTTAACCATTGTATCGGCAGAAGGAATTACGGGAATTTTTGCTTGATTAGCAACATTTACCAGTGTTTTCATTGCTGAGGCGATACCATTATCTTGCGGTGCATAGATAGCATCAACTTGAGAAACAGCTTGTTCGGCAACTTGCTGCATATCATTTGTGCTGGAAATCGTATAAAGCTTGTAATTGATGCCCTGTTGTTTACAAATTTTGGCGAATTTTTTTGCATTGTACTGTCCACCATGATCTGAAGAAGTATAAATGATTCCAACTGTTTTAGCATTAGGAAGTATTTTTCTGAGGAGATCTAATTGCTCTTTTAGAGGTGATTCACCTGAAGTACCGGTGATATTGCCACCGGGATGTTTATCAGAATCAACTAAACCTCCACCGACTGGATCAGTAATACCGGCTAAGATGACAGGAGTTTTTTTGTTTGCGGCGTTAGCTAGAGCCTGAGCCGCAGGAGTCGCAATTCCAGCCATCAAATCAACGTTTTCGTTGGCAAACTTAGTGCTCATGGTTTTTAGATTGCTTTGATCTCCTTGAGCGTTTTGAAAATCAATTTTGATATTTTTGCCTGGTGTATAACCATATTCTTTGAGCCCTGCTACAAAACCGCGATGAATTTGATCAAGCGCTGGGTGAGTTACCAATTGCAAAATTCCAACTGTGGGGATTTTGTTTTTCGATGAACTAGCATTGTCATTTTTGCTAGTTGCAAAAAAAGCAAAGATTAGAAATGCCGCAAGTGCTGCAATTAATGTGTACATTCTTTTCATTTTGATTCCTCCAGATAGTATTAATATAAAGTAGGGCAAAAGAAAAAGGGCAAACCAGCAGCTTTGGTTTGCCCTTAGAAACCGAAGCCTGCTGTATTAGACCCATGCAGACTTCGTACAATACGAAAGTTAGTCGGCACAGATACAAACTGTTTGCCAGATTGCATCCGTAACAACGAATTACAACCAGCAGTGCCGGCTTTGCCAAGAACTATTTAAATTGACAGATTCAAACTTTCGCATTTTACTCGTCCTTCCTAAAACTTATTAGTGCAAGTATAGAAAAATGGTTAGTAATTGTCAATGGTTTTATTAAAAAAATTGTCTTGAATATTAAGAGTTTAACATTGTAGTTTCTTTTTCATGGTGTTCAATGTCCATTTTTACGTCGTTAATGACGTCTTGAATGGTAATTTTGCGCATTTTTGCTTCCGCTGTACTCTGGATATCGAGGTAGTACTTGTTAAGAACTTTTGGCAATGCATGTCCAACAGCACAATCTTTTGAAGTATTTTTATCTACTTTTAGCAAAGGCGCTTCAGGCAATGTAGCCATATAAACATCAAAAATAGTAATTTTCACAGGTGAACGACTTAATTTGGGTGAAGCCGTTCCCTGAGTAGTTTCTAATAACGAGGCTTTTTTCAACTGACTCATCATTCTGCGTGCCAAGCTCGGATTGGTGTTCAAACTACTAGCAATTAAATCACTGGTTAATTTATTGTGTGAATGCATTTGAACATATACGAGAATATGGACCAGATCACTTAAACGATTGTTAGCCATTTTATTGCTCCTCTCTTAAGATGTGACATTTAATGTAATAATAGCATAAAATTTGAGAAAAATGAATTTTAATGTTGTAGTTAATACTTTAAAGTGCTATATTGTTGTTGTGATAAAAAAAGTAACATTAAAGGAGCGGGTTAATATGACAAAAATGATTGCGGGACAAGCACTTGCTAAAGTTCTTCTTGATTGGAAGGTTGACCATATTTATGGAATTACAGCAGATTCGATCAATAATACGGTTGATGGTTTCTATAAAGAAAAAGAAAAATTAAAGTATATTCAGGTAAGGCATGAGGAAATCGGAGCTTTGGCAGCGGCAGCAGATGCTAAATTAACAGGAAAAATTGGTGTAAGTTTTGGTTCGGCTGGTCCAGGAGCAGTTCATTTATTGAATGGCCTCTATGATGCAAAAATGGATCATATACCCGTGTTGGCATTAGTTGGTCAATCCTCAACTGGTGTAATGAACACAAACTTCTTTCAGGAAATGAATCAAGATCCTATTTTTGCAGATGTTGCAGATTTTCACAAACAGGTTGTGAGTGCCGAACAAATACCTTACGTTGTTGATGAGGCTATTCGCTCAGCATATGCTAACCATTCAGTTTCAGTAGTTATTGTTCCTGATGATTTATCTGGACAGAAAATTGATTTTAAAGGTTTTAAAACCAAACCTATTCGAGCTATTAGTACACAAGTAGTACCGCAGCAACGCGATATTGATGAAGTTGTCAAAGCACTGAAAGAGGCTGAACATCCGATTCTTTGGGTTGGAAGAGGAGCAATGAATGCAAGAGATGAAATTATTAAGGTTTCTGAAAAATTCAGTCTTCCAGTTCTTACAACAGTACCGGCTACAGGGGCCATTCCAACTGATCACCCTAACTTTATGGGTTCGCGCGGTCGTCTAGGAACAAAACCGGGTTTTGAAGTTTCGCAAGCCGCAGATTTGGTTTTATTTGTCGGAACTAATTATCCTTTTGCAAGGTTTTTACCACAAAACATCAAGTTTATTCAGGTAAATAATAATTTAGCAGATCTGGGTAAACAACGTGATGCGGATCTGACGGTTTTGTCTGATGCAAAATTATTCTTTGTAGAATTGTTAAAGTCCGACTATAGTGTTGAATCTAATAAATTCTTGAAAGCAGCCCAGATTAATAAGAAAAATTGGGATAAGTGGTTGGAAAGCTTGGCAGCGGATGATAGTGAAGGCTTGGCTGCTGAAGGAGTGATTAAAGCTATTCGGGAAAATGCAGCTGACGATGCGATTTTTGGATTGGATGTGGGAAATAATACAGAATGGTCTATTCGTCAGTTGCCATTGAACAAGCAGCAAAGAATGACGATGTCTCCATGGTATGGGACGATGGGATTCGGGTTACCAGCTGGACTTGCGGGTAAGTTAAGTTTTCCTAAGCGGCAAACATGGACGATTTCTGGTGACGGGGGTTACGCGATGGTAATGCCAGATTTATTGACGGAAGTTAAATATCATTTACCAATAGTTAATGTTGTTCTGGAAAACAATTCTTTTGGATTCATTCAACATGAGAAACTAATGAGTGGTCAAGCTTTGTATGGTATTGATCTGCTAGGTGCTGACTGGGCACGTATGGCTGAAGATATGGGAGCGATCGGTTTCAAAGTTACTAATCTTCAAGAATTGAATGACGCGATGAAAAAAATTGATGAGCTTCAGAAAAAAGGAAATAATTTGCCGATTGTGCTTGATGCAAAGATAAAAAATGTAGATCCTATCGATACAAGTTTTGTGCAAGTTGATCCAGATGTTTTTGATACACAAACCATAGATGACTACCGCAAACGTTATAATGTTGATGAAAAAACTCAGCCAGCATTCAGTCAAATTCTGAAAGAGCAGGGTTAATGGCAATGAGACTGTATGTACACAACTGAGAATTTTGACTTTCAAACTTATGAAATAGATGTATATTCAAAGAGGGACCTAGATCAAGTTTAACTTTTGATACAGGTCCCTCTTTATTTTTTAATTTAGTTTTAGATTGTGTTCAAAAAAGATGTTTAAAGGTAAGTTAAATAGCTTTCTGTGAGGAGAAAAGTTGCTTCTGAAGCAATTTCATTTGCTCAAAATTATCAGTAATCAGACCGTCGACACCGGCTTCAAATAAGCTGCGCGCGGAGTTTTCGTCATCTATAGTCCATAAACGCTGTGGAACATTTACTTGCTGATAATGTTGTAAATGTAATCCTGCTAAACCTGTTTCTTTAACAAATTTTTCAGCATCAGGTACCTGTCTTTCCGTCAGCCAGCAGTACTGTTGGCTAGGGTCCAGCTGATGACAGATTTTCAAGGTTTCAAGATTGAATGAGGAGAAGATGACAGGAAACTTAAGATCACTCTCTCTAATCATTTTTAAAACTATCTTTTCAATATGAGCATAGTGTTTTTTATCAGTTTTGAATTCTAGGTTGAGGTGCACCGCTTGATAGGCAGCAAGGTTTAAAATTTCAGCCAAACTTGGAATTGGCTCAGCATTTCTTAGCTTGAATTGACGCAACTCAGCAAAGGTATAGGAATTTACCTCTCCACTACCGTCAGTTGTGCGGTCAATCGTTTCATCATGAATAATTACCGGGACACTATCTTTAGTTAAATGGACGTCAAATTCAAGACCATCGATCTGATGCTGAATACTATATCTGAAACCGGCGAGTGAATTTTCAGGAAATTTTTGCGGATAACCACGATGACCAAAAATTAAAGTATGTTTTAACATAACTAACTCCTTAAATGTGAGCCTTTTTCGACTTGAATATTTTTAGCAAACTGACATTATAATACAATACAGAGAGTGATATGTTAAATGGAAATTAAAATTCCTGCATTATGCTGTCCCACATGTTAAGTATAGTATGCAAATGTAATAATGTTATGTTTTGCATGTAACGAGTTGGTAAAGATTATTAGGAATTGCTGTTTGCAAGTATAAAGGCGCAGATGTGCGGTCTAGCGAATAATTTTTTTGTTAGGGTCTAGTATGTTTACCAATAAAATAATGATGAACAACAGGTTAACAACCCCAAAGACAGCATGCAATGAATTAAGAATGATTGGGGTAAATATTTTTTGGGAATAGGCATCGATCTTATTGGTTGAACTGATGAATTTATTGATTGCTGAAAATTTTATACCATGTAGTTGCAGCCTGATAAATAGATTCAAGATGGCACCGTAAATGCCAATCATCAGGGTCTGACCAAGGGTTCGGCCTAAAGTGATGATGGCAGTTGCAGATCCTAACAATTTTTTACTAACAAGATGCTGGCTAAGCATGATATTTACACTAATTACGATTCCCATACCGAATCCACTGATTGCAGCAATGATGTAAAATCCCCAATATGGGAATGAAGAGTTAATAAAAAGCAATGTAAAGTATGAAAGAAATTGAACTGAAACAACAGTCAAAATAATGTTTTTAGGCGAGAATTTTTTCAGCAGCCTACCGACAAGAAACGAAGCGAATAGCCACATAACAGAACTAGAAGTAACGACAAGACCAGATACTGTGGCCGGAACGCGGTAAAGGGACTGCAGCCAAATAGGAAAATATATTTGATAGCCGATAAGAATTCCACTTAAAAGCGTAGAAGTGATAACTTGAATTGAAAAAGTGGGATTCGTAAATATTTTAAATGGGATCAGCGGATCAGAAACTCTTTTTTCCTGCTTAAAAAGGAGAAAAAAGCTTAGTAACGAAGTAATAAATAAAATGGCCGCAAGCCATATGTTATCATCAATTTTTTGAATACCTATCAGTAGAGAAAACAATGAAATAGCAAGCCAGCATATACCATACCAATCAATGTGCAAATCAGTTTTAACTGCTAGGGTTTCTGTATATTTAAAAGTAATAACTAAAAAGACAAGGACACCAAGTGGGACATTGACAAAAAAGACCCAATGCCAGCTAAGTGTATCAACTAGAAAACCTCCAAGTAGAGGACCAAGCAGGGCGGAAAGCCCCCATGCAGTATTATTGAAAGCCATAATTTTAGCGCGTTCTTGGAAAGAGTACATGTCAGCGATAATAGTGAAGGTTAAAGAAATAATCGAACCTGCGCCTAACCCTTGCAAGGCACGTGCTAAAATCAAGAAAAAGATCGAGGGAGATAGGCCGCTTAAAAATGAGCCTAAAGTGAAAAAGATTACTCCAATTTGAAAGACCTTTTTTCGTCCCCAACTGTCTGCTAGTTTGCCATAGATTGGAGTTGTGATGGCAGTCGTTAGCAAATAAGTGCTCATGATCCAACTTTGATAAGCAAGTCCATGTAGTTCACTTATGATTGAAGGAAGTGCAGTGGTAACGATGGTTATCTCCACAGAGGTCATAAAAGTTGCAATAAAAATTGCAACCATAATCCAAATTCGTGCCTTGTTTTTCATAAAATAAGTGACCATCCTTTATTTATTTAGTGGTTCTGGAAAGAGCCACTAGATTATTATTTAACAAAAATGTATTAGATTCAACTAAACTAAGCTGATGTCAGCTGATGTTCAATTTTTGTAAGCCAAAAAAATTCTCATTCCATAGCGTGTTAAGTTATAATATAGTTACATATTTCACTTTTTTTTAAATACGCAGGTTTTAGCAAAAGAAAGGATTTGGCAGAGATGCGAAACGATAAGTGTAAAAGAATAGCGTATCATATACCTGATCGATAAAAACACTATAAGGATAAAAAGGATGGTTTTTTATGCAAGAAGAAAAGCAAACAAATTTAATGGGTACAAGCGAAGACAGCGATGATTCTGGACCTAGACAGCAGCTTTGGAAAAATAAATCCGAAGAACTTGAGAAAAAGTTCAAGACAGATTTAAGCCAAGGGTTGACCAATGAAGAAGCTGAACGCAGGCTTAAGGAAAACGGTAAAAATGAATTGGTTTCTAAAAAGACTTCGAATTGGATGCTCTTTTTTAGACAATTCAATAATAGCATCACGTATATTTTAGCTGCAACGGCTGCTGTTACCCTTTTCCTGCAACATTATCCAGATTCGATTGTTATCGGTGCTGTAATTATTGCAAACGCGTTGGTTGGCTTTTTTCAAGAAGTTTCAGCAGATAATGCGCTCAATAAAATTAAGGAGCTTCTGGTTTCTGAATGTTATGTCATTCGAGATGGACATAAGCTTGAACTACCTTCAAAGCAGGTTGTGATTGGTGATGTCATACATCTTGAAGCTGGAGATGCAGTTCCTGCTGATTTGCGCTTGATTTCAGCAGACAATATGAAAATTCAGGAATCGAATTTAACTGGTGAGACAGATTCGGTTACCAAAACTGAAGATGCAATTAATGTGGATGGACTGCCATTGGCTGAACGAACTAATATGGCTTTTGCCTCGACTTCGGTTACCAACGGTTCAGGCGTAGGAATCGTTGTAGCCACAGGTACAGAAACAGAAATTGGACACATTCAGCAGGATGTAGTTGAAGTAAAAAGCAAAGCAACGCCCCTGATGCAAAATTTAAACAAATTGGGGTGGGCACTTTCCATAGCTATCATTGCTGTTGCCGTTATATTGTTCATTTTGGGAGCTTTTCTGCAAGTTTATAGTTTGCCTACACTTTTGATAGCCGTAATTACAATGATCGTAGGCTCAATGCCAGAAGGCATGCCTGCAAGTGTGTCAGTTGTGCTGGCAATGGGAACACGTAAACTGACCCGAAAAAAAGCCATTGTCAAAACCTTACCAGCAGTTGAGACATTAGGCGCTGTTAATATTGTGAATACAGATAAGACTGGAACGTTGACTAAAAACGAAATGACTGTCACTGATATCATCACGGCTAATGGACGATATACTGTTTCGGGTGTAGGGTACGATGCAACTGGCCAGATTCAAAAAGAAGATGGAGAGAAAGTTGAATGGAGAAATAGCGATGAATTGAAGTGGATAATTCAAATTGCTGGTCAGACAACTGATGCTTCTTTTCATCAAGAAGAGGGGCAGTGGGTGCTGACAGGGGAACCAACTGATGGGGCATTGACAGGACTGTTCCATAAATTCACAGGAGAGGCTCCAGTTGTTGAAGAAATTGATTCGCTGCCCTTTGATTCGGCATTTCGTTATTCTGCGCGATTAGCACTTCTCAACAATAAAAAGGTGCTGATGGTCAAGGGAGCACCGCAAACTCTTTTTGAAAAAATGCAAGAACATGGAAGTCAAGTTGATAAACAGAATTGGCTGAAAAAAATGGAGCAATTAACCAAGCAAGGAAAACGTGTGGTAGCATTGGGATACCAATTTGCGTCTGACGAAACAGACGAGATTATCTCGGCAGACATAGGGGACAATTTCCATTTAGTTGGTATGGTAGGCATCATTGACCCGCCACGCCAGGAAGTAGCAACTTCTATTCGTAAACTAAGATATGCAGGCATTAAGGTCAAGATGATCACTGGGGATGATCCCAATACAGCGATGGCGATTGCTAGGCAGTTAAAGCTAGCTGATAATGTTAACGCCATTACGGGCCCTGAGTTAGATAAAATGTCTGAGGAACAGTTGGCAAATGAAATTGATAAATATACCGTTTTTGCGCGAACTACTCCCAGTGATAAGTTGAAAATTGTCAAGGCACAACAGCAAAGAGGTAATGTTGTTTCGATGACGGGGGATGGTGTCAATGATGCACCAGCATTAAAACAAGCAGATATTGGTGTTGCAATGGGAATCAAAGGGACTGATGTTGCCAAGAGTTCAGCTGATATGGTTTTAACGGATGATAATTTTACGACGTTGTTAACGGCTGTAAAAGAAGGGCGCCATATTTTTGATAACATTCGTAAGACGATCCGTTTTCTGTTGCCGACAAGTTTTGCAGAAGGGTTAATCGTTGTCATGAGTATTTTATTAGATCAGACAATGCCGCTCTATCCGACCCAGTTGTTGTGGATAAATATGGTTTCGGCTTTAACGATTCAATTTGCGTTTATTTTTGAACCGGCCGAAAAGGGGATAATGACACGTGGACCGCGTAAGGTTAATCAAGGAATCTTGAATAAAACAGATGTGATTGAAATTGCCTATGTTTCACTGCTTATTTCGAGTTTGGGCATGATTGCCTACAACATAATGACTAAGCAGGGGATGTCAGAAGTTGTCGGCAGTACAATGACATTAAATGTGATTGTTTTTGGAAAGATTTTTTATCTTTTTAATATGCGCAACAATCATCCTGTTTTTTCACGTTATTTTTTCCAAAATAAAATGGCATTTTACATTATAGCTATTTTGCTTGTTTTACAAGCTGGAATAATATATCTGCCGTTTATGCAGAAGATTTTTCATACGACAGCACCAGGTTGGTTAGCCGGTTGGGGTGTACCGATATTAGCTGGGGCAATTGTTCTGATTGTTACAGAGGCTGTTAAATATATTCACATGTATATCTATCGTCTTTCATTAAAAAAAGAGCAAAGAAGTTCTAGATAATTGAAATGTTTTGTTGGTAAAAGTACCAGTGGTGACAGAAAGGAGGCTGTGACATAACTAGCCTCTGTATAAGCAAATAGGACGAGAAACCGAATTTTG
>NZ_AZEG01000109.1 GCF_001434935.1 Liquorilactobacillus uvarum DSM 19971 | reverse complement strand
ATCCTGCGGTAAGTGATTACCGTACCGGTTCGATTCCGGTCCTCGGCATTTTCATTTATTATATTGCACCCATAGCGCAATTGGATAGAGTGTCTGACTACGAATCAGAAGGTTGTAGGTTCGACTCCTACTGGGTGCATCATATTCATCGGGAAGTAGCTCAGCTTGGTAGAGCACCTGGTTTGGGACCAGGGGGTCGCAGGTTCGAATCCTGTCTTCCCGATTAGATGAGAAAACATCTTTTCTTTGATAAATCACATCGCGGCGTAGCTCAGCTGGCTAGAGCGTCCGGTTCATACCCGGGAGGTCAGGGGTTCGATCCCCTTCACCGCGATAGATCTTTTGTATAGAACTTGGACCTTTAGCTCAGTTGGTTAGAGCAGACGGCTCATAACCGTCCGGTCGTAGGTTCGAGTCCTACAAGGTCCATAGTACTGGTATATTGGTTGATTTGTTGTTGAGTATGATTAGTACTTTATTATGGAGGATTACCCAAGTCTGGCTGAAGGGAACGGTCTTGAAAACCGTCAGGTGGGTAAAACCACGCAAGAGTTCGAATCTCTTATCCTCCTTTTTAATATAATTATCGCGGGATGGAGCAGTCTGGTAGCTCGTCGGGCTCATAACCCGAAGGTC
>NZ_AZEG01000108.1 GCF_001434935.1 Liquorilactobacillus uvarum DSM 19971 | reverse complement strand
AAGTACGAGTGAGTCAGCATCAACAAGTACGAGCGAATCAACTTCAGCAAGTGCGAGTGAGTCAGCCTCGACAAGCACGAGTGAATCAGCTTCAATAAGTACAAGCGAATCAGCATCTGCAAGCACGAGCGGATCAGCTTCGACAAGTGCGAGTGAATCGGCATCAACAAGTACAAGCGAATCAGCTTCCGCAAGTACGAGTGAGTCAGCTTCAACAAGTACGAGTGAATCAGGATCTGCAAGCATAAGCGAATCAGCTTCAACAAGTACGAGTGAATCAGCATCTGCAAGCACGAGTGAGTCAGGATCCACAAGTACAAGTGAATCAGCTTCCGCAAGTACGAGTGAGTCAGCCTCGACAAGTACAAGCGAGTCAGCTTCTGCAAGTGCAAGCGAGTCTGCTTCAAGAAGTTCCAGTGAATCTGCAAGTGCAAGCATAAGCGAATCAGGATCCACAAGTACAAGTGAGTCGGCATCAACAAGCACGAGCGAATCAACTTCAGCAAGTGCGAGCGAGTCTGAATCCGCAAGTATGAGTGGTTCAGCCTCAACAAGCATGAGTGAATCGGCATCGACAAGTACAAGCGAATCAGCTTCGACAAGTGCGAGTGAATCGGCCTCGACAAGTACGAGCGAATCA
>NZ_AZEG01000107.1 GCF_001434935.1 Liquorilactobacillus uvarum DSM 19971 | reverse complement strand
TCGCCGATTAATTCAAAAAGGGGCTTTATTAGAAAAGTACTTTCAAGCTAATAACCTTTCGGTCGAACAAACCGAAGAACTTTTAAAAACATTTGCTGACTATGTTAACGCCCATAAACCGGATAAATTAAAAAACGATCGACCTAATAACTAGGCCGATCGTTTTTATTTTCAGGATTGTTTTTTGGCTTAATTTCTGGATTGTGTTTAGCAAAGTCTTTTAACTGTTTTTAAATTCTTTGTGTAAGCTCTGCTTTACTTCCTTTGTGCTTCCTTTTACTTAATCGCTGTTGAATTATCTTTTGACCCTTACCTCTTCTTTTTGATTTTAGGTCAAGCGTAAAATCTGAAATTTTATTTTGATCTAGCTCACTTAAATGACCGATTTCTTTAAAGTTTAAACCGGCTTTGGGAAAGCGATAAATATTACCAAGATCGACCCAGGAAGGTTTCTTCAACCCAGCGGATTGCCAATCTTGAATCGGATAATATTGTTGCTTGATATAAGCCGACTTCTTTTCATACTGACTAGTAATTTTAAAAGCCTCGACCGTCTGTTCTGATACCCGACGAATTAAAACTGGTCGAGACTTGCCACTGTTAGTTTCTACAAAACTAACGTATAGGCTGACTAAGTCATTAGTCCTCATCTGGATCGTTGAGCCAATCAGCGACCTCTTTAGCGTCTTTGAACTCGGTGACTGGTGTCCCTTCGGTCGCCTTTAAAAAGCGTAAATTAGCTCTTTCTTCTTCGCTTAAA
>NZ_AZEG01000106.1 GCF_001434935.1 Liquorilactobacillus uvarum DSM 19971 | reverse complement strand
TCGCCGATTAATTCAAAAAGGGGCTTTATTAGAAAAGTACTTTCAAGCTAATAACCTCTCGGTCGAACAAACCGAAGAACTTTTAAAAACATTTGCTGACTATGTTAACGCCCATAAACCGGATAAATTAAAAAACGATCAACCTAATAACTAGGCCGATCGTTTTTATTTTCAGGATTGTTTTTTGGCTTAATTTCTGGATTGTGTTTAGTAAAGTCTTTTAACTGTTTTTGAATTCTTTTTGTAAGCTCTGCTTTACTTTCTTTGTGCTTCCTTTTACTTGATCGCTGTTGAATTATCTTTTGACCCTTACCTCTTCTTTTTGATTTTAGGTCAAGCGTAAAATCTGAAATTTTATTTTGATCTAGCTTACTTAAATGACCGATTTCTTTAAAGTTTAAACCGGCTTTGGGAAAGCGATAAATATTACCAAGATCGACCCAGGAAGGTTTCTTCAACCCAGCGGATTGCCAATCTTGGATCGGATAATATTGTTGCTTGATATAAGCCGACTTCTTTTCATACTGACTAGTAATTTTAAAAGCCTCGGCCGTCTGTTCTGATACCCGACGAATTAAAACTGGCCGAGACTTGCCACCGTTAGTTTCTACAAAACTAACGTATAGGCTGACTAAGTCATTAGTCCTCATCTGGATCGTTGAGCCAATCAGTGACCTCTTTAGCGTCTTTGAACTCGGTGACTGGGTGTCCCTTCGGTCGCCTTTAAAAAGCGTAAATTAGCTCTTTCTTCTTCGCTTAAA
>NZ_AZEG01000105.1 GCF_001434935.1 Liquorilactobacillus uvarum DSM 19971 | reverse complement strand
CCTTTTTGATAACAAAAAAAGGCATCTAAGCCTCCCTAGTGCTATGCTTTAAGCGACGAAACTCAAGATAAGCGGGGTAGGAATAGATGTCTCAACTAGATAATACACTTAAATTACTGGGAATTACAGACACAAACATTCAGGTGTTCGGTACTCGTGATGAATTTCATGGTCGGGGCTCGGGTCGCAAAAAGTATTTGGTCATCCAGGCAGAGCTTACCTACACACTCAGGCGCTGTCCCAGCTGTGGATACAATACGTTGCACCCTAACGGACACAAGCTCACTCATGTCCACATTGTAGGACCCATGGACCGGCCCGTAATTCTAGAGCTAAACAAGCAACGCTGGCGTTGTAGTAACTGCCATAGCACTTGTACGGCCACCACTCCAGTGGTATCAACCAACCACGCCATCGGTCACGGACTAGCGACTCATGTGCTGAAGCTAGCCAGTAAATCACTCCCGGCTAAGACTATCGCCAGTCTCACCGGTATTTCGACAAACTCAGTTCAGCGTATTTTGACGGCTAATATTCATCCACACGCGAGCCGCCGGTTACCGATTAATCTATGCTTTGATGAATTCCGTTCCACGCACGGCTCCATGTCGTTTATTTGCATTGACGCCGACACTCACAAATCAGTTAAAGTACTTAGCGACCGCCTTAATAGAACCATCAAACAGTTCTTTCTTAGTCAGTACAGCACCGCAGAACGGGCCGCGGTTCAACGCGTCATCATGGACATGAACGCCTCCTATCA
>NZ_AZEG01000104.1 GCF_001434935.1 Liquorilactobacillus uvarum DSM 19971 | reverse complement strand
GGTTTTAAAGCATGATGGCACTAAACAACTCTTTTTTGGCGAATGCAAAGCCGATCCAACGATTAAGAACAGTCAGATTGAGAAAATCCAAAAACAGTTAAAAGAGCAACAAGCTAAGGACGATCAATACCGAAAATCCCAGCTGGCACATTATCAACCATTGAACTACAAGCCAGTTAGTCCAGAATATTACCTAAAGACGGCCTTTAGTGACGCAATCATGGCCGCTCTATATGCCCGTGATGAAGATTACCAACGGCAAAGACAGGCGCAAGGTTTAAAAGAGGCCGAGTGGGAAATGACGAAAAAGCAACGGCAACACCAAACTCGAAATCGGCATGAAGATGGGGACATGCACTTGTAATCTAAATGTAAAATTAAAGAATCAGTAAGAAAACTATATTTATATCTGTAAAAACAGTTTTTAACTGCTAGGTCATAATGTATGGCAGATTGCAAGAAATAACTTGAACGAATTTAATGACGTAAATTAAGCAAGAAGGTACGCTGCCAGAAATAGTACAACGCGAATTTGGGGAGGAAGAATAGTATGAAAGCTGATAGCATACACTTATTTGATTTCCTGGGGAATGGTAAAACAATTTTTGAAATTCCTGTTTTCCAGCGAAATTATGAGTGGGATAGAGAACAATGTAAACAATTATTTAAAGACCTAACCGTTGCGGCGCAAACTAATACTGATCATTTTATTGGTGCAATTGTTTATGAGAGCGTAAAATATCTTGTGTAAATGCATAAAAGATTTCTGAATTGTATAGAAAT
>NZ_AZEG01000103.1 GCF_001434935.1 Liquorilactobacillus uvarum DSM 19971 | reverse complement strand
GGAAGTTTGTCAAATGGTGTTGAAGGATAGTTTCTATCCTTTGGAGATCTCCTCGTGTGGGAGATCTTTTTTGTTGTTTTATTAGTTGCGGCGTTTAATCTGGTGTGTTGTCTGAATATCGTACTTGAAGGCATAACAAATAAGCCTACCATCGTGACGTTATTGTGGTAGATAATCTAGGCAATCAGCTGGTAGACGCGTGTGAACATATTGGCCTGATTGGAGAAGCCATAACAAGCACGTTTGAGCTCCTTGATCTTACGGTTGATGCCCTCTATCGGTCCGTTAGAGTAGGACGATTTGGCGGCGTTAATTACTCCATTAAGATTCTTTCGTAGGGTATGCATGGCCGTATCTAGGGGCGTGCCGTTAGGCTGATAGTTAGTGATGATATTCTTGAGTTCATCAGCGTGACGCCCCATCAAAGCATCGTGGAGATCGATGTAGGTTTCATAAGCTGTTTTGAAGGCCGGAAACGTATCGGTTCCAATATCAATAGCGTTCTGTTCGGTCGAGTACTCATTCAGGCCGAAGAGGTAGCGGCTCTTTTGTGCGTCAGGGTTGGCCTTGTGGAATAGGCGCCATAGTGATTTCAGTACTTTATATTCCCGCGAATGCTTGTCGAGTTGCTTTAAACATTGAGTGCGAATGGTATCCATCGTCCGGCCCATTAATTGAATAATGTGGAACCGATCAATAATGAGTTCGGCGTTAGGGAATAGTTCGTGCACGAATGCCTGATAGGAGGCGTTCATGTCCATGATGACGCGTTGAACCGCGGCCCGTTCTGCGGTG
>NZ_AZEG01000102.1 GCF_001434935.1 Liquorilactobacillus uvarum DSM 19971 | reverse complement strand
TCGCCAACATATGGTAAATGGGAAGGCTATCTTTTAAGTGAATATAATCATCGCCAGTTGCTTGTGCCTAAGGGTTTTGCACACGGCTTTGTTACTTTAACGCCAAATGTTAATGTTGCTTATAAAGTTGATGGGTACTATGCGCCGGAAGCCGATGGCGGGATAGCGTATGATGATCCAGACGTTGGGATTGAATGGCCGATGCCTTTGGATCATTTGATTCTGTCAGATAAGGATAAAAAGCATCCACGCCTTAAAGACGCTGATTTGAATTTTGTTTACAAGGAGGATAAGTAGGATGAATTTATTAGTAACTGGTGGTGCAGGCTTCATCGGGAGTAATTTCATTCATTATTTTCTAGACAAATATCCAGACTGCAAGATCGTTAACTTAGATCTTCTGACCTATGCTGGAAATATTCACAGCCTCGAAGATGTACAAGCTGATCACCGTTATACTTTTGTGCACGGGAATATCACTAATCGTGAGTTGGTCGAACACCTTGTTACAGAATATCAACTTGATACGATTGTCAATTTTGCTGCTGAAAGCCACGTTGATCGTTCGATCTTACATCCGGAGATTTTTGTGGAAACTAACGTTCAAGGAACTTTGGCACTTTTGGATGTTGCTAAGAAACTTAAATTAAAGAAGTATTTGCAAGTGTCAACAGACGAGGTGTATGGAACTTTAAATGCTGAAGGTTACTTTAAAGAAACGACGCCGCTAGCACCGAATTCACCATACTCTGCCAGCAAGGCATCTGCGGACTTGTTAGTGCGGGCATATTATGAAACTTA
>NZ_AZEG01000101.1 GCF_001434935.1 Liquorilactobacillus uvarum DSM 19971 | reverse complement strand
TTCTCTCGACCAAACTTCTCCAAATAAAACATCATCATTTAACTCAGCAAATTTAGGCGCAAAATCTCCAAGACGATCACGTCCAGCTGTTTGCTTTTCTACCATTTATTTTTCCTCCAAATTTGCATAATCTGCATCTGAAACAGGTTCTAGCCATTCAGGTTTACCAGCGGTGATTGCTATATGAGCGAACCAGCTGTCTTGGGTGGCCCCATGCCAATGTTTAACGCCGTCATGAGTCACAACAATATCACCCTTTTTTAACAAACGTGGCTTTTGCCCAATTTCTTGGTACCAACCTTCTCCACCAGTAACCAGTAAGATTTGGAAACCAGCATGATGTATATGCCAATTATTACGGCAACCGGGCTCGAAAGTCACAACCCCAACTGAAACATTCACTTGGGGATCATTGACGAGGCTCTTTAAATAACTTTGCCCAACAAAAAACTTCTGATAAGTGTCATTCTTATCACCTAATGGAAAAATGACACCATTTCTCAAGTCACTATTCTGTGTCATCTATTTCTCCTTTTAGTACAGTCAACACGATAGACAATTAAGCTTAATCTACATGTCTAACCAAACCATGAATTCTCTTAACGGCAGCAGGATCACGATGATCAAAGAATTGACTCTCATTTTTGTCAAGTGCTGCAATTTTTTTCATTTCATCATCTGTTAATTTGAAATCAAGGCTGTTAAAATTTTCTGCCATTCTATTTTTATGAACGGACTTAGCAAGTGCAACCACGCCACGTTGAGTCAACCAGCGTAAAATAACCTGACCGACTGATTTATTATATTTTTGGCCTATTGCAATTAAAGTCTCATTATTAAAGATGTCGTGCTTTCCTTCAGCGAATGGTGCCCATGCTTCAGGTTGAATATTATTTTCGTGAAGAAAAGAAACAGCTTCTTTTTGTTGCATCCAAGGATTTGTTTCAATTTGGTTAACCGCTGGTTTAACATCATT
>NZ_AZEG01000100.1 GCF_001434935.1 Liquorilactobacillus uvarum DSM 19971 | reverse complement strand
GTTTAAACTTTAAAGAAATCGGTCATTTAAGTAAGCTAGATCAAAATAAAATTTCAGTAAAGTTAAGGAAGCAGAAATAGAAAAAGGAGGAGACTGCTTGGGACTCATATTATTTGTTATAGTTGGTTATTTCATTTATAAATACTTGGAGGATAAACAGAATGGAACAAGTATTTTTAGAGAGCAGAATAGTGCGTTGGATATTTTAAATGAACGATATGCCAAAGGTGAAATAGATGAGGAAACATATAGAATAAAAAAAGAAACATTAAATGAATAAGGAGTGATTCAATGCACGGCTATTGGTATAACGGTTTTGATAACATGATGAATTTTGGTTATGAGAATAGTTGGTGGTTTATGATATATGATGGATTGAAATTGTTAGTTATTATTGGGGCAGTCATCTTTATCGCAAAAATGCTGATGAATCGTTCGAATAATGACCATGCATCAAACTCAAATCGTGCCATTAATATATTAAAAGAGAGATACGCTAGAGGAGAAATATCAGAGGAAGAGTATAGAGATAAACTAAACAAGTTGAGAGAGTAATCAAAAATATAAAGAGGAGAAGAAACCAATGCACATCGTATATGAAAAAAAGACAAACAAGAAACTTGGCGAGGCTATTGATTCGTTAACTGAACAATTAAAAGAAAATGGGTTTGGTGTATTGTGGCAACTTAACTTTAAAGACAAACTTAAGGAAAAAGGATTAGACTTTGAAGAGGATTTTGTTGTAATGGAAGTATGTAATCCTAAAAAAGCAAAAGAAGTTATGGGAAAAAATATCCATATCGGCTATGTTCTACCGTGTAAAATGGTTGTTAGAGAAAAAAATAATCAGACATATATTGGTATGACGCGTCCGGAAGCCTTAATCGATTTATTCGATGATTTCAATTTGAATGAAATTGCCAAAGAAGTTGAGGGGACACTTAGACAATCAATAGAATCGACTGTTTAAAAAAAGTAAT
>NZ_AZEG01000010.1 GCF_001434935.1 Liquorilactobacillus uvarum DSM 19971 | reverse complement strand
CGGTTTCTCGTCCTATTTGCTTATACAGAGGCTAGTTATGTCACAGCCTCTTATTTTTTGCATTAAAACAACCACCTGACCCGAAGCCACTCTATAAAATAGAGTTATTAAATATTTTCATAAAATTCCTTGAATATTGAAAAATAATGTTTTATTATTGATTTGTAATTAAAAATTATTGTTTTTCGATATGAGGAGGAAGAAAATGAAGATTGATTATAAAAAAATAATTCGTTGTTTAATTGTTCTGATGAACATCGTTTTATTTTGTTCAGCATTAACACTTGTCATTTGTGCTGTCCGTTCAGTTTCAATATTATTTGGCGATGTCAAAAGCACCTTAGTAACCTCTGATTCAATGCTGATCTTGCAAGGCCACAACCACGTTTCAGAAAGTGCCATTGAAAATTTCTCGCGGATTCAGTATTCATTGAGCTTTTTAATCGGAGTAACGCTAGCATTGGCCGCTACCTATATTACGATAAAGGCTTTAAAAAGAATTCTTGAAAATATGCTTAAAGAAAAACTTTTCATTTTAAAAAATGCTTATCAGATGAAAAGGATTGTCCTAGCACAGATCTTAGCAATTCTTAGTGACCCATTTCTTTCTTGGGCTGATCGCCTTACTAGAAGTCAACTTGGACGCTCTAACTATGTTATTCAAAGTGATTTTGTTTCGGATGCGGTGCAATTGTTGTTTGTTTATATTATCTATATTGCGTTTAAGATGGCAATTCAGTTGAAAGAAGAAAATAGTTTAACAATATAACTCAGGAGGAAATGTTTTGATCAAGATTACTTTAAATGTTGTCATGGCAAAACGAAATATCTCTTCGACTGAGCTGGCAAAGTTGGTTGGTATTACACCGGCGAATATTTCAATTTTGAAAACTGGTAAAGCAAAAGCTATTCGTTTCACTACGCTCGAGAAACTCTGCCAAGCTTTAGATTGCCAGCCAGGCGATATTATCAAATACGAAAAAGATTAGAAATTCGGTTGCATAAACAAAATCTATGAGAATTTTCAAATATACCATACTTAAAAATCAAACAAGTTCGATCAAAAATACCCTTAAGCCTAGTAAACAGCAGGTAAAGGGTATTTCTGTTAATCTTTTTATTTTTTTGGATGATAAAGACCAAGCATGTTTACTAAAGCTCAGCATTTAATTAAAAAATCTGTAACAGACCTAATGGAAAACCTGAACATTGCTAATTGGAATCAAGACTGCTTCACTTTTCAATCCTATTCCATCTCAATTTTGTTTACCATATTGACAGCTTGTCTGCAATTTCCGCTATCTGCATATTTCCCCTTAACAGCTACTTGATTATAGTGATTTCCCCATTTTTCCATTGCTTCAATTACCGGAGCAAGGCTTTTCCCAAACTCTGTCAGCGCATAGTCTGTTTTAGGAGGTGTCACTGAATACACATTTTTTTTAACTACATTGTCTTTTTCAAGTTCATTCAATTGCAAAGCCAGCATTCTACTGGAACAATCTTCTATCTTTCTCTGCAGTTCGCCGAAACGACAAGTACCGTTCTTAAATAAGTGATATAAAATAACTGCTTTCCATTTCCCAGATATTATCTGCAAAGTGCTTTGGACTGGGCAGCCGTCTTGACATGCATAAATATATCTCTGCATAATTGATTTCTCCTTTCAATAATCAGCTTCATAGTAATAATTAATACAATAGTTTCAGTTGCATTTCAATCTTTTTGGCACAATATCTGCACTATAGCAACATTGTGAGCAGCTTACAAAAATTTCATTATTGAAACTTCTGTGGTCATAATTAATAATTACTGTGAAAGAAGGAATGCAAAAATGACTACGATAATGAAAGCAATCGGATTTAAAGAACATCTTCCAATCGAAAGCAAAAACAGTTTAGTAGAATTTGAGCTGCCTAAACCAGCAGCCAAGGGACATGACTTGCTGATAAAAGTAGAAGCTGTTTCTGTTAATCCCGTTGATACAGGAGTCAGGAAGAGTGGCCATGGTATTCTCAAACAGCCTAAGGTAATTGGCTGGGATGCGGTCGGCATCGTTGCCTCTACCGGTGATAAAGTTTCACTGTTTAAAGAAGGTGATCAGGTCTTTTACGCTGGTTCTTTTAAACGCCCCGGCAGCAACAGCGAATTTCAATTAGTTGATGAACGGATCGTTGGGCATGCCCCCAAAAATCTATCTATTCAACAAGCAGCAGCTATGCCTTTAACTTCTTTGACAGCTTGGGAAGCCCTTTTTGAACAATTAGAAATCGATCCACACGCTCAAACATTGAATCATAATAAAACAATTCTGATTATCAACGGTTCCGGCGGAGTGGGGTCAATCGCCGTTCAGTTAGCTCACTGGGCTGGATTAAAAGTCATTGCAAGTGCTTCGCGTCCTGAAACAATTGAATGGGTAACAAAACTGGGAGCTGACCAAACAGTCAATCATCGACAGGATCTGGTAAAAGAAGTTCGAAATCTTGGTTATAAATATGTTGATTTTATTTTGGAATTAAACGACTTGGATGGTCATTGGAATGAAATGGCTGAATTGATTAAACCCAGCGGCCGTATTGCCTCCATTACTGAAAATCGCCATCCAGTTAATTTACGCAAACTTACGCAAAAACGCGCCAAATTTGCATGGGAATGGATGTACACCAAGTCCTTCTACCAAACTCCTGATATGATCACCCAGCATCAAATTCTCGATCAAGTTGCTGACTTGTTAGACAAAGACATACTAAAAAGTACTTTGAATAAAACCTTGTCTCCCATAAATGTGCTAAATCTAAAAAAAGCGCACCAATTGGTTGAATCTAATCACATGATCGGCAAAGTTGTCATCAGTGCTCTAGAGTAGCCAACAAGTATTTTTATTTAATGAATTGCTTCATTCCACATCATCAAGCTGTATTAGTTTAGTTGCTGCCTGTCTCTTTAAAGGACCGATAAAGATTATGGCTAGCAGCGTACTCACTAATATGGCTGATTTTGTTGTCAGTAAAATCAATTAACGAAAATCCATCAAAATTATATTCTTTCTCTTCTTTTGCGTGAAAGAACCACATTACAATGAAAACACCAGAATCTGTTTTTTCAATATTGCTGATATCCCATTCTAAGACTGTTTGCTTTTTTAACATAGAATTTATCCACCCATTAAGCTCGTTTAAGCCACGGTAACTTGCTCCATTACATTCGCGGTAGTAAACATCATGTGTGAAAAAATATTCAACATTAGGGAAATCACGCGTGACCCATGCTTTAAAATATTCTTCGATGAGTCTCTCTAAACTAGACTGTCTCAAAACCATCATCTCCCTTAAACAAGTAATAAACATCTTATAATGTATTCATGAACATACCTATATCACCTTTTGCTCTTAATTTAGACGTTCAATTTGTTAGGACCATGCGTTGCATAATCACAGGTTGTGCTTGAATTGTACAACATTTTTTTACACTAGGTACTAATGCAACACTCAGCTATGTTAGAATATTAATATTTATTGCAAATATTTTCTCGCTGGTTATTGTGCATTTTTCAAATATGTATTTGAGGGAGTGAAATCTTTTAATGACTGAATATACTTGTTTCATATGCAAAGCAACTGTAATTGTATAAGGGCGTTTTTCCGCATATTTTATAAATTAGGAGAATCATTATGAAAAACGCCCAGAAAAATGTTCCATCCATTTTACTCATTATTGTTCTTATTGGATTCCCGCAAATCAGCGAGTCCATCTTTACACCCGTGTTGCCCGCTTTAAGGACGCATCTACATGTGTCGTCACAAACTGCCCAATTAACAATGAGCACATATTTTATTGCATTCGCCATTGGCGTTTTATTTTGGGGAACATTGTCTGATAAAATAGGCCGCAGATTAGCAATGCTTAGTGGAATTGTTATTTACCTATCTGGAAACTTAGGATTGTACTTTGCACAGGACTTCAATATTGTACTGCTTGCACGTTTGATTCAAGCCTTTGGTGCCAGTTCAGGTTCGGTAATTACTCAAACAATCATGCGTGAGGCTTATATTGGCACCACTAGATCAAAGGTATTCGCTAAAACCGGAGCAGCGATGTCACTGGCTCCTGCGCTAGGGCCTCTGATTGGCGGTTGTGCACAAACCTTTTTTGGGTATCGCAGCGTGTTCTCAACACTAATATTGATTGCTATATTGATTCTGCTTTATACAGGGTTTTACCTCCCAGAAACCCGAAAAACTGTGGTAAAAAGCACAAAGATTGGTATGCTTAAAATCTTAATCAGGATTATGACGGATAAGACAGTTTTAACATATGGTCTATTAGTCAGTGGAATTAATGGCATTCTCTTCAGCTACTACGCTGAAGCTCCGTTCATCTTTATTGAACATTTCAAAATGACATCAATTCAATATGGTTTGATTGGTATCGTTATTGCCCTATCAACCATTGCAGGTGCAATGGTTATAAACTATTATGTCCTTAAGTTTTCAAAGACATTTTTAGTAAAAAAGGGATTGTTTATTGCACTGTTAGGAACAGTCGGATTAATCATCGCAGCCGTTAGCAATTCAATGACTGGTATGATCATAGCTACATTTTTTACATTTTGGGGATTAAATATCACACTACCAATTACACTCGAACTGGCATTAGTGGGATACGAAAACATAATTGGTACTGCGAGTGGCCTTTTCAGTTTTTTATATTACCTTGTCATCAGCTTTTTCACTTATTTGATGAGCTTACTTCACAGCGGCTCAATCATAAGCCTTCCTATTTACGTTGCCACATTAGTTATACTCATGCTAATTGCTTATTCTATAGAGGTTAGAAGTGCGATAAAATGACCCTTTATACGGTTACGGCTTTTGTTTACGATTAGGTAAAAAAGCGCAGTCTAAGTCCAATCGACACGAAGTCCAAACAAAAATCTGGCGCATGCCAATAATAGTGATTTAACAAAGGATTGAGTCAAATACAAACATTTGACCCAATCCTTTATTTTAGCTTTGCATTATGTGAAGCAGCTTTTTAATAGTCTTCCTTTTATTTAAAGCCTAACGAATATTGGCACATTCCCTTTTTTCTATTTATCTGCACTAATGTAATCCAATAACTTGAACATAACTTGCTCATTATCTTCAGGTACCGGTGTTTTCAAAATATCAGCCGCAGTTTGTTTAAGTACTGATCCTTCGATATATGGGAAATCGTTAATCACCATTTCACGGACATTATCCAGCTGCGGTTCAAAATGAAACTGCAGTCCTATGATACGGTGGCCTATAACAAAACCCTGATTTTTTACTCTATCACTTGAAAAAAGCAATTCAGCTCCTTGAGGAATCTCAAACATTTCTTCATGCCAATGCAAAGCCAACAACTGTTTGGGCAAGTTTGGAATTGCCGCGCTTTGACGATAAACTGGTGCCCATCCAACTTCCTTTGCTGGTGCTTTGACGATTGAAGAACCTAAAGTTTTAGCAATCTGCTGCGCTCCATAACAAGCTCCAAACATTGGTATCTCCATGTCTATTAGTTGTTGAATAAGTATGCGTTCCTTCATAATCCAAGCCACATCATCATTAGGGCTCATCGGCCCACCTAAAATAATAAGCATGTCAGTCTCTTCAGCTTTGGGTAAAAAGCCAAATTGATATGGATGATAAATGTAAATTTCATATCCATGTTCCCGACCCCAAGCTGAAATTGATCCCGGTCCTTCATTAGGAGTATGCTGCAAAATGTTGATACGCATAACAATCACCTCTTTCTATATCAGCTAAATTGCCTGTCATCAGCCCAACAGATCTGCGATAAAATAATTTTAATTGGCCATCTTATTTAAAATGCCGTATCTAGAGGCCCAAGAAATGAACATAGAAGATGACAACAACTAGAGAAGGCAGCATATTAGCAATTTTAATTTTTGACTCCAAGAGCATGTTAATACCAATCAAGGCAATCAACGTGTTACCCACTAACGATATACCGGTCAGCATATCTGCGGTTAAAAAACTTTTGATGAACGTCGCCAGTAGAGTTATCCCACCTTCAAAGCAAAGCACTGGAAATGCAGAAAAGGAACAGCCGATACCATATGAAGATGCCAGCAACAGAACAATGATGAAATCAATTGATGATTTAGTGAATAAGATCGATGGATCGTGGTTTAGCCCATCTTGAAGCGCTCCAACCACTGCCATCGCACCAATACAGACAGTTAATGTTGATATAACAAAGCCTTCACTGAATTTGGAGTTTTGGCCTCGACTAAAACGCTGCGCGAGAAGCGCTCCAAGCTTGTTCAACCATGCATCTATATCTATCAGTTCACCAATGATTGTCCCAGCCGCCAACGAAATAACCAGCATAATTGCTCCAATTACTGTAATCGCATTATTTTTAATGACTAGCATTTTGCTCAAAGTACCAGAAAAACCAATAAATATAATTCCCAGTCCAATCGCTTGTAAGACCGTTTTTTGAATTTTCATCGGAATAATTCTTTGAAACAAATAACCTATAATTCCCCCAACAATAATAGCACTCGCATTAACTAAAGTTCCTATCCCCACCATAAGTGAAACTCCTTAAATCAAAGTATAAAAAAATAATTTTTATTCTACACTTTATTAAAACAGTTTTTCAATGAAAAAAATAGGCTTTATTTAACTAGTTTAGCTCAATCTATCTGATTACTGTGGCTTGAGTCACACCTTTAGGATAAACCTCTTCACCATGTTCATTATTAATGTATTTCTGATACCAGCGATCAGCCACAATATCCGGATCATTGGCTTTACGTGTCCTTTCTTTCAAAAAGGCTCCTAAAGAAATATGACCAACAAAGATATTTTTATCTTTCAAACTTTGGTCTAAATTCAAAATATAACTTCTTAGTGCAGCTTTGGCAACACTAAAATCAGCCATTTTAGGATTGGGATAAATAGCAGATAAACCAGTGGTAAACAGCAATGCACCTTTCTTTCTACGCAGCATACTTGGTAAAACTTCCTGCACAGATTGAATAGCTGCCAACAAATTTCCTTGCAAACTAGAGGCAAGGTTCTCTGGCCGCAGATCTTTAACATTGATTGGATTTTGATGACCCAGGTTAGGGCTGAACTCCATAATGTCTACTTGTCCGAACTTTTGGTATATTTCACTGAAACTGGTTTTCAACGAATTCAAATCATACATATCTGCCGTAAAGTAAGAAGATTGAATGTTATCTTTATTTAATTCCGACTGCAAAAGAGCAAGTTTAGCAGGATTACGCGAAATTAATATAACGTGATAGCCATTTTTCCCAAATTTTTTTGCTAGGGACAATCCCAATAATTTACCTGCTCCCACAACAACCATTGTTTTCATAATAATAGCCTCCCTTTGTTTATTCATATTATAATGACGTATGGCAGCAAAAATAAGTACGCAGTTTTAACTGCCCTAGAATACTGATAAGGAGATATGCTTATGTATGCAACTAACGATAATTGTCCTGTGATGTCATACATTGCCACTATTAAAGGCAAGTGGAAGCTCCCTATACTATGGCAACTATTCCATCAAAAAGAAGGACTACGCTACAACGAATTAAAACGAGAACTCAAAATTGTCACTAACATCATGCTGACCCAATCTCTAAGAGAACTTGAAAATGATGGGTTGATATACCATGAAGCCAGCCCACATGTTGTGTACTCTATCAGTCGATATGGAATTGAATTTGTTAACCAATTGTATAAATTGCCACCACGTTTTTAATCTTTTTAGACTTAATTGTGCTAGAAGTATTACTGACTCCATTTTTTATTTTTCCTTTCCCAAAGAGGACAGCTTGGCACCTAAACCGGCTAAAGTCCGAATAATACCAGCTAATAAGATAACACTACCCATCGATTGACCATGCGCTAACAGCAATCCGCCAAACCATGAACCAACTGGAATTGAAGCATATGAAACCATGCGTGTCACTGCGACGACACGTCCCAAAATCTTTTTAGGAACTGTTCGCTGACGCAAAGTAAAGTAAGTAATAACATTAATCGTGCCAAAAAAACTTACAAGACCTAAAATACCCCCTATAAAAATATAGTTTTGACTGATCAACAAGAACAATGTGCTTAATCCGGCTAAGATGGTACTTGATGACAATAGGAAACCAGCTTTAAAGCGATTAACGATTCTGCTCCCCACTAGACCCGCAACGAGAGAACCGCTACCGCCGATCGCCATTGCAATCGTTGCAGCAGTAATGGGATAATTTAATGTTTTAGTCATATAAAAAATAAAATTGGCTTCAAACATGTTGAGTGCAAAATTAGTGAATAGAAACATCATTGAGCCGCTGAAAATAACATGTTGATGAAAACTATATATGGCACCTTCTATCACATCATGTCCCAGTTCGCTTAACGGATGTCTTATTTTTTGCTGAACAGCAACAGTTGGCGTGGGCAGTTTAAGCAAAACAAACGCGGTCACTAGAAAAGAAATCATATCAAGCCATAAAGCATTGACCCCGCCCATTAGTGTGACTAATGAACCGCCCAGCAGTGGTCCTATAATTGATAGTGTATTATCAATTGTCTGAATAGCCGCATTAGCACTAGCAAACTGATTTTGAGCAATTATTTCTGGGATAATACTTTGAAAACTGGGGTGGATTAAGGGATCAACAGATGCCAGCAAAAACACAGCTGCATACAACAAGCCAAAGTTAATATCACTGCCCCGCAAAACAAAAATCAATAATAGACTAAATACAGCAGCAAAAATATTACCGGTAATCAAAATGTTCTTTTGAGTGTAATTATCTGCCAAACTTCCACCTATCAATGAGAAGAAAACCCAGGGAATAAATGATACCCCGAAAGTCGTCGCAGCATGATAGGCTGAACCAGTCTTTTCAAGAATAATAAGCGGTAAAGCTAGACGATACAGCCAGTCACCTAGTGAAGAAATCAGGAACCCCAGCCAAAGATAAATAAATTTTGAATTATGTGCAAGCAATTTTATTCCCCCTAATTAAACCTTGTATGGTAGCTTTAATTCTAAGTCAGAGTTAAAATTAAGAATAAAAAATTGCATATAGGTTAAAATAAATGATAAAAATAGGTCAAACATTCAAAGAATTCAGAACCAGCAAAAATATCACACTTCAAGAAGCAAGTCAGGGAATCGTTTCGGTCCCCTTTTTGTCTCGTTTTGAACGTGGTCTCACAGATATTTCATTTACGCACTTATTAGAATTACTGAATCGTATCAACGTCCAATTATCCGAACTGGAGTTTTTGTATCAGACCAGAAATACCGCCGGTAATGATCTATTACCCAATTTTCAGCGAGCTTATCAAAGTGGCGATAGCGCGCAGCTGCGAGAATATCTGCATGCTTGGCAAAGTCGGTCAGGAAGGTTTGCCAAACTGCAAATTATTCAAATAAAAATGATGCTCACAACTTTAGGGGCTGCAAGCATCACTGACAATGAACTATTGGTTCTTGAAGATTATTTTAAAAATATCAGCAACTGGACTTTTTTCGAACTATATTTGTTCGGTCACTCTATTCCATTTTTAGATAAAGCGTTCATGTTTACCTTGTTTGAAGAACTTCAGAAAAAAGAAATCATCTATGAGAACTTCAGACATGATAATTTTTCCTTGCTGTTTTACATTTATAACAACATCATTTTATTTCTCCTTGACAGCAGCGATTCCCTTGAAATTGCAGAATCACTAGTGACTAAACTGGAGACCTATTTCAAAAATCAGGATAAGGACTACTATCACCGGACACGAATTTTCAATTTAAAAGGTCTAACTCTTTATCTTAGGGGGAAAAAGAAAGAGGGTTTAATACTGCTTAAAAAAGCAAATCTAATTGCTCATTTGACTGAACATGAGCCCCAATTCTTACTAAACGAGAAGAATTATCTGGCAAAATATCTAACTGCAAAAGAAATAGATTATATTTTTGACTTTTCAGATATACATATCTAGTTTATACAATCATAGGAACTGCACAGGGTTCACTGATTATTGCTTTTCACTTTTTTGAAGTAGCCTTGCTGTGCGTACAACAGCATTGCTAAAATTACTCCGATAACAGTGAAGGCAGCAATGCCATAAAAACCTGTAAAATTTTTAATGAGTATTCCCCCGAACACCCCGCCAATTGCTTCGCCAAGATACATCGCCGCATTTGATAACGAAGAGATCGTGCCACGCGCATTGCCTGCCTGCGACTGCAGTGTGCTCATGAACAATGGGAAGATCGCCCCGCCGATCAGATAAATAAAAGCTAAGATTATTGTTGCTGCAATTGCTGATGAAGAGAAGGGCAAAATTAGATAACCTGCGATAAACAATAGAAATTCCAGCAAAAATGCTTTTGGTAAAGTAAAAATCTGCACTAAGTGGGAACCTATAAGACTGCCAATAAATTGTCCAGCACCGATAATTAAAATAAGACTTCCGATTGAAGCAACCGGCAGCGCAAAACTTTTTGCAAACCATGTTCCGATAAACGAGAAACCACAAAAATTAGCTGTTTGAAATAATAAATAAGAAAATAATAATTTCAACACCGATTTATTTTGGGAAAATTCTTGATAGATATTAACTGAATGCGGTTTAGCCGTCGCTTCATTCAAGTCTGGCATATAACTAATTACTAAAATAGTCAGTATTAACGCGATACTGCCCACAAAGAAAAATGGAAAACGCCAAGACCAGCCGGCTAGGTAACTGCCTAAAGGTACCCCAATAATTTGTGCAATTGCTAAACCCGAAGTTGCGTAACCCATAGTTTTCACCACTTGCTCTTTAGGAAACAGTAATGGGATAGCAGCCCAGATTTGCGGTCCGGCAGACGCTGCAGCGACACCGGCAATAAAACGCGTAAGCAACATTATTGGAAAATTATTAGCTAAGCCGCAAGCAGCTGTTGCTAGTGTAAAAACAGTTAATCCAATAATCAGAATTTTTTTGCGATCATACTTATCTGAGATAGGTCCAACAATAAGTGCTGATAGCATATAGCCAAATGCGTAAGAACTAACCATGAATCCAGAAATACTAGTTGAAATTCCATAGTACTGCGTTAAAGTTGGCAGTAAAGGTGATACTAAAAAAGTATCCGTTCCAATTACAAACATGACTAGGAAGAATAAGAATGAGAGTCGACGATATTTCAATATTTGCCTCCAACTGTTTTATAGTTTTATTATTATCAAACAATTATCCAAAAAAATAAGCACTAATTGTGCCGTGCTTATCAGAGCAATTTCAGCAAACCAGGAAGCAAATTTTCAATTTTCTCTATGTTTAAACTAACGTACTTCTGCCTTCCCTGCGTACGGGTATTGGTAATTCCAATCTCTCTTAATGTCCGCAAATGATAAGACATAGTTGATTTGTCAATTTCCACATGCTGATTCAATTCATTGCACCCCATTTCGTGACCAACATGATAAAGCATAGAAATAATTTTGTACCGTCCCGGATCGGAAAGAGCAAAGAAAACTCGCTGTTTAATTTCTGTATCTGTATTTGATTGTTTGATATCCATAAAACAATATCCTCACTTTTTGTATAATATTTCAAGTAAAAATAAATTGAACAATATGCAACGTTTAGATTACGTAATAAAAATTCCAATCTTTGTTTTAAGATTAATTATTTAAGTATGATGTGACTGCTGTAATCCAATACCTCCTGCTCAGCTGTTATAGGAACCAATTTTAAATTATTTTTTCAAACCTTATGCTAGCTACGAACTCGTCAAACTTTTTCTTGCAAAGTGTGCGCCTTGCCCTCCTGCTCCAAAACACGTTGAACTGCTGGACGTTCTCTCATCTTAGAGTCAAATCTCTGTAAGTTCTTAAAGTCGTCAAAACTATACCCTAATCTTTTGATCCAGTTAGTTATCACAAACAAATAGGCATCAGGAGCGGAAAATTTATTGTTAACCAAATATTCCTGTTGTTTCAAGACATTGTCGACAAACTTCAGTCTGGGAAGGACCCGATTATAGACAAATTTCTTCGAATCATCTGTATTTGGCAGCCAATTGCCTTTTCTAAAGGGCGAAATGAAGTTTTTATGTAACTCAGTCGCTATGTAGTTTAACCACATCCTTTGTTCCCAATAGCTTCTACTCCCATATTTCTCTATCAAGTGATTTCCGTTTGTTTGCTCACCAATATATTCCAAGATAACTGCGCATTCTGTCAGTACACTATCACTATCTGTTTTCAAGACTGGGACATAAGATTTAGGATTCAGTAAATTATAATCTCCACCATTCCAAGTCTTAGTGTCCAAATTCACCTTCTCCAATGAATATGACATACCACTTTCCTCCAACAAAATATGTGGCGCCATAGAGCTGGAACCAGAAGCATAAAATAATTTCATAGTAATTCTTCTTTCTTTATTTTTATATTCATCGAAATAACAATTTAAAATAAAAAGGATTCATAATGAATCCAAAAAACTAGGCAGATATCTATTGAATGTTTCCATATTTAAAGACAAATATTTAGTCTGGGCCTGCTGCCTAGTTTTAGTTAGTCCAGCTTGGCGCAATGCCTTAAAATGATATGAAACCGTCGAAGGTGCTATTTGCAACAGACGGCTTACTTCACCACAATTCAATTCATGGTCACTATCCCTTAAGATCTTAATGATTCGAATACGATTAGGTTCACTAAGGGCGCCGAATAATTCCGCTAGTTTATTTTCTTTTGCTATTTCGATATTCATAGAAATAGTTTAACTCTTCTTCAAAACAATTACAATGATGAATAACAATATTCTATTTTGGGTAAAATAATCTCTTAATAACTCGATAGCAGTTACTAGAGATTATTTGGTTAGTCAAAATCATTCTTTAATTAAACAGCCATCAATGGCTTTAAAAAACAAAATCTTTCTAAATCAAGTTAAGATAAACCTACCAAAACTCAGTATCGAAAAAGCCAATAGACAAACTCCATTACCGATTCCTAAAATAGCGCTTGGAGCGACCTCAAAGTGTTTTGCTAGAGGCACAGCTCCAATAGTTACCAGCAACATCAAAAATGCTAGCAGGAACAATGAACTGTCAGCAAAAACAAACTTTAAGCCAATAAAGTGAATCGCTACAACAAAGCTAACCCAGAGCGACACCCAAGTGCTATGCTTCTTAACCAGTAAAAATACGGCTCCTATAGCAATCAATAGAATCTCAGAAAAGAAAATCGTTATAAACCAATGAAGGCTGCTATTTTGATTCAATATCGAAATATCATTCCAATGCAGATAACTTAAAACACCTCCTGCAACACCCAAGATAAACGCAATAGCGCTTGTGATACCAAGCCACAAACGCCATTCTGCTCGTGGCTTTTCTTCTGCCCAACCCAACCAGCAAAAACTAAATGTTCCGAAAATAGCTGCGGACATTAAATAATCACGTGTATAATTCATAACCTGCCTCCTTAAAATGAGTCGTAAGCAGTTACTATCAACCTAATCTTATAATGAATTCGGTTTCATTTGAAATATTAAGTTTGCTGAAGACCTTTTTAGCACAAAAAATAGGCCTCAGAGAATTAAATCTGAAAAACTATACGCCGGGTAAAAGAATTAAATCAGCTATAAAAATAGCATTATGTCAGAATCTTACAAGCTGGCTGCAATCCATTATCCTATCTTTCAAACATACTCAAGTAAAGTCAATATTACCAACGTCACCTATTGTCTGGGTAATTTATAATCATCCTAGGTAGACACTTGCCTCACGCACTGCCAATTTGCTCAAGCTATGTGCAGCTATAAAACTCTTGACCCAAAGAGGGTTGTACTTACTGTAGTTACGCAAGGCCCAACCGATTGCTTTTTGAATAAAAAATTCATCTGTTGTCTGATCATAGAGAATTGCTTCCATTAAAAGTTCTTTATTCAACGTCTTTTTTTCAAGAAGCTGAAGCAAAATAGAGATGCGTCTCATCCAAAAATTTTCATGCTTGTAGAAAAGACCAAAAACCTGCCTTTTTTCGCTGGGATGCAGCTGCACGTACTTACCGAACACTTTGCGCCAAGCATCAACTGAATCCCACCATGATTTTTGCATAACAAATTGCGTGAGTGCTTGTATTTCAACAAATGAAAAGCGTTTAACATTCTCAAAACCGATATCAATTGCTACATACTGATACTCGCGCTCAGCCCGCTGGTAAAGTTCATTAACCGTCTTTAATAATTCCTTCAAAGGCAATTTTCTGCTCAATTTGATAAGTTCTTTAGACTGCTGTTTGCGTGCAGGTGTCTTGACCCCGACAAACGGAAACTTGTTCTTCATGTACACAGCCATCGGCTCTTTAAACTCTGCTGTACCTGTGAGCTTGAATCCTGTTATCTTCTGCATTACAGCACTTCCTTAAAAACTGTCTCTTCCGCCTATCAGACAACATTTTTTAGCTTTAATCAGCATCATCATAATACGTAATATCATTGTACTTTTGCCCTTGCATTTTTTTGGCTAAATCGGCTGAACTATAATACGTTTGGGAGCACCAAGCTCCAGCTCCGCCAGCTTCTACCATAACGTCAATATTTTGGCCATTATAACTTTCTTGTTTAACACCATAGTATTCACCGGCACCAGCTGTTTGATTCCAGCCTTTAAGGTTCACAAAGTTGATACCACGAATATTTTGCTGAGTTACACTAGCCCAATCTGAGTGTTCAGTATCCTGCGATGAGTCAGTGTTGCCATTACGCACATGCAGATAAACTTTAGATCCATCTGCAATTAAAGTATCATCCGTAATCGTGACCGTATCAAGCTTGCCGTCCTGGTCATAACCATACCATGCCCGTTTCAGAGCAGCTGGGACAATTGAAGCTGTCTTCTGACTCTTGCTCTGACTGCTTGAACTTGGGACCGTTGCACTTTGCCCCTTAACAATGTTGGAAAATCCAGTGCTCAATACTTTATTTTCTGTCTGCTTAAAATGAATCAAATGATCAGGCATCCCCTGATTCTGTTGTGTAACCAGCACTTCAGGCTGCCCATTATGCAACGCAAAAAGATATAAATGCTCGCCCATATTTTGAGTATGTTCAGCATCAGAATAAACAGCTAGCACTTCATATTCTTTAGTACCGCTGCCTGTATCTGACCATTCAATTGAAACCTGTTGGTCATCAACTGCTGTTGTCTTCTTCGCCAGCTCATTGGGATACTTCACCCCGTAAAAATTAACATTCTTGGTGAGTGTGTAACTCTCATATTGCTGATCCATCGTCTGCTGCCACTGATCTATAAATTTGCTCAGGGCAGCCGCTTTGGCACCGTTCCAATGAGTTGTTTCATGCTTGGTGGGGCTGCTACTTGAACTAGTACCTTCTGAACTAGAAGAAGCTGACACATCACTTTGATTCTTCTTAGTTGAGTCCTTAACTGTCTTTTTCTGTGTCGATGCGCTGCTATCCTTGTTGGCAAATGCTGGTTGGTTGCTGGAAGTGCAGGCAGTAACCACCATCATTAGTCCTGTAAACACCAAAAGCAAAACTAATTTTCTATTCAATCTCATTTGTTTTTCTCCCCCCTAAAAATTAGTCTTACAACCCCCGGTGACACAAGACCCATAATTTTTTAACTTCCAAATCTCCTGGCAATAATTCCGCAAGTTCAAGAATTAATGGTTCTGCTTGCTTGTTCTCCCCTCGCTGGAGCATCTCAAGCACCTGCACTTTGACTTGGCTCCCTAAACGAGCCATTTCAGCGTTTACCTGCTGCTGTTTTTGATTTTTTTCATCGTACTCCCGCAGTAGTCTTTTTATCAATCGATCTGCAGCTTCATAATATTTCAGACCTTGTCTTAGATCAGCTAAATATTGTGCTTCATGCTCTGCTTTTCTTTCCGCAATCGCACGCTGTACAAAAATTCCAAAACGAATTTCACTTGGCAACATACTAGATGTTTCACCCTCTAATAATTCTGGCAAATAAATCGTTTGAGCAAAATTAACTACATTATCCGCATAATTTCCTAGCTCATTCTTAATCTCAGCCGTTGTAATGTCAGAACTAAACAGGTACTTATGTCTCAGTGACATCAAAAGTAGCTCGCGTTTTGAACAAATATCCCAAACTTGCTCGATCTGTTCAGCAAAGGCTGGAATTTGTGCACGCTTTTTAGCATAGACGATTACAATTTGATTTACAGTTGCCAAATATTCTTCATAAGCAAGCGATTCGATATGTGGAGTTGGATCAATTTTATTGCGAATCAGTAATGAAAATAGCTCATCATAAGGCACGGTACATTTAACTTGAGCTTTTTGCAATTTACTCATTCTTTGTGTAAACATGCCCGTTCTTTCTGCATCTAAAGCTCTTTGGATCAAAATAAATGCATCTTCACTTTGAAGCTTCGCAATAAACTTTACAAATTTTTTCTCATCAACTTCTAGATCTTCTTTCACTGCTCTGACAGCAATTCCAAAAATGACTGGAAGTTTGCCTCCCTTATCCGCTATCTGTTCACAAACATCCTGTAAAATTTTTAAATTATTTTCATGATATGCAGCAAGTATTACTATTGGCAATGCCTGATTAATATACTTAACACTGCCTGCCCACGGGAGCTTTTCCGCCACATGCAGGATTTTCTGCCAATTTTCTTTTTCCCTTTCATGAATCAAAAGATTCGCGCTTAATCCAAAAAGCTTAGCTAGTGAAACATCATTTTTAAAATAAAAAGACTCTTGCTTAAGATATTCTTCTTTATGTTTTTGTAGCCAGTGGTAATTTTTGACATAGTCTAAAACATATTTTACGGCTTCATTTTCCCTTTTAGAGTTGATAAAAATAATATAAGTAAGGTTATCTAAAATGCAGCACTCATATTGTACAAGACGCAACAGTGGTTCATACTCTTGTTTTACTTCTAATGCTGTTTTCCATTTTTTTTCAGCTATCAATGCTCTTAATAGGTAAGCAAATACAGTAAAACCGTCTCGTTGGATGCTGCCATCTTGCTTCTTAATTTGCTCAAACTGCTTTAAGGCCGTTACAGCTTCTTTTTTAACTTTTTTTCGTTCTTCCTCTGTCTTGACACCATAACCAGCTAATAATTGCGCCCACATATGCATATTCTGTGGATCTTCAATTAAAGCCTCTTTAAGCAGTTTCTCGTTGCGCTCAAGCTTTTTCCCACTACTCTTACCAACATAGCCATAATGATGAACAAACGCATCAATATGTTTGAAAGGCAAGTGCATTAACGAAAAACGTTCATGAATTCGGCCTTCAAACTTTAGCCCTTTGAATAACTTAATGCATTGGGGTGTTTTTATTTCTCTATATATCGTTCCTTCAAGATTTTGATAATTATGTTTGTTGAAATAGATAGTATTATATTTTTTAGACTCAACTTTATTTTTAAAAAAAGCTACAAAATCATCAACGTTATCAAACCACTCATCATCATCAATAAAAAGGAACCATTCACCCTGTGCCAATTTTAATCCTGCATTGCGTGCTGCGGCGAAATCATCACACCATTCAAACCGAATGATCTTATCTGCATATTTCTTTGCAACTTCAAGCGAACCATCACTTTTTTCCGCACCAACAGTATCAACAATGATTAATTCACTATCCACCTGTTCAAGTAGTGGTCGCAATGACTCTAAACATTTATGAATTGTTGTAATACTATTTGAAACCAATAATGAAATCGTCAACAAGCATTTTTTATTTTTGGCAGTCGGAGACTCCCACACATCACCATCAATTGTTCTATTCATAAAATAACTTACCCCTTATACTTTTCACAAACTATTATGTATTAAAACCGCCCTGAAAACATTTAATCAAGGCGGCTTTTTAATTCCAACTATTTCACTTCTGTTGTTATTTGTTCCCACGCATCAAGCAATTCCGTCAACATTTTAACAACTGGTGGCAATAAAGTTTGGTCCTTGTTCATATTAGCCTTAACAAGCTGCTGGTACATGAATTCATACAAAGATTCAAGGTTCTCAGGTACATTACCTTCAATCTCAGTGTTGAGTGAACCCTTAAGCTCCATCAAGATATCTTGTGCACGAATCAATTCTTTATGTGCCTTTTTGGCATCATTATTTTCAATCGCAATGCCTGCGATTTTAACACTTTTAATCGCACCTTGGTATAACATATCAATTAATTTATTTGGCGAAGCACCCATTACCTGATTCCTCAGGTAACTGTTTTTGGCATTTTCGTAGCCCATTTCTCATTCCCACTCCTTAAAAATCAACGTCAATAAGTGACGCACCTTGTTCCTGCTGCAAATATGTTCTGATCGTACTATTAGGCTTATTCAACTGTGCAATTTTTTTTGCCAATTGTCCTTTTTTAGCAGAAAGAACATGCACTAGTTTACCATATTGTGCCACAATTAGGTCAACGACTTCTTTTTCAGAACTGGTCAGTTGCTTAAGTGATATGCTGTCCAAAACAGTAATCATAGCCCGCGAATCTTTTAGAATACGCTCAGCCTGATCAAGATCCTGACCATCCCAAGAGCCCAAAAGGGAATTCAGCTGCTGCAGTTTTTCAAGCAGTTCTTTATTCTTATTCAATTCATATCACCTATTTTCTAGCTTGAAAGCGATGATGTCTGACTCGTTAGATAACTCATTTGTGACTGCGCCTCCATCATAACTTCATCAAGACGAGTAAACATATCAACATACTGTGTTTTTTTAGCATCTAGCATTGTATTAAAATCATCAATCTGCTTATTCAGATCCTTGATACTGGAATCATACCCAGCGGACTTAGTTGCAATGATTCCTTTATTAGCGGAACTATCAACTAGATAGGTATTAAGCATTGTAGACAGATCTGATGCATAGCCTGATTCAGAAGTAACTGTACCTATTGAGTTTTCAGTTGATTGATAGAACATATTTTTGACCGCAGTCGGATCATCAGCAATAGCTGCATTTAACTTATCTTGATCTAAGCCTAAAGTCCCCTCGCGATCAACCGTTGAGATACCAACTTTATTGGGATTCAAGGTGCTGCCAGTGATGTAAGGATTTGTGATCATATTGCGCAACGATGACTGTAATCTCATTAACTCACTATCACCAGCCAATTTACCTGTCGTATTATCCGACTGGCTCGGATCACCGACACTGAGATCATCACTGATCAAACTCATTAGGCTATTATATTGTGTCACCATATCATTAACTGCCGAAACTGTTTTAGAAGTATCGTTTGCCAAAGAAAGTGTGACATGATCATCGCTAACTTTTGAAAGCGTAAATGTTGTTCCTTCAACCGCATCACTAACTGTATTAGTGTCACGCGTAATTTTCATACCATCAAGTTCAAAAATTGCAAACTGACCCTTTGATGTTGTTGCACTCGAACCTAAGCCAAGACTATCAGCTGCATCACCAGATATGCTGATGTCACGCGCACCCATTTTACTGTCCGTCAATACCAGCCGGTTATCAACCACACTGGCTTTAATGCTTGAATTGCTAGTCTCTTTATTGATCTTAGTGGCGATATCATTTAAAGAGTCCGTGTCGCTGATGTCAAAATCAAAAGTTTTCGCATTACCATCTGTATCTTCTTCAGCACTCGTCAGTGTCAATGAACCAGATACACCTAAAGCTGTTTTACTACTTTTAACATCAAGCCGTGTTCCTGTTATTTTGCTGGCAGTTGCTAACTGATCGACTTTTAAATCATAAGTTCCTTCAGCAGACGTGGTATCTCCAGTGATTGAAGCAATCGTTGCATCCGAACTTGAGGTTTTCTTAGTCTGATAGGTGTCGTCAGACTGTAAAGCTGTAACTTTGGTTAAAAAGTTGTTTAACCGAGTTTTAACATCGCTCCATGCCGTTTTTTGATCCGTCAGAGTCGTTATCTGATTTTGTGCTTTAGTTTTTCCAACTGAATCAGCCTGAAGTAAACTTTCAATATCATCAGCAGTGATGCCTGAATATTGTCCTAAAGTGCTGCTAATACCGCTAGTTGTTGTAATGCTCGCCATCTTACATCACTATCCTTTCTTATCGACAACGATTCCCATCTGCTGCCATATACTGCCAATTACATCTAGCATTTTAGCTGGCGGTATCTCTTTGATCACGTCATCATTTTTCATATTGATCAGCTGAACATAGGTCCGGCCAGTTGTTTCGTGAACTTTAAACTTTAAGCGGACGTTACGCCCCAGAAGCTGCTTGTTCATTTCATTAACTGCGTTGTTTAGATCCTCATGTGAAATTGCCTGAAATGCTTCATCACTCTTGGAATTAGATGAAGATTCAACTGTGGCCTCATCTTTTTCAGATTTGCTGTCACTATCTGCTAACAGATCTTGGGCTAAGCGCCGTAGATCCAGGTTAGTACCGTCTAAATCATTATCAGTCTCAATTGGCTGAACTCGTGTTGTTGGCGGAACTGGCTGAATTTTTTCAATTTCCATCCATACATCCTCCCCTTCTAAAAGAATAGCTTAAAAAAGTTATGTATGCCACAAAAACCGACCGCCGAATATACCCGACGATCGGCCTTTGCCAAAAACGAAAATCTATTATTAAAATTAACCTTGTAACAAGGACAATACACTATTTGGCATTGAGTTTGCTTGCGCAAGCATTGAAGTCGAAGCTTGTGTCAAGATGTTTGCCTTTGTGAAGTTAGTCATTTCTTCAGCCATATCAACATCACGGATACGTGAATTAGCTTCAGATAAGTTTTCTTCAGTTGTACCCAAGTTGTTAACAGTATGTGTTAAACGGTTTTGAGCAGCACCTAAATCGGCACGTTGCGCTGAAACCTGATTAATAGCAGCATCAATCTTAGTAATTGGGTCATCTGCTTTAGCTTGAGTCAAAGCTGCTTTCCCAGCATCTGATGCAGAGAAAGTTTTCACTGCTGAAGCATATGTTGCCTTAGCATCAGTTGTGGCATCTGTAGCTTCTGCGGCAGTTTTCAGAGCTGACAATGATGTACCACCAGTAGATGTAACTGTACCGTCAGTTGCATAAGTAGCTGTATCTGCAGCAATTGCACTTTGGAATGCTGTCGATTTAGTTAAATCGCTGCTTGCTTGAGAAAGGTTTAACCCACTAACTCCTAAAGCTGAAGCACTCATATTACCAATTTCAACTGACATTGTTTGACCAGCATTAGCGCCAATTTGGAAAGTAAATGTTGATTTACCATCACTTTCACTAGTATCACCTGTTAACAAGCTCTTTGTGTTAAATTCAGTTGTACTGCTGATACGATCAATTTCATCACTTAAAGCACTGTATTCTTTGTTGATAGCAGAACGATCATCATCACTTAAAGTTCCGTTTTCGCTTTGAACAGTGAGGTCACGCATACGACCTAAGATACTATGTGTTTCATTTAAAGCACCTTCAGCTGTTTGAATCAATGAAATACCATCTTGTGCGTTACGCGTAGCTTGGCTCAAGCCACCGATTTGGCCCTTCATTTTTTCTGAAATAGCTAATCCAGCTGCATCGTCGCCGGCTTTGTTGATACGTGAACCGGATGATAACTTAGCTAATGAGTTGCTTTTTGATGTTGTTGCGGCTGTTAAGCTGCTAAGAGTGTTCATAGCAGCAACGTTTGTATTAATTCTCATGTTAGATTCCTCCAATGGTTGATTATTTATCTTCTGAGGTTTCCCCCTCATGCTATATGTATCGGACGAAAACGGAGGCGTTTAATAGTTTTTTGAAAAAAATTGTTTTTTATTGTTTTTTCCTGAAGAAATGCTATGCGACTTGAAAAATTTAAAGACACACCATGATTAATTAAGTACCACTTTTACTAACCTATTTCTAACGGACCTTCAGAACCCTCAAATAAAGCAAGAAACAATGCTAGATCAAATTGATTTTGGTTAGTATCAAAAAAGAGCACTTCTTGGGGTGCTCTTCGTTTTATTTATAATGATTTTTGCAAGCTACAATAATTAAATGATTATTTTTGACAGCATAAACTAAATGATCCTTGCTATTGATCCTTCTTGACCAGCCATCTTGATACTTTAATCGTTCAGGCTTCCCTAGACCAATCTCTAATCCATCTCGTTGAATTGATTTAATTAGATTATTGATTCGTTTTAAAGTTTTACGATCCTCGCTTTGCCAAGCGACATATTCATTCCAGGCTTCATCTAAAAATTCAACCGACATCGTTTATTGATCTCCGTTGTCTAAAAGATGATGGGAATGGAGGTTCTGATTATGAGCCACCTTTTTGAAACGCCGCTCAAGCTCTGCTTGATTGACTTCACTATAAAATGGATCTTTGACCTCAAATGGCAACCCGCCTTCAGCAATGCTTTTCTTGATAAAGATATTAATTGCAGTTGAAAGGTTAAGTCCCAAACTATCAAATATCTCTGCTGCTTGTTTCTTATCTGCCAAGCTAGTTTTGACAGAAATTGAAACTTTCTTTTTTCAGTATCCAGCATCATTCTCACCTCACAGCTATAGTAGCACGATAACAGTGTATTGTATATTAATTAAGTTCTATTTTACATATATAGTATCTAGTTGAATATATTATATACAAGTCAAAGCTATAGCAGCAAAACTCTGCACCAATAAAAAAATTTTGTTCTTAACATTTACATTTACCAACAAACTCCTCCTCAACTCAACAACTATGTTAGGCGACGACCTTAACAAAAATATTACGCCCAAAATTATCAAGTTAATGAGGAACCCGTAATCAATGCAGTGTCTTTATGCATGGTTAACCCAACAATTTATTGATAATTCTAATCCATCTTTTTTTGTTTTATAAAAGTAATTACGTTGTCCTTTATGTAAGGAAAAGCAAAGATTAATCTGTATGAATACAGAAAATATAACTAAAGTTCATTCAAAAATCAAAAGTAAAAACCAAGTTACAATTCCAAAGATAGTACGTGAGTTTTTAAAAATTCAATCTACCAATACAATTGAATGGCAGATTGAATCAAATGGCAAAGTGACAATCGTTCAAAACAAACCTGATTTTTGGCAGACTATCGATAAACAGAAAAAAGTTTGGAAATCTCGATACAACAGAAGTTGATTGGGGTAGAGATGCAGAAAATGAAGATTTTGACTAATGAAATTAAAACAAGGTGATATTTTATGAATTGATTTAAATCCAGCTAAGGGAATAGAAACAAAGGAAAGGCGTCCGTGTTTGGTTGTGTGTAACAATCATTATGATCAGTATTTTAATACGGTATTAGTTATTCCAATTAGCACTTCAGCTAAATACTGCACTTTAGAAAAATATGTTAAATCCCCAATATTTATAATGATAGACAAAAAAGATATCCGTGGCACTGTTCTACTGCAGCATATTCGGGTTATTGACCCAACAAAACGATTAAGTAGTCAAGTTGTAGCTACATTGCCTCAGCAAGAGATCAAACACCTTAGTAATAAGGTTCAGCAGTTCTTTTAAAGCTATTCTAAAAGTTATAATGCGATACCTAAGGCTGACAAAAAAGCAGAAACAGCTAAAACAACAATTGGCACATTAATATGAAAATTTCGTTGTGTTAGAAGTTACTTCTTAGATATCATCCTTCCCCCATATATGATTCATCTAGACAATACTATTCATACTTAAATGATTTAAAAAGTCTATTAAAATATAAAATTCTTTCTTTAAGTTGCAGTGCATAATTTATAGGTAACAAATAAAGACTGTCAGCTGCAGTTTTTATCCAATTACACTTGCAATAAAAGTTAATAAGCTCAATCAGTATTAATATAACTATCGGCTTAAATTTACGTCTGTATCGTATAAGTAATTCATCTGGATACTTCGCAACTCCCAATTCACTGTGCTAACAACAAACTTGAACTTAATTGTCCTGATAGTTTTTTGTTATCTTGTTCACTATAAATAATAAAAAATAAAAGCCCTGAAGGCCCCCCACAACCTTTCAAAGCTTTTACTCCTGTATTCATTTTTTAATTTAAATAATCCAAAATCGTTGTCTGCATGATTTTTGTACCCATTGCAAGTGTTGCCTTGTACGAAGTCATCTGGTTCTGATACTCCATGTATTTTTGTGCAACATCAACATCCTGTTTATCCGACAAAACATCTGTTAGATTGCTTTTTTCGGTCTCATTTCTTGACGAAGCTGCCTGTAACCGCGTTGTGATTGTGCTGATCTTGGCCTGTACATTCGTGAAATTATCGGTATAATTCTGGTTTTCCTTCAAGAGATCGCCGGATAGTGAATCCTTATCATCACTGTTTAGTGCCGTGATCAACTTGTTGAAGTACCCGCTAATGTTTTCACCTGTTTGTGCACTATCTGACAAATCTGTCAGCTTTGTACCATCGGCAAATAAATTAACGCCAACACCTTTAGCAATCTCCCGTGGCAGATCCTGTGCAGTCCCATTATACTTGATACCGGTAATTTCGCCATTTTCTTTTTCAACTTCAAACGGTACTGTTGTCGTATTTTGCCCACCAAAAACGTAACGTCCGTCGAAGTTTGTATTCAGCGAATCAACCACACCCGAAATAAGTTGCTCGACTTCATCCTTATTCGCCTTAACATCGCTATCTGCGGTTGAAGCATTAGCTGAGGATTGAATCAAGGTACTGATCCGCTGCATTGAAGTAGTGACACCACTCAAGGCTGAATACTGCGTCTGCGACCATGAAATGCCGTCAGAAATCGTGCTGGCATATGTTTTGTTTTGTGCCAGTGAAACATTCAAATCCATGATTTTTGAGACTAATAAGGGATTATCAGATGATTTGCTGACCTCTTTAAAAGACGACAGCTGGCTCATCGTTTTTTGAACTTTATTCGTATTCGTCGTTAAGTTCTTGAGAAAATCATTATATGTCATGTTATCTGAAATTCGCATAAAACTACACTCCCGTTCTGTTGATCAACGTGTCCAGCATTTCAGACACAACTGAAATGATACGCGCATTAGCCTGAAAGCCTTGCTGGAAGCGAATAACATCAGACATTTCTTCATTGATCGAAACTCCAGATGCTGACTCATTTTTGTATTCAAGCTGATTCAACAGCGAAAGCTGCGCCGATGAAGTGTTATCTGCCTGCTGCTTTGAAATACCGTTCTTAGTCACAATATTATTGAAAGAATCCGCAAAGCTCGAACCGCCATCCTTTTGCGTAAACGTCATATTAGTTGCATCATAGCTCGCTAAATCGCTGTCAGAAAGCGGATAATTCAGTTTCAAGTTGTTAAGATTCGCAATTGCAAGTGCGCGCGAACCATCCCCGGCAGCTGTCGTTGTTCCCGCTGGAATCAGTGATGGGTTAGCAGCAATCGCTGAATCAACTTTGAGATTTGCAGCGTAGCTGTCGGAATCATCCCCGATACTGAAAAACCCGCTTGTGCTCTGTTTACCATCAGTGAAAACCATATTGGTCGTTTTAGCTACTGTTGCAGCAAAATCATTCAGCTCTTGCAGATGTGTCTGAATTTCATTAACAGAAGCCTGCAAACCACCTAAACTGCCAGAAGATACATCTAATTTAGCATATTCTGTATTAGCATCCGCATCACTCTTAGTCAGCAAAATCGTCCCAGCCGTATAGTCCTCAGAAAGTGTCTGCGTTCCCGCTGTTGTATCGCCATCTTTAGCAACTTGCGCCTGACCATCTTGATTCCCAACAACTACACTAAGTGTGTTACGCTCATCCCCATTAAGAATGGTTTGTCCTGAAAGCTGAATCGATGCCCGTCCATATTTGTCGAGTGAAGTTGTAACATTCGCCAGACTTGAAATATCCTTTAACAAAGTATCACGAGTATCTAATAAATCATTGGGCGTATCACCTGAACTTGACAGGTTATAGACCTGGCTATTCAATGACTGCAGCTGTTTGACCTTTTCATTAAAATCAAGCGCAGTCTTAGCAATATTTTGCGTCGTATCAGCTTTTAGCTGGCTGACCTTGTCCGCCATTCCTCGAACTGTATCTGCAAAACTGCTAGCTGTCTCAACAACTGTCGCCTTCGAGGTTCCCATTTCTGGATTCTTCGACAACTGTGTCCAACTATCAGATAGGCTGGACAATTGACTGACGACCCCACTATCAGACGGCTCATTCAGTGTATCTTCAAGCTGTCCCAAAACATCTGATTTTTCATTATAAAATTGATACTGCGAATTAGCATCACGAATCTGCGAGCGAACAAAGTCGTTGACAACACGTTCAACCCCGGTAGCTTCAACCCCGGTACCGATCATCCCAACACCTGCCATATTGTAAGGAGTAGTTGTCTTCATGTCCACGCGCTGTCGCGAGTACCCATCTGTATTCGTATTTGCAATATTATGACTGCTCGTTTGAAGTGCAATCTGGTTTGCTCCCATTCCACTGGTTGCTGTTCCCAGAGTACCAAATAATCCAACCATTCAAATTCCTCCTTACACTTCTCTATCGATCAGTGCTGTTCTCGCCTGCTGCTTTACCGTTTTATACTTCGAATATGTCGCGGCAGGAGCCTTGATATTATCTTTGATTGCTGTCATTAGCATTTTCTGGTAGCTGAGGGCCTGCTTGGTCAGCAGCAGATTCTCATCTTGCTGCACTCTAATCTGCTTGATCAGATCTTTTGTTTTGACCGTAACTGCCCCCTGATATTCATCAAGAACAGGAACAAATTTTTCCTTCTGTTTAACCAGTTCTACCAGTTCTTCTGCTTTGTCCTTGATCAAAAAAGCTCTTTCTTTTTTTAATAACCGCGAAAAAGACATCAAGTGCCTTTGAAATTCAAATTCTTTCATAAATTAATTACCTTTTTTGGTGTCGAATTCAGCCATCATCTTCGAAGCAATGTTCTCAGCTGAGACTTTGTAACTGCCATCCTTGATCGCCTGCTTTAAGCTTGCCACACGTTCAGGATCAAGGCCTGCTTCTGACTGACTATTTTTACGGATTTCTTGTGTTTTTTCTGAAAGGCTGACATCCAAAGCCTTGCTGTTTTTTTGTTGTTTTACTTGTTTTGTCTGATTCTGTTCGGCCTTAAGCCGATTAATTTGGTCATTATAACTATTATTTTGGAATCCCTCTATCTTCATCAGAGCCGCTCCCTTCCCGTTTCGAAATGTCCTACATTAACATTATCGGCGAAATTAAAAAAAGTTAAACCTCACGGCTAACTTTTTTTAATCTTAAGCTTTTTTTAAGAAAGCAAAGTAGATCTTCAACTCAAAAATCTATTCTTCACTAGTTCTAATTCATACGATTGATTCGCTGATTAGGTGTGAGAATATTAGTAATCCGAACCCCGAAGTTTTCATTGATAACAACTACTTCACCCGTAGCAATTGGTTTACCGTTCAATAAAATTTCTAAAGGTTCATCCGTCAACTTATCTAATTCGATAACCGAACCCGAATTAAAAGAGAGGATATCCCTAACCGTTTTCTCGCTTCGCCCTAAAACAACGCTCAAGTTCAAAGGCACATCAAGAATAAGATCCAGATTATCACCTTCAGCAACTTCCTTATCACTCAATTGCTGAAAATCGGGTGTACTAACTTCGACTTTTGGCTGCGGCTTTGCATTGCCTGCCGAGTGCTTGGGCTGTGCTGCTGTTTCTTTTTCAGATTGAGATTGAGTCTGCTGCGGCTGCGGTTGTACTGTGGATTGTGTCTGTTCAGCTTCAGTTTCAGCAGTAGTGGATTCTGCGTTCTGTGCCTCTGGTGCTGCCTTTTCATCTTCTCTGTCAACAACCGTTGCCTTGTCAGACATCATCGCATCCGTAATATCGGAAACCATATCTTCTGTAAAAATCTGCATGATCTCACTTTCAATCAGGCCTTCGACCGACAAATTAAAGGAAATGCGATAGATTACTTGGTCTTTAACAATTCCATCATATTCAACATTAGATGGTTCCTCCCAAAGCTTTACTGAAGGTGGAAGGATATCTACCTTGCGATCAATCATGGTTGCCATCGAAGTTGAAGCCGAACCGATCATTTGGTTCATTGCTTCCGCCACCGCACTCAATTCAAGTTCGGTAAATTTATCAGACTTAGGAGCTCCATCACCGCCCATCATCAAATCTGCGATAATGATCGCATCCTTGACTTCAAGCAGCATCAGATTCGTGCCCATAAGTCCTTCCTTAAATTCAACTGTCGTTGCTACTTTAGGCGCCTCTATCCCTGAAAGCAAATCATCAAATTTAACTTTAGTAACGCGCGGTGTCGTGATGCTGACACGGCGTGCAAGGATCGAAGAAAGTGTTGTTGCCGCTTGCGACATCGAAATATTACCAACTTCACCGATAATATCCTGTTTTGTCTGCTCGTCAACTCCTGTATTTTCAGGCTTTTTGCCTTGCTGTGCATCATCTGCTCCTGAATTTGCATTCATTAATGCATCAATTTCTGCTTGTGATAAACCGTCGCTCATTCGTCTTGTTCCCCTTCCAATTTGTCTATCAATTCAACTGCTAATTGTCCATTCTTCTTCCCTGGTTTCACGCTATAGAACGGCTGGCCTTCAATAAAGGCATCCAGTGGTTCTGCAATTTTGCTGTCCAGCTTAATAACATCTCCAACTTCTAAGTGCAAGAAGTCAGACAGTTCCATTTCAGATTCCCCTAGCAGGACCTCAATGTCCATATCGACTCCGTTCAAACCCTTACGAAGTTCACGCTCATCATTGCGGTCAAATTTTTGACTTGAATCAAACCAGTTTCCAAAGCTCAGCTTATCTGTAATCCCTTCGAAGAAAACATATGGAATACATAAATTAATAAATGTACTTGTATCTCCAACATTGATTGTAAAGGTACTTAGAACGACTGGTTCATTTGGCGACATGTTCTGCAGCAACTGTGGATTTGTGTCGAGTCCATCTAAAGTTGTATCAAGTTCAACGATTTCTTTCCATGAATTTTGAAAGACATCTGTCAAGCCCTTCACAACTTCTTCGAGAACAGCTAATTCAATATCGGTAAAGCCCTTTTTATCATGGGCTTTTCTCTTACCTTCTTGTTCTTCTGCATCTTTATGTTCTTCTGTTGACTTTGTCGCTACTTCTTCTTTTTTATCTGTGGTTGTTTCCTTTTTATCTGCGGACTTATTCTTGTCCTCTTCATCATGCTTTTGCTCCTGCGTTACCATATCAACACCACCGCAAAGCATCTCAATCAGTTTCATGCACAACTGCTGATTCATTTCGATAATCTGAATACCTTTCAAAGGTTCAGAATGAAAGAGCCCTAACAGTGTTACGCGCGGAATCGAGTGAATAAATTCATCGTAACTTACCTGTTCGATCGCCGCCAACTGAAGCCTGACATTAGCCCGCAGCTGTGTTGAAAGTACATTGCTGCCCATTTTTGAAAAGTCCTCAAAGATCATATGCAGAGTATTGACGTATTCTTTTGAGAGCTTTGTAGGTCTTCTAAAATCGTAGCTTTTTACTTTGGCTGCATCGTTTTCCTCTTCAATTTTTTCCTGATCAATCTCACCGGTGCTCATTGCATTCAGCAGTGCATCGATCTCTTGTTGCGTCAATACTTGATCCACACAGATCCCTCACTTATCAAAAAATCAAATGGTTTACGTCAACTACATTAGCTACCTTATCTTCTAAGGAAACTACTCCCAGATAATGTTTTTCTTTATCTGTCTTTTCTAACTGAATATCTTCTTTATCAATATCAACTACTTCAACTACTTCTTCAATCAACAGTCCCTTGCGCTCTTCATCTTTTTTCATGATCAAGATATTGCGGTTGTCTTTTGATGAAGGAACACCAATCAATTCAGATAAACCAATCACCGTCATGACTGTTCCTCTCAAATTGATCAACCCCTTAACCCAGCTGGGAGCCAATGGAACACGTGTGATCTGCACTGTATCGATAACTTCTTCAACAGAAGCTGCTGAAATCAAATAATGCTGCTGATTCATCTTAAACAGGATCATTTGCATTTAATATCATCTCCTGACTATATTAGGAAAGAGCTTTATCTATAGCTTTGATGACCCGGTCCGTATCGAATGGTTTAACGATAAAGTCAACCGCACCTGCGCGAATGGCATCCATAACCATTCCTTGCTGTCCCATCGCGCTGCACATAATAACTTTCGCATTCGCATCGGCTTCACGAATCATTTTCAATGCTTGAATGCCATCAACTTCAGGCATCGTGATATCCATTGTCACTAAATCAGGTTGAGTTGCTTGATATTTTTCAAATGCTTCTTGTCCATTTTGAGCTTCATCAGCTACCTCATATCCATTTTTACTTAAAATATCTTTTAACTTCATACGCATGAATACCGCGTCATCTACGATCAAAACTTTTTTCCCCAAAATATTTGCTCCTCTCAGATTCCTAAAGATTTTAGTATTTGTTCTAATACGCCCGTTTCTGGAATAAAAAATAACGACGCATCTAGTTTTTCTTCAGAATAAGTAAATTCGTTTCTGATCACCATGATGTGGTCATCATACTGATCAAGGGCCATATAGACGCTGCTGATGACCGCACCAAAATAATCGTCTTGAATCACTGGTAATGCAGATACTAATTGGACATTTAATAAATTCCCGATAGCACCCAAGAAAGAGTTCGAAATAATATTCGTCAACTCGCTGACTGCTGACATCTTGACATTGATATCATCAGTCTTAGTTCCAAGCATCAGTTCAGACAACTTATCTGCCGAGTCATCTGAAACAACAAATAAGATCATTCCGTTGTAATCTCCAACAATACTGCTGACTACTGCATGGACCTCAACGTCATCGGCGATTACCTGTTCGTACAATTCATGATAACTTAAAATGCTAATTTCTGGAACATGCATATCGATTTTCTGATTAACTAATTTAGAAATACTAGTTGCGGCATGCCCGCCACCAATATTGATAACTTCTTTCAGACCGTCTAATTCCAACTCTGAGTATGCCATCATTCAGTACCTTTTTTCTCATTGCAGATAGCATTGACATCTAGGATCAAGGCAATCGACCCGTTACCGAAAATCGTTGCTCCTTGATACTTGTTGATCTTCTGCAGCATTGGATCAATCTTTTTAATAACAATTTCCTGCTGCCCAATCAGCTCATCGGCCAAGATGCCATAATATTTCTGATCAATCTTAACAATGATTGCAAATTTTTTCTTGTTAGGATCGGGTTCAATCTGTAACAGTTCGTCTGTTCGAATAATTGGAATCAAGCCATTTTGAAAACGATAGACCTCTTGATTAGTTGTCTTGACAATCTCGTCTTCTTTAAGCATGACAACTCTTTCAACTACATCTAATGGAACTGCGAAACTTTCATTGCCAATTCTGACCATCAAGGCCTGGATAATCGACAAGGTCAGTGGAAGCTTGATAATGAACTTAGTTCCTACATGGAGCTCGCTCTTCATTTCAAGTGAGCCACCAAGTTCGCTGATTTTTGCTTGCACTGCGTCAAGACCAACACCGCGGCCAGAAATATTCGTAATCTCTTTAGCTGTTGAGAAGCCGGGATGGAAGATCAATTTTTTGATTTCATCATCAGACATTCCTTCAGTACTGATTCCCTTGCTTTCAGCGCTTTCCTTAATAACAGCTGGATCAAGGCCCTTACCATCATCCTCGAGTGTAATAATGACCCGATTTCCTTCTTGGTAAGCTGACAGTTTGATTGTTCCTTTGCGATCCTTACCTTCTTTTTCACGGATATCAGGTGCTTCAATCCCATGATCAGACGAGTTGCGCAGCAAATGAATCAATGGTTCACTAAGCTCAGAAACAACAGTTTTATCCAGTTCAGTTTCTTCCCCTTCAACCACCAATTCCATTTCTTTGTTCAATTCGTTTGCAAGGTCACGCACCATGCGTGGAAAACGACTGAAGACAACACTAACTTGCTGCATCCTGATCTTCAGCACAAGGTCCTGCAATTCTGAAGTCAGCCGTGAGACTTGTTCCAACGCATCCCGCATTGCATCAGCATTATTGCGTGTGCTGGCATCATCCAGCTGATTGCGGTAAACAACTAATTCTGATACCAGATTCAAAAAGCGATCCAGCCTTGTTAAGTCGACTCTGATGGATTGATTGCGCGCATTAGCATGCTGATGCGCAGCTGAAGGCTTACTACTTTTTTGTGGCTTAGACTTAGTTTTTGGAGCAGCTTTTGCAGGTGCTTTTTTCTGCTGTACTTTCGCTTTTTTTTCTATTTTTGGTGCTTTTACCTGCTGCTTTTCAGCATTTTTTTGTTTTTCTTCATCAAATGGTTCAACAATCATTTCATCGATTTCACTGTTGCTCTCAACGTTGTGCTTGACCATATCTAGATCATCTCTAGTCAAGTAAACAAGTCTGAAATCAGTGTCAAAGTCGCCATCTTCAAGAATATCGACACTTGGTTCAGTATGGAGAACGTCACCCTCTTGCTCAAGCTTCTCCATAATTAAGAAGACCCGCGGTCCTTTAAGTAATGATTCCTTATCAATTCTTATCGCAATGCTATAGGCTTTATAGTCACCTGTAATTGCTTGATGAATAACGTCCAGATCAGCTTCTTCCAAATGTTCAAAAACATTCGTCAATGCGCCAGTATCCTGTTCTTCTTCTGGAGTCTTTGCAACCTGATCACTCCCATTGACGCTTTCCTCAACCTTTTCAAGCTCTTCTAGCAAGTCACTGATCTGATCCTGACTCAGTTCCTTTTCATCACGCAGATCCTCCACTAATTGAGATAAACGGTCTAAGCAGCGAAAGATCAGCGAAATATAATCACTATTTACCTTAAGCTTGCCAGATTTAAAGAAATCAAACAGATTTTCCATCTTATGCGTCAACTTTGTCATCACATCATAACCCATTGTTGCAGACATACCCTTTAGTGTATGGGCCGCACGAAAGATTTCGTTGACAAGATCCATATTATCCGGTTCGCTCTCTAGTTCTAAAACATTGTCATTTAATTGTTGAAGATTATCGTCACTTTCTTCAAAAAACAAACTGCGATAAACGCTGTTATCATCCATTAATTTCAACTCCTTTCCTACTCATTAAATCTTTTGATAAATAAACGAATCTATTTTTTTTAGTCCAATCTGATCCGCAAGACTGATCGTTTCAGTTGCTCCAGTGAACAAAATTCCACCTTGAACCAGTGACTCACTCAACTTGCGATAAACTTCATCACGAGCATCAGGTTTAAAATAAATCGTAACATTGCGGCAAACTACCACATGGCAGTTGTCTTCATATCGATCTTTCAAAAGGTCGTGTTTTTTAAACGTAATTTTATTTTTTAAAGTCGTGCTAACTTGATACTTGCCCTCGGCCGTTTTGTTGAAATACCTCTCCAAATCGGTTGCTGCAACATTCTTGACCTCAGTGCTTTGATAAAGACCGGCTTTTGCCTTTTTCAATATTTCATCATCAATATCAGTCGCAACAATTCTGCCCGAAGTAATGTTATTCTTAGCCAAAATCATTGCTAAGGTATAAGGCTCAGCACCAATCGAGCACGCCGCACTCCATATCTTTGGACGTTCAAACTTAGGAACAATCTGCGCCATCAATCTCTGTTCAAACATATCAAAAATACTTTTATTGCGATAAAACTCAGTAACATTAATCGTCAAATGTTCAACAAAAGCGTGACGCGCAACACTGTCAGCTTCCAAGATCTTGGCATATTGCTCAAGCGAAGAAGCTCCCGCTGATTCCATAATGTTGGATATTCTGCGTTGCATCTGTCTTTCTTTGTATGCCTCAAGCCGAATACCCAGTCTGTGCTGCACCCAATCATTAAAAAACTCGAAATTCAATTTCATTTTGTCACCCAACTATCTGCCTAATTTTGCGTCCGATCGAATCCAAATCAAGAACCTCATTTACAACATGGTTTTCAACTGCATTCCTCGGCATCCCGAAAACAACACAGGTTTCTTTATTTTGAGCAATTGTATAACCACCGTTTTCCTGTATATCACGCATTCCAACCGTTCCATCCTTGCCCATTCCTGTCAGCAAAACCGCAACTAGATTTCTGCGGTAAATTTGTGCTGCAGATGTAAAAAGATAATCAACCGCTGGACGAGTTCCATGCAGTTTGGGCTTTTGATTCAGTCTTATCTTGCCATCTTTAAGGGTCATGTGGTAATCACCTGGACAAAGATAAACCTTTCGATCGATTATCATTCCATCTTCTGCTTCACATACTGAAATGTTTGTCTCTTGGTTCATTCTTTGTGCAAAAGAACTCGTAAACCCCTTTGGCATATGCTGTACAATAAAAATCGGTACTTTTGTCGCAACTGGAAGAGAACGAATAATAGTTAATAACGCTCGTGGCCCACCGGTCGACGCTCCAATCACCAGTGCTCTGATATGCGTTGCCAATTGACTGCTTGCAATTTTTTCCCCAGTTTCAGCATTCCTACTTGAAACTGCCTTTACACTGGCTGCATCCATCTTTACAAACGGCTTGCCCTTAGATCCCACGCTCTTGATTTTCATATGGAAATCAAGAATCCATTCATCCTGAATAGCCATTAAATTAACTGGTTTTTCAACAAAATCATTCGCCCCTAGTGCTAAGGCTTCGATCGTAACTTCTTTGTTAGTCAGCGAACTCAACATGATGACTGGAGTGTTCATTGTTTCTTTTATATTCTTTAACGCTTCTAGCCCGCCCATTACCGGCATTTCAACATCCATCAGCACTAGATCGATTTTCTGAGAACTGAGAGCTTCCAGCGCTTGTTTTCCGTTGCGTGCAGTACCAGCAACCTCAATTCCAGGCATATCCTTAAGCAAGTCAACAATGATTTTGCGCATAAAAGCAGAGTCATCAACTACTAAAATATTCATTCTCCCCAATAGCTCCTTCATATATATACTGCATCGTGGTGTACAATACGAACCATCGTCTCAAAATTCTTTAAATCAACGATCATTGTTCGTCCGCTATTTCCTCCCACATGGCTCGCAATGAGCGGTATCCTTAACTCTTCTAGCATTTCTTCTACTGCTTCAATATTTCGTTGACCAATATTGCCTGTCTTAGAGAGAGCATTGAAACCAAACATATTAGCCCCTCCGACAATTTTAGCCTTAAAGCGCGCACGCGGTGCCTTTTGCTTAAGTTTGCCTACCATCTCTGGAAGTGCAAGATCGGCGAATTTTGCAGTGTTCAATGCCTGCTTTTTTGCAAACGGGTGGCTATCAGGCAGCATAATATGACTCAACCCTGCAATTCCAGCCTGCTCATCATAGATAATAGTTCCAATACATGAACCTAGTCCGACTGTTATCAGCTTAGACGGTGTTTGAGCTATCTTATAGTCTGCGATGCCTACTCTGACTTCATTCTGAATCAGTTCCATCACTAGCATTACCTTTATCAGCATTTAATTGATCAACTGTTGCTAACAATTCTGACTCCTGCCGATTATCAAAAAGATAATCTAATCTAATTGAAATCACAACTTTGTCTTCAAGTTTCAAAAATTTGTCAATATAGCCGCGTTTTAAATCAGCTTTCGCTAGTTCTTTTTCATAATTTGTTTCTTCCAAATAAGAAATTCCTAGAATATTTTCAACAAAAATACCTAACGAATTTTCTTTCCAGTCACATAGAATCACCTTATTATCATCAGAGGATTCAGTGTATTGCCCGAAGAGCTTTCTCCGCAAATCTACAATGGGGATCATATGGTCCTGATACTCATATACGCCCAAAATATAGTCTGCCACTTCAGGTAAAGTGATAAAATTGCTAGCTTCGATCACACGTGTAACAGCTTTGACCGGCATTGCAAACAGCTGTTTATGACTTTTGAATACCACATATTGTTCCATTAGCGCCAATCCTTTCCTTGAAAATGTAATTTTAAATCACTTTTAAAACGATCAAACTTTGAAACTGTCAACCTGGAATTTCAGAACGCTAGCAATATCTTCGATATCTTTGACAGACGACTCAAACTTCTTAACGATGTTATAGAATTCCTCAACATTTGCAGTTGCTTCCTGTGTTCCAGCAGAGGTTTCAGAAATAGCCGAAGTAATATTCTCAACTGATTGTGTGACAGTATCCTTTTCTTCAACTACACCGACGATATGCTTCTCGATAGCTTGGATGCTTTCAACAAATTTTTCAACCATTCCAGAAATCTCTTTGGTAGAATCAATTGCCTTATTGACATTCTCAGTCTGCTTCTCGCCACTGGTATATGAGTCGTTCAAAGCAGTAGTCATATGTTCTGACTTGCCTCTGATAACTTCAATAATATCGCGAATATTTTTAGCAGACTTTCCACTTTCTTCAGCTAAAGTTCGTACTTCTTCAGCGACAATTGCAAAACCGCGGCCTGCTTCACCCGCACGGGCAGCTTCAATTGAGGCATTAAGTGCCAATAAATTTGTTTGTTCTGAGATATCATTTATTAATTGAACGATATTGCCGATATTCTGAATATCTTTGTTCATATTATCCATTTCTTCAACTATCTCAGATTGGCCGTTTCTTTCCTGTTCCCAGCTCTCTGAAACATGAACCATCATATCTGTGTTTTTAGTGTTGCTTTCTTGAGCCTTCTCGGCATAACCGCTCATTCGGCCAACTTCTTTATGAATCTCCTCAATGTTGGATGCCAGCTTCTGCATATCACTCGCAGTTTGTTCAGCTTCCGTCGTTTGTGAAGTGGATGCATCCGCGATGCTGTTCATCGTTGAACGAATATTTTCAATTGCTGTTGAAGATTTTTTGGACATCGTTGCCAATGTTCCTGCAATATCGTTCATATGTCCGCTTTCTTCTTTAATCCCGATAATCATTGCAACAAATGCATTGATAACACCATGAAAACCGTCCTTGACCTTAGCGATAATCGGATTATCATTGTTGCTGGATCTGAATTTGTCCAATTGCGACATATCTCCTGAGCTAACTGCATCAAGTATTTTTTGCAGATTCTTCATCTCAGTATAAAATGCACCATTTGCTATCAATGTAAGTACTTCACTTGCTATTGCATAGATAACTACAACTATTACTCCAAAAACAATAAAATTATTTGCCGCTTGCGCATCGCCTGTTCCCCTAACAATGAAAAAGTAACATGCAATCAGAATCAATGCTGTCACCCCCGCTGGGATCAGTGGACGCAGCTTTAATTTCTTAATAAAGTTCAAAACTTTTTTACCCATGGTTATACCCCTTCCAATAGACATACTTAATTAAAGTATTTAAAATTCAAAGATGCTATTCAATTTTTCTTTGTAAATTCCGCTCTCCTTTTTTGAATTTGATAATAGCAATCCCTTACTTTCACTATCGGCAATTTCGCATAAAATTTTAAGCATCAACTCTCACCAGACATAAATATCTTTCGGATCAGCATAACTTGTGTACCCACCATCGTGATCATCACGGATCAAACGGCCCCCTTGTAACTCAAGGACACGCTTTCTAATCGAATTGACCATTGTACTGTCGTGTGTTGCCATTATTACTGTTGTCCCTCTTTGATTCAAACGGAAAAACAGTTTCATGATTTCGGCAGACGACTTTGTGTCCAAATTAGCGGTCGGTTCATCAGCGATCAGCACAAAGGGGTTATTCACAATTGCACGGGCAATTGCAATTTTTTTCTGTTGTCCGATCGAAAGTTCTTGCAGCATTTTGTCTTTGTATGCAGCCATACCCACTAATTCAAGAACTTCCAATCCTCTTTCTTCTTTTAAAGGCCCCATTACTCCCAGTGCCTCCAAACAATATGTGATGTTTTCAAAAGCTGAATAGTATGGAATAAAGAGATCTTTTTGCATAACGATTCCAATTTGACGGCGCAGCAAATACAGTTTATTCAATGCAATTTTTTCAACCTGCATATTCCCCATCTTGATTGAACCGCTTGTCATCATTTCCTCACGCGTTAATAACTTCAGCAAAGTTGACTTACCTGCTCCGCTGGGACCAACGAGGTAAACAAACTCCCCTTGCTTCACACTGAAAGAAATATCAATCAAAGCTTTGACGCGCTCGCTATATTGTTTATTGACATTTTTTAAACTGATCAATTTATTCCTCCATTAATTATTCAGAGAATTTATTAACGACGCTCAGCATATCATCGGTTGCCTGTACCGCTTTCGCATTCAATCCATATGCACGCTGCGTAATTATCATATTACTCATCGAATCAGATAGATCGACGGTTGAGTTCTCCAAATGGTACTGTTGAATACTCCCTAACCCGCCATTGAATGCCGTATTCAATTGTGCTCCATTGGCAACGCGATAAAGATTATTGCCTATGGACTGCAAATCATTCGTGTTGTTGGGGCTGTAAAGAGGGATTCTTCCGACTTGAACAGTCCGTTCGCCATCTTGAACATTGACACTTCCATTAGAATCAATTCTGACGTTTCCTTTAGGCCAACTATTTTGAGGCACAGATGAATCAATCGACAAACGATAGCCTTGCTGATTAACAAGTTCGCCGTTGCCATTACGATGAAAGTCGCCATCTCTAGTCAGCAGCAGATTGTTGTTCTGATCATAAACTCCAAAGAAACCTTGTCCTTCGATCGCCATATCATATGGCGAATCAGTATTTTGAAGACTTCCCTGAGCAAAGTTGATATTTTCTTGATTGACTTCCAAGCCTTCATTTAAAGCAGTATTTGTTGCTTGGGGACTCAACGAAACTTCCTGAGCAGTCGTTTGATTATTCAAAAGTTCTTGAAAACTGGTATCGCGACTCTTATAGCCTACTGTATTAACATTAGCAATATTGTTCGAGACGACATCCATACTTTTTTGCAATCCATTCAAACCGGACTTATTGATTGATAAAAGACTATTCATATTCATTGCTCTAACCTCATCTTCATATCTTTCCTAATTCGTTCACTGCCTTATTCAACGTTTCATTGTTGGAATTAAGGATCTTCTGATTAGCTTCAAATTCGCGGCCTGTTTGAATCAGAGAAACCATTTCATCAGCAGTTGAAACGTTGGATTGTTCCAGATAGCCCTGATGCACATCTGCGTCTTGGACTGTTCGACCTTGAACATTACTTGTAAAATATGTATTTCCAACATCTTGTAACCCCTGCTGGTCGTCAAAAGTAGTGATACGAAAATTATCATTTTCCGCTGTTGCCGGCTGTCCGGCAGTGTTTAGCACTGTATAGCCTTCCTGCGTAACATACTGATTCTGTTCATTAAGATTAAAATTACCATTTCTGGTATAAGCTTCCTGTCCGCTAGGCATCCTAACCGTGAAATAGCCATCATTTGAAATTGCAAAATCCGTTGCCCTTCCAGTTTGCTTCAGCGCGCCTTTGGTATCATCAAGATACGAACCGTCTAACTGATTACCAAATGTGAAACCACCGATTTCAGTTCTTTGGTTTGCATTCGAACCACCTTGATAATTGTGTAGTTGAACTTCTTTTAAAGTACTTTGAAAAAGATGTTTGGCACGATACCCCGTTGTATTAACGTTTGCGATATTACCGCTAACAGTTTCCTGCCGCTTTTGCAGTATATCCACACTTTTTCGAAGCGTATCAAGCGCACGTATCATGATAATTCCTCCCTAATAAGATTCTTTAATTTGATTATGATTTTCCCATGGATCTGCGAGACACGGGCTATCGAAATATCCAAAACAGCCGCAATTTCCTTTAATGTAGCTTCTTCTTCGTAATATAAACTCAAAACAAGCTGTTCACGTTCTGATAATTTTTTTATGCTGCTTATCAGTGCTTTTTTGCGTTCTTCTTTTAAAAGGGTCTCCTCACCATTTTGAGCCAGTTTGTCTTGAATCATATCTTGCAGTGAGATTCCTTCATCTGCATGTGAAAAAAGTGTATCTTCAAGAGAAATACTTGCTAGATAATGAATGCTATCGTAGATGTTTCCCAATTGGCCGGCATCAATATTCATCTCTTTGCAGATCTCTCTATCTGTAACTTCGCGCTTGAATTTTTGTTCCAATTCCTGTTTTGCTTTATAAAACTGATTAACGATCGTCATTTTATAGCGTGAAATTTTTGAATGTTTTCGAATTTCATCGATAATTGCACCTTTGATACGAATCGTTGCATAACTTTCAAAAGGAACCTTTTTAGTTGCATCAAACTTTCTTAATGCATCCATCAAGCCGATTACTCCAATGTTATACAGATCTCCATATTCATATTCAGTACTTTTAATTGATATTCGATTAGCCACACGCTCAACCAGCGGCAGGTATTTTAAGACTTCATCTTCTATACTTGTTTCGTACACAAAAACATCCCCTTTCACGCTTAGAGTTTCTACGCGACGATACTACCCATTAAATATTGATATTTCCGACTGTTTCGATCGCAATTTCATTTGGAATTTCATTCAATGAAAGAACTGCCATGTTAGGATAATTGAATGAAATTAATTTTCGAAAAGCCAGTCTGATTTTAGGTGATGTTAGAACAACAAATGATATATCTTTGACCATCATGTCCTGTTGAATTTTCCCAAGAGCACTTAATATCCTATTAACAGATTCAGGTTTCAAAACAGGATATGAGCCCGTTGCCGTTTTTTGAATGCTTTGCATGATAAGTTCCTCAACTTTAGGATGAACCGTCACAACGTTCAACTGATTATTCTCATCCGAATATTTGTTCGCAATCGTTCGTTTAAGTGCCTGTCTGACGTATTCTGTCAAAACTTCTGTATCTTTTGTTACGACACCATAATCAGCCAAGGTTTCCAAAATAGTTGCAAGATCGTTGATCGGAATCTTTTCCTCAAGCAAGTTTTGCAACACTTTTTCAACTTCTCCCAGCCGTAAAATGTCGGGAATCAATTCATCGATCACCACGTTATATTGATCCTTAATTCCTTCAAGCAGTTTTTTGACCTCTTGACGACCTAACAATTCAGGTGCATGGGCATAAATGATCTCTTTTAAATGCGTAGCGATCACTGTTAATGGCTCAATGATCGTAAAGCCTTGCAGATCAGCTGCTTCTTTGTCTTTTTCATCAATCCACATTGCATCCAGATTGAAAGCAGGTTCTTTAGTTGGAATCCCCTTAAATGGAAAGGGCTCATCATTAGGACTAATAATCATAAACTTATCTGGATAAATGTCGCCTTTTCCGACTTCATTGCCACGAATCTTGATCGAATAATCATTGGATTCAAGGTAAAGATTGTCGCGAATACGTACTGGATTCACTAATATTCCTAATTCACGAGCAGTCTGCTTTCGAATTGAAACAATTCTGCTCATTAAGCTGTTGTCAACCGAACTATCGACGATTGGAATCAGACCATACCCAATCTCGATCGCAATTGGTTCAACTTGAAATGATGAAACCGATTCTTCTTCATCTTGTGTCTCTTTTTTACGCTGAAGCGCTAGCGTTTGTTCTTCTTTTTTGCGTTGCATAACAGCTTTTTCTTCCCGCTGTTTGACAAGCATGCTAGCCCCAAACATCAATATTCCAATCAGCATAAATGGGATAAATGGAAAACCGGGAATAACCGACAGCACCATCAAAATAACGCCGACAATTCTGAACAATTGTGGGTACCGTACAACATCACGCGCAATATCCAAGCCAAAAGAACTATTATTGTCAGAACGCGTTACAATAACCCCGGATGCAATTGAAATAAGCAAAGAAGGAATAGCACTTACAAGACCATCACCAATTGCTAATTTTCCAAACTGCGACAATGCCTCTGTGACAGACATATCTCCCTTAACAGAGAAAATAATTGCTCCGCCAATTAAATTAATCAGAGTGACCAGAATTCCCGCGATTGCATCGCCCTTAACAAATTTGCTGGCTCCATCCATTGAGCCATAAAAATCGGCCTCACGCTGCAAATCCTTGCGCCGTTTCCTTGCATCTTCTTCATTGATTAGACCTGAATTAAGATCTGAATCAATTGCCATCTGTTTACCAGGCATTGCATCCAATGTAAATCTAGCTGATACTTCAGAAACTCTTCCCGCACCATTTGTCACAACAACTAATTGAACAACCATAATAATCACGAACAAAATAATTCCGACGATATAGTTGCTGCCGGCCACAACATTGGCAAAAGCATCAATTACATTTCCGCCATTTCCGTTAGTTAAAATCAGACGTGTTGATGACATATTCAATCCCAATTTAAACATCGTGGTAATCAGCAGTAGAGTTGGAAACGTTGTAAATTCCAGAACTGACTTTGTGAATAAAGTTATCAATAAGATATTCATTGCCACCGTTAAATTGATAACAATCAAGACATCTAAAATAGGTGCCGGCAAAGGAATAATAATCAAACCAATAATTCCCACAACTAAAAATGAGACGAGTACATCAGCATAATTTAGTTTTCTGCCGCGTTTTTTCTTTTTGACTGCCTTTTGCATTCACTCAGTTCCTCCTTATAATCGAACGATCAAATTTTATTTTTGCTTTCTTCTTCTAAGCGATAGACTAGTGCAATAATCTCCGCAACAGATTCATACATATCAACTGGAACAAACTGTCCTGGTTCAACTTTTTTGTATAATGCATGTGCCAGTGGTCGATTCTCAATCATCGGTATGTGCTCTTTGCGTGCTTCTGCCTTCATTCGCTGAGCCAACTGATCAGCCCCCTTGGCCAGTAGAATCGGGACTTCATCCTTTTCAGGATCATATCTGATTGCTAAAGCAAAATGCGTTGGATTAGTAATCAAAACTGTTGCTTTTTTTACATTTGCGACCGCATTGCGCACCATTTCCTGATACTTGGCTTTTCGTTGAGACTTGACCTTAGGATCGCCTTCCATTTGCTTGAATTCTTCTTTAATTTCCTGTTTTGTCATTCGCAAACTCTTAATATGCGTATAGCGTTGGTACATATAATCAGCCAATGACAGGGCCAGCAGCACCAATGCAATTTTTAAAGACAAGTCTTTGGCGAAATCCAAAACAAAAAGGAGGATCTTGCCCGTGCCAACTGAGCTGAGATTAATCAAGATAGGAATCGTTTGAATAAATTTCTGATAGCAGAGATACGCAATTATTCCAAACTTGGCAAGTGTTTTAGACATATTAAAGATTGCTCGTAATCCAAACATCTGCTTAAACCCGTTCAGTGGGTTGATCTTCTTAAAATCTGGCTTTATCGGTTTTGATGTAAACAGCAGGCCAACCTGAAAAAGATTGGCTAAGTATCCAACTGCCATACTGAGAACCATAAAAGGTGCACACAATAAAAAGATCATCAAAACTGCCTGAATCCCGACCTTGGAAAGATCTCGATACTCGACCTTAAATCTTCCAACCTGTTGAATCATCTGGACCATATAAGGCATAAAATGATTGAGGACAAATTCCCAAGATGGTACCATAATGACTGCGAAAACCAATAAAGCCAACGCTGCATTCAATTCCTGGCTTTTTGGAACCTCGCCTCGTTTGCGCGCGTCTTTTAAACGCTTGGCAGTCGGGCGTTCTGTTTTACCATCTTTATCTCCCATATCAATCTTTTACCTCGCTTGTTGGACAGACCTGACAAACTCCATCATGTCGGAAATTGATTCAGCTAAATGCGTGCCTAAAAAGCTCATCAAATTCGGCAAAAGCAGCAGAAAAATAATCAATGCAACTGCTGTCTTGACCGATAAACTTAACATTAAGACATTGATCTGCGGAATTGATCTCGAAATAATCCCTAAAACAAGATCGATTACAAGAACTGAAACGACCAGCGGTGCTGCCAAACTCAAAGACATTTCGACTGTTTGTGCAAATAATTTAACAATTCCATCAACTGTAAAACCTTTAAGTACAATTGCCCCTAGGGGAACAATCCTGAAAGATTCCAAAATTCCAAAAATCATCTGCTGATGTAGATTCAGCATAAAGAACGCACATAGAGCAAGCCAATAGTATAATTTCCCGAATTGAGATGTCATCATCTGCATCGTCGAATCATAAGCTTGCGCCATTGAGAAACCCACTTGAAAATCAATCATCTGTCCCGCCATCATTACCGCATTAAAAACCAATTGACTCAAATATCCCATCGCGAGCCCAAACAAAATTTCCTTGACCGCTGCCAACGAGAATAAAATCATTGAGACTTCCTTGTAACTGCCGACAGCTGGAAATGCCGCAATTACCAGGCTGAAACCAACAACCAGTTTTGCCATATTCGGGAAATCACGTTGTGAAAAAACCGGCCCAATGACGAGAAATGACATGATACGGCAAAGAATCAATGCTCCCATCTGAACTTGGGCCATCTTTTTTCACCTCATTTATTTATAATTCTTCATTATAATGAAGAAATCATTTTGAAAATTGACTTTGTAAACTCAAGCAGAATATTCAGCATAAAGTTTCCTGCTAGAATCAACGTAACAAAAATTGCGATCAACTTAGGCACAAAACTCAGTGTCTGTTCTTGAATCTGGGTCGTTGCCTGGAAGATACTGATCACGAATCCGACAATCATTCCTACTAAAACAGCTGGCCCTGCGATTAAAATAATCCGAATAAATGCATCCCGTACTACGTTTAAAACCATCTCAACTGTCATAAATCACGTTCCTACTTCCTAGTAAAAACTTCGAATAAGCGACTCAACTAACAGATACCAGCCGTCGACCATTACAAACAGCAAAATTTTAAACGGCAATGCTATCATGACTGGCGACAGCATAACCATCCCCATCGACATCAAGATACTTGAAACAACCATATCAATTATCAAAAAGGGGATGAATAACAGGAACCCAATGCTGAACGCAGTCCGTAATTCGCTGATAATAAAAGCAGGAGTCATCACAGTCATTGGAATCTTTTTGTATGACTTGTAGTGATGCTTATCTTTGGATGCATCTAAAAATAACTGGATATCTTTGTTTCTTGTTTGTTTATACATAAATCCCTTCATACGCACCTCAGAGCGATTAAAAACCTGCTTTTGAGATATTTCCTGTTTGTTGTATGGAACAATCGCATCTTTATAGATGTCCGTATAAACGGGCCGCATCGTGAAGAATGTTAAAAACAACGCTAACCCTATCAAGACCTGGTTAGGTGGATTTTGCTGTGTCCCCAAGGCGCTGCGAGCAAACGATAAAACCATAATGATACGTGTAAAAGAAGTCGTCATAACCAGTAAGATCGGCGCAACTGATAAAAGGGTAAGCAGCAAAAAGGTATTAATGATCTGGTTTGAGCCATTTCCACTGGATAATAAATTGTTAACAGTCGATGTAACATCATTTGTACTGATTGCTAAAACATCGACAGGGGTTAAAATAAAGTACCCCCAGGCAGCTGCTCCTGCTGCAACCAGCGTTGCTGTTTTCTTTCTCATTTGCTACTTCCTTTTTTATTTGACAACTTTTTAGTGACTTTCCGCAAAATATCTGAAAATTCAGGTGCATTCTTGCTCCTTGAGACTTGTTCGATTGAGGCAAGAAATTTCCCCGCTTCCTCCTCGGTTAGTTCTTTCAAAATCTCATTTTTCTGTTCTGAAAAGCTCATAACATAATATTTGTCAATAATTTGAATTATTCCGATTGAGGAGGTCTTGCTAACAGCAATTTTCCGCAAAATTCGAAACGTGCTGTTGGTTTGATTAGTATATTTATTCAAGTATTTAAGTGAAACGTTGATTAAATAAATAATAATCAGCAAAAACACACTTATTTTGATAAGTGAAAAAAAGATATCCATTAGCCAGCCCCCCTTTCTTTACTGCACAACCAGGTCTGTCACAAACACTTCTTGAACAATTTGTTGTCCATAAGCACGATTGATATTATCCTTCAACTCGGTCTTTAAATTCGGAATACTATCAGCAGAATTTAAGATATCTGCTGCTTTTTTCTGACGTAAAACATTAATCACGCTATCACGAACAACTGCTGTATTTTTTTTAACACTTTTACTGTTATCTGAATTTGCCACTAAAAGTGAAAGCGATACTCGAGCATACTTATCACTCCCTGATCCATCATTCGCCAAATTCACTAGGAATTTCTTTACTGGAACGATAACTTGTTTGCTGGAAATTTTCGCAGTATTGCTACTTTGTTTGGCGGCTTCAGTTTTCTCATTCGAAAGAAACTTCGAAGTTAGAATCGTTCCGCCAATTCCGCCTCCTACAGCAATAATCAAAATCAGTGGGAGAATAACAATCCACTTGAGTCCGCTTTTTTTGCGACCTTCTGTTTCTTCATTTTCCTTTGCCATAATTCACCAACTCTATCTCTTATTTTCTTTCATCTTTCGGGAGCTTTTGAAAGATTTTTTGCCGATACTCGATAATCAGATCAACAATCTCCTCTGCGGATTGCTTGACGATCAAGGTCTTGCCATCAGTCAGGATCACTACCGTGTCAGGTGTTTCTTCAATACGGTAAATTAAATCAGGATTCAGGTAAAACGAGTTACCATTCATTGAAACCAAGGCAATCATATACATCCACCCTTTTTATAAATTGTTATTTAGAACCGCCCGATTATCTCTTCAAATTAATTAATTCCTGCAGCATTTCATCTGATGTTGTAATGCTTCTTGCATTGGCTTGATAAGCACGATTTGCAATGATCATTTCTGTAAATTCATTTGAAAGATCAACGTTTGACATTTCAAGTTTGCCGGATTGAATGTTTCCACTGCCATTTTCGCCTGCTTGTCCAAGAACCGCGTTGCCTGAATTAGCTGTTGCTGCATAATTGTTTCCACCCACTTTTTGCAAGCCTCCTGGATTAAAGAACGTTGCCAATTCAACCTTTCCAATCACATAGGTTTGACTGCCGTATTTAGCAGTGACAGTTCCATTCTCATCGACCGCTAATGAGTTATTACTGTAATTTTGTCCTCCGATTTGAGAAGCAATCGTAATCGGTGTACCCGTTTCACTGTAAGTTGGTGTCCCACCTTCAACTTGTGCACCACCAGAAGTTGCGTACCCCATTACTTTCAAACCGCCTGAGTTAACAAGTGTTCCGTCAGCATCGAGTTTAAAAGAGCCATCTCTTGTGTAATAAGTGCCGTTATCAGAGTTTTGAACCACAAAGTAACCCTCACCACCGATATATAGGTCAGTCGGATTTCCTGTTGATTGCGGTGCGCCTGCGCCCGTGGAAGTATCGACCGAACCAGTCTGAACCCCTAAGCCGATCTGTTTTCCATTGATACCACCACCATTGCCAGTAGGTGCAGTTGCATTCGACATCGTTTGGCTCACCATATCTTGAAAGGATACACGACTTGATTTGTAACCTGTTGTATTTACGTTCGCAATGTTATTTGATACAACATCCATTTTTGTCTGCAAGTTCTTCATTCCACTAACACCTGAGTAAAGTGATCTTAACATTATTATTTCCCCCTAAATTAATTTGTCGCATTTTCTTCTGTCATTCTGAAAATGCTATAGCCCCTTTTCAGTCCAGCTATTTATTTTATAAATTTCGTACTATCTATGTTGGTTACTGTGTTGATTTCCTGCATATTCATTGCCGTGATGATCGTACGGTTATGAATGTTAGCAATCAAGCCCATGTCTTTATATAGCAGCAAGGATTCCTTACTGCCTTTTTGTTCCAATTCAGTCAGTGCATTTGAAATTTGTTGATAATCATCATTATGAAGGTGCAGATCCCGTGCTGTTAATCGTTTGCGCGCATGATTTGAAAGTTTGACGCTTTGCTTTTTTTCATCCAATACTTTTGAAAAAAGTGCCGCATTTTGTTCTTTTTTTTGCGAAACGATATTCTGTGCTGTCAGCGCCGGATCATGGACCCGCGAAATCTCCATTGACATCGATTGAATCACCCAACCTCATTCAATGTACTCATGCTGTATTCCTTGTTGTTTACGACCAAAGTTGCATATCCATTTTCAAAGCGTACTTTATCGACCTTGCCTGTGATATTGCTTCCACCGTCATTGAGCGTTACATTTTTTCCCAAAAGGTTGAATGCTTCTTGCTGCTGCATGATCATAACAGAGCTTGTTAAGTTTTTCCCCATCGCATTCAGCTGATCAAGTGTTGTAAACTGTGCAAGCTGTGAGACATAGTCAGTTCCGCTGCCACTGCTTCCCGAATCACTACCACTCATTGAAGGATTGCTCATCGATGCGGCCATGATTTTAAGGAAAGACTCCATTGAAACACCTGAAGAGTTTTTAGTGGTATTATAAGCCGTTGCATCAGCAATTGATGGAACAGCATCAGATATTGTGTTATTCAATATATACAGCCTCCCATGTTAAGCTAAAATACTGATTGTATTTTTGCTTTTTTCTTCTTTCGTATCTTTCTTTGCCTTTTGAGTTTCCATTTTTGCCTGGTAAAGACCCCCTCTAGCATGCCGTTTGGACGTCTGTTGCTCGAATTGCCTTTGCGGTGACTGCTGATTCAAAAGATCCATCTGGAGCGAATCGAAATTATTAGCCGGCGCTGCAGCCTCTTTAGCATTAACCACATTACCGCCTGTATCTTGATTTTTCAAAACCTGCTCCAGCTTGTTTGAGATGGACTCCAGCAACTGCTTTGTATGTTCACTCTGGACTTTGAATTCTAAACGTACCTGTTGATCTGTCACACTCAGAGAAACTCTGACCTTTCCAAGGTTTTCAGGTAACAGCTGCAGTGTCATCGATTTGTTTGATCCAGTAGCCATCGTTTTCAAACTCTGCACAATCGGACGTGTTATCTCAGAAGTTTGTTCTGCAGTTAATAAGTTACTGCTCTTTACCGCCGTATTCGCGGCTGCAGTTACTGGTGTTTGCAGTGTTGGCCGTAAATCAGCAACGAGTGAACTTTGCGCTTCAACAGGAGTAAATTGTGCAACAACGATTTGCTTGACGATTTCTGGAGACTTAGAAACTGGAGTGTTGACAGAAAGTTCAGCAGGTTTTTGGGTAATATCCACTGCTGATTCATCATTATCACCTGCCAAATTATTTTTAGCGGCATTTGTTTCCTTCGTTTGCACATCAGTTGCCGGATATTGTGTATTATCTGAAACTTCAAAATTGGACGTTTTTGTACTCTTATTATCTGAAATTTCATTGATCAAATTTTCAGAAATTTTCGAATCTGAGTTCTTTTTAGCTTCTTTTATCTCATTTGACTGCACATCTAATACAATTTTTTGTTCATTTTCAGAGATTGGTGTGTCTGTTTTCACAATACTCGAATCAGTTTTCGTTGTTGTCTGCTTACCTTCTGCAACTTTCTTATCCTTTTCAGTGCCAGTTGCTGCCCCAATCGGTGTTGTTTCTTGTGCTGTTTCATTAGTCTGACCTGCGATAACCTCAGGTTGCTGCGGTGTTCTATCAGATATTTCAGCAATTTGCTGGACAACTGCTACTTTAGCATCCGTATTTTGAGTGGTAGCCGTTGCTTTTATCTCTATACCAGCTGCTTCTGCTTGAGCTTCAAAAGAACCGACCGCTGTTTTATCAGTATCAGTAGTACCCGCAAGCACCGTTTGAGCTTGCTTGTCAATCTCCAAATTTAAATGTTCATTGGATTTTACAGTATTTTCTCCCGGTACTTTTTTCGCACTTGCAGACTGCACTGTTTTTGTCGATGTTGTATCTTGCGATATTGTTGGTATCACTGTTAAAGATATGCTTCCAGCGGCACTGTTCTCATTTTGGCCTTTATCTTTGTCCACGCCGCTCTTTTCATTTGTTGTAACAGATTTATCCGAATCTGCTTGGGCTTGATCTTTTTCTACCAGATTTTCCGATTGTTCTTCAGTCATATCTTCTCCAGGTAATTCTTCCTTTTTCTTGTTGGACAACTGTTCCTGGACTGTTGAAACTGTCTTTTTCGTATTGTAGTTTTTTAAAATTTTTTTGAAGTTCCCAGCATTCTTGATATCCGGAGTCGCTTTTTTGTCAGCGTTTGATGCTGGAGTATTAATATCTTTTGAACTTATCTTTTGCATTTATTCACCTCCTTTCAAATTAAAAAGCAAATTTAGAACGATTTCCCATCTCATCAAGCTGCTTTTGCTCCTCATGCTTAACTTCCTGGAGATATATCAAATGCTGTTTTTCTTCAAGTTTTTCAAGTACTTTACGTTCTTTTTGTGCCTGAACCACTTCTTGAAGAGCCATTTCAACCCTATTTTGCAACTCCAACGACTCTGTTTTTATTTCTCCAATCTGCCGATCCAATTCGATTAGATACCGTTGCTGAACTTGCATTCTTCCAACAGTCAATTCTCCGACATCCATCAGATTAAATTTCTCGGTACTTAATCTTTCCATTTCATTTTCTTTGTTGGCTAACTCTTGGCGAAGTGCAGTATAACCCTGCTTGATGTTCTGTTCGTTCTGCTTCCGGTACTCAAGAATATTCCCTAATGAAAATTCAAAACGTTTAATCGCTGATCCTCTCCCTCAATATACTATTGGCGCTGCCCTTCAAGTGAAGTTACATCACTGAACAAACCGTCTAGTTGACTTAATGTCTGCTCATATGTGGAATGCTCATCAACCTTTTGGCAGAGGAAATCGTCAATCGGATGATGCAAAGAAATGGCATAATCAATGACTGCATTGGATCCTGCTTTATAAGCACCAATATCGATCAGATCCTTCGAATCAGCATAGACTGACATGTTCTCGCGCAGCTCACTTGCATGCTGATAATGCTGTTCGGTAACTAATGATTTCATTAAGCGGCTCAGACTATTCTGAACATCAATTGCCGGATAATGATTGTGTGCTGCTATTTTGCGTGAAAGAATGATATGTCCGTCAAGAATACCGCGAACCGCATCAGCGATCGGCTCGTTCATATCATCGCCCTCAACCAAAACCGTATAAAATGCTGTGATCGAACCTTTATAAGAGGTCCCGCTGCGTTCAAGCAGCTTGGGAAGTGCTGCAAAAACTGAAGGGGTGTACCCTTTCGTTGTTGGCGGTTCCCCTGTTGATAGTCCTATTTCTCGCTGTGCCATCGCGAATCGGGTCACCGAATCCATCATGAGTACCACTTTTTTGCCTTGATCACGATAGTACTCGGCAATTGCAGTCGCAACATGAGCCCCCTTTAAGCGCACGAGCGGCGGCATATCAGAAGTAGCGCAGACAACAACTGACTTGCGATATCCTTCAGGCCCCAGATCATTTTCAATGAACTCTCTAACCTCGCGGCCACGCTCACCGATCAGACCAATAACAATTACATCCGCTTCACAATACTTGGCAATCATTCCCAAAAGTGTACTTTTACCAACACCGCTGCCGGCAAAGACCCCTATTCGCTGTCCTTCACCGACTGTCAGTAAACCATCAATCGCTCTAACTCCCGTACCTAGAACTGCATCAATCTTTTTGCGTTGAAACGGATCCGGCGAATCCTGAATAACTGGATAATCTATCAGCTTCGCAGTATCGACCTCCTGATCAAATGGTCTTCCTAGCCCGTCAAGAGTGTGTCCAAGTAATTCATCGCTAACTTTGACTGTCAGTACTTTACCTGTTGCTTTGACTAAACAGCCGGGACCAATTCCTTCAAGTTCATCCAGCGGCATCAGCAGCACTGTTTCTTTGATAAAACCCACAACTTCTGTCAATGCGACTTTTTTACCGCCATTGATCATTACCTTGCAGATCTCACCCATGAAAACATCCATGCCTTCAACTTTAATGATCAATCCGACAATTTCACTGACCTTACCGTATGAAGTGTAGAATTCATGTTCTTTTGCCTTTTCGAGATAATCATCTAAATTTAGTTTAAATTCCATATTAATCACTCAGTTTCTTGTATTTGCTGTAGGAATTTGTGCAGTTCTTCCTGAAGATCAAATGTTTCAAATGATTCCGTGGACTCCACCGTTACTTCATAAGGCGACAGTTTCAGATTATCTAAAACAATATATCTCAAGTTGGCTGTCTCTTTTTTCTTTGTTTCCATTTTCTTTACCAATACCTCGTGGTAGCGTGGATTAGCATGGATCGTAATGACTTGATCCGGTTTCTCCAGCTTGAAAAGAATCGGATCAAGCAAGGGCAAAAGTTCCCCACTATCCTTGTCCAGCTCATGTTTCACCAATATCTCTGCCATTTCAATCGCAAATGAAATGATTTTGTTTCGTTCTGCCGCAATATATTGTTTTGTACTATTTACTGTTTCCACCAGATTTTTCTTAGCTTGTTGCGTCAGTTCTTGTGCGGCTTTTTCGCCTTCAAGTTCGCCTTCTTGGTAACCATCACGATAGCCTTCTTCTTTAGCCTGATGGTAAGCTTCGTCCTTAATTCTGACTGCTTCTTCTTTAGCACTGCCAATTATCTTTTGTCTGATAATCTCCATACTCTTTTGCTGGCCTGAACTCAGAACATTCGCACTAGGTGCATTTGCAGGCGTCAACTTCTTTTTTTTCGGGTGTGTTTTAGCAACTGCTTTTGTAACAATTGATTTTGGATTTTTAATTTTAGAAATACTGGTTTGCTTCAACAGATTATTACTTGATGACTGCATCCTGCTCCCCTCTTCCAATATAAATCTCACCGGCTTCATCTAATTTGCGAATAACCCCAACAATGGTTTGCTGTGCTTCTTCTACTGCCGACAAACGTGTTGGTCCCATAAATTCAAGTTCTTCTTTAAGATTTTCAACCGCGCGGCTCGAAAGATTTTCGAAGATAAAGTTCTGGATATCCTCGGTCGTACCCTTCAAGGCCAATACAAGAACATCATTATCGACATCCCGCAAGACTTTTTGAACATCCATTTTTTCAAGCGTGATAATATCTTCGAAGGTGAAGAGACTGGCTTTAACTTCACTAGCCAATTCAGGTTGGCGAACATCGAGGTCATTAATAATGTTCTTCTCCGTGCTTCGACTTGCCGAATTCAAGATATCAACCAAGGTATGAACACCACCGACATTCTCAGTATCATTTTCAGCATAGTTCGAGAACTTGTTTTCAATAACTTTCTCAATTCGTTTAACGATTTTAGGCGAAGTACTCGTAATCGTTCCGATGCGTTCTGCAACATCAACTTGAAAATCCATCGGGAATTGTGACAAAACATCTGCGGCCTTATCTGGCTGCATATAGCACATAATCAATGCAACCGTCTGCGGATGTTCATCAACTAGCAAATTAACTAACTGCTGTGTATCGGCTTTGCGAGCAATATTGAATGGTCTCTCCCTTAATTGAATCTGATTTAGAAGATCAATGATTTCTTTGGCCTTTTGAGGGCCTAAAGCTTGATTCAATAAGTTCTTGGCATAATCGATTCCGCCATCAAGAACATATTGTTTAGCCGCAGCAGTATTAACAAACTCTTCCAAAACCTTTTCGCGCTGTTCAGGACTGACAGCATCTGTATTTGCAATTTCATAACTTACTTTTTGAATAAAATTTTCTGGGAGCAACTTCATGATCTTAGATGACGTTTCCGACCCAAGCGAAATCAATAAGATTGCTGCCTTTTTAATACCTTCAATTGAATCCATTTCGCTTACCCCACATCTATTTTTCTTTCATCCATGCTTTGAGTAGATCGGCTACTTCTTCAGGATGTTTATCAGCGTAATCTTTAGCTTTCTCATCCTTGTCTTTTTGAGCTTTTTCACGTTTAACTGCAAGTTCCAACGCCTTTTTTTCTTCTGCCGTTTTTTCCGGCTGCGTCTCAGTTGCTTCTTCACTTTGCTGCTCTGTCGGCTGAGTTATATCTGCATCTTCATAATACTCATCCTCTTTGTTCTGCCGTCTTTTTCTAATAACTAGGATGGTACCTATAATCGAACCGATCAGCAGTAGTGCCCCTGCACCGGCTCCAACATATAGCCAAATATTTGACTTTTTCTTTTTAGATTTTGTGTTATCATCTGTGCTTTTTCTGCGTTTTACAAAATCAATTCCCTGGACATTGATCGCATCTCCTCTGCCTTGGTCAAAACCAATAGCCGAAGAAACAAGTGTCTTGATTTGATTCTGATCATTTTGCGACAAGTCTCCATTAACCACGACCGAACTCGTCATTCTCTTGATTGAACCTGGTGCACTGATAACCTTTGTTGTCTGTGTGTCTAACTCGTTGTTGACACTCCTGCTGTAAGAACCATTATCGCTGCTGCTACTGCTGCCCGTTACATTTGAAGCATTATTATTTGCTTCGCCTGTTTGCGTATTCTGTGTTGCCTGACCATTTCCAGTCGTCTGAACATTCTCGCTTCTAATCTTAGGATTATTGTATGTAACCATTTTTCTTTCGATCGAATCAAAATTCAAATCAAGATTAACCGAAACTCTGAGTTTGTTTGTCCCATATATGGGTTGAAGCAATTTATTGATCTTATCTTCAAGCATTTTTTCATAGGCTTTTTTGATGCCCATATATTTCGTGCTGTAATTTGACATCTGGTTGTCATCACTGCTGTTACCTGATAGCAACTCCCCGTTACTATCTACAACTTTGACATTCTGCGGACTCAAATTTTCTACCGCTCCAGCGGTCAGTGCAACAATACCTTGGACAGCTGAATCAGTGAGCCCGCTTCCTTTAAGCGTCAAAACAACAGATGCTTTGGCTTTTTTTTCTTTTCCATCATCATCAAAAACACTCTGTTTAGGTGTTACAAGCATAACCTTGGCTTTTTCAACGTCATTCAGTGACTCAATTGCTCGTTCAAGCTCACCCGTCACAGCTCGTTGATACATAACTTTGCGATCTTCGTCTGTCGTCATAACATTTGTATTGTCGAATAACTCGAACCCAGTCGAACTGTTCGGCAGCTTATTATCAACAGCTAAATCTATCCGCGTTTGATCTACCTTATTCTGATCGATCATAATCGTTTTTCCATCGTCCGTTAGCTTGTATGGAACATTTTCGCTCTTCAATTCCTTTGTTACCGTTCCGGCATCTGCATCGCTCAAGTCTGTAAACAACACACCATACTGAACTCTGGTGTTCATGTAATAGACAATCCCAATAACAGCAAAAATACTGATGAGTGCAAGCGACAGCGATACTTTTTTTATTCGACTCTGCGATTGCCAGCGATCTCTTAACCGTCCCAACCCATTTTTAAATTTATCAAACACTTAGTTATTTCCCCCAATAGGCCTTAGAATTGCATATTTTTGAGATCATTATATGCATCAAGACACTTATTTCGTACTTGGACTGCTGTCTGCAATGATAGCTGGGTTTCGGTCATTTTGGTCATAATACTCCCTAAATCACTTTGGTCCCCCTTTATCATGTCTGTCGTTCCTTCATCCATGGTCTTCATATTACTGTTTAGGCTTGAAACCGCATCTGTTAAATAATCACCAAACTGTTTGCCGCTGTTCTGTGTTCCTAAGACAGAGGATTTGTTCAGATCCGTCACATTTTCTAAAGCCTTTTGATAATTCTGTAAACCTGAAACACTAGTCAATCCGTTCATTTTCCATCCTCATTTCCTTAATCCTTCGATATCTCTAGAGCCTTTTTCAGCATCGTCTTATTCATCTCGGCAGCTGAAGTATTAGCTTCATATGTTCGCATAGCTTGGATCATATCGACCATTTCATCAGCCATATTTACATTCGATGTTTGGACATAACCATTTTGATCTGCATCTGGATTGGAAGGATCATAACTGGTCTTTTCAGTGTTGTCTGTCTGAATTCCAGTAACTTTGACCCCATAGCTCTGCGGAGTCCCTTTGAGCTGTGTACCGGTAGAATCCGTCTCCTGCGCATTTTTTAAATTTTCGGAGAACTCAACTGATTTTCGCTTGTAAGGTCCGCCTTCAGCTGTTCTAGTGGTATTTACATTTGCAATATTTGTAGAAATTGTATCTAATTTCAATCGTTCCAGAGCTAAACCACTCGTATTTATCGCTAAACCGTTAAAAATGCTCATCAACACTTACCTTCTCTCTAATGATTCAAGACATAATTCATCATCTGATAACGTCCGTTTAATTGCGAAACCAATGCACTATAGTACAAACCATTAGTGGCTTGATTCATCATCTCAACATCAAGATCGACATTATTACCATTTTCCTTAACACTCGTATCTGAATTAGTTTTAATAGTTGGCGTCACAAGATCAGATGCTTGAAGATGCCTTTTATTAGTTGTCGCTAAACTAAAACCGTTTGATCCTATTGCTTTGTTCAACTGATTTTCAAAATCAACACTTTTAGTTTTATAGTTGGCTGTATTTACATTCGCAATATTGCTCGAGATAAGCTGTGAACGTGTTGCTGAGACATTCATAGCTTGTTTTAGCAAATCATATGTTCCCATCGGATCCCTCCTAAATAAGTGGTTATTTTTTTTGGCTTTTTTATTCAATTTGTTAAAAAGAAGATAATATTTTACATTAAATATAACCTTTTTAAAAGATTCTTAAAAAAGTATACTTGAAAGAAAAAATTATTTCAACACCAAAAATGCTTTTATACTGGGTTTTTAATACACATAAACTTTAAAAAGCAAAGCTTCAATAAAGTATTTAGTTATAATACAATTCAAATAAACGTATTATAGTGAGAATATCTTATTCTTATTTCTAATATTAATTATTACTTTGAACTTAAAAGAGTATAATATAACTCTTTTGTTCCTATAAACACATCACACGCGACATATATTCTTTATTTATTCCCCCTTTATTACCCTTTTCAAAAAAACAGGTGAATATTATTTTTACAATTTCTCATATTAAGTTTTTGGTTTTTCCGACCGATATAGTATTTATACGCAAGTATCGTCATTTAGTTTTAGGAGGAATTAGTAATGGACTTGTTCTTATTCATCGGAATATTTTTAGGGGTCGGAGCTATTGTTGTTGGAATGGTTGCTAAGGGTGCAAGCATTGCGGTCTTGATCAATCCTGAAGCAGTAATCATAATTTTCGTTGGGATAATCGCCGCAATCGTAAACTCTTATCCCAGTAAAGAATTGAAAAGAATCCCCAAAATACTTGGTGTGCTAGTAAAGAATCAACATTATGACTATGCTGGAATCATTCAAGAAATCGTAACGATGTCGAACTTAGCCCGTCGCAATGGCCTTTTAGCATTAGAGGATCCAGTCCAGAAATTGAAAAATCCATTTTTAAAAAATGGGCTTGAAATGGTCGTAGACGGGATAGAACCTGAACAAATACGCGAAATCATGGAAAACGAGATCGAAGGTATAGAAGAAAGACATCATGTGGGTGCGGGAATTTTTAAAACAGCTGGCAGCACATCTCCCACTTTGGGCGTTTTGGGAGCCGTGATCGGTTTGATTGGGGCACTTGGAAATTTAAACAATGTTGACGCATTAGGTCATTCGATTTCATCGGCTTTCGTGGCAACTCTATTTGGGATCTTTTTTGGATATGTCATTTTAATTCCTTTCAGTTCACGCCTGACAGTTAAATCTGAGCAGGAAATGCAGGCTTTAACAATCATGCTCGAAGGAGTTATGGCAATTCAAGCAGGACAATCATCTAAAAGTATTGAGAAGAAGCTCTCCAGCATGCTTGACCCAAGTGATCGCAGCGATGACAGTGAAGAAGACAAAGAAGACGAATAAAAAGGTGTTGAACCCCTGTGAAAAAGAAAAAAAAAGAAGAGGAAGTTGATGAAGGTTGGCTTCTTCCATACTCGGATATGCTGACACTTCTGCTTGCTTTGTTCATCGTTTTGTTTGCAATGGCTAAGGTTGATGACAAGAAGTTTCAACAAATCAAAACTGAATTCAATTCTATTCTTTCAACCCGTTCCGGAACTGGATCAGATTCAATCATTGGCACCAAAGCAGTCGTAAAACAGGAGCAAGGAAAAACTTCCAGCAGCGAAGCACACGCCCTTGCACAAGAAGCTAAAACACAACGGCAACTAGAAACCAAACAATTAGAAGCCGTTAAACAACAGCTTCAGACAGACTTCACCCAAGCAAATCTTCAAAGCGATGTCACGGTTACACTTCAAAGTGATGGAATTCACATTACCATGAACAGTAATGCTTTATTTGCCTCAGGCAGCGCTGATCTGACTCCTGAGGTACAGCAAAACTTAGAAGGCCTTTCACCTCATTTACAGGTTTTGAGCAATAATCCAGTTATCATCGCCGGTTACACCGACAATGTCCCTATCAGGAAAAACGGTCGTTTTGCTTCAAACTGGAACCTGAGTGCCGAGCGCGCTATTTCAGTGATGAACTTTTTTGTTTCCAAAAAGGTTTTTTCCGAAAACAATGTTTCAATTCAGGCTTATGGTGAAAATAAGCCTAAAGCCTCAAATGACACTTCTGATGGTCGCGCTCAAAATCGCAGAGTTGAAGTTATTATTCAGCGTATAAACAATTAACATTTTATCTGGGCTATAAAAAAGTTCTGGACCTAAGGTATCCCCTAGTTCCAGAACTTTTTGCATTCACAGAAATTAACTAATGATTTCTCTTGCTCACCTCTTCCTTTGATTTCCAGCCTCATTTTCTTTCTCCGAAACTGAAACAGTTATCTCAATCACATTTTAGTACCACTATCGCTTACAGTAATCAAAAGAAAATACTAGAGCCTGGTGTGCTCTCCCAACATAATCTTGGGCTTGCTGTTAATTCAATGCCCTTTTACGTAAACCACGAAATATACAGCCAGCGATAAACTTTGTATCTCACTAACAACTTAGTTACTAAAATCACATGTTTCATTCAACCAATGCATGAAGATACATCGATCAGAACAAAAAAGTTCAGTCAGAAATCAACTAAAATCAATTTCCAACTGAACCATCTTCATTTGTGTAAACTTTCAATATTACTATGTTTTAGAACGCAATTTTCTCTGCTTAATTCTAATTAATCCTGAATGTCGAACTTGTTTGTATTTTTTTTCAATACATCCGCAACATCTTTCAAATCACCTACATGGTTAGTAAACTCATCCATTGTTGCCAGGACCTCTTCTGAATTTGCTGAAACTTCCTCTGTCCCTGCTGAATTTTCTTCAGTTGAAGCAGAAATATTTTCCAAATTCCCCAAAACTTCAGTCTGAACTGCTTCGATTTTCTGGCTCGAAGCAAACATTTGACCGATCCCTGAGATTACATCTTGATTGCTTTCAAAGACTTCCTGTGTTGAATCACTTGAACGCTGCATCTTGGTTGTCAATTTATCGCTGTCAGCAATTGATTCAGTTGTTTGCTGAACCATTTCTGAAGATTGCTCACGAATCTTATCAACAATCTCTTCTATTTCTTTAGTTGATGTCTTGCTTTGCTCAGATAGTTTTCTGATTTCAGTTGCTACAACTGCGAATCCTTTTCCAGACTCGCCTGCTGTGGCTGCCTCGATGGAAGCATTCAACGCCAGCAAATTTGTTCGATGAGAAATGTCATTGATAACATTAATTATCTTGGTAATGTTCTGAATATTGTCATCCATATCTTGAATTCTATCCATCAATTGTCTCAATTTAACCAATTCATTGTCCCAACCATTAGTAATATCACTTACAATTTCAATATTTTCCTGATTGAGTTTTTTAGCATCATTCGACCTGTCTGCCAAATGTTCAGCATTTTTGCGTGCCTCATCCATAACACCTGTCAGATCTTGCATTTGTTTAACGCTCTTTTGCGTCTCTTGTGCCTGTGAACTTGTTACTTCTGCTATCCCTGTGATTGTCTGTGCAACTTCTTCTGTAGCTGTGTTAGTCTGTTTCGACAATTCCAGCAGTGAATCTGCTTTTTCAGCCACTTTATCACTTTGGTTCTGAACTTCCTTAATCAAATTACCTATTGAGCGGACCATTCTATTATATTGAAATGAAATCTGATTGATTTCATTCCCATTTTCGTCTGGTTCAACAACCCTACGTGCGATAGTTGTCATACTGAATCGTTTTCTGTTGCCATCTTCGGAAGCTTTAATCGGAACAAGCTTGCCTTCGCTACCCCGTTTGAAGTAAGACGTAAAGACTGCAACTGTTTCTCGGATCAGCTTAGTTGTAAATAATGTCACAATTACAACTAAGAGCAGCATAATGAGTGCAGCAATTGCTGTTGTTTTCAGTAATGTATTTAATTCCTTGCTCAAATCATTTTTTTGGACCTTTGAATATGCCCAGATTGTACTGCCTGGGTAAAGCCTATTATATGAAACCTGACTGACACTATTTGAGTTAGACAGATTGAGTTCACCACTTGTTTTCTTGGCTTTTGACATTTTTTTAAATAATTCAGTCTTGCTGATATCCTCACCCGATTTGTACCCATCTGAATGCGATGGATCACCTGTTGCAATTACACGACCGCTTTTTGAGAGTAAGGTTACACTTCCTGTTCGACCGATCTTCAATGCTGCTGCAGTTTCTTGGACTGCTTTAAATGACACATCGAGGCCTAAAACTGCGCTCTGCCCTTGACCATTGTGCACCATTATTGAGGCTGTTGTTACATAATCGCCTGTTGTTATATCACGATATGGCTCTGTCCAATGAACTGTTCCATTATCCTTAACAGCCCCTGTGTACCAAGGCCTTGTTCGTGGATCAAATCCCGCAGGTACTTTTTGGAAAATAACAGTCCGACCGTCTGACGTGCCGAACTCAACCATACGGAGGTTCGAATTACCCTTTTTCGCAGCTGAAAGACTGCTTCGGATATCTTTCAAATTAAATTTGGTCTTAAAAGCTGGTAAACTTGCCAAATTTTTTAAATCTGTTTCAGTAGATTGACGCATGTTTTCTGTTGAAGCTAAAACTACTGCGGTCGCACTTTGTTTGTTAATCTGATTTCGACTGATCAGTAATTTTTTCGTAGCCACGTATGGATTGATCGACATTATCAAAACTGGAATAAATGCAATTAATAGTAACATCAATGTGACTACCTTGTTAATACTTTTGCTTTTACCGCGTTTCATTAAAACGCCCCCTATAATTTGTCCAAGCACAAAAGGGACTATCTTTCATAATAGTTTTGAACTAGCTCTGTACTGAAAACCAGTTGCTGGTTCAAAGAGCTACTCTAAAATAATCAGACCCTTTTGTCTATATAAAAATTATCGGTTTAAATAATTAAAACTTAAGTATTTGTTTTTAGAAAAACAAGAATATTTATTGATAAAATTTTTCCACGATGTCATGCAACATATTTTTAATTATAAAAAAATAGAGCTGGCTCAAAAATTTAATTTTGAGCCAGCCTCTTTGTTGATTCCATATAAACATGTCCTAATCGTCAAGCTTTCAAATAAAAATTGCTTAGCAAACAAACTCTATCCAAGTCCATAATTATTTTTCAAAAAAAACCTTTGCTTGTTTAGTCTTTTCCAGAAGTTAATCCATCATCTGTATATTTTCCAAGAAATTCTTTCAGAGCTGCCCCTGTTCGTGATCCTTTTGCCTTAGGTGCATCGTGTGGTCGCCCACTAAAGGTAATCTGTCCGCCATAAATTCCTGCGTCTGGTCCGACATCAATCAGCCAATCTGCAGCAATGACTACGTCCAGATTATGTTCGATAATAATAACTGTATTCCCTTGTTCAACCAGTTCATTAAACAATCTGATCAATTTCTCGGTATCTTGCAAATGCAGACCTGCTGTGGGTTCATCTAAGAGATAGATTTGACCCTTTTTATCAAGTTCAAATGCTAGTTTCAGGCGCTGCAGTTCCCCGCCTGACAATGTTGTCAGCGGTTGGTCAAGTGTTAAGTACGCCAATCCAACTCTCATCAAGTTCGTTAGTTTATCTTTCAGAACTGGAATAGCATCAAAAAAATCTGCCGCATCTTTGATTGGCAATGCTAGGACTTCCGCAATATTTTTCCCATGATAAAGATATTGCAGGGCCTCATCATTATAACGTTTACCCTGACATAACTCGCACACTTGTACAACTGGATCCATAAAAGCCATATTAGTAATAGTTACACTTTTTCCCTTGCAGCGCGGACAAGCACCCTTGCTGTTGTAGCTGAAAAGTTGGGTCGAAACATGATTGGCTTTCCCGAATAGGCGACGAATATAGTCCAAAATATTCAGGTATGTCGCCGGTGTCGAACGGATATTTACTCCCATTGGAGCTTGTGCAAGATCGATATAATTCACTTTTAAACTACTTTTCAAAGCTGCAATTAATGAACTTTTCCCCGAACCAGCTACTCCGGAAACTACAGTCATTACTCCCAATGGGAAATCAGTGTTAACCCCCTTTAAATTATGCAGTGTAACTTGTTTCAAGGACAATTGTCCTACAGGTTCTCTTTCTTTTCCAAAATGCCGCGGTTTTTTCAGCCAACGTGCAGTTAGAGTTTCAGATTTTAGCAATTCAGAATAAGTACCGCTGAAAGTGACCTCTCCACCTGCCTTTCCTGCTTTAGGTCCCATTTCGATTACGTAATCTGCAAAAGAGATCAAAGACGGATTGTGCTCGACAACTATAATTGTATTTCCCTTTTGACGCAGTCTTATCAATGCCTGTTTGATCAGTTTAATATCATGCGGGTGCAATCCTACACTCGGCTCATCAAGGACATAGACCATATCAGCCAAAGAACTAGTCAGATACTTAGCGATTTTTATTCGTTGTGCTTCGCCGCCTGATAGGCTTCCCGTATTCCGGTTAAGTGTTAGGTATCCCAAACCAATATCAATCAATGACTGAATTTTTGTTTGTAGTTCACGAATTACATCCACTGCTAAAGGTGCTGTGATTTTATCCAAAAACGAAATCACATGTACCAGATCCATGCTCGTAACCTGGGAAATATTATAGTCATCGATTTTATTCGTTAGTGTTTTTTTCTTTAAACGCAAGCCTTGGCATGCTGGACAGACCTTACGCTCAACAATTTCTGCAAGGGCTTCCTTGTGGTGTTCCCCCTCCTTGCTGTAAAGAATTGAACGTTTGATGCGTGGTACCAAGCCCTCGTACTTGGCTGTTTTATACCATCCCTCCGGTGGATCTGCCAGCTTTTGCTGAGGAGCGTGCATTAAGAGCTCATATTCTGCCGAGGTATATTCTGCAATTGGTTTATCATTATCAAATAATCCACTATTCGCATATCTTTTCCAGCGCCACGTATCTGGCCCGAAGCTGACAAATTTGATTGCCCCTTCATTCAGTGACTTTGTCGAGTCGATAAGCTTATCTTCATCTAGTTCATCAACATATCCTAGTCCTTGACATCGAGGACACATTCCCTGTGGTAAATTAAAAGAGAAACTATCTGAATAGCCCACAAATGGTTTACCAATGCGTGAAAATAACAGACGCAATAATGAATAAATTCCTGTATAAGTTGCTAAAGTCGAGCGTGCATTCCCAGTTAATCTTTTTTGCTCGATTACTATTGCGACCGGTAAATTACTGATTCGACCAACGTGAGGCTGACCAAATTTGGGAAGATATTGCTGTGTGAAGCTTGGAAAGGTCTCATTTAGTTCACGTCGGGACATTGCAGCCACCGTATCAAAAACGAGCGATGATTTTCCGGAACCAGATAATCCAACAAAAACTGTGATTTTTTGTTTTGGTATTTTCAAGTTGATATGCTGCAGATTATTTTGCCAAGCATCTTCAACTTCAATAAAACCATGTTCGAAAATATTGTCGTTTTTCACATTTACCCCTCCAAATAACGAATTGTACCCTTGCATAATAATTTTGACACTAACTCTCAGGTAATTCAAATACCAACTTGCAGTATGTTCTTTGGAGCAAAAAGCTCTTCTTTTAAATAGTTTAATTCCTGTAAAAAGGACTTGGGGTATAAAAATCCCCAAGTCCTAGCATTACAGTATTCCAAAAGTTAATCTCTTTCACCCAGCAGGTATTGTATTACTCATGGTCAAACTCTATTTGCAATACACCATTAATTCTTAAAAATCCCAGATTTCTCAAATTATGAACAAAATCTATTCAATAATTTTGAATTCTTCCGTTAAATTCTTTTCGAGTCTCTCCGAAATCTTTTTTAATTCAGCAACATGTGTTGTAAATTCTTCCATTGTTGCCAGCACTTCTTCCGAATTAGCTGAAACCTCTTCTGTTCCTGCCGAGTTTTCCTCCGTTGAAGCCGAAATGTTTTCGAGGTTTTCTAAGACTGTACTCTGAATCCCCTCAATACGTCCGCTTGCTTTTTCGATATGATGGATTCCTTCGAGTATGTTCAGCCCCTTAGAATAAACATCCCTTGATGATTCAATTGCGTTCTTAATCAGTTCGGACTGCTTTTCGCCACCGGCCAGCGAGTCTGAAGTCTGTTTAACCATCTGTGAAGATTGCCCTTGAATCTTTTCAATAATAGTTTCAATTTCTTTAGTGGAATCCTTGCTCTGATCAGAAAGTTTTCTGATTTCTGACGCAACGACAGCAAATCCCTTACCTGATTCACCCGCACTGGCTGCTTCAATTGAAGCATTCAGAGCCAGCAGGTTAGTTTGATGTGATATTTCATTAATAACACCGATAATTTTATTGATATTTTGAATGTTGCTGTTCATCTCTTCAACACCGTGCATTAATTCTTCCATCTTGTTTAATTCACTATGCCAATTAGAATTGACTTCACCAGTAACATCAATATTTTCCTGGTTCATTTCACTTGATTCTTGAGATTTGTTGCCCATATCCTGAATATTTGTATGCAGTTCTTGAATTGTTTCCGAAAGATCGCGCAGCTGAGTTACACCTTTTTGCGTATCTTCAGCCTGTGAGCTTGTGACCTCTGCTATTCCTGTAATTGTTTTAGCGACTTCTTCCGTAGCTGTGTTAGTCTGCTTCGATAATTCCAGTAACGATTCCGACATTTCAGCAACTTTCGTTCCTTCTTTTTGAACATCTTGGATAAGCCCGCCGACTGAATCAATCATACTGTTGTACTCATAGGCTAATCGCTGCGGCTCGTTACCATGTTCAACTGGATGAGTGAACTGATTAATTTTTCTTTCAAAGAAGTTTTTAGCCTTCAGTCGCTTAGGAACGATTTTTTCGAACCTACCGTTGCTTGCTTCTTCAAAAAATGAACTAAGCGTATTAACAATTTGCTTAATAGCACGTACAAAAATAATAGCCATTAAGATCGCAAGAACCAGCATTATTACAAGTATAATGATTGAGGATTCAACCAATGAATGCAGTTCCGGTGTCAACTCATTTTTTTCAAGTTGCGCCATCGCAAAGGTGCCATTATTATCGCTTCCACGATTATAATAGACCTTTTCAACTGGTGACGTCCCTGTTACTGAAACCGTACCTGAATTTGAAGAGGCTGCAGATGCCTTTTTGAACGCAGCCGTTTTGCCGACATTCTCGCCAATCAGTTTTGTATTTTTTGAAGCAAGAACCGTCCCGTCGTTCGCAACCAGCATTGCATTACCTGTACGCCCGACATTTAAATGATCCAAAATCTGCTGAACATCATCATACAAAACTCTGAATGAAAGAACACCGACTTGGCCCTTAGAATTGCGCATTGCTTCAGAAACACTGATAACATTGCTCTTAGCTGCCTTATCGTAATATGGTTTAGACCAGTAAACCTGCCCAATATCCTTGACCGCACCCTTATACCAAGAACGTGTGGTTGGATCAAAACCAGTTGAAAACGTCTTTTTAGTTGAAACATATTTTCCTTCAGAATTCACAAAAATTGTATCCAGCATCACATCGTTTTCGCTTTCTGCAGCTGAAATTATTTTTTTGATGTTATTCATGTCAAAATTATCTCTAAAAAGATCCTCTGCAGCTAATGTCGTCAATGCTTTCTTAGCTGATACATTCATTGAATCCCGACTATCCAATACCGTTTTAACAGCACTTTCGCGACTATTGGAGGTTCGCTCCAATAAAAGATTTTTCGTACTATGATATGAACTCATCAGCATCACAAGAATTGGTATGAAGGCCGTCATGATCAAAACCGTTGCAACCAAACCGCCGATGCTTTTATTCCTCTGTTCCATGAATTATAGACTCCTTTATTTTTATTTCAGATCTCAATGTTTAAAAGCTCAAAAACATAAAAGAAAAGTAACATACACCTTTTAATATCGGAGGAAACAATGAAAAGTTAACAATTATAAGCAAATTTGTTTGTATAAAAATAAAAAAGCACTATATGCTTCAGTTACTACACTTTAGAAGAAAGCCCTTTTAAAACGATATTTTTCACTATTAGCTTGAGGATAATGCGTTTCCAGGTTTAAGTTTAAAACCAGTTTTTCCGTCTAAAACTCATGTTAAGGGTAGTTTATTAAGCAAAGACTATTTGCGATATGAAACCTTTTACAAAAAAGGGCATTCAATACCAGCAAACCCTTAAAATTATGCTAAAATCTATGTTGTGATTAGCGTTTTTTTCGCAGTTACGACATTACGTTAGTTAAGTTAAAATGTATTCGACAAGGAGACAGTTAATGAACCAGCTTATTTATTATTTAAAAACTGAATTACCCAACATAAAATTAAAGAAAATGCTATCTTTAATGACTAAATGGCAAACGGCCTTTATCTTTCAGGCACCCTCAAATAATACAGTTCGTTTGGCCTATGGCGCGATTGCAGAACACTACTTTGCTAAGGATGAAGACCAATTTAATGCTTTAAAAAATTGGCAAGTCCTGTTGAAAAAAAATTTGGTCAACATAAAGCAAACATCAGAAAACCGTCTTGCTCTCGTAGGCAGTTTCGCCTTTGACCCGAATGCTGAAAAGGAAAACGCCTTTTGGGGCAAATTAGCGCAAGGATACTTCTTTCTGCCTAAATATACGGTCATTAAGTCTGGTAACAGCACTGAATTAATAACTTGCAGTTTTGATGCAGCAGCCCTTGAAAAAGAAAGTTCCTTTTTCGCACAAAAACTGCAAAACACTCCAAATTACTCGTTGACCTTAGCAGAACATGTTCCATTCACAAAAAACAACACAGCATTAGATCAATGGACAGATGCTGTAGCCGCAACCACTGATAAGATACAACAACATCAGTTAGAAAAGGTTGTCTTAGCTCGTTCACTTGAGGCAACTTTTAGTGATGCCGTTAACCCTCTTGCTGTGTGGCGAAAACTGACTTTGACACAGCCACAGACTTATCATATTTTGCTAAAAACCGCTAGCGGTTCTTTTATCAGTTCAACTCCCGAAAGATTTGCTAAATTCAAGAATCAGCAAATACAAACAGCTGCCGTCGCAGGAACCATCAAACGCGGCCAAACGCGCGCTGAAGATGATCGCTTAGGATCTCAGCTGTTGAATGATCACAAAAACTTGCAGGAGCAAAAATATGTACTAGAAGCAATTGGAAAGATCCTCAGGAAACAAGGTTTAACCGTCAGACATTCGAAACGTCCACAACTGCTGAAAAATACAAATGTTCAGCACCTTTATACCCCAATCATGGCGAATGGTAATTTTGAATTGTTCCAGGTTCTTCGTGATCTGCATCCAACACCAGCACTAGGTGGGTTACCTCGAGAAAAGGCCCTCCGCCAAATAGCACAGGTTGAGCCTGGAACGCGTGGGCTTTTTGGCAGTCCACTAGGCTACTTTCAATTTGATGACACCGGTGAACTAGCCGTTGGAATTCGTTCTGCTTTGTTAACGGCCAATTCAGTTCATCTCTTTGCCGGTGCCGGAATCGTATCGGAATCTGTGCCGCAAAATGAAGCTGCTGAAACTCAATTGAAATTCCAACCATTACTACATGTTTTAGGAGATCAAACTGATGAACACACAGACATTAACTAATCAAGTAACAAACATTTTAAATGCCCTTTTAACTCAAGGTGTCCGTGATGCCATCCTTGCACCTGGTTCACGTTCAACACCGATAGCTCTAGGCTTAGCTCAACTGGCCCGAGAAAATAAAATCAATTTGTACGTTGATGTCGATGAACGTTCCGCAGCTTTTTTTGCATTAGGAATCTCAAAAACAACTTCCAAGCCTGTTTTACTGCTATGCACCTCTGGTACTGCAGCTGCCAACTTTTATCCAGCCGTTTGCGAGGCTTTTTCTTCACATATTCCTTTAATTATTCTGACAACGGATCGCCCACCAGAGCTAACTAGAATAGGTGCCCCCCAAGCCTTAGACCAGAATTGTTTTTACGGTCACCAAGTCAAAAAGTTCTATCAGCTGCCCCTTGCTTCAGATAATTTCGATGAATGTCAATATACCAGTTTTGTTGTTCAAAGATGTGTCATACATGCTACCAGCCACCCTTTTGGGCCTGTTCATTTAAATTTGCCATTGCGAAAACCACTAATGCCACAATTACCCTTGTCATTTATGAAAAAATCTAAAAAGCTGACACGTTCTAAAATAAAAACAAGCCTTGCAGCTACCGATCTCGCCGATCTATCTGCTGCATTCTTTGATAAGCGCGGTCTTATCATTATGGGGCCCAATGAAGATCAAACAAACCATAATGCGCTGCTGCGTTGGGCCGAAAATGCAGGCTGGCCTATTTTGGCAGACCCCTTAAGCCAATTGCGCGGCATTGATTCAAAAAATATTATCTCAGCATATGATATTCTGCTCAAAACACAGCTTCCCTTATTGAATGACCTCAAACCTGATGTGATAATTCGTGGCGGTGGGACTTTTGTTTCAGCTAATCTTGGTGCTTGGATGAAACAGCTTAATGTTCCAAACTACTATCTTGATCCTAACTACGAATTAAATGACTATACTGAAACATTAACAAATGTCTTACCACTCTCAGCTGACTGTTTTTTCGAGAGTTGTCCTTGTCCTGCGCCAAGAAGAGGTTGGCTTAACAAGTGGAGTCAGCTTCAAAAAGAAATCAAAAAAGGGCTGGCAAGCCTAAATTCAAAAAATCAGCTAGATGAACCATTAATACCTCGACTGCTGGAACACCTGCTTCCAATTGAGACACATTTGTTTATTAGCAATTCCATGCCGATTCGCGATATTGACAGCTATTTTCTTCCTCAAAAAAAATTTCGTTACTTATACTGTAACCGTGGTGCAAATGGGATAGATGGAATCATTTCAAGTGCCCTAGGGATGAGCAGTCAATTCAAAAACAACCTCTTGCTGATTGGTGATTTAGCTTTTTTTCACGATATGAATGGACTAATGATGGCCGAACGCTACCATCTGCAACTGCGGATTATCGTCATCAACAATAATGGCGGCGGAATTTTTTCATTTCTTCCTCAAGCCAGCAGTATTGATTTTGAAACTATCTTCGGCACACCGCAGGACCTAGAGATAAAGCAAGTAGCCCAACTTTATCACGCCAGATATATCAAAGCTGACAGTATCGTTGCCTTTGCAGATATTCTACAGCAGCCTCTGCACGGATTGGAGATCATTGAAGTTCCAACTAATCGAACTACTAATGTCAGAGCACACCAAGCTATACTTCAAATGATCGCGCAACAGTTATCTAAGGAGTTCTAACTAATGGAAATTATTCTTGACCGCGAAAAATATTATTTTGAAACTGTAACTAATAATAAACAGCCATCACAATGGCTTTTACTCCACGGTTTTATGGGCAGCCATCATGATTTTGATGCCGTTATTCCATATTTGAATGGAACAATTTTGCTCCCAGATCTCCTTGGACATGGTAAAAGCCGAACAAGCGCTCCTTATACACGCTATTATATTGATCGCCAAATAGATGATCTAGCCGGTCTAATAAAACAACGAATGAACCCGCCGATCAATCTCTGGGGATATTCAATGGGAGGTCGTCTAGCACTTGGACTAACATTGAAACATCCTAAACTCGTAAAACGGCTCGTCTTAGAAAGCAGCACCGCTGGCATTACATCTTCAGTTGAACGTTTAAACCGTCGTCAACATGACCAGCAACTGGCGAAAACCTTGAAACAAGGTAACTTATTTGAATTCGTTTCGGCTTGGGAAAATCTTAAACTCTTTGCTTCTCAAAAAAGACTATCTTTAAACCGACAAAAATTCATTCACCAGCAACGTATGGGGCAAGATAGTATCTGTCTTGCCAATAGTCTACTTGGAATGGGAACTGGAACAATGCCGAATTATTGGCCGCAATTGCATGAGCTAGATTTACCTGTAACCTTGCTGGCAGGAGCACTTGACTCAAAATATACCAAGCTGACAGCTCAAATGGAAAAGATACTGCCATGTGGGCAGCGTCATATTGTTCGCGCTGCCGGACACAATACACATCTGGAGCAGCCGTTCATGACAGCCAAGATTATCAAGCAAGAGGAGCACTATAAATGAAAATTACTCACGCAAAACTGCTTCCCTATGATTTAAAACTTAAAAAACCTTTTCGTACGGCACATGGGACAACCCACTTTCGCCCAATTACGCTGATTGCCCTGAGTTCAGATGATGAGCAATGGGGTTATGGCGAACTTGAAGCTTTTGCACAGCCTACTTACACTCCTGAGACGCAAGAAACTGCTCGTCTCGTCATTTGCCGGTACTTGCTTCCCTTATTAGAAGGTCAAGAATTAAACTGTCCAGAAGATGTTTCCAAGCTTTTCACAGTGGTTCAGGGAAATCAAATGGCCAAAGCTGCTCTTGAGACAGCTGTCTGGGATTTGTTTGCTAAACATGCGCAAAAAAATTTGTCACGGCTTCTATCTGAGCATTCACAATTAAGCTGCAGACAAAGTATCCTAGTGGGAATCAGTATCGGTGCACAAAGTAATGCTTCAAAAATGATATCAGAAATTACTGCAGCAGTTGAAAAAGGCTACCAGCGAATTAAACTTAAAATTACAAGCACGACAGAAATAGAAGCCTTTAGCCGCGTTCGCCCTCTCTTTCCTAAAATACAATTTATACTTGACGCAAATTCAAGCTTCACACTAAAAAACACAGCTCAACTCAAAAAACTTGAAAAAATCAAGCTAGCTATGATAGAGCAACCGCTTGACGCAACAGATTTTACCGCACATGCTGAACTACAAAAACAGATACATGTTCCCATCTGCCTTGATGAAAACATTTTTTCCTTAGATGATGTACGGACCGCTTACCAGCTTAGAAGTGCCCAAGCTATCAATCTGAAGCTTTCTCGCGTTGGAGGTCTTGCCAACGCACTCCAGATTATCCGTTTCTGCAACAACCACGGTCTGCTCGTATGGTGCGGTGGGATGTTAGAAGGCGGTATCGGACGTGCTACTAATCTTGCTCTTGCCAGTCTTGAATCTCTGCCTTTTCCTGGTGACATCTCTGCATCAGACCGTTACTATCAGAAAGACATCATTGAAGAACAGTTTAGTTTAAAAAATGGAAAATTAACTATCCCAACGGATAACGGGATCGGGGTAACTCTGAAAAAAAATATTCAGAAACGTTTATTAAAGCAGCCCAACATCCTAAAGGACACGCCTTAAAAATTTTTTTGTCTGAAACTTATTCTTTTATTTTTGAATATTGAAAGAGGTTTCTGGTATAATTATGGTAGTGTAATCATACAATACCTAGACTTATGTTTTATGTATGATTGATTGTTAAACTATGTGGTGTATAATGATGTATGAAAATGATTTTTTATATCGTTAGAAACAAGTAAGGAGCCCATTAAATATGACAACATCAATCAAAATTGTGACAGATTCATCTGTACAGCTTACACCTGATGAAGTAAAAAAATATAATATTCACATTGTCCCATTGTCTGTTGAAATTGAAGGCAAAAGTTATGTCGATGGCGAAAATATCACTCGTGAAGAGTTGATTGAAAATCTGCGTGCTGGCAAATACCCTAAAACTAGCCAACCACCGTTAGGAAAATTTGTTGAAATCTATGATAATTTGGGTGCAGACGGTAGCGAGGTCCTTGCCATCACTATTTCCGACGTGCTTAGCGGGACATTCAACACTGCCCAAACGGCTGCTGGAATGTCATCCGCAAAAGTTACTGTCATTAATAGCAAATCAACCGATCGCGGTTTAGCATTCCAAGTTCTTGCTGCTGCCGAAGACATTGCAGATGGTAAAACAATTGCTGAAATCAAGCAGCATTGTTCAGATATCTATAAAAGAACTCGTATCAATGTCCTAATTGATAATTTAGATTGTCTCGTCAAAGGTGGAAGAATCAGTCGTTTTGCTGGAGCAGTAACTAAGCTGATTAATCTTAAAGTTGTTGTTCAACTTAACAATAAAAGCCTTGATGTTGTTTCCAAAGGACGAAGCCGCAAAGCATTTTTAAAATTCTGTCAACAGATTGCGGAAGCTCATCAGGATAACAAGATTCTTGATTTATCTCTCTCACATGTTGGTGTTGACCAAGATTTTCTTGAACGCTTGAAGAATATTATTCTTCCGACCGATGATCATGTTAATTATCTGAAACGTCTAACAAGCCCAATCATCATGACGCATACAGGATTGAATGCTGTTGGAATAATAACTCTTTCTGAAAAGCCAGAACCACAAGAAGCATAACTTTTTTAGATAGCATTTGATAGCAAAAATTTGAAGTTCTGCTTCAAAATAAAATACAAAGCCAGTTAGAAATTTAGCATACACTTCCTAACTGGCTTTTTTGCTACGCTAAAAATTTTCACTCGGTCATCGTTTGTCCTTTTGAGCTTTGTAATTTGTTGAGCAAAAAAATTGCCCTTTGTTAATTTAATATTTAGAATAGCCATATGCAAGCGGTTGCATAAAAAATATTAATGTTGGGGGTGGATTTCATGATCAAATGGTTGCGCCAATCACTTAGTGGACGCGTAGTAACAACAATTATTCGTATATATCTCGGTTACCTGTGGCTGACATCCGGGATTGAAAAACTGAATGGTTTTTCAGCTCAAAAATTTGTTGAAAATGGAATTAAGAATCCGGTGGCAGGTCCTGATGGTCAGCCTGTATATGGATGGTATACAGAAATTTTAAAAAATTTTGTCATGCCAAACATAAGTTTATTTGACTTTCTTGTTGTTTGGGGTGAAATTCTTATTGGACTTGGTTTGATTTTAGGTGCTTTTGCGACAACCGCCGTGTTTTTTGCCTTATTGATGAACTTCAGCTACCTTCTTGCAGGTACTATTTCAGTGAATCCACAGTACATCTTTTTAGAATTTATTGTCCTTATTGCCGGATTCAACGCCTCTAAATTTGGCCTCGACTACTTTATCATCCCATTTTTACGCAAAAAAATTCCTTTTTTGAAAAGAACAGTTGAAAATAGATAACTCAAAAAAACATACACAAAAAATCCGAATTATTGGTTAATAATAATCAATAATTCGGATTTTCTTAAATAAATCTATTATTTACCAATAAATTACTCAATAACTACTTTTGTTCCAAACGGAATATTCTCGTACATCCATTTGGAATCAGCCACAGTTAAGTGAACACATCCATGTGATGATGGTTTTTTACCTAAATCAGCAGCAACTGACTTAATATAATTGCCATTGGCATCCGTTGGAGTTGAATGAAACAAGAACTCACCATGATTCTTCCATGAAACCCAGTAGTGAGCTCCCTCCTCCTCTGACTGACTATAGAAATAAGTACCGCGCTCGCCTTGAATATGATAAACTCCCTTAGGTGTGGCAGTTTTTCCTGGTTTACCTGTCGAAGCATACATCGTATAAAGCTTTTTGCTCTCATCCATCAGATAAACGCGCTGTTTCTTAATTGAAACGTGTATCCATAAATTAGGGTGCTCAGATATACTCGGATATGCTTTTTTCATCGATGGGGCACGCCAATCAATCGTCTTTTGTTTTGTTGTTTTTTTAGCTGCTGCTTTGCTCTTCTTAATACTTGTCGCCCGTGCAGTCTCATTATGGGACTGTTTAACATGCTGTAGATTTTTTGCAACAAAAAACATAAGTAAGGCTGCAATAATAATTCCCAAAATCAGCCGCAAAAATTTATTATTGAATCCCATCTCTCACTCGCTCCCCAGTTTTGCAGTAGGCTGCCGCTCAGTCACCACAGACTTAGTGGTAAAATTATTAGCTGCTGCATACTCCCGTCTTTTAACTCAATCATAACTTCACTGAAAAGGAAGTCAAGGCAGTTGCAATGAATTTAGTAATATCTAAATTATCTACTTTCCCTAAGGCTTTCTTCTACCGACCAGCCAAACGGCAATGACTCCGCAAGCAACAACACCTGCTACAACCAAATTGCGTTCAGCCAGTTTTGTACTACCAACGATAACGCTCAAAACTAGCGCTGTGATAGTAAATAAAATCATTGCAAAACACTGTACTTTGCTGAAAGCTGATCCGTATTTTTTTTCACGTTTCGTTATCAACGGTAAAATTGCACCTGATCCAACCAAAACAATAATTGCAACAATGTTGATAATCAATTCGTGCCACCATATAGCACTAAATTCTGCAACATCTTGCGGAGCAATTCCGAAAACAGTCGCAACTATGGTAATAGCTAACGCCCAAAAGCCGGCCCACCATGCCAGCTTATCATTCTTAATAAACACATACTCAGATGGATATTCTTCAGGATTCTTACGGACACGCATAAATGCATAAAAAATCCAGCACGTAACTCCTGGGGAGATAATTCCATTCAAATTAAGCAACCAGTTAAAGACGTCATTCATCTCCGGTAAAAAAATACCTAAGAAAAGAATAAATCCTGATAATAAGCAAGTCAGCAAGTAACCATTAATCGGCAGACCGGCCTGATTCGTCTTCCGTAAAAAAAGTGGCATGTATTTTTTGCCTGTATCCGAAATAAGCATTCTCGTCATAGCATCCAACAAAACGGCCAAAAGAGCCGCAAGATAGGTGACTTCGGTCCATGCGAATAAATACATAAATAAATTTCCGACATGGTATTGCTGACCAAGAGCTTGAAAAGCATAATAAGACCCATTCATTTTCAAATCATTCGGCAAATGATGCGCATCAAAAAAGATCCCTAAAGAAAAAGAACCAAAAATCGTCAGAAAAGCGGTCATCACAACCAGCATCAACATTGATTTTGGAAACTCATGACGCGGATTCTTCATTTTAGTTACGAATGGGGCAATCAATTCACATCCATTGACGGCATAAATCAGCAAACCCAATGTCGTTAAATACTTCAAATCAAACTTTGGAATAATAGCGCTAAGATTCATAGGCTGTGTCGCAATGTGACCACCCATCTTCAAAGATGCAAATGCCATGATGACAAATAATACTGTCATCCCGAACATTGCAATTCCACCAATCGAACTCAATAATTCCAATGAGCGTTTAAACCGTGATTGGATCGTAATGAAAACAACGAATACCAAGAGGGTCCACAGTGCAAATTGACCATTCGACATCGTGTCTTGAAATTTACCACTCCCTTTGATCGCCCAGCCAAGACCAATAACCACTGAATTAGCAGTATCTACAACATACGGAATTGATGCAGCCCAGTAAGTCCAAGCAGTAAAATAACCAAGAAACTCGCCATTTGTTCCTCTGATCCAGGAACTCAGACCACCGCCTTCTTTATTAAAAATCGATCCTAATTGCCCGACCATTAACGAATATGGGATTACATACAAAAAAAGCATTAAAATCCATGAAGTAATGACTCCCATGCCTTGGTTTTTGAAATTATAGATTATATCATCAAAACCAATAACTGTAACAAATGCCATCAAAGCCAACACCGGCCAGCTGATATAATGTCTATTATTTTCTAAATTATTCATCTTTTTCTCTTTCTTGCTTAAAATGTTGTTCTTTAATAAGTCAAAACGTTATCTATTCAAATATCCTTGAAACAATCGTGTACGTAAAGCTGTATCTGTCGCATAAATGTACATTCCCAAACGAGCTCTCGTCAAAAGAACATCTATTGAGTTCAAAATCAGTCTTTCTTTTGCCTTTTCTGCATCAGTTCGTTTAGCTAAACCATTAAAAGCTGCTTGATCTTGATACACTTCAGGATGTATTCTAATACGGTCGTGCACAGCATCATACCGTACACTTGGTCCAAGTATGATTCCTGCATAATTGAGATCAAATCCTTGAATCGTGTAGACAGAACCTACCTCGCCAATTGAATCGTCTCTTTCTGCCCAAGGTAGCACAGCCTGTGGCTGGTTTCGATCCCATCGCAACCTGAAATTGCCTGCATTTACAAAATAATCCTTGCCATCCAAACGGTATGGAAAATCGTATGTTGCCAGCATGCGGCTTAATCCGACGATTCTATTTTTCCGTTTTATCAGCTCATACATTTCTTGCGCATCATCCATGATCCTAAAATCAAATTTCTGCGGTGCAGGTGGTGCAGAAATATTTTTTTCAACCAGTGCCTTAATCCAATCTTTAACATCATTATTGGCTTTGACACGAAATTGCTCAGTCAAATGATAATAGTGGACATTTTTTGAAGAAACAAGCGCGGCTAATTTGTCCTTATTCCAATAACTTTTGCCTTTTAAAACTTGTTTTTCATCAAAAACCAGCACAACAATTTTACTGAGTTTCAAGATTTCCTGCAGCTGATTATCTTGTTTAAAATGATTGTACGGATCACTTTTCGTTAGAAGCAGATGTGCCTCATCAACCAATACTATATCAGATCCTTGTTGTTTCTTATGCGATCGATTAATAAAAGTCGTCGGCCTTTCGAAATTCTTTTTTAATAAGGTTGGACACTCGGCGGCAATGTTTCTATAAAGTTTAAGCATTTCTGGATGATTAACCAAAAGATAATTACTTGTTTTATAAAGTATCGATGTTTTATCTTTAGCCATTTTCTGAATCGCATTGAAAATGGAGATCAAGATAACACTCTTCCCTGTTCCAGCATCTCCTGAAACAACAAAAACCCCTCGCTCTTTTACAACGAGAAGTCTTTTACAAAACTCGAAGATTTGCTTTTCCAAATCCTGCTGTTCAGTTGTTAATTTCACCGCTGCCAACTTATTAAACGCTTTGTTAGCTGACCTGTCCATAAACTCACCTGTAACTTTCTTCAAATAATCCTTATGGCAAATAACCTTAACTCTTTTTGAAACATTTCTTCATAAATTCTTCATAAATTAGCATTAGACTGTACTTGTAACATAATATTTAACCAACTTCATTTACTCCCCCTAATAAAGTAAATGAATATCCCTATCGTTAATTATTAACGATATTCCTTTCTCCGCCTAGCATGGTTGCCTAGGTGGAGTTTTTTTGCAATTACACACAATAATAATAATTACTTAAATATTGTCATACCTTTAAATCATTCCCAGATTCGGCGTATTCATCAGAAATTTTCGCAAACAAACCTACAAAAATAATGTTGAAGGATATTTCCCACATATGCTGATCGATAACCGAACTTAAAATTACAAGTAATAATGCAATTTCTAGCACAATGTATTTTTTTGAAATGAATTTATGTGATAAGAAAATTATTAAAGTCATTGTAAGTATAAATGCCCAAAACCCGTGCATCATTAATACTCTAATAAAAGACGAATCTACAAAGAAGTAATTATAAGGGCCATTATGTAGACCACCATTCCCAACTTGTGGGATGAACTGACCTAATAACGGAACATTGTAACGTTTGAAAACCAAATGCCCATAAACTAACCTTTGTGATAAGATTTTATTGATAATCTTGAAAATAGGATTAGATGGAATAAAAAAATACGCCAGTAATATATTAAATGCAACAAATGCTGTTATCAACAAGCTCATTAGTCTTACACTGATACGATCGACAAGTTTAATAATTGGTCTATAAAAAAATGCAATTAAAATCACTAAAAGCATCAGGATAGTATCTAATCTTGTATCTGTCAAAACATACATCGCTACTGTTAATGCAGCCAATGAAATATATTCAGGAAGATTCAGCTTAAACTTTTTAAAGACCGCGTAAAACAACATCAAACAAAAAACTCTCGCTGCAAAATCGGTCGGATAAACAGCTCCAAGGGCATAACGAACAATTGGGGTCCCGCTGCGTCCAAAAGTAATGTTATAAACTAATCCAAACTGTGAAGCTATAATTGTAATAACTAACGCAGTGCTGATAAGGATCAAATATGTTTTAAGAATTTTTGAAAACTCAATATTTTTGGCTCCCAATATTAATAGGCAATAATAAAAAATATCGTAATCATAGGACACCCTGCACGTAAATTCTATTAAGATTCCCACTAATAAAAAAATAAGAAGATCCTTCAATTTCCAATCATCAAACAATAATATCTTCAGCACTATAAAAATTGCTGAAATTTTCATAAAATCGTAGAGCACAGGAGAACTCAAATATTGCGTAAACATTGTCCCACGCAAATAATTAACTAATGCATAAACTATAAAGCCTACAAAGTATAACTTTTCAGGCAACTTATTAACTTTTTTATTCAAGTAATCCTGTATATGTTCCCTTTTGGCAACTATATCCATCATAACTCTTTACCTCACCTATGCTGTGATCTGAAATCACTGACAATTTTCTTAACTTTATCCAAGATTGTTGGTCGTAAAAGTAGCAGTAAACCGCCATATATAAAGACCCCTAGTAATATCTGCCAGATTAATGAAACAACGTAGAAATGAACGGAATTGTTCAATTTAAAAACTACCGCAAACATGACCAATCCTGCTAAAAGATATTTCGGGACATTTACAAAAAGTTGCTTTAAATCAATTAAATCTTTTATCTTCCATATTTGATATGAAGTTACAGAAAGTTCTGAAAGAATCGTAGCTGCCATTGCACCATATAATCCCCCAAAATATATAAAAGGTACATTGCATATGATGTTTATAAGTGCACCCAATATAACAGAACTCGAATAAGATTTAATTCGATTTGTTGGCAGTAAAAATTGCTGTCCGATTACGTTGCTCCAAGCTATAAATATGATAATAATAGATTCAAGCAACATTGCCCTTCCTACAGGGATAAATTCAGTTCCATAAAAAAACGGTCCTAACTTGATCGATATACCGGCTAAACCACATGCCATCGGGATTGCGATAAAAGACACAAAATCAAAAGATTCAACAAGATAATGATTCACTCGTTTACTGTCTCCCCTTGAAAATGCATTGGTTACGTGTGGCAACATTACCGTTCCAGTGGCTGTTGCTAATGACAGAATAAGCTTAACTATTGTGTCTGCTCTATCATAAAAACCAGAAGAAGAAACCGGTCCTAAAAGCCCTAACATACTCTTATTCAAAATAAGGTACACTTGCACTGCAACCTGTGGCACAAAAAAAGTAATTGAAGGCCTAAAGTGTCGCCAAATATTTAATTCTGAAAATTTGACCTTTGTTAAAGTTCTGCGCAGATAAGGCCACAAAGTCGCATTTCCCAAGAGTACCGAACCAGCAAGAATCAAAATGTAGGCCCACAAATCGCTTCTTTCCTTAACAAAAATAAAGATTAGAATAATCGAAAGAATTTTGACAAAAGTATTACGCAAAACTGTCTTTCTAAAATCTTCTATCCCCATGTAAAGCCAAGAAATATCTACTCCTGCAGCAATTATGTATAACGATTGGATAAGCATATAAAACTGATATCGGTGGAGTATCATTAAAACTCCAAGGAAAAGCAGATACGTAATACTAATGGTAATAGTTTTTAATAGCTGTATTTCCCAGAATGTTTTACTCATCTCATGCTTATCATCACGTATAGCAGCAATTTCACGATTACCATACAAAGCAATACCAATACTTCCGAATAAAACAAAATATTGAATGTTAGCATTGGTCGTCGCGTTAATCCCTATATTGGTAGCTCCTAAGACACGAGTAACATATGGCGCAGTCACCAATGGTAAAATCATTGCCAAAAGCTGGTAACCAGCATTGTAGAAGTAGTTCTTGAAAATCTTCATTTATTATTCCTCAAATTCATTCTTAACAGTTGTCAAAGCCGCACTGATTACTTGATCCATGTTGTAATAGCGGTATTGTCCTAAGCGACCGCCGAAAATTACTCTTTTTGCCTCTTTATCAGCTAAAGCTTTATATTCTTTGTAAAGGGCGTTATTTTGAGAATTATTAACAGGATAGTATGGTTCATCACCACGATGCCATTTTTTGGGATATTCGCGAGTAATAACGGTCTTATTCTTGTCCCCTTTACCGAATTCAAAATGCTTGTGTTCAATGATGCGTGTAAACGGTGTTTCAGCATCCGTGTAATTAACAACCGCATTCCCTTGGTAATTGTCTTTATCCAATTTTTCAGTTTCAAAATGCAGACTACGATACTCTAATTCGCCCAACTTATAATTGAAATACTCATCTATCATACCTGTGAAAACAATGCGGTCATAATCACGCATGTACTCATCTTTTCGGTCAAAGAAATCTACTCCAGTTTCAACAGAGATAAGATCATTCTTTAACATCTTCTCAACAATTTGCGTATAGCCTCCAACGGGTATGCCTTGGTAAGCATCGTTGAAGTAGTTATTATCATACGTCAGTCTGACAGGGAGACGCCTAATAATAAAGGCTGGCAAATCCTTAGTAGAACGACCCCACTGTTTCTCAGTATAACCCTTAATCAATTTTTCGTAAATATCGGTTCCAACTAAAGAAATCGCCTGTTCTTCAAGATTTTCAGGTTTTCTGCCCTTCAAAACCGCACGTTGTTCATCTATTTTTGCTTGTGCTTCTTCGGGAGTAATAACACCCCAAAGTTTATTAAAAGTATTCATATTAAAAGGCAGGTTGTAAATTTCACCCTTATAGTTAGCCACAGGACTATTAGTGTAGCGATTAAATTCGGCAAAGTGATTTACATATTCCCAAACACGTTTATTAGAAGTGTGAAAAATATGCGCTCCATATTGATGAACTTGAATGCCATTAACATTTTTAGTATAAATATTTCCAGCAACATGAGCACGCTTTTCAATAATCTTAACCTTATGACCTCTTTTAGCAGCCTCATGAGCAAATGTTGACCCAAAAAGCCCTGCTCCTACAACTAAATATTTTTTCATCTTCATCCTCCACTTCAATATCAATCATCTGATTATAGTACTTTAAATTTAATTTTCCATTAACTCTTCTATGGCTCGTCTAATATAGTAACCCGAACGCATCTTTTTTCCAACTTTAACTGCGTTAGTTTTCATAACATTAAAGTCAGATTCAGAAATATTCTTTAGTAGTTCATCCAGATGATTGAGATCATCGACCACAATTCCAACATTATTTTCCAACACAAAATCGGCTATTGCTGCTTCCTTCCACACAATAACAGGGATACCCGAGCTCAGATACAGTGAGGTTTTATGTGGTGCATTATATTTTAAGTATTCTCCAAATCTTCCATCACATTTATCTAGGCTAGAACCATCCCAAACCAACCCATAGTTTTGCTGTAAATATTTTGGAAGCTCATCGGGTGTGTATTGCCCCCCATATTTTATACATTCGTGCATCTTAAGATTATTATTTGGTCCAAAGACAAACAAACCATTTTTTACATCTAATTTCTCAAGGAAGTTTGCTTTGGCTAAATTTCCAGCAAAGCAAACTGATCGATTATAGCTTTTTTGAACTCTAAAAGGCTGTGGATTATCATAATCAAATATTTCCAGCTCAGCAATTTTCTTTGTGATCCCTTTTTCTCTAAGCCAATTTTTCATTGATTTATTGTGAGCGATCAATCCATCAACCTCGTCCATATTAAAAATGCTCAGTTCTTTTTTGACAAAGCTTTTATCATCTTGAAACAATCGCAACGACTCAACATCATGAATCACTAATATAATTCGAGCGGATGTATATTTTTTAATAGTTTTGATTATTTTTTTTGTCAAAAATAATGAATAAATTGGATACTGAAAGATTACAACATTCATTGCCCTCCCCTTAAATAGTTTAGGTAGAGTTTTCAGGGCATAATACATCTTTCTAATTCTTTTTCTAGGTATTCTGGTTTTAACAATCTTATAACCATTCAGACTCAGAAATTTAATTATATCGTGTTGTGCTTTTGGCCCGGCATCGTTATCCGACCTCTCAATTGTTGAAATCACAAAATCTTCAGTCATTTTATCTCCTAGTCCAACACTTCAGACAAATAGAAATCATTTAAATATTTTATTTTTTATGAAATCTCTGTTCATCTTGGCGGTATTAAATATACTCAAATGTTTAATTCTAAAGCGTTCTTTATGATGCGTTATCCAAACATTAAATAATCGTTCAGAGAGAAAACCATATAATCTGCTTTGATAATCATCATAATTGCTTATATCAACATTTTTTTCTATTTCAAAAAGTATTGAAAACAACCAGCTACTGTATTCATCCATATACTTTTTATGTGTATAAAACATGTTGCAGATAACAAGTTGATGACCGTTCATAACCTCATCGAACTCAGGAAGATACTCTGGATAAAGTTCTCCTAATACCCTTCTAGTTGTTTCTAAATCCTTTATATCATGTGAAGCTTGAAATTGCTGCCTGACACTTCTTTTCTTGAAATAGTTTTTTTCTGGGGTAGGTAAGACCCAATCACAGTTCTCTAAAAACTTATTCAATTTTGACACAGATAGTGGCTTTAATTTTCCCAAAACCATTGTCTCAGTAATTTCACCGAAAAAGCCCAGCGGATTTCCGCTGAAGTATCTCCTGTAGTGTGAAAGACCAACTATACTTTCATTGCTATGCTTCCAGATCCAGTACAATCCTGTCAATTCACAATAATTTTTATTTTTAGAAGAGATATTATCTCCTTCATCATCACTAAGATATCCATCTATTTTATCTTTATTCACTGCCCCAACCAACAAGGGGACATAGTGTTTTGGCAGATAATAATTAAACTTCTTATGAGTTATCACATACATTGTCAAAAAAATCACCACAATTATCATTTAAGTTTTTCATCACATCATCCAAAAATTATTATTCAAATTTATCAGACATAAATGAATTTAAAGCCAATTTCCAACCTTTAAAAGAGGAAAAACCTGTTTCTTTAGACAATTTCATTACACTTTTCTTAGGCCTATAAGCCGCCGTAGGATATTCCACAGAGGTAACTGGTCTAATTTCGACATCTTTATCTTTCAATATTTCGCAGGCAAATTCATACCATGAACATTGCCCATCATTACAACAATGATAGACACCATATTCAATTTTCTTATCAACTAAATATGTAACAAATTCTGCTAATGTTCTTGTCCAAGTTGGACGTCCGACTTGATCATTAACAACTGTTAGGCTGGCATGAGTCTTGGCAAGATTAAGCATTGTGTAAACAAAATTATGGCCATATTTTCCAAAAACCCATGAAGTCCTTACAATATAGTATTTATCACAATATCTCCGAACTGCTCTTTCACCTAAAAGCTTGGCCTTACCATATTCATTTTGAGGATTCGTTGGGTCATCTGGTAAGTATTCTCCATCCTTTAGCCCGTCAAAAACATAATCCGTACTGATGTAAACCAGCATCGCATTGTGTTTTTGACAAGCTTTGGCAATAATTTCAGTTCCCGTCGCATTGACCAAGTAATTACGCTTTTTTCCTTCGGCCTCTGCTTTATCAACTGCTGTATAAGCTGCACAGTGATAAACAACCGTAGGTCTATTTTTAGCAAAATAGTTTTCAACAGCCTGCTCATCAGTAATGTCCAAATCCTGTGACCCGCAAGCATAAAAAGCCGTATCACGTTCAGTCAATAAATTAGTTAGTTCCTGACCTAATTGTCCCCTAGCCCCTGTGATCAAAATAGACATCTATGTGAAATCCTCCGTTCTACCTCAAAGCCGCACGTTTCTTCAACGGGCGCCACCAGTTCTCATTATGCAAATACCAGT
>NZ_AZEG01000001.1:4913-215189 GCF_001434935.1 Liquorilactobacillus uvarum DSM 19971 | reverse complement strand
ATTAATTATGGCACAACTGTTCAGAAATTTATGTACCAAATACTAGGATAGGAGCATCTTGATCTAATATGCCATACGTCATACCTGTACTGTGTCTGAAAGTGTTATAGGTTAGCTTGGTCGTTTCATGGTAAAAATATAGTATTACTTATCAATAACATTAATTAATTTTAGATTGGTTGTATATTATTACTTTTGAAAAAGAACATCTTGTTTTTTCTATTTACAGTAAGTTTTCACTCTATGAAAAAAAGGAAAAGAGGATTTTTAATGCTTCAACCGATTTATGGCTTCTTTTAATTCTAAGTTTTCTTTTTCAATTCTGTCTAATTTCTCAAGCACCTTTTTGTTGCTGTCTTCTTCATGTGTAAAAAAGGCGGTGAGAGAACTTGTCAGCATACCTATAAATCCAATACCCACAAACATCAACATAACAGCGGCAAATTTTCCAATAGCAGTATGAGGTGAGATATCCCCATAACCGACAGTTGTTGCAGTTGCGATAGCCCACCAAAATGCTTCACCGAGAGGGACGTTTTCAGCCAACGAATATAAAACGGCTGCTGTTGCTAATATGAATAAACTAACAATAATTAAGTATATTAGGCCGTTTGTTTTCAGAAATTTTTTTGCGTTTTTTTGCAATTTTCCGCTTAAGCCAACAAGTCTTGTTAGTCTCAAAACTTTCATCACACGGATACTTCTAGCGACACGTGCTATTCTTGCTATTCTGAAAAACGAAAAGATAGAATTCACGGGTAAAATAGCGAGCAAATCCCAAATGTTATTTTTGAAGAAACTGATTTTATTTTTGGATAAGGCAAAACGTGAAAAATAATCGATCGTAAAAAGCAATAAAATACTGTTGTCTATGTAACTGTACGGTGCACTGACCAGAGTTATCGCATTGGCATAGTCCATAATCACCATAACAATTGATGTTACAGCTAAAAATGCAATTATCACATCATAGGTTTTTTTCAAGTTTACCATTCCCAATTAATAATAGTTTTTGACACATTAGAAAATATTTTCTTATTTAACCATAATAGTATATTTTTTTAAGAGTGAACTTCAGGCAAATTCCATTTCTACTACAGACTCTTCTAATTCATCTAAAACCTCGTTGTCCTCTATAAACTTGATCCAGCTTTTTTGAGGTTCAAATTGGTCCTCTTTAACATACATTTTTATTTTATCGTGGATACCCGTGATGAAGGTATTAAGCATTTTATCTGCTGCACGTTCTAACATTGTTTCATTCCATCTCTTAGCTGGCTGTCTTTTTTTATTTTTTGCCTGCTGATATACCAGCGCTTTATCCCAGAAAATTTTAACAGCACGGCTGTTGTTAGTGATGTATTCTTGTAGTTCTTGATTATTCATCAGTAGCTCCTCCAATTTTGAATGTAATTTGTTTTAAAATTTTTGAATTGATATATAGTGTCTACGTGTTTATTATCAAGTTTTAAGCAAAAGTTCTTAAGACAAAATAAAAGCTCCCTTCGATACAGTATAATGGCTAGTACAACCAAAATTGGATCGAAAGGGAACCTCTACGTAACTTTTTACTGTTGTTGCAATTAAGCCTGTACTGTTGATATGTGGTTATTAAACAAGTTTTGCTGTAGTGTTAAAAGAAAATTTCAATGACGGAATTTGCCACAGAAGAAATTAACTCTATGCTCTCTGTTTGTAAGTCCCATTTGTAGTGTTAATAACCAGTGTATCGCCTTCTTGAATGAAATCTGGCACAGTGACCACCAATCCAGTTTCTAAAGTAGCAGGTTTTCCACCACTAGCTGCAGCAGCGCCCTTGATGTTAGGCGAAGTCTCTGTTACACGCAGAGTAACAGTAGTCGGCAGTTCTACGCCAATTAGTTCTTCGTTGCAGAAATCTAATTGAACTTTTAATTCTGGAATTAAATACTTTACTTCATTTGCAATTTGTTCAGCCGATAATTCGTATTGATCGTACGTATCTAAATCCATGAAATAAAAGACTTCACCTTGTTTGTACAAAAATTGTGCCTGCTTTTTGTCAACAATAGCTAGGTCAACTTTTTCAGTTGGCCGCATAGTTGTTTGGACAATAGAGTTAGACCGAATATCTTGCAACTTCATTTGCATTACTGTATTACCCTTACCAGGTTTGTGATGATTAGTTTCAAGTACTCTAATAAGTTTGTCGCCTTTTTCAAAAATCATGCCTGATTTTAAATTGATCGCTTCCACCATGTATAATACACTCTCCATTTTTTATTGACTGTAGTAGTTACAAGTTTTGAAATGAAAAGGTCTAGGAGGAGCTAGAGATAGTGCAAAACCTAAAATCAACATTTCTAAGTCCACCAATCATTTATATTTGCTACATTCTAATTCTAACATATTGAGCGTACACAAAATATGATTCACATTATTTAAATTTTATTACAATTAAAAATAGACTTGTTGAACACGAGGCAACTAATAACATATAGTGCTAATTGATCGAGTTTTTACTGCAGACAACCTACAATGACAGTAATAAATAACCTATAACTAAAAACGGAGGAACATTTTATGAAAAAAGAACAAAGAAAAAGATTGTTTCGGCAAAAATGGGTGCATCTTTTTATTGCTGTTGTATTAGGGTTGGCAAGTGGTTTCGTACTAAAAGCTTATTTCAATTGGGAAATCTCATTGTTGATGAGCTGGAATGCCGGTGCTGTCACTGTGATGTCCCTAATGTGGTTTAATTTTCAACCGTTAACAGGAGAGCATACTAAAAAAATTGTTTTAACTGAGAGTATACGCTATTCTTTTTTGGACATATTTATAATTTTGGCCAGTTGTGTTAGCTTAATTGTTGTTGTATTTTTGGTGACTGCTGGCAAAGGAGATCCCATGGAACTCGGAGTAGGATTAATAAGTGTTCCTGTTTCATGGAGCCTGGTCCATGCAGTATACACATTCCATTACGCTGAACTATATTACAAGAAAAGTTATGACAAGAAAGAAGGGGGGGTTGATTTCAATAATGACAGTCTCCCAAGTTTTTGGGATTTTGCCTATTTGTCCTATACGATAGGGATGACTTATCAAGTTTCTGATACGAATTTTTCTACTACAAGTTTTCGTAAGGCAGCATTGGGACATGCCCTGATTTCTTTTCTATTCAACACAGTTATAATCTCTGTATTAGTTAATTTTATAGCCGATTTAGCATAAGCAATTAGTAGTCAAGTAAGAAGTAAGTGACCTTGTACAATTATAATTAATGGAGTGTGACACAATTCGGTAAAATTTAAATATTTCGAAATTAGAGGGAGCATTTTGACTTATGGAACACGTTCATACAGAATTAATAAAAGGGGCCGGCTCAAAAGTTAAATTTTGAGCCAGCCCCAAGTCATTAGGCTAATTTTACTATTACAACTAAAGTGTTTTATTTTTCAATTTTTTATTTTTTACTAAGTGCCAAATAAAGAAGCCCACTCCAATAATAAATGCCAACCAACTCCAAATTACAAGATCTGAATAAACACCGATGTTTGATAAGCCGATAATCCATGCAATCAAAAGCAAAATAAGATTTGCAATATCGCCACCAAGTTTCTTCTTAGATTTGGTTGCTAAATAAACAATACCTGCTACTAAGAAAAGAATTGCTACAATAATTCCGCCTGATCCGCTTGTATTATTATTATTTTCAAGGGCGTCTCCCAAGCCTACAGCCATTGATTGGAAACCAATAAACACAGATAGAACAATCATTAGAATGCCTGCCACTAATTTTGTCGTTTTCATATACGAATCTCCTTATTTTTTATTTAATTCTATCTGTTCTATGTTAGTGCTCAAAACCTGTCCTCTAGTCAGATTGACTGTAACTTTTGTTACTTGTCCAGCGTCAGAATCGCTAGTAGTTCCCAGAATTTCGTTAACATCCCCATCATCTGTTCCAATGTTTCCACTACCTTGTAAAGCTGTTATAACATAGCTGCCGGGTTTAATGTCTTTTCCAACAATCCAGTCACCAGCATTCAATTGAGTTTGGTAGGTTCTTTTACCCGCAGGTGCGAAACTTGTAGCTTCAATTCCTTCTATTTTCACATTGTCTCCTTTTTTGAGAGTCGTTGTGTATGAGTCAATTTGACCACTATCATTATCAGTTGTTTGTCCTAAAATAATATTAATGTTTCCGGTGCTGTCTGAAATATTTCCACTACCATTAGTGGTTTTGATTATGTAACGACCAGGTTTGATATCTTTTGTTTTTCCGACCTTGAAGGTTCCTGCGCCAAGAGTTACTTGTTGAGCTTTAGCGTATACAACATCAGTGTTGCGTAAAGAAACCCCAATGAAAGTTGCACTTGCCATCGAACAGGCTAAGACAGTGGTTAGCCCGAATTTTGATAATTTGTTCATAATAAATCCCCCTAATAAATCAGCTTTTAATGTCTTCAGTGTTTGGACAGAAATAGTTTTTGTGGCTAGATTTTAAAATGCTTTTTATATACATAAGGCAATGTCGGCATCAAAAAATAATCCTACTGTTAGTTATTATTACTGTCTTTGAATTTCGATTTAACATCAACCAAATCTCTTATTTTACCCAAGATTATAACGGCCCCTGGCTAGAAGTCGTTTTCTTTTAGTTAAAAACTAGATATCTTTGTCCGCTTAAATTTTTTGATAGTACTTTCAATCTTAGATGTAGCGTGGAGCATGAAGAATTATATGGAAGGCAGATGACACTATGAAAAAATTGAATAACATTAGCTATAATAAAAATATTTTATTTTTACAGAATACACAGTTTTAAAGTCAATATAAATTATATATGTTTTAACAAAAATTATAAAATATTATGCAAAAACATTAGAATTAGAATATAAATTGAATATTAGTTTAATTTGTTAAACTTAATTTTCGGTAAAATGATTTATGCTTTTGCATTTAGTGATAAAGTTACTGATCATGGGTTTTAAATTACACAAAATTATTAAAAGTGGAAATAAAAAAGCTAACTTTTGCCAAAGTAAGAGTGAAAAAGATACTTTGAGCAGTAAGTTAGCTTTTTTTTGAAAAAATAAGGCCAGAGGAATGTCTTCTTACTTATCATGAATTTAGTTTAGAAGAAAATTTCTCGGCAAAGAGTGAGTTTAGATAAGTAGTACTGGTTGATGTAGTTTTTATAGGAATAATGACGAGCTAATTTTTTTGACTAGTCTCTGGCGAACAAAAAAATTTTTTTATTTAAAAGCATCTCTTTCTTCCAAATATTTAGTTTTTTCAATTTGCCAGAACTTTTCATCTTTAGATGTTATTTCCCGAATAGGCCGGGCAGGGACACCCGCAGCAATCACATCAGCCGGAATGTTTTTTGTTACAACTGCTCCAGCACCGATGACTGCATTATCACCGATCGTGACTCCAGGACAGATAACAACGTTGCCGCCGAGCCAGACATTGTTACCGATTTTAATTGGATGACCATATTCCAAGTATTCATTGCGAACACTTGGTACAAGAGGATGACCAGCTGTATAAAGTCCAACTCGTGGGCCAAATAAAACATTGTCACCGATCGAAATAGGTGCTATATCCAAAAAAATACTGTCATAATTAGCATAGAAATTCTTTCCCAAATGAATGTTTTCACCGTAATCCATGCGGGTAGGAATTTCAATATATGCATCTTTGCTGGGACAATCTACCATTTTTTGAAGCAATTGTGCACGTTTGCCATCTTCTTGCGGCAGAGTTTGATTATATTCATAAACAAGTTTTTTTGCATTTTTGCGCATTTTAACTAGTTCGGCATCATTTGAGGCGTAAAGTTTTCCAGCCACCATCATTTTTTTCTCCGAAGTCATAGAATACCTCCTGTGTTTAATTATGAGGAATATTATAGCATGAAGTAAGAGTACTTATGGCTTAAGAGCTCTTAATGACAAGAAATTAGGAAGTGTTTGATTGTGCATTTGTAGTTATCCGCTAACTTCTGTTGAACAAAACTTATGAATAATTTTTGAAGTGAATAGTGGTTTGCCAGCTATTTAGAAATAATTTTGTAGCAAGGTCTTTTTAGCCTGTTGAGAGCAAGAATTTAAAAATAGATTATTAAAACTGCTGTTGAAGGAAACAACAGCAGTTTTAAGGAAAGAACTATTATTTTAAATTGAGTTGCTAACCATGTATCACAATAGTGTATATTGACATTAGCTTGTGTTCAATTTAAATTCAACATCTATGTTAAACGGATTAAATTAGAAATATTCGTTTAATTGTAATCCGCTTGGAATTTTGAAGCAGAATATATGCTTTTCTTTATTATAGACACTAAAAACCTCTAGTAGTTCTGCGACACGACTTAATGAGCGTTCCATCATTCAGTCGTGAACTACTAGAAGTTTACAGACAAGTCAAGCGGTAACTACCTTTTAAAGCTGGTCGCTTGTTCGTTCTTGAGCAGACAGTTTAAAAATATCATAAAGTGCTTTTGCGAGTGTATTATTTTTATTTTCAACACCATGCTGCCGTAGAATATTACTAATATCTGTTTCTGTAAACATCCAGCATGCACCTCCTTTCTTAAATGATAATTTAATTATAACGCAAAAGTCAAAAAGAATGGCACCAGAATTTAAAAATATGCAAAAAGCAATGGCCCCAAAAGTTTAGTAAAAGGATGGTATTTGGAGTTAAAATGCGAAAAGAATTTTTGAGGGCAGAACTAAAGTGAAATACAGAAAAGAATGGTAGAAAATTATAAATTATTCCTTTGGAGCAGACGGTTTATTTTTTGAATTAAGTCCCTTAATAATTTGATCATTTTGAGCTATCAATACCCAGTTCTGTTCAACAATGGCTCTCAAATAACTAGCGGTAGCTTTTTCTGCAACATAGTCGCTGGAGATTACTTTTTTGCTGTTTTTTAGCAGTTGTTCCTCTTCAAGTTCACTCAAAATAGCCCTGACTTGCCAGAAAGCATCTCTGTCTAAGTTTGCTAATCCTCTATCTTCCAAAAGTCCATCAGCTTTTTTATTATTATTAAATAATGACATTTTTCTACCGACCTTTCCGTAACCTCTTTAAGGATATTGTAGCACTTTGGTAAGGAACTTTAACATTTGGAGAACAGAAAAAATCGAAGTTAAGGGTAAGATAAAGCAATCAAAACAATTGAACGTATCGCCATGATGAATAGCAATGAGAAGAGAAACATAATCAAAAGAAACGAGCTGAGATTTTCCCCTGAACTGAATTAGGTAAACAGGAATTTTTTAAAAATATATTAGTATATTAAAAAAACAGGGCGGGGTACAGTTCATTATCCTTTCTATCCCCGCTCTGTTTTAATGTTGTATTATAGAAATCAATGTGTTTTCATCAATTATCAGCTTTCTCTGCGTAATTATCAATTACTCATAGCCACTCGCTTCAAAATGTTTCTGTGATTACTGGTTAAAATTTAGCGGCTAGTGGCACATTTTCTTTTAAAATTATTGAACCTCACTTTGATTTGTCGTCCAACGTGAATTTTTAACACTAGGTAACAAAAAGAGTACAAGGAGCCAAATTTGTCCGATTAGCGGAACCAAGGTTATAAAAAGCCAGCCAGCGCTGTGATTTGTATCATGTAAACGGCGGGCTTTGAGTGTTAGTGTCGCTAACCAAACTAAAAATATAATAAATTTTGCAACTAAATTAGTTCCAAGATCACCAACGCTGTAAATTTCCTCAACAGGGTGACCCAAAAGATTTTCGAATATACCGGCTATGATACCACCCAAAATGTAATTGATGATTATTGGCCACCAATATTGTGAACGTGTGGCAGTAGCATTCCACGTTAATATGTTTTTCCAAAACTCTTTGTAGCTATTTATCATTTTATCTCCTCCTATCATCGTAAAGTTTAAACTAAAATATATATTAGTACAAAAAATCCGATATTTTACATAACATTAGATGTGTAGATAAAATCAACAAACACTCTCCAAGTATGCTGCTTAATGGAGGAGAGAGAGGGCGCAATTTGTTTTTTTGTAAATTTTCTGTTTTCACATGTATAAACGCGAAAAAGCATCGATGCTTTTTCAGAATATGTGACTATTTTTAACGCAAAGCTTTTCGATAGCCGTTGGCTTGGGCATCCTGCTCATTAGCGAAGTAAACGGCATTGGCAGAATTCATATGATATCCAGCTTGCCCAGGGACATGATAAATGTGTGATCTGGAATTTCCAATTATTTGGCCTTGGGTACCTGTATATAGATCATCTCCGCCATTACTGTTACTGTTATTTGCCTGCGCTGCAGCAGTGGAGCTTGCGGCAGCCGCAGATGAAGTCGCTGCTGCACTTGATGACGAAGCTGCTGAAGCTGCTTTAGAAGACTGTTCGGCAGCTTCATTTTGAGCTTTTGCTGCACTAGATGATTGGGCAGCACTGGCCGATTCAGCAGCTGCTAAACTGGAAGATGCGGCTTCAGATGACTCTTCAGCAGAACTGCTGGCTGATTCTTCAGCTGCAACACTGGCCGATGAGGACGCTTTAGAGCTGGCAATTGCTGATAGGTATGAATCTGATCGGTTATAGATATTAATTTTTTTGCTGCTGTGTTTGTTTCCCGAAGTTGCCGTTAATTTAAGATTTATCTTTTTCTTTGAATCATCAAGCTGAACTTGCACTTTAAAGTGTTTTCCTTTTTTAACACTCTTTTTTAATGTTTTAAAATTTGCTCCTTTGACGGTGAGCTTAACATTTTTAATCGCTTTTCCCTTAATATAAAAAATGCCATGTTCATTCGTTTCGTATCGAGATGAAACTGAATTCTTTTTTGTAGTGAGCTTAACCAGTTTTCCTTGATCAACTTTTGCAGCATTTACTTTTTCGATGGAGCTAGATTCCGGTAAAGTGGTGATTGCAAGTGAAAGTGTAAAGAATGAAAGGATGAGCATGCTGGTTTTAGATAAACTATGTATAAATTTTGGTGAATGATGCATTTTTAAATTCCCCCTATATAGTAAAGCAGCTTTTTAAGTCATCAGTTTTTGGACGTCTCTTGTTGAAAAATATAATCTTATACTTTTCTTAATATTTTTAATAATAGCACACTTCTTGTTACTATGTGTGTATTTTATTACACAAAAAATAGAAAATGATACTAGATAATATTTTTGATGCACTTATTGTGACCGGAAAACGTACTAAGTTATGATTAGCTAGATGCATTTAAAGAACAATTATTGTTTATAGACCGCGGATAGTTTCTAAAAGTAAATTTTTTAAGTGAAAGTTTATACGATATAAAGTTTGAGAATTAGGGCTAAGATGAAATTCTAGTTTTTGAGAAAGTGATTAAATTATGATTGCGGAATGACAAAAGTTCTGTAAAGTACAAAATAATTTTAGGCAAAAAATAAGTAATTTATACCGCTTTCATTGTATAATTGAGGTAGTCTATGAATTTGACAGGTGGTGAAATCATGCTGTACGGATATGAGCCTAATGATGATATTAGAGATCAAGTAAGAATTATTATGCGAAATTTTAATGAGATTCAATTTGCTTATGATACATCTGGGTCGGTTATTTCTATCCACGAAAGCAAGAAACATGTATTTATTATTGATAATGCATGCAATTCATGTCAAGAACTGCTGCAATTCTATAAAACAGGTGTAAAAAACAGAGCAGATTTAGAGTTCTTGATTAGGAAGACAAGATATATACTAGCCAAATTGTTGCAATTACATGATAATATTACTCAAAAAGAGCGAGATTTTGTCAATAGAGAGATTGATTTACTAAAATTACGTTTCGATAATAAATTTTTTGGATAATTTATTTTAAGCAGATCTATTTTTACGTATCATAACATGTACAGCAGTTTCTATGGGTTTTTGACACTTTGAAAAAACAACTAGTTTAGATTGTAGAGTTTTTTTATATTAGTGTGGATTTGAACCACGCAGGCTCTAAAATGATTTGAAGCTAGGCTCAAGAGGGTGACTAAAAGTGAAACCGGAGAGAATCTTAAATGTTGCCAATAGTGTGAATCTGCGTGAACTGGGGGGATACAAAACTCACGACGGTCGGATGATACGCTGGCAAAAATTGCTTCGTTCAGGTGACATGAGCCGGTTATCATCCAAAGAAGCAAAACGGTTATTTAATTATGGACTTAATTATGTGATCGATCTGCGATCACCATTTGAATGTGAAATGTCGCCGGATCGTATTTCCAGGCGGGTGATATATCGTTCTTATCCGGTCTATTCTCTAGGTGACAAAGGTTCTTCGGATCTTCCTGCCCTTGAGGATGAAAACGATATATATGAAAATGATTTCTCAGAACCATATGTAACAATGATCCTCAGTAAACATTCACAACTGGCATTTCGAATGATGTTTTCCGAATTGCTGGACAACAATAAAATAGGGAAATCCTTGCTTTTTCACTGTGCAGCAGGCAAAGATCGAACTGGAGTGGCTTGTTTTTTGGTTTTATCTGCGTTAGGAATCGATTATCAAATTATTAGGCGAGATTATTTATTGACGAATCTTGTGTATGAAACAGTAGATCAAAATGATTTGCGAAGAAAGCTGCAAAGTGATGATTTAATGGATTTTATCAATGAAATGAATTCTTCATTTTATGTTCAAGGCAGTTCGTTGGATAAAGCTCGTCAAGCTCTTATAAATAATTATGGCAGTGTGCGGGAATATATGCATGTTGCTATGCAGTTATCAGATGGAGACTTGAGCGATTTGCAGCGGATTTATTTAAAAAAGATATAGACTGACGATGGCAGATTTTGGTTAGTACTCGGTCTTTGTCTCTTACCAAATCATTTTAGTATCTGTACCAACATATTTTAAAGTTTGGAACAGTCAGCATTATCTATGAGCAGGGACCGACCAAGGGTAATCCAAGTTTATTACGCAAACATTCTGCATGTTCATTTTTTGATTCTGAAAAAGAAAAAATCTTCCGCAGTAGCATAAAACTACTAGAAGATTTTTTGTGATGATTAAAGTTGGAGATTAGTTTTCTTTCCGATATTTTTCCATTTTTTTCTGGAAAGTTGCCTCGGTTACACCATATGCAGTAAAAGTAATGGCATTAGCGCCTGCATCAATTGTTTCCTTTATCTGGGCGTCTGTTTTCCCCCAGATGCGATTATCGGAAAATTAGGTGAGGTGTCCTTTAATTCATTTCGCAGCCAGCGAACAAGGTTGGCTGTATCTTTTCCGCCGGCTACATTGAAAGCTTTAACGCCAGCGTTGATTCTTTGTTTAATATCAATACTTTTATTTACGACGGTATAAATTATTGGAACATCTACCACCTTACCGACACTAATTAATGTTTCGAGCGGCGTGGGTGCATTCAATACGACGGCTTGAGCCCCGTTCTCCTCTGCAAAAAAGCCGATTGTTGCTGAACGAAGTCCCTTAGTGAGACCTCCACCGATTCCGGCTAAGATTGGGACGTTCGAAACAGTTGAGATGGCTTGCAATATTTTGGTATTGGGTGTCCATGGGTAGACCGCTAAAACAGCATCTGCATTGCAGTTGGCAATTACTGCGACGTCCATTGTATAAATGATACTTTTAATCCTTTTACCAAAGAGATTGATACCAGATGCATCTCTAATCACGGATGGCGTTTCTACGATATCTGATCTTAATTTTGAAGTTAAATTTGGTACATTTTTTTTTGGCTCTAACATAGTCCAACCTCGATCTTTAGTAGTTTATTAAATAAATTTCAAGTTAAATATAAAACGTTTCCTCACTGAAGTAAATTATAAAAATAAAAACGTCTAATAGCAAACATTATGATATTTTTCTGATAATTCAAACTTTTACACTTTGTTTACACGTTTGAAGCTAATTTATGATTAAATCTTTACAAACACTCGTTACTATTGAGGTGTTCCAAGTATTGTGAAGGAGAGTGAGACTATGTCTAATGTTTCAAAGAAAAAATTATTTTTGATTGCAGCGATAGTTTGTACATTTCTTTTAGTTACTGCTACTTTTGGAGATTTGACAATTAGCAACACTGTGATTAATTACAATAGTATTTTCGGAACAGTTTTTCAAACTTTTGGAGAATTTCCAGTTTACTTTATTTTTGTTCTGAGTGGGGAAATAGCCGCAATTTACGCGGTTCGCTGTAGGAAGAACACGTTATTTGCTGTTCCGTTGTTTTTGGGAGGAATCGCACTGTCAGCATGGCAGGTTAAGCAGTATATAAATGAAGTTTCAAGTTATTCAATTGCTGCATTGACGAATATACATAATAGTAAAGCGATGGGATTAGCAAATAGTGATGCTAATACGGCAGACTTATCGCCGAAAGAGGCGACTATTATATGGTTTGTTGTATATATTTGTGTCACAATGCTTATTGTTTTTTGGTTGAAAAATAAAAATGATGACCAGATAAAAAGATATCTAGTGGTAGGTATTTTTGCTTCTTTAACTGTGTGGTTCTCTCTTGAGGTGAATATGGCACTCAAAGATTTTTGGGGGCGTGTCCGTCCATATGAACTGAGTACATCGCAACATGATTTTACATCGTGGCTGCATCCGAATGGTGTTAATGGACACAAGTCTTTTCCTTCTGGACATACAATGGCGGGAACTCTGTGTATTGTTTTTTCATGGTTTGCTATAGGTACAGTGCGCAAGCGGCTTTGGATAGTTGGAATTATTTATGGTGCAGTTCTAGGACTATCACGGTTAATTATCGGTGCGCATTTCTTATCGGATATTGTTTTTTCATATTTTTTGACAGCACTTTTTATTTTTATTATGCGTAGCTTATATGACAATATAGTAGAAGAAAACTTAAAATTGCACTAAAAAGATTTTACTGTGAAAAATGTGAGAAGGGTACCAAAAACAAAATTTTAGTAAGATTACTTGAGCTTAATTTTCAAGGGTATTTTAATATTTTATAAAAAAAGTATTTTGGGGTTTTGCTATGAAACATTTGCGTTTGCAAACGGCAATGGATAAACTGCTTTTAATAGGTTCTTCTGGTTTTTGGTATGTTTTCAGTATCTTAGTCTGAATTGCTAAACGTATTTTGTTTTGATAGACCTGTTCATCATTTTAAGTTAAAATTAGTTATCAATAGTAATCTGTAAGGAATGATTCGGTGAGCAAGTATAGAAAACAGTATGGGCTGCCTTTTAAGATCGGTATTGGATTGAATACCATATATATCATTTTTGAATTGACTTTCGGTATATTATTTGGCTCTGTTGCTTTAATGACAGATGCTATGCATAATTTAAGTGATGTTTTGGGACTTTTAGTTTCATGGTTTGCTGGGATCATCAGTTTTAAAAAGAGAACTCCCAAAATGACTTATGGCTACAAGCAAGCAACCGTTTTGGGGGCCTTTGCTAATGCGATTTTTGTTTTAGCAGCAATGATTTGGATTGTTATTGAGGCAATTGCAAATTTTGACATGCAAAGATCAAATCAAGGACTAGCTGTTGCTGGAGTGGCGCTATTAGGTGTTTTCATTAATTTTACTACAGCCTTTCTTTTTCAGAAAGACAGCAAAAAAGATTTAAACATTAAAGGAGCTTTTTTGCATATGGCCGCTGATGGGATGGTTTCATTAGGGGTAGTTTGCTCGGGACTGCTTGTCAGCTTGACCGGATGGGGCTTTATTGATTCTTTAACTAGTATAATTGTGGCTGTTTTAGTTATCTGTTCTTCATGGGGACTTCTTAGACAATCTCTGCAACTGCTAATGTCTGCTGTGCCGGATGATGTGGATGTAGAAAAGATCGTTCAGGTTATTAAAAGTTGCGATGAAGTAATAGATTACCATGATTTGCATGTTTGGGGTATAGGAACAAATGATGCTGCCGTATCGGTACACGTTAGTCTTAGAAAAAACATTGATTCTGCGAGCGTTTTAGAGCAGCTTACGAATAAATTAAAGGGCTTGAATAAAGTTACGCATACTGTTATTCAAATTGATTGCCCCCGTTCTGAAGTTGAGAATGAATTCTGATAAAACATCTAATTATTGTTTTGCTTCTAAAGTACCATTTTTTTAAATAATTAAACGTTAACCCCTATCATTATAACGAGAATAAAAAGGAAGCTGCGACATTCAAAATCGCAGCTTCCTTTTTTGTTGGGATATACAAAGTGATTTATATTTTAAATCTAAAATAAAATGTGGGTAGGGACTAGGTCAAAAGTTAAATTCTGGTTTAGCTTTTTTACTGATCCCGAATCAGGGTGTTCCATAAGGCAAGATTCTTTTGTCTAACTTCAAATTATTTACTAGGTTGTTCATTAGTGTTGAATAAAGAACCAATTGTTTTTTGAATGTTTATAGCTGTTTCAGCATGGTTCATCGTATATAGATGGATACCTTCAGCTCCTCGAGTTATAAGATCGACAATTTGGTCAACTGCATAAGCTAGACCAGCTGTTCGAAGTGATTCAGGGTCATGTTCATATTTATCAAAAATAGCCAGAAATTTTTTAGGAAGGTGAGCCGAAGTAGTTTTAATCAAACGCAAAGCTTGCTTTCTATTGGTGATGGGCATAATACCAGCTATAATTGGAACATTGATACCTGCTAAAGCACAGTTTTCCTTAAATCCAAAAAACTTATCATTGTCAAAGAACAGCTGTGTGATCAACTGAGTACATCCAGCATCGACCTTTTGTTTTAAATAATGAATATCTGAAACTAAATCCGGTGATTCTGGATGAATTTCAGGATAACAAGCCCCTGAAATTTTGAAGGTAGGTTCTTGAATATGAACGAATTTAATTAGATCGCTAGCATACCGGAAGTCTTTTTTGCAAGGAACTGTCGGAATAATATCGCCTCGAAGGGCAAGTACTTGCTGGATATTTAAAGCATTCAGTTCCGTCAATATTCTTTTGACTTGTTCTGCGCTGAGATATGCAGCTGGCAAGTGGGCAATCGCAGGAATATTTAGTGTGTTGTTAATATAACCAGCCAATTTAAGTGTTGTTTCTTCAATATCATTTTTATTATTGCTACAGGTAACACTAATAAAACGAGGCTTAAGTGTTTGAAGCTGATCAAGTGTTGTTACTATGTTATCCATGCCTGCTTGTGTGTTTGGTGGGAAGACTTCAAAAGATAAAGAAGGATGATTGTCATTCACATTCCCCAAGCTCCTTTCGGATTTTCTGTGCGGCACTTGTTAAATTCTTAAGACTTGCTTTTGTTTCACGTTCTCCACGTGTTTTGAGTCCACAGTCAGGATTAATCCAGACCTTGTGTTCAGGGACCTTTTGTAGAATTTTATGAATTGCATTTTCAATCTCATTGACGGAAGGAACGCGCGGAGAATGGATATCATAAACACCTGGGCCGACTTCTGTTTTAAAATTCTGAGCTTGCAGTGCATCTAGAATTTCGAGATTGGAACGTGAGGCTTCAAATGAAATAACATCTGCATCCATATTATCAATGGCGGGGATAATATCAGTAAACTCACTGTAGCACATATGCGTATGTATCTGTGTTTCAGGCTTGACTTTGCTGTGTACTAAACGGAAAGCTGGAATTGCCCAATCAAGATATTCGCTGTACCAATCACTCTTACGCAGCGGAAGTTTTTCACGCAAAGCAGCTTCATCGATCTGAATGATACGAATACCATTAGCTTCAAGATCAAGAACCTCTTCTTGAATTGCAAGTGCAATTTGAAGGGTAGATTCACTTACTGGGATGTCTTCACGTGGAAATGACCAATTTAGAATAGTTACCGGCCCGGTCAGCATGCCCTTAACAATTTTATCCGTTTGTTCTTGGGCATATTTAGACCACTTGATAGTGATAGGCTTTTGACGTGTCACATCACCCCAAATGATAGGTGGTTTAACTCCTCGTGTGCCATAAGATTGAACCCAACCATTTTTGCTAAAAAGGTAACCGCTCAAGTTCTGTCCGAAATATTCAACCATATCGTTACGTTCAAATTCTCCGTGAACTAGAACGTCAAGGCCAATTTCTTCTTGCCATTTAAGCCAATCATTGATTTTTTTAGCAATAAAAGCATCATATTCTTCCTGTCCAAGCTCATGACGTTTAAAACGTGCACGCATTTTTTTTACTTCGCGTGTTTGTGGAAATGAACCGATCGTGGTTGTCGGCAGAAGAGGAAGTTTGAACTCTTCTTTTTGCAGTGCTTCTCGCTTAGAGAACTCAGGAGTGCGAACGAATGAAGCCTCGGTCAGATTCGCGATTTTTTCTTTTAAAGCCTCGTTGCTATTAATGCGATTTCCAGCAAACAATTTCTGATTTTTAGCAAGCAGATTGTCATTTTTGCCTTCAAAAATTGAAGAAAGTGCAACGAGTTCAGCTAATTTTTCTTTTGCAAATGCAAAATGTGCTTTTATTTTCGGTTTGAACTCTTCATTAGCTACGCTGAAAGGGACATGCAGTAATGAACATGAAGTTGAAAGAACGATATTTTTTGTGGCTAACTGTTTAACAGTCTTCAATGTGTGTTGATAATTGTTGCGCCAGATATTTTTACCATTAACAAGTCCGGCAAACAAAAATTTTTCATCTGGAAAGCCGCTTTTTACAAGCTCTAATGTTTTTCGACCTTCAATAAAATCAAGACCAAGTCCGTCAAAATCAAGCTTGATTAAGTCAGAATAATTATCGCGAACATCACCGAAGTAGGTCTGAAGTAAAACCTTTAAACTAGCTTTTTTGGCCAGAAGTGCATCATATATCTTATTGAATAAGACACGATCTTGTGCTGACATATCTTTAACAAGCGAAGGTTCATCGATTTGCAGCCATGATACACCGAGTTCATTGAGTTTTGAGATGACTTCTGTGTAAACAGCAATAATTTGCGGAACGAAGTCTTCCAATTTAACATCATCAGCAAACTCACTAAGATGCAGCAGGGTATAAGGGCCAACTAGTACAGGGCGTGTATTGATTCCAGCTGCTTTTGCTTCTTCAAATTCAGCAAAAATTTTATCGCCAACTAATTTAATTTGCGTTGTTTTATCGAACTGAGGCACGAGATAATGATAATTAGTGTTAAACCACTTTTTCATCGGCAAGGCCTTGATATCTCCCTTTTCACCTTGATATCCGCGAGCAAGGGCGAAATATTTATCAAGAGGACTAAGGTCTAAATCAGCGGCTTCTTGCGGTATGATATTAAATAATAATGCCGTGTCAAGTGTTGTATCATAGAATGAAAAGTCATTACTAGGGATATAATCAACACCAGCGTCTTGTAGCAATTTCCAATGTTTCAGACGAAGTTGGGATGCTTGATCAAATAATTCTTTTTGTGTAATTTCATTGCGAAAGTATTTTTCAGTACTGAATTTCAGTTCACGATTCTCGCCAATGCGCGGGAATCCGATAACAGATGTGGCCATAAAATTTTCCCCCTTTTATTATTATGAATAAGGTAACACTATATTTGTTTATTGGATAAGTGACAGAATTGATTATTTGTTATAGTTATAAGCTATAACATAGTGGTAAAATGAAAATAAAATTTTTAACAGGAGGGAAACAATGCGCTTAGAGCAACTTGAGTATCTAGAAATGATCGTGAAAACAGGTTCTTTTAACGAAGCATCTAAAAGGCTTTTTATGACACAACCTAGCCTTTCGAACGCAATCAAAAAACTGGAGGAAGAATTAAAAATCAAGCTTTTGCTGCGGACAAAGACCGGTGTTTCACTGACTGATGACGGAAGAGAGTTTATGAGTTATTCAAAGCAAGTAACTGATCAAGTAAGTTTATTGCAGGAGCGGTATAAAAAACATGAGCCGCGTAAAAAGTCATTCTCTGTTTCAGCCCAGCATTATGCTTTTGTTGTGAGTGCATTTGTTGAATTGTTAAAGGGGCTAGATGTTGACGAATATAATTTTACTTTGCGCGAAACAGAGACACAGAACATTTTTGATGATTTGAATGAGTTTAAAAGTGAAATTGGGATACTTTATTTAAACAATTTTAATGAAAAGGTTTTGCAGAAAATTATGAAAGAAAATGATTTGGAGTTTCAGCCATTATTTAATGCAAAACCACATATTTTTGTTGGTTACCGTAACCCTTTAATTAAAAAAAAGAGCGTTAAATTGGCCGATCTTGAAGATTACCCATACCTTTCGTACGAACAGGGTGACGCAAACTCATTCTTCTTTGCTGAAGAAATTTTGAGCACAATAGTACACAAAAGAAATATTAAAGTCAGTGATCGGGCCACAATTTTTAATTTAATGGCAGGTGTTAATGGCTATACGATAAGTTCTGGAATTATCAGCAATGACCTAAATGATGATAAGATTGTTGCTATCCCTCTTGACGTGGACGATTCGATGACACTTGGATTAGTAAAGCATAAACAAATCGAATTAAGCCTAACAGCGGCTGAATATCTAAAAATCTTAAAACGGCATATCCAGAATTACGGGTTTCAAATCATTGACGAAAATAATTAACTTAATATTCAAACATAACGTGAATTCTCTCTTACTGTTTTGCAAAGCAAACCTTATTTACTTTTTAACTTTGTTAAATAAAGTTTTTTATTTCATAAAACGCTATCAAATTAGTGATGTGTCATTTAATAACAGAAGTATGATATACTTATTAAAATTAAAAGTTATAGGGGAAGATAGAATGAAAAAAATTATTGCTCTGATAAGTTGTATGTTTGGCTTATTTGTATTTATGAATGTTTACCATGAACCACAGGTAGATGCTGCAGAAAAGACATATACAATTGGAACCGATGTAACATTTCCCCCGTTTGTGTATGCCAATTCCAATAATAAGTACGTTGGAATTGATATGGAATTGATACGTTCGATCGCTAAGGAAGAAGGATTTAAGGTAGATATTAAACCAATTGGTTTTAATGCAGCTGTTCAGTCCTTAAGTTCTGGGCAAATTGATGGTGTGATTGCAGGAATGACAATTACCGATGAGCGTCGTGAAAAATTTGATTTCTCGACACCTTATTACAAATCTGGGATAGTTATGGCAGTTGCTCCTAAAAGCGATGTTAAAAGCCTTAAGGATTTGAAGGGCAAAAGGGTTGCTGTTAAGACAGGAACATCCGGTGCTACATATGCTAATTCAATTAAGGATCGTTATGGTTTTAAGACTGTAACTTTTGACGATTCTGATAACGTATATAATGATGTTAAGAATGGAAATTCGGCTGCATGTTTTGATGATAGTGCGGTCTTGAATTATGGTGTTAAAACTGGGTTAGGTCTTAAAGTTGTTACTAAGCCAACTGATACCGGCAGTTATGGTTTTGCTGTTGAAAAGGGAAAGAACAAAGAACTGATGGCTAAGTTTAATTCTGGATTGAAGAAATTAAAAGCTAATGGTCAGTATGATAAAATTATTAAAAAATACACTGGTGAATCAGCAACTTCATCTCAGAAAAAGGCTAACGACAAGGCTGACAGTGAAGGACATACTTTTATCGGTTTGATAAAACAAAATAAGTCAGCTATCCTTGAGGGTATTTTTGAAACTATCAAGTTAACAGTTGTATCAATAATTTGTGCTACAATTTTTGGTGTTTTGGTTGGACTACTTGGGGTGCTGCCTAGCAAAGTTGCGCGTGGAGCATCAACAACGATTATTTATATTTTCCGTGGATTGCCTTTACTTGTTTTAGCATTGTTTATCTATAATGGTGTACCAAGTTTGACTGGTTCTAAGGTCCCGGCCTTTATTGCAGGTATTATCACACTGACTCTAAATGAAGGTGCATATACAGCGGCCTTCGTTAAAGGCGGAATTGCGGCAGTTGATCCTGGACAGATGGAAGCTGCTCGGAGTTTAGGGTTGCCGTTTGGCAGGTCAATGCGCAAAGTTATTTTACCGCAGGGGATTAAGATTATGATCCCATCGTTTATTAACCAGTTCATCATTACTTTAAAAGATACTTCAATCTTGTCAATTATTGGGATACTTGAATTGACACAAACTGGTAAAATTATTATTGCACGTAATCTAGAAGGCTTTAAAATTTGGACGATTATTGCTTTGATTTATTTAATAATTATTACAGTGTTGACACTATTGTCCAAATGGGTAGAACGGAGGATCAATGATTGATGAAAAATTTAAAAGTTGATGTAACAGATCTTAAAAAAAATTTTGGTGATAATCATGTTTTAAAGGGGATTGATTTTAAGGTTGCCCAAAATGAAGTAGTTGTACTAATTGGTCCTTCAGGTTCTGGAAAGAGTACATTGCTCAGGTGCTTAAACAGACTGGAGGAACCAACATCAGGCAAAGTCATCATAGATGGTAACAACATTAGTGATTCAAAAACAAATATTGACCAGGCGCGTGAAAATATTGGCATGGTGTTCCAGCATTTCAATCTTTTTAATAATTTAACAGTTGGGCAAAATGTTGAACTTGCTCCGGTTGAACTTGGAAAAATGTCAAAAGAAGAGGCTGTTAATGCAGCTAAGCAGCTTTTGAGTACAGTTGGATTGGATGATAAGTATGATGCAATGCCGCAATCTTTGTCAGGTGGACAAAAACAGCGTGTAGCGATTGCACGTGCGCTTGCAATGAATCCGGATATTATGTTATTTGATGAACCAACGTCTGCACTTGACCCAGAAATGGTTGGTGATGTTCTTACAGTAATGAAGGACCTTGCTAAAAAGGGTATGACAATGGTTGTTGTTACACATGAAATGGGTTTTGCTAAAGAAGTTGCTGACCGGGTTGTCTTTATGGCCGATGGAAAAGTAATGGAAGAAGGAAAACCTGAAGAAGTCTTTGATAATCCTCAAAATGAGCGTACTAAAACTTTCTTGGAGAAGGTTATCAACGTTTAGGATATAAGCCGTGCTATAATGGTTTTATCTTTCAGAGTTGTCGTTAATTTAATATTTACTATGTCGAGTTGCTGCCCTGTCTTATGGAATTACAGAGGTGATTTTTACATGTTTAAAGTTGTTTTAGTTATGCATGAATCTTCCACAAATGACTATTATCGGATGAATAAAACTTATTTTGAGAGTATGCCTGTTGCTGGTCAGTATATTTATAATTCTGATGGGTTGGCCTATCGTGTTGAAGAAGTCGCTGAATTTGCAGGCTATGTCAGCAGTAAGGGTGCCACAACAATTTTGGTCGTACATCCGGTTGATAAGAAAGAACCTGTAAGCAATTTGTATGGGTTGGATATTGAACGTGACTTAGACGATTGATTAAATTTTGAATTGATTAGAAGTTTAAAAGTGAATAATGGTAAAAAACCTGAACTTTATGTGATCGAAGAAATGTAAAAATGTTCTTTGACGTAAAGGGTCAGGTTTTTTTATGGACGAATAACTGTTTTTGAGGATAATTAGGAGGGAAATGAAAGAAGACTCGAAAAATTAAAACTGAGGCTATGATATTAGTGGCCGACAATGTTATTATAAGAATATTGCTTAAAGAAGGGATTGTTTTTTTGTGGCTAAAGAGGCAGAAGAGCGGCGTCAAGCTGTCTGGAAGAAAAGTTTTCTGATTCTGTGGATAGGATGTTTCATCACAGCATTAGGATATTCAATGACGATGCCATTTATTTCGTTGTATTTGGATACTTTGGGTCATTTTAATAAATGGGAACTCAACCTCTATTCAGGGATTGCATTTTCTATTACATACTTGTCACAAGCAATTGTTTCTCCATTTTGGGGTAATTTGGCTGATCGCAAGGGAAGAAAATTAATGTGTTTGCGTGCGTCTGGAGTTATGGCATTCACTATTTTCTTTGTAGGAATGGCACAGAGTGTGTTAATGGTTATCGTTTTGCGTTTGCTGCAAGGAGCGTTCTCAGGGTACATTAATAATGCAACTGCGCTAATGGCGGGGGAAACACCGCACAAGAAAAGTGGTCAGGTAATGGGCAATTTAATGACTGCTAATGTAACCGGAACACTGCTGGGCCCGCTTTTTGGTGGATTAATTGCAGGTGCAGTTGGTTATCGAATGACATTTTTCATTACAGGGATCTTAATGGGATTAGTTTTTGTAATGACATTTTTGTATGTTACAGAACACTTTACTCCGATCCCTGCAAAAAAGATTAAACCCATGGGAAAGATCTTCCATGAACTAAGGCAGCCAAAACTTATTATCGTGATGTTTTTGACAACGCTCTTTGTGCAATCATCACTAATGTCGATTTCGCCGATTATTAGTTTACTGGTACGTCAGTTGATGAACGGCCAGGGGAATATTTCTTTAGTTAGTGGTTTTGTTGCAGCTATGCCAGGTTTTGGCACCTTGCTACTTGCCTCAAAAGTTGGACATTTGATGGATAAAATTGGGCCAGAACGAATTTTACTGACCGGATTGTTGGCTACTGCAATTATTTTTGTGCCTATGTTTTTTGTAACAGCACCGTGGCAATTGGGACTTTTGCGTTTCTTACTAGGGCTCTCTAGTGCAGCAATGCTGCCGGCGGTCCAGACTATTTTGACACTTGATGTCCCTAGCGAAGCATTTGGGCGCATTTTCAGCTACAACCAGTCATTTCAAGCAGCTGGAGGAGTGGCAGGACCAATGGTTGGTTCGCTTGTTTCGAGTTTGTTTAGTTATGAGACAGTTTTCCTTGTAACAGCAATGCTGATTGCAATTGATTTAATGATTGTTACACGCGTTGTTAGAAAAGGTTAATTTTTTGTATTTGTAATTTACTTAAAATATTTGCAGTGAATAGTTGAAAAAAGTTTGAAGAGGAGATCCAGGAAAATTCCAGATTTCTTCTTCAAACTTTTTTATGTTTTTTAAAACTATTAAGAAAGAAGCGTCACTCATAAGATATTTCAAGTAAGTAACTTTTTTTGTGTGTAATATGTGCTGTTGTAATCCAGATATCTTTGAAATGTAAATCAGGGTGTTTAGTCTTTTCTTGATAATGATTAAGCAAATCTCCATGTTGTGCAATAAAATCGGTTTGCATTCTGTTTACCATCAGCTTGTTATCGGGAAAGTAGATTTCTTGGTCTGAAATTCGAACACTATCAGGTATGATTAAACGAATGACATTACTATATGAGGTTTGTAACTGTTTATACTGATCCGGATGACGTTTTAAAAAAGATAGTAAATTAAAAATGGAGTCTGAATTGCTTGCCACATTGATCAATCCCTTATAATTAAGTCATTTTAAAGTTTGTTTGGTATAATTGTACTATCTGATCACCGATATGTAAAATTAGGCAAAGAAAATAGCTGGTTTGTTAAGGAAGTGGAACGAATGATTGTTCATTTTTATTTAGTAAGGCACGGTCAAACAGAACTCAATCGGCGTCGTCGACTTCAAGGAATTACCGATTCTCCATTAACTAAAAAAGGAATCGCTATGGCAAAAAAATTAGGTGATGATCTTCATAATGTAGAATTTACAGCAATCTATACAAGTGATCTTAAGCGTACTCAAAAGACTGCTCAGTATATTTTAGAACAAAACAACAAAAAAAAGCCGCCAATAAAGACAGCTCCTGGGCTGCGTGAACTTAATTTCGGAAATTATGAGGAAATGAAGAATAGAAAACTGGTTCCGACAGTTTTAAGAAAAATAGGTTTGCGCAAAATCATCGCGGCTTTTCGACAACAGCAGCATGTCGCTGCGGTAACAAATTTGTTCAAAATTATGGATACAGCGACTCAGATTGAAAATGCGCAGCAGCTTAATCAACGAATGACACGTACTTTAACAGAAATTGCCTACGAATATAAAGACAAGCAGGGTGAGGTCAATATTTTAATTGTTGCACATGCAATCGTACTTTCAGTTTTTATTGAGGGACTAAAGGGGGATGTCCCAATGCTTTTATTGAAAAACGCACGTGTTAGCAAGGTTGATTTCCAAGATGGTGTTTTTAATATTATCAGCATTAATCAGAAAAAACTAAACAATGATCGAAGTGAAAAAAATGAGGAATAAACGCACAATAAACATGTTACATGAACTTGTAAGTGAAAATGTTGTTCCTGGGGTTTCATATGCGTTGCTGCATCATGGCAGTGTCAAAGCTGAAGTATTTGGAAAACGGCAAGTCGTACCAGTTGAAAAAGAGATGAAACCTGCTTTGTTGTACGATGTTGCATCCCTGACAAAGGTTATCGGAACGACAACCGTTATTTTAAAATTAGTTGAAAAAGGTAAAATTAAACTTGATGATCCAATTAAAAAATTTCTGCCTAAGTTTTCAGATCAACGCATTACAATCCGTCATTTCTTGACACATACTTCGGCAATTACTGGTTATATAAAAAATCGCAATTCTTTAAATGCAAATGAGTTGATAGATGCGCTTTATACGTTGCATACAGGAGAATGGTTTGAAAAAAAAGTTGTGTATACCGATATTGGAATGATTTTTCTCGGTTTGATTATTGAGAAAATATATCAGCTGCCGGTCCAAAAAGTAATTGTTTCCGAAATACTGCAGCCTTTGGGAATGAACGAAAGTACGTTTGTACCAGATCCTGCACAATGTGTCCCAACTGAATTATCAAAAAAACGTGGGCTTATTTGTGGACAAGTCCATGATCCTAAAGCTAACATTATTGGTGAACGCTGCGGATCTGCGGGCCTCTTTACGTCCTTGCATGATTTAATAAAATTTTCAGCATGGATATTGGAGGATAACCCAAACAAAAAGATTCTGCATGAGCAGACAATTTGGAATTTGTTTAGAGATCAAACGCCTAGCAGAAGTTTGAGACGATCTTTAGGTTGGGATTTACGTTATAATAGTCAGAATGAAGCGTGTCTTTATCACACTGGTTTTACAGGTACATTTATTCTTTTGGATAAAAATAAGCAGGATGGACTAATTGTTTTGACAAATAGAGTTCATCCGAATGCAGTCAATGATATTTTTTTAGAAAAACGCGATAAAATAATCGCGCAATATCTTAACGAAAAAGATCAGAACAATTAAAAACAAATAGGGGGAGCGACAGTGAAACAACCACTTTTTTTAAAACCGTGTTTTCAAGAAAAAATTTGGGGCGGTCAACGCTTGAAAACAAAATTTGGTTATCCAATACCGAGTAATCAGACTGGCGAATGTTGGGCTATCTCGGCACATTCGCATGGACCAGCAACTGTTTTAAATGGAGAGTATAAGGGGCAAACCCTTGGTCAACTATGGCAGGATAAACGTGAATTATTCGGGAATGCTACTGGTGATGTTTTTCCGTTGTTGACTAAGATTCTTGATGCTCGGACTGAATTATCTGTTCAAGTTCATCCGGATGATAGTTATGCGATGGAACATGAACATGAACTTGGTAAGACAGAATGTTGGTATGTGATTGCAGCAGATGAAGATTCAGAGATGATTTACGGGCACCATGCCAAAACAAAAGCTGAGTTGTCCACGATGATCAAGAAGGGGCAATGGGACAAGCTATTGCGTCGTATACCAGTCAAAGCAGGAGACTTTCTTTATGTACCGAGTGGGACGATTCATGCGATTGGTAAAGGTGTAATGGTCCTAGAAACACAGCAAAGCAGTGATACGACTTATCGTGTCTATGATTTTGATCGTGTAGACAAGAAAACTGGGGAAAAGCGCAAATTGCACATTAAACAATCGATTGATGTAACTAATGTACCGCATATTGATCCCAAACTTGATATTTCAACACATAAACAAGGTAATGCTGAGATCACAAAATATATTGCTACTGATTTTTTTAGTGTCTATAAATGGGAACTTCCCTTCGGCAAGGCATCTTTTCAACGGGGAAAAGCCTCGTATACGTTAGTCTCTGTTCTTGACGGTCAAGGAAAGATAATTATTGCAGGCGAAAGTTATTCTTTGACTAAGGGTCAGCATTTCATACTTCCGTTTGATGTCAAGGAGTGGACAATCGAAGGAAAATTATCAATCATTGCTTCTGAGCCAGGTATCAAGGCTTGATTTTGAAGAATGTGAGGAAACTCTTCGTTCTGAAAATAAACTGTTTGAAAATAGGTTGAGATTCGCTGCCACAGTTAATGCTTAGTTTTGCAGTGAAGATTGTTTTTTATAATTGATATAAAAAATTAAGATTAGATTAAAAAAGGGGCTTTGCTAAAATAGAATTTTGGCAAAGCCCCTTGGTATCTGAATTTATTTTGATATAGAGTCTCTTATATCAAAAATTTCCAAAGGCAGATAAAAGTATTAGATTTCTAATAGGTTGGCTTGATAATTAGGCTTTCTTCTTTACTCAGATCAGCATCAGGATATTTGCGCTTTAAGGCGATTAGCAGCAGTCTTTTGGCAAGTTCTCCGTTGCGGGCAAGAATCGGGCCATGAAAATAGGAGCAGAAAACATTTTTGTAGATAGCGCCTTCTGATTTATCTTGGCCATTGTTGCCATGACCACTGATAACAGTTCCCAAAGGACGTTCGCTTGTACCCAAAAATGTTATACCATTGTGATTTTCAAAGCCATGATAAGTTTGGTTAGTTTCAGCATTTTTTATGACTATATCACCAATAAAACGGTTATGGTCTTGACTTTTTGTGTAATGCGGTAGAGCATTAATTCCTTCAATCCGTTCACCGGCAGCACCGATGTAGTATTGCCCAAGCAATTGATAACCGCCACAGATGGCGAGCATCGGACCGTTGTCTTCAATAAAGTCGGTCAAATCTTTTTTCTTGCTTTGAATATCTTTAGAAACAATGACCTGTTCGTAATCCTGCCCTCCACCAAAGAAGGCTAGATCAAATTTTTTAGGATCAAATGACTGATTAAGACTAACTATTTCAGAAGTTAAGGTGACATTCATTTTTTTGGCATAGTAGTTGAGTACCAGAATATTTCCAATGTCACCGTAAGTGTTCATCAAGTCACCGTATAAATGAGCTATCTTCAATGTATAAGGCATTATTGTTCCATTCCTTCCTTAATATAGTCTTGTGCAGCCATCGCTTTGCGCAATTGTAAGACAGCAGTGTAAGTTGCCAAGACATAGACATGTTCTGTCGGCATTTTTTTGATTGACTCAAGCACTGCATTCAGATTTTCACGCTCTTCAAAATTCTTTGCAGGAACACCTGCAACTTTAAGTCGAAATGCAATATCGCGATATCTTTCACCGCCTGCAAGCACGCTTGGAATTCTTTCAAATGGTAATTCTTCAAAACGACCATCCCAGATCCAGCTTGTATCAATGCCGTCAGCATAATTTGCGTTTAGCAAAACAGCTAATGAAAAGGGATTACGATCAGTTTTGATCATATTCAGCACTTGATCGAGACCAACTGGATTTTTAACTAGAATCAGTGTGACTTCTTTACCATCTATTGAAATGACCTCTTGCCGACCAAATATTTTTTCGTCTTTGCTATCTAATGCTTGAACAATCAACTTAGGATCAATATCAAAATGGCGGCCGACACTGTAAGCTGCTAAGGCATTATAAATATTATAAGTACCGCCAATATGCAGAGTCACTGGATGTGCGTCAATTTCAAAGGTTGATGAGGTTGGTGTCTGTTCTTTTATTTTAGTTACTTGGTGTTTTAAATCAGGTCGTTTGAAATCGCAATTTGGACAATAATATTTTCCTAGATTGCTGTAAGTAAGCTGATAATAATGCAATATTTTTTTGCATCTTGGGCATAATAAGCCATCAGTATTCGGTGCCGCCATTTGTTCACGATCTTTTTCGGCATTAAAACCATAATAGACGATAGGGTTGGGAAGTTCTTTACTATTGAAGATTGGTGCATCGCCATTAGCAATAATTGTTGCTTTTGGTGCCAAACGAATTCCCTTGAGTATTTTGTCATAAGTTGTGTATATTTCACCATAGCGATCCATTTGATCTCTAAAAATGTTAGTCAGCACGAAAGCACTTGGATTAACATAACGTGTAATCAAAGCAACGTTGGCTTCGTCAGTTTCTAAAACTGCCAAAGGTTTGCCAGATTTGGTTTTGTGAGCAGTAAGAAAGGCTGTTACGATGCCTTGTTTCATATTTGAACCGCTTGGATTGGTTAAAACATTAGTATATTTGGTACGCAAAACTTTAACAGTTAATGCGGTCGTTAATGTTTTACCGTTTGTGCCTGTAATAATAACTACTTCATAGTTTTTGGATAAAGTCTGTAAAACCTCAGGATCAAGTGCAAGGGTTATTTTACCAGGTAATGCTGTTCCTCCATGTAGAAAGTTATGCAAGAACCAGTACGATGCACGACCAGCTGCAATTGCGACTGAGCTTTTAAACGACATGCTTTTTCCTCCGTTTCAAAGCGATGTAAAGAGATGATAAAAAAATCGCTCTGTTTGATAATATCATTTTGTATCATATCATAAATAGCAGTGAGTGTATGTTTTTTGCTGTTTTTTCCTATGAAAATTATTATTTTCAACTAGATTATTTTTATTTTCAACCATGTGTAGTGAAATTTTACTGAAAATCATATATACTTATCAGGAGAGTCTTGATTTGGAGTGGATCATTTTGGCACAATTGTTTTTTCGTTATGGAGCAATGAATAGTGGTAAAAGTATAGAAATATTGAAAGTTGCGCATAACTATGAAGAACAGCACAAAAGTGTTGTTATAATGACTAGTGCAGTTGATAAACGTGAACAGGTAGGATATATTTCAAGCAGAATTGGATTAAAGCGGGAAGCTGTTCCAATTTATGAGAAGACAAATATATTCCAGGAAGTTATTGGACGGAATCCGCAAACAGCATGTGTGCTTGTAGATGAAGCACAATTTTTAAGCAAGCACCACATAATTGAACTGGCAATGATTGTTGACAAGTTGCAGATACCGGTTATGACTTTTGGCTTAAAGAACGACTTCCGTAATGAATTATTTGAAGGCTCAAAATATCTTTTACTCTACGCGGATAAAATAGAGGAAATGAAAACAATTTGCTGGTTCTGCCAGAAAAAGGCCATTATGAATCTGCGAGTTAGTGATGGAAAGCCAGTCTACGCTGGGGAACAGATAATGTTGGGCGGAAATGAGTCTTACTATCCAGTATGTCGGCGTCATTATCTGCACCCACCGCTTTCAGCACAAGAAGGAAACTAGGGAAGATATATATTTGTCATCTGTTTTTTATAGAAGAACTTATTTTTGATGGAGGAAATTATTAATGAACGATTTGTTTGATAGACTGCAGACCCTTAAGGATCGTTATGAAGAATTGGGAGGCTTGCTGTCTGATCCAGATGTTATTTCTGATACCAAACGTTTTACTAGTTTGTCGAAAGAAATGGCTGACTTGCGTGAAACGGTTGAAAAGTATGACCAATATAAAAAAGTTACTAATTTAATTAAAGAGGACGAAGAACTACTCGGCGAGAAGCTTGATGATGAGATGGCTGCAATGGCCAAAGAAGAATTAGCAGAAGCCAAGACTGAACGCGGAAAATTGGAGGAAGAGATTAAAGTTCTACTGCTTCCCAAGGATCCTAATGATGATAAAAATATAATCATGGAAATTCGAGGAGCTGCTGGCGGCGATGAGGCTAGCCTCTTTGCCAGTGATCTTTTCAGTATGTATGCTAAGTATGCTGAAAAGCAGAATTGGTCGATAGAAGTTTTGGATAAGAATGTCACCGAAGTTGGAGGATTTAAGGAAATTGCTTTACTTATCAATGGTGACAATGTTTATTCTAAGTTAAAATATGAAAATGGCGCTCATCGTGTTCAACGTGTGCCTGTTACAGAGTCAGCAGGGCGGGTTCACACTTCCACAGCAACAGTAGTAGTTATGCCTGAAGAAGAAGACGTTGAAATTGATATTGATCCGAAAGATATTCGTGTTGATGTTTATCGTTCTTCAGGTGCCGGTGGACAACATATTAACAAAACTTCATCAGCTGTTCGAATGACTCATCTTCCAACTGGAATCGTTGTTGCGATGCAGGATCAACGTTCACAACAGCAAAACCGTGAAAAAGCAATGAAAATCTTAAAGGCACGTGTTTATGATTATTATTCATCTAAGGAACAAAATGAATATGATAAGAACCGTAAGTCGGCTGTTGGAACAGGGGATCGTTCTGAAAGAATCAGAACTTATAATTATCCACAAAATCGTGTTACAGATCACCGTATAGGTCTCACCTTGAACAAGTTGGATCGAATTATGAATGGTGAACTTGAGGAAGTAATTGATGCTTTAATTTTGTATGATCAAACAAAGGCTTTGGAGAATTTACAAAATGAGTAGTGTAACCTATTTTGAAGCCCAAAAATGGGCTTCTTCTTTTGTGTCTGACCATAAAATTGATGAAAGTGTAGTCAACTTGCTCCTGTTGGGAATGAAGAATTGGAACTTAACTGATTTGTTAATGAATTATCAGCAACAAATGCCGCAACATGAGTTTGAAAAGTTCAAAGACATGCTGAATAAGGTGTATCATGGCTGGCCGCCACAGTATCTGCTCGGTGAAGCTGACTTTTTTGGACGTAAATTCAAAGTTACAGAAAACACTCTGATTCCCAGACAGGAAACAGAAGAGTTAGTTGAATGGGTACTGAATGATTTTGGAAATAATCAATCTGATTTAAAAATAGCAGATATTGGGACAGGAACAGGGATCATTGGTATTTCGCTAAAATTGGAGAGGCCTTTGTGGGATGTAACACTGACTGATGTTTCTCCCGCAGCACTTTCTGTGGCACGAGAAAATGCCCAAAGATATGGACTTGATATAAAAAGTATTTGCAGTGATTTATTTGCAACATTAAAGGGGAAGTTCAATATTATCGTATCCAATCCACCTTACATTGCTGAGTCGGAAAAATATTTGATGGATCAAAGTGTTATTGAACACGAGCCCCACGTGGCACTCTTTGCGGCAGAAAAAGGTCTATTTGTTTATCAACGAATTGCTGCAGAAATCAGTTCTTATCTTGAAAAAGAGGCTGTTTTGTATTTAGAAATCGGTTTTCGCCAAGGAAAAGCTGTAAAGCAGATTTTCCAGCAAGCATTTCCAAGTGCAGATATTTTTTTGAAAAATGATATCACAGGCCATGATAGGATGATTAAAGTTGTTTTTCATAATGATCAATGAGAAGGTGGAGAAATGTTAATCACGAAAATATATAAAACTGAAGAAATTGATAAAGCAGCTGATGAATTAAGAAAGGGAGAGTTGATAGCTTTTCCAACCGAAACTGTGTACGGCTTAGGTGCTGATGCAACCAATGAGCAGGCTGTTAAACGAGTTTATCTGGCTAAGGGACGTCCGTCAGACAATCCCTTGATCGTTACTGTTTCATCGTTTGAAATGATGAAACAGTATGTTGATGATATTAGTGAAGATGCACAGAAATTGATTCGTCATTTTTGGCCAGGATCTTTGACTTTGATTTTTAAAATCAAGCCAGGTTCGTTATCAAAGGCTGTAACAGGAGGGCTGGAGACAGCTGCATTTAGAATGCCTGATAATAGCGTAACGCGTAATTTAATTGATCTTGCAGGCGTGCCGCTAGTCGGGCCTTCAGCCAATTCGTCTGGTAAACCAAGCCCAACAACTGCAAAACACGTTTTTCATGATTTAGAGGGTAGAATTGCAGGGATCGTAGATGATGGACCGACGACCGTGGGTGTTGAATCTACTATCTTGGATATGTCATCTGAAGTTCCCGCTATCTTACGACCCGGAGCTGTTTTAGGCGAAGAAATCGAACAACTTCTCGGTAAAAAGATTCTTTTTGATCGACATAAAGTCGGTAAAACAGAGACACCAAAGGCTCCAGGAATGAAGTATAAGCACTATGCGCCAGATGCTCAGGTTTTGATTGTTAAGCATGAAGATTGGCAGGCGGCTTTGGAATGGGCAAAAAATCGCGCTGAATCTGTCGGAGTGATGGCCTTAAAGGCTGATCTTGGGGTAAACTTACCAAATAATTGTATTTTTTATGATTTAGGTACAGATATTCATACCGCCAGTCAACGCCTCTTTGCTGGTCTTAGATATTTTGACAATGAGCAGGCTGTGAATTGGATTCTAGCAGCAGCATTTCCGGAAAAAGACTTGGGTGCGGCCTATATGAACCGTTTAAGGAAGTCAGCTGGAGATAGTTTTTTTGAAAATTCAAAATTGAGCTAGCAAAAAGTAATGTTATCAGCTAAAATATATTAGGAAGAAAAAGGAGTGGCTAAATTGGGAAAGTTTGAAGTATTGAATCACCCACTGATACAGCATAAGTTAACGATTATCCGCAACGAAGACTGTGGTACTAGAGAATTCAGGCAGGTCGTTAATGAAATTGCAGAACTAATGGCATATGAAGTTTCACGTGATATGCCTTTGGAGGATTGCGAAGTTAAGACACCTATTACTAAGACGATTCAAAAACGTCTTGCAGGTAAAAAAGTCGTGATTGTTCCTATTCTCCGTGCAGGTTTGGGAATGGTTGATGGGATTCTTGAATTGATTCCTGCGGCTAAAGTTGGTCATGTTGGTATGTATCGTGATGAAAAGACTTTGAAACCTACAGAATATTTTGTTAAGATGCCGGATAATTTGGCGAGTCGTGATATTTTTATAGTTGATCCGATGCTGGCGACAGGCGGTTCAGCCATAATGGCTGTTGATGCGCTTAAAAAACGTGGTGCTGTGAATATTAAGTTTGTTTGCTTAGTAGCTGCTCCTGAAGGCATAAAAGCTCTGCGGGATGCTCATCCTGATATTGATGTTTTTGCTGCTGCGCTTGATGATCACTTAGATGAAAATGGGTATATTGTTCCTGGCCTTGGTGATGCAGGCGATCGTCTGTTTGGAACAAAATAATAAGCATAAAAAGTAGAGTTTTGGTAACATGGAATGTTACCAAAGCTCTTTTTAATATCATAAATTGTTTTTTTACCCATTGAGAACATTTACACAAAAACATTGAAAATACTGAAAATTGTTTTTCTTAAAAAAAATATTATCCGACCGTAAACATGATTAAATAAGCATAGAATGCGCTTTCCTGGGTTTTCAATGACATTTTGTGTTTTTTGTAAATTGGTGGTATGATTTCTTGTGTATTCAAAGACTCAGTTTCTTTGGAACCTTTTGTACCATGCTTTTTCCCATAATTGTTGGGTCGTACATCCAACTGTGAAAAGAGGTGAGACTTGGTGAATGAAGGAGCTTATGTTCAGGAGCTTTTTGGTATTCCCTTTAATCTTAGTAACGATATTCCAGGATTGATAGCGGCAGCAGTTGTCTTTTTTTTATTGTTTTGGCTGTCAAGAAACATTCAGTTGAGACCTAATAAAAGGCAAAATTTTATTGAATGGATAATCGATTTTACTAATGGAATTATTAAGGGCATAATGCCGGATGAAGAAGGCAAAAAATTCGGACTATTGGCATTTACGTTGTTTGTATTCATATTTATATCCAACCAATTGGGACTAATGCTTCAATTGACTGCAAACGGGACGAGTTATATTTCAAGTCCAACGTCTAGTGCCATGACTACGCTGTCGTTGGCGTTTATGGTTCTTATGCTTGCACATTTTCTCGGTGTGAAAAAATTTGGCTTCAAGGGGTATTTTAAGAATACTTATTTAAGCCCCATTCCATTTTTATTCCCACTAAGTGTGCTTGAAGAATTCACGAATTTTTTGACGTTAGCTCTTCGTTTGTACGGGAATATTTATTCCGGTGAAGTTTTATTGAAGTTGATCTACAAGTTTGCAACTTCTTTTGGTATTGCATCGTTTATTCCAGCGGTACCGCTAGAATTAATCTGGCAGGGGTTCTCTGTCTTTATTGGAAGCATCCAAGCCTACGTCTTTGTTACATTGACAATGGTTTATATTTCTCAAAAAGTTGAAAAAGAGTAAACAAGGAGGATTTCTAATTATGAGTTCATTAGCTTTAATTGGTGCAGGTTTAGCTGCAGCTGGTGCTGCCATTGGTGGTGCTATAGGTAACGGTCTTGTTATTTCTAAAATGTTGGAAGGTATGGCTCGTCAGCCAGAATTATCAGGTCAACTTCGTACAAACATGTTTATTGGTGTTGGTTTAGTTGAAGCTGTTCCTATCATCTCAATCGTTATTTCATTCTTATTATTGGCTCAAGGCTAAAAAAATCTTTTGTCAATATTTAGTTGAGTATGGAGGAGGTGTCAATAGATGAGTTCAACATTTTTGTTAGGAGCTGCAAATGGGGTTCAATGGGGCGATACGATCTTTTATCTTGTTCTCTTCATAGTTTTAATGGCATTGTTGAAACATTTCGCTTGGGGTCCAGTAAGCGAAATGATGGACAAACGTGCTGATAAAATTTCTGGTGATCTTGATTCTGCAGAATCAGCACGAAAAAAAGCAGAGGACTTAGCTACACAGCGCCAGGATGCTTTAAAGGATTCCCATTTTGAAGCTTCTAAAATAATTGAACGAGCAAAGAAGAATGGTGAACAACAAAAGGCTACAATCGTTAGCGATGCACAGGAAAGAGCGCAGACGTTAAAGGTGAATGCTAAAGAAGATATTTCACGTGAACGTCAAGATGCTTTAGACAGTGTAAAAAATGATGTTGCAGAATTATCTATTGAAATTGCTTCGAAAATCATTCGCAAAGATTTAGATGCAAATGATCAGAAGGCCTTAATTGATTCTTATATCGAAGGGTTGGGGAAGCAAAATGAAGCTAAGTAGAGAAATGGTTGCCCATCGTTATGGAAAGGCTTTGTTCGATTTAGCTGGAGAACAAGATATTCGCCAGTCTTTATTAGAAGAACTGACAGAATTGAAAAAAATATTTGAAGAACAACCAGAGTTGAACGTGTTTTTAACGAGTAAACAAATTTCATATTTAGATAAGGTGAAGATGGTAAAACTTCTAACGAAGACAGCATCGCAAACAGTCACTAATTTATTAAATATGACTTTTGATTATGGGCGTATCTGTAATTTGGACGCGATCATTAATGAGTATATTAGGTTAAATGATGAATTTGAAAAGACAGTTCGAGCATCTGTTGTTACTGCCATCAAATTAGAAGATGCTCAAAAAGAAAGACTTGCATCTTCATTTGCAGGCGTAGTTGGTGCTAAAAAGGTTTATCTTGATGAAAGGATTGACCCTGAGATTATTGGTGGGGTTGTTCTTAAGTCGAATAGTTACATTTATGATGGTTCGATCAAGACAAAGATTGCGCACATCAAACGTCTGTTATTGAAATGAATTATAAAGAGGTGAAACTTCTATGAGCATTAAGGCTGAGGAAATCAGTGCTCTGATTAAGCAACAATTAGCGAATTATCAAGATGAGCTCAGTGTGGATGAGGTCGGTACCGTTACTTATGTTGGTGATGGTATTGCTCGTGCCAATGGGCTCGATAACGCCTTAGCTGGTGAATTATTAGAATTTGATGATGGCACATATGGAATGGCTCAAAACTTAGAGTCGAATGATGTTGGTATCGTTATTCTGGGTTCATTCAAGGGGATTCGTGAAGGCGATAATGTTAAACGTACAGGACGTATTATGGAAGTTCCAGTTGGGGACGCTCTAATAGGAAGAGTTGTTAATCCTTTGGGACAAGCCATTGATGGCTTAGGCGAAATGAAGACCACGAAGACACGACCTGTTGAAAAGAAAGCTCCTGGCGTTATGGAACGTCAATCAGTTAAGGAACCTCTTCAAACAGGGCTTAAAGCTATTGATGCTTTAGTTCCAATTGGACGTGGACAACGTGAATTGGTTATTGGTGATCGTAAGACTGGTAAAACATCAGTTGGAATCGATACTATTATTAACCAGAAAAATGAAGATATGATTTGTATTTATGTTGCGATTGGTCAAAAGGAATCGACAGTTCGCGCACAGGTTGAAACGTTACGTAAGTATGGTGCAATGGATTACACGATCGTTGTTTCTGCTGGTCCTTCATCACCTGCGCCTTTACTGTGGCTGGCTCCTTATGCTGGTGCAGCAATGGGTGAAGAGTTCATGTATAATGGCAAGCATGTTTTGATTGTTTACGATGATCTTTCAAAACAAGCTGATGCTTATCGTGAACTTTCTTTGATTTTGAGACGTCCGCCTGGTCGTGAAGCATACCCTGGTGATGTTTTCTACTTGCATTCACGTTTGTTGGAACGTGCGGCTAAGTTAAGTGATGAATTAGGTGGAGGTTCAATGACTGCTCTGCCATTTATTGAAACTAAAGCCGGTGATGTTTCTGCTTATATCCCAACTAACGTAATTTCAATCACTGATGGTCAGATCTTCCTTGACAGCGATAACTTCTATTCTGGTGTTCGTCCTGCGATTGACGCTGGTACTTCTGTTTCTCGTGTAGGTGGTTCTGCACAAATTAAAGCTATGAAGAAAGTTTCTGGTACTTTGCGTTTGGATCTTGCTTCTTACCGTGAACTTGAATCATTTGCGCAATTTGGTTCTGATTTAGATGAAGCAACACAGTCTAAGCTGAATCGTGGACGTCGTACAGTTGAGGTATTGAAACAACCTTTACACAAGCCGTTGGTTGTCGAAAAACAAGTTTTGATCTTGTATGCTTTGACACATGGTTTCTTAGATGCAGTACCTGTAGATGATATTATGCGTTATCAGAGTGAATTGTTTGATTTCTTCGATAATAACAACAAAGACTTGTTAACTTCAATCAAAGAGACGGGCAATTTACCTGATACGGATAAACTTGATTCTGCTCTTAAGGATTTTGCAGAGTCTTTTCAAGCAACCGCAAAATAAGAAAGGTTGGTGAGAGTTAATGGGGGCTTCTTTACAAGAAGTTAAGCGGCGTATCTCTTCAACTAAGAAGACAGAACAAATCACTGGTGCAATGCAGATGGTTTCGACTGCCAAGTTGAGTCAGATACAACGCCACACGACTAGCTATCAAGTCTATGCGGATAAGATTCGCAGCGTTATCACACATTTGGCGCAAACGCATCTTCTGGATGGAAAAGTAATCAGCGACTCGGCCAGCACACCTAAAAAAGAGAAGGATCAAGTCAGTGGGCTTGATATGTTGACTAAAAGGAATGTCAAACATACTGGGATAGTCGTCATAACATCTGATCGAGGTCTTGTTGGAAGTTACAATAGCAACGTGATCAAACAGACGATGGAATTGATAAAAAATGCGGGTCATACTGCTGACGATACGGTAATTATCGCCTTAGGTGGAACTGGTGCCGATTTCTTTAAAAAACGCGGTTATAATGTTGCTTTTGAATATCGCGGCATTGATGATATACCGAAGTTTAGAGATACACAACAATTAGTTAAAAAAATTGTTGGAATGTATGATGATGAAACGTATGATGAACTGTTTGTTTGTTATAATCATTTTGTTAATACGTTGACCTCAGAGTTTCGTGCTGAACAAATGCTTCCAATCTCGGCAATTAATATTGGAAGTGATGATTTAACACAGAAATCAGATGAGGGGTACGCTCCAGTGTATGAAATGGAGCCTTCGCAGGATGCAATCCTAGAGGTTGTATTGCCACAATATGCAGAAAGTTTGGTTTATGGGGCTATTTTGGATGCTAAAACTTCAGAACACGCTTCTAGTTCAACTGCAATGAAGTCCGCAACGGATAATGCGAAGGATATTATTTCCTCGTTGGAGTTACAATTCAATCGTGCACGTCAAAGTGCCATTACAACAGAAATTACAGAGATCACGGGTGCACAAGCTGCCCTAGATTAGGATGACAGGAGGAATTAACAAGATGAGTTCTGGTAAAGTAGTTCAAGTTATCGGGCCTGTTATTGATGTTCAATTTCCTCTTAGTGAATCTTTACCCGATATTAACAATGCGCTTCATGTGGAACGTGAGGATGGCTCAAAATTAGTCATTGAAGTTGCACTTGAATTAGGCGATGGTGTAATGCGCACGATTGCTATGGATTCAACAGATGGCATAAAGCGTGGAGCAAAAGTTGAAGACACAGGTTCTTCAATCAGCGTTCCTGTTGGTAAAGATACATTAGGAAGAGTATTTAATGTTTTAGGAGATACCATTGATAACGGTCCGAAGTTTGATAAGGATGCACGTCGCGATCCTATTCATCGTGATGTTCCAGCTTATGATCAACTGAATACTGGGGTTGAAATCCTTGAAACAGGTATCAAGGTTATTGACCTTCTTGCACCTTATGTCAGAGGTGGGAAAATCGGACTCTTCGGTGGTGCCGGTGTTGGTAAAACAGTTTTGATTCAAGAGCTGATTCATAATATTGCTCAAGAACATAACGGTATTTCGGTTTTCACTGGTGTTGGAGAACGTACACGTGAAGGTAATGACCTTTACTTTGAAATGAAAGATTCCGGTGTTCTTGAGAAGACTGCTATGGTGTTTGGTCAGATGAACGAGCCACCTGGTGCACGTATGCGTGTTGCCCTAGCAGGCTTGACAATTGCTGAATATTTCCGTGATGTTGAAGGTCAGGATGTGCTATTATTTATTGATAACATCTTCCGCTTTACACAAGCGGGTTCTGAAGTATCAGCTTTGCTTGGCCGTATTCCGTCAGCCGTTGGGTACCAGCCAACTTTGGCTACTGAAATGGGACAACTGCAAGAACGTATTACATCAACAAAAAAAGGTTCGGTTACATCTATTCAAGCCGTTTATGTTCCAGCTGATGATTATACTGATCCAGCTCCAGCAACGACTTTCGCTCATTTGGATGCGACAACTAACTTGGAACGTAGTTTGACTCAGCAGGGTATTTATCCTGCTGTTGACCCGTTGGCATCGACATCTAGTGCTTTGGAACCTGAAATTGTTGGGGAAGAGCATTATAAGATTGCGGTTGAAGTGCAACATGTATTGCAGAGATATCGTGAATTGCAAGACATCATTTCTATTTTAGGAATGGATGAACTTTCTGATGAAGAAAAAGTAATCGTTTCACGTGCACGCCGTATTCAATTCTTCTTATCCCAAAACTTCTCAGTTGCTGAACAGTTTACGGGTGTTCCAGGATCATATGTACCAGTTGAGGAAACGGTTAAAGGATTCAAGGAGATTTTGGAAGGCAAGTATGATGATCTTCCAGAAGATGCTTTTCGTTCAGTCGGCCGGATTGAAGAAGTCGTTGAAAAGGCAAAAAAAATGGCTAGCAAATAATAAGGAGGTAACGTTTAATGGCTGAGCAATCTGTTTTGACAGTTAATATTGTTACTCCTGATGGTAGTGTCTATGAAGAAAAAACTACAATGGCTATCTTTAAAACGACTGTTGGTGAAATCGGTGTTTTGCCGAATCATATTCCGTTGCTTGCCTCACTTCAAATTGATGAAGTTCGTGTGAAAATTGATGGAACTGATGATAAATTTGAGGAAATTGCTGTTAGTGGTGGCTTTGTAGAATTCTCAAAAAACATCGCGACTGTTGTTGCTAATAGTGCTGAACTTAAAGAAAACATTGATTCTGACCGTGCTGAGCGTGCTCGAAGACGTGCAGAAGAAAAACTTGCACGTGCAAAACAAGAACACGATGTTGACACACTGCGCCGAGCGGAAGTTTCATTGCGACGGGCAGTAAACCGTTTAAATATCTCAAAACATTAAATATTGGTTTAGTGTTTTAATGAAGTAATTGCGGCGTAAAGGGTCGATATTCTTTGATGCAAGTAACCATGTGCTAACTGGTTTACCTGCAGTTGTTTAAGCAGTGGGTTGGCTTTTAGAGAACACATCAGTTAATTATTTAAAATTAGTGTGACAAAAATCAGAGCTTTTTGGATGCTAAGATCGATTTGCAAATATAGTTCAAGTTGAACTTGTGAGTAATTCGTTGTTAGTCAGAAAGATGATTTTTGAAACATGTTGATAATGAGGATCAGTGATGAAACTAATGTTTTGTCACTGATTCTTTTTTGTTTTTCGTTCTATATGCAACAAAATGATAACTTTTTTTAAATTCGCTTCAAAACCTTTTTCATATGGGTAAATAATTAAAATATTACAAATTAGTTACATTTTTGAAGACGGACGTTTTTTTTTATGCTATTATTAATCTGAAACAATTAAGGGGTTGTTTTTAATGAAGTACTATGGCTTTTTAGCTTTGCTGACATTAGTAAGTCACTTTGCTTTCATTACGGTGGCTTTTACGAGTCTTCAGTCTTTGCGTCTTGATCGCTGGATAACTCCTAGCAAACAAAGATATTTTAATATTTTGTTAGTGATGTTAGCAATTACGATTGGTTATACTTGTAGCTCCTTCTTTCTTAGTTTTGTTGATAATGTTCGTAATCTTACATACTTGCTGTCATTCTGATCAAGCATATGTTTTAATTGTGTCTTTTGTGCTGTAGTTTAATTATTTGTTGAATAATGAGACGTTTTGGAGGAATTGTATTGGAAAAGATTATCGTTCACGGTGGAAATCCACTAAAAGGTGAAGTTACAATTGAGGGGGCAAAAAATGCTGTTTTGCCCATTTTAGCAGCTAGTTTATTAGCAAGTGAAGGTAAAACTTATTTGGATAATGTTCCAGTTTTATCAGATGTTCATATGATGAATAATATGTTACGATTCCTGAACGTTAAGGTTGACATGGATGAGTCAAAGAAAACTGTTTCTCTTGATGCCACAGCTAAACCTTCATATGAAGCTCCATTCAAGTATGTTTCTAAAATGCGTGCTTCGATCGTTGTGTTTGGCCCTCTATTAGCTAGATTAAAACATGCCAAAGTTGCAATGCCGGGTGGTTGTGCTATTGGATCACGTCCAATCGATTTACATCTGAAAGGATTGGCTGCAATGGGGGCGAAAGTTGAACAGCATGATGGGTATATTGAAGCCTTTACGAACGGTTTGGTAGGTGCTAATATTTACCTTGATTTTCCAAGTGTTGGCGCAACTCAAAATATTATGATGGCTGCGACCCTCGCTGAGGGAACCACTATTATAGAAAACGTTGCACGTGAACCGGAAATTGTTGATTTAGCAAACTTTCTTAACCAAATGGGAGCAAAAGTTTCTGGAGCAGGAACAGAGACAATTAAAGTGACGGGTGTAAAAAATCTGCATGGCGTGCAACACACTGTTATTCAAGACCGAATTGAGGCTGGGACTTTTATGGTAGCTGCAGCTGTCACAAACGGTAATGTTTTGGTCAAAAATGCCATTGCGGAACATAATAAGCCACTGATTTCGAAACTAGAAGAAATGGGAGTAACTGTCATTGAAGGTGATGATGGTATTAGAATTATTGGAACATCCGATTTAAAACCGGTTTCCGTAAAAACTTTGCCGCATCCTGGTTTTCCAACAGATATGCAGCCGCAATTATCGGTATTGCAATTATTGGCAGCAGGTACGAGTATGTTGACAGAGACTGTTTTTGAGAACCGTTTTATGCATCTTGAGGAATTACGCCGCATGAATGCTAAATTTAATATTGAAGGCAATTCTGTTGCCTTAGAGGGGCCAACAGAATTTCACGGTGCTGAGGTTGAGGCAACTGATTTGCGTGCTGCAGCTGCTTTGATCTTAGCAGGGCTTGTAGCAAAGGGCTATACACAGGTATCACAGCTTAAATACTTAGATCGTGGTTATTATGATTTTCATAAAAAACTAGCTAGTTTAGGAGCAGAGATAAAACGTGTGAATGATGAAGTTTTAGAGACTTACCCATTACACCAAATTACTAAATCGTGATGAAAAATTATTGACCTTATTAGTTGCTGCATATCAAATACAGCCAACCTTAAATTTTTATATTGTTTGTCAGCACAAATGATCGAATATTTTTGTGTAAGCTTATTTGTGCTATAATGATAATGATTTTTTGCATATAATCTATGCTGGTATTAATTGATTATGCAGCAATGCATCCATTTTATTGAAGGAGAGTAATTATGGCTAAAGATATTGGTATTGATTTGGGAACTGCTAACGTTTTAATCAATGTGCAAGGTAAAGGCATTGTTTTGAACGAGCCTTCAGTGGTTGCGATCGATACACATACGGGACGCGTCTTAGCGGTTGGATCAGAAGCATACAAAATGGTTGGCCGGACACCTAGCAATATTCGTGCAATCCGACCACTTAAAGATGGTGTGATTGCTGATTTTGATATAACAGAGCAGATGTTGTCTTATTTTATAAAGAAATTAAATGTTAAGGGTTTTATGTCTAAGCCGAATATTTTGATTTGTTGTCCGACTAATACGACTTCAATTGAACGCAAGGCAATTCGACAGGCTGCTGAAAAATCCGGTGGGGGCGCTGTTTATCTCGAAGAGGAACCTAAAGTTGCTGCAATCGGTGCAGGACTAGATATTTTTCAACCTCATGGAAGTATGGTTATTGATATTGGAGGTGGAACAAGCGATATCGCAGTAATTTCTTTAGGCGATATTGTGGTTAGTCGCTCTTTGCGCGTTGCAGGCGATCGTCTGAGCAACGATATTTCTTCTTATGTGAAGAAGAGACATTCTCTTCAGATAGGAGAACGGACCGCTGAAAAAGCAAAAATTGAGATTGGAACGGTTGTTGCTGGCCACCGAAAGAAAGCAATGGAGATTAGAGGACGTGACATCGTAAACGGATTGCCACGAACGATACAGTTATCTTCAAATGAAATCGAGCAGGCACTGCATGATACGATGATTTCAGTAATTTCGGCTGCTAAAGAAGTTCTAGAGCAGACACCACCTGAATTAGCCGCGGATATTATTGATCGTGGTGTTATTTTAACTGGTGGCGGGGCATTGCTGGATGGCATCGACCAATTATTCTCAGATCATCTGAAGGTTCCTGTAACGGTAGCTTCTACGCCTTTAGATGATGTTGCTTTAGGAACTGGCAATTTGCTGAATCACATTGCGAAAAGTAAAAAAAGAAAAAAATAATGCAATCGGATAAAAGGTGAATTTGAAAGAAGGGTACAGCATGAGCAAGTTACTAATAACATTAGTTCGTGCCTATCAGAAGTTCATTTCACCTTTTTTTCCTCCAAGTTGCCGTTATTATCCCACATGTTCGCAATATATGCTGGAAGCTCTTAAAAAGCATGGAGCGTTAAAGGGAACGTTGATGGGAATTGCACGTCTTTTGAGGTGCCACCCCTTTGTGCGTGGTGGATATGATCCAGTTCCAGAGTATTTCAGTTTAAAACGAAATCAAAAAGGTAAAAAGTAAAGTATTATTAGGAGGAGTACCGTGGCAAGAAAAGAAAAAAATATTGAGATCTTTGAAGAAGAGAAGATGGTCGATGGCAATGTTATTTTAGAACTTAAGACAGAACGAGATGATATAGGGACTGTCAAGCAAGATGGAAACAGGTTTTTGGTACTATTGCCCAATGGTGAGACTTTTAAGGCCAGCTCTCAAAAAGAAGCAGTCAATATTTTGATTCGAGACTACCATTTGCATCGAGTTAATTAAGTATGTTTTGTCGGCTAGCTTGATTCATTAGTCGGCAATTTGTTTTTATCGAAAAAAGTAAACATTTTTACAAAGGAGGATCAGCTTTGGCAGAGAAACAGCTGACAAGAGCAGACAATGATGATTCACGGATAGATTACGGTATTGTTTTTTCGGTACTTATTCTAGCTGTAATCGGAATGGCATCAATTTATGTTGCTGCTAAGCACGATACCAGTACAACAAGCATTACAAAGGCACTGCTTATGCAAGTTGTGTGGTATGTCCTTGGAACAACTGCTGTCGTTGTGATTATGCAGTTCGATGCTGAACAATTATGGAAGCTGGCACCTGTGGTATACGGAGTTGGAATTACACTTTTGCTGCTTGTGCTTGTATTTTACAGTCGTTCTTATTTCGCAAGTACAGGAGCTAAGAGTTGGTTTTCTATAGCAGGGTTAACCTTTCAGCCTTCGGAGATCATGAAACCCGCTTATATTTTGATATTAGGGCGAATTGTTTCGCAGCATAACAGTGAGCATCCCGTACATACAACTAATTCAGACTGGCGTTTGTTAGGAAAAATGATTGCGTGGACTTTGCCGATTGCAGTTTTACTGAAACTGCAAAATGATTTTGGAACAATGCTGGTGTTCTTTGCGATACTCGGCGGAGTAATTTTAGTTTCAGGTATTACTTGGAAGATTATTCTACCTGTTGTTACATTTGCCACAGTAGTCGGAGGAACAGCTATTTTCTTAGTTATCTATGGTCGAAATGTTTTGTTGAATTTTGGATTCAAATCTTATCAATTTCAGCGTATTGAGGCATGGTTAGATCCTTCAGCAAGTACTTCTAGCAGCAGTTATCAATTATGGCAGAGTATGAAGGCGATTGGTTCAGGCAAATTACTTGGAAAGGGTTTTGATGTCTCCAAGGTTTATGTTCCTGTTCGGGAGTCGGATATGATTTTTTCGGTTATTGGAGAAAATTTTGGATTCATTGGCGGTTGTCTGTTGATTTTTATATACTTATTGTTGATTTTTCAGATGATTCAAGTAACTTTTGATACAAAAAATGAGTTTTATGCTTATATTTCAACCGGAGTCATTATGATGATTCTGTTCCATGTTTTCGAAAACGTCGGAATGAGCATCGGTCTCCTGCCTTTGACAGGTATTCCATTGCCTTTCATAAGTCAGGGTGGATCGGCATTGATCGGAAATATGATTGGAATCGGATTAATCATGTCTATGCGTTATCACAATAAGAGTTATATGTTCAGCAGTAGTAGAGAATTTCATTAAAAAAGAGTTAGATTAAGATTAGCTGTTTTTATAGCTGGTCTTTTTTTGTATAATGGAGTGAAGCAAATTGTTAATAAAGGGGTGTTTTAAATGAAACAATTTTATTGTTATAACAAATGCAGTACATGTCGTAAAGCCAAAAAGTGGTTAGATGAAAATTCTATTGAATATGAAAAAATTGATATTGTAAAGGATACTCCTACAGCTGACCAGTTAGCGAAATGGATAGATGGAAGTGGACAGCCACTTAAGTACTTTTTTAATACTAGTGGTATAAAGTATCGTGAATTAAAACTCAAGGATAAGGTACCTACGATGAGTGTTAAGCAGGCCAGTGAAATTCTTGCCAGTGATGGGAAGTTAATCAAACGACCACTAATGGTTGAAAAAGGGCATGTGACTTGCGGTTTTAAGATTGATATTTATGAAAAGAAATGGAAATAGTGGCTTTAGTTTTTAGAATTTTTAAAATAAAAATTCTATAAAAAGTAAAAAAAAGCTTTTATACAAGTGGATAGGAAGCATATGATAAACTTTATCAATTGAAAATGATTCGCAACTAGGATAGAATGTTAGCATACATTAATTGGGGGAATCGTCAATGTCAACACTTGAAGTTAAGGATTTACATGTATCAATCGATGGTAAAAATATTTTAAAAGGCGTTAATTTAAAAATGCAAACTGGTGAGATTCATGCCATTATGGGACCAAATGGGACAGGGAAATCAACTCTTTCAGAGGCCATCATGGGTCACCCTGCGTATAAAGTAACGAAAGGTGAAGTTTTGCTGAATGGTGAAAACATTCTTGAACTTCCAGTCGATGAACGCGCTCGCGCCGGTCTCTTTTTGGCGATGCAATATCCAGCAGAAATTCCTGGCGTCACGAATGCTGAATTTATCAGAGGAGCAATCAACGCACGTCTTCCAGAAGACAAGCCTCTTTCAGTACGTAACTTTTTGAAGAGGTTAGATAAGACGATGGGTGTCTTAGATATGACTGATGAGATGGCTGATCGTTACCTGAATGAAGGATTTTCAGGCGGTGAAAAGAAACGAAATGAAATTCTGCAGTTGATGATGATCAAACCTAAATTTGCTATTTTGGATGAAATTGATTCAGGTCTTGACATTGATGCGTTGAAAGTCGTTTCACGCGGAGTTAATCAAATGCGTGGACCAGAATTTGGTTCATTAATTATTACGCATTATCAGCGGTTGCTAAATTACATCGTCCCAGACGTTGTACATGTTATGATGGGGGGACGTATTGTGAAGCAAGGTGGGCCTGAGTTAGCTAAACGTCTTGAAGATGAAGGTTATGCTGGTCTGCGGGATGAGCTGGGGTTAGATATCAAATTGGTAGACGAAGAAGCGTAAGGGGAGATGTGGGTTTATGACGGTTGATTTGAAAAAATATCCAACTATTGCTGCATATGCGGAGAAAACAGCAGAACCAGCTTGGTTTACAGAATTAAGAACCAAGTCGTTAGAAAAGGCAGCTTCACTTGCGCTTCCGTCTTTTGAGAAGATTCGTTACCAGCGTTGGCCGATTCAACTGAAGCAGCCTTTGGAAAGAAAAAACTCTTCCAAAGAATTAATCGAGGAAATCAAACCTGAACAAACTGAAAACATGGTTGTCCAGTTGGGGCAAGATACCTTAGAGTTAAAAGTCAGCAATGAACTGCGCAGCCAAGGTGTAATTGTATGCGATTGGCACACAGCTTTGCAAGAACATAGTGATTTAGTGAAGAAATATTTTATGCAAAAAGCTGTTAAGATAAATGAAGATTTGCTTACGGCACAACATGTTGCGCATTTAACAAGTGGGCTATTTATTTACATTCCCAAAAATGTTGTTTTAAAAAAAGCACTTACGAGTTATTTTGTTCAAGATGCAACTGCCAAAAATGATTATGTTCACCACGTGATAATTGTTGCAGGTGAAAATAGTGAATTTTCATATCTTGAAAACCTGAAAACGGTTGGGGAACAGGCAACGACAGCTAATATTATAGTTGAAGTTATTGCACAAGAAAATAGTCATGTTAAGTTTGCCAGTGTTGATCGCTTAGGAGCTAAAACAACTACTTATCTAAATCGAAGAGGTTATTTAGAGAAAAATGCCAAAATTGACTGGTCAATGGGAATGATGAATGATGGAAACATTGTTGGTGATTTTGATTCTGATTTAGTTGGAGCTGGATCTCATTCTGAAGTTAAAATCGTTGCAATTTCTACTGGCAAGCAGATTCAGGGGATCGATACACGTGTTACGAATATTGGTAAACATACAATTGGTCATATTTTGCAGCACGGTGTCATTTTGTCACGTTCATCGCTAGTTTTTAATGGAATTGGTCACATTTTGAAGGGAGCTAAGGGTGCCGATGCACAGCAGGAAAGCCGTGTCTTGATGCTTTCGAATAAGGCTAAAGGGGATGCTAACCCTATTTTGTTGATAGATGATAATGATGTTACTGCTGGACATGCAGCAAGTATCGGACGTGTTAACCAGGAACAGTTATATTATTTAATGAGTCGAGGACTACCGAAAAAAATGGCCGAACGTTTGGTTATTATAGGTTTTCTGGGGCCAGTTTTAGCTGCCATTCCATCGAAACTGATTCGCGAACAACTAAAAATAACCATTGAAAGGAAGCTTATCGATGGGCAAAAAGATGAGTAGTTACATTGAAGATTTTCCTATATTAAAGCAAAAAGTCAATGACGAACAATTAGTCTACCTAGACAATGCTGCAACAGCACAAAAACCACGTGCAGTAGTTGAAGCGATCATGAATTATTATTATCATGATAATGCTAATGTCCACCGCGGGGTGCATACGTTAGCTGAACGTGCGACAAAGGCCTTTGAAGATGTACGTACGAAGGTCGCACATTTTATCAATGCACCAAGTAAAGATGAGATTATCTATACAAAGGGGACAACTGAAAGCTTGAATTGGGTGGCTGCCAGCTACGGGCAGACACATGTTGAGGCCGGAGATGAGATTGTTATTTCCTATATGGAGCATCACAGTAATCTAGTTCCATGGCAGCAGTTGGCACAGCGGACAGGGGCTAAACTTAAATATATTGATCTTCAGTCCGATGGTCAGCTGGACATGGATAGTGTGCGTCACCAGATTACTGATAAAACCGTGATTGTTGCACTAGCACATGCTTCGAATGTTTTAGGTGTAGTTAATCCGTTGGCTGAAATAGCAAAAATTGCCCATCAACATGGTGCGGTATTGGTAGCTGACGGTGCGCAGTCAACGCCGCATATGAAAATTGATGTTCAAAAGCTGGGAGTCGATTTTTTCGCATTTTCGGGTCATAAATTGATGGCACCGACAGGAATTGGTATTCTTTGGGGTAAAAGTGAACTTTTGGATGATATGCCACCGTTGGAATTCGGTGGCGAAATGATCGATTGGGTTCAGTTACAGGAAACGACTTTTAAAAAAGCACCTTGGAAATTCGAAGGCGGTACACAAAACATTGCCGGCGTAGTCGGCTTGGGAGCTGCAATTGATTATTTGGAACAGATTGGAATGGATAACATCCAGAAACACGAGCATGCCGTTATTCAGAAAGTCATGCCTGAATTACAGCAAATCGAGGGATTGACTATTTATGGCCCACAAGAAGCAAACAAACGTACAGGGGTAATATCCTTTAATCTCGATAATCTCCATCCGCATGATGTTGCGACTGCCCTTGATATGGAAGGTGTTGCAGTCCGTGCAGGGCATCATTGTGCTCAACCGCTGATGGAGTATTTAAATGTTCCAGCAACCGCTAGAGCTAGTTTTTATTTATATAACACGTTGGAGGATGGCCAACGTTTGGTTGAGGCAATCAAAGCCACAAAGGAGTTTTTCAAAAATGGCACTGTCTAAGTTGGAAAATTTATATCGGCAAATGATTTTGGAACATGCAACGCACCCGCACCATCATGGATCGCTAGAAAAAGCCGATCAGGATATTGAACTGAGGAACCCGACTTGCGGTGATGTTTTAACACTGCAAGTCGAAATGAAAGATGGAAAAGTGTCAGATATTGCTTTCTCGGGTTCTGGATGCACAATCAGTCAAGCTTCTGCAAGTATGATGACGGATGAAGTTGTTGGTAAGACACCAGAAGAAATTGATAAAATGGTCGTTGCATTTTCAGAAATGGTAACCGGAAATGAATCGGATGATGTTGATGAGCTTCTGGGTGATGCAGCAATATTGGCTGGAGTTGCACAGTTTCCAGCACGAATTAAATGTGCAACACTAGCTTGGAAGGCAATTTATCGAGCTGTAAAAACAGATGACAAAAAATCAACGCTCGGTTTTTTACGTCATGACGAATAGAAATGAAGGAGGTTCTCTGAATGTCAGATGCAGATATGCTCGGATTGGGCGGAGAGTATAAATATGGTTTTAAAGATGATATCAACCCCATTTTGACAACTGGTGAAGGTTTGAATGAAGATATTGTTCGTCAGATTTCAAAAGCAAAAAACGAACCAGATTGGATGCTTGATTTTCGTTTAAAATCTTTTAAACGCTACAAAGAAATGGAAATGCCGGATTTTGGGCCGGATTTATCTGGAATTAATCTGGATCGAATTAATTATTTCAGACGTGACAGTGACAGTGTAGCACGTAATTGGGAAGATGTTCCTGATGATATTAAGAAGACCTTCGATCGTTTAGGTGTTCCGGAAGCGGAACGCAAATATTTAGCAGGATCGTCTGCTCAGTATGAATCGGAAGTTGTTTATCACAATATGCGTGAAGATTTTGAAAAACTAGGAATTGTCTTTATGGATACTGATTCTGCAGTTCAAAAATATCCAGAGTTGGTCCGCAAGTATTTTGGAAAACTTATTCCGCCTTCTGATAATAAATTTGCTGCGCTTAACTCGGCTGTATGGTCGGGGGGCACGTTTATTTATGTACCAAAGGGTGTTAAAACAGAAGTTCCTATCCAAAGTTATTTCCGAATAAATGCGGGGAATAGCGGACAATTTGAAAGAACATTGATTATTGTTGATGAGGGTGCGAGCGTGAATTACGTTGAGGGTTGTACAGCACCAAACTATTCTGAAGATAGCCTGCACGCTGCGGTTGTTGAGGTAAATGTCTTGAAAGATGCGTATTGTCGTTATACGACAATTCAAAACTGGTCAGACAATGTGTACAGTCTTGAAACTAAACGGGCGCAGGCATTAGAAAATGGAACAATGGAATGGGTCGATGGTAACTTAGGATCTAAGGTAACAATGAAGTATCCTAGTGTCTACTTGAATGGCAGAGGTGCTCACGGAACAATGCTGTCAATTGCTTTTGCTGGGAAAGATATTGTTTCTGATACGGGAGCGCGGATGATTCACAATGCTAAAGACACGTCAAGTTCAATTGTTTCGAAATCTTTGTGCAAAGATGGCGGCCGAGTTGATTATCGTGGGAAGGTCCGTTTTGCACGGAATAGTGATGGATCATTCTCACATGTTGAATGCGATACGATTATTTTAGATGAAAAAAGTGCCAGTGATACGATTCCGTTTAATGAGATCAAAAATGGCAATGTTTCGATGGAACATGAAGCTAAGGTCTCCAAAATTTCTGAAGAACAACTTTATTATTTAATGAGTCGCGGCATTACAGAAGAAAAAGCTACTGAGATGATTATCATGGGATTTGTTGAACCATTTACAAAAGAGTTACCAATGGAATATGCGGTTGAGCTTAACCGATTGATTGAATATCAAATGGAAGGTTCTGTCGGTTAAACTAAGTAAATAGTCCATGAACGTTGTTAAACACGTTTGTGGGCTATTTGTTTACACGAATGTTTAAGTTGACCCACGAAATGACCGCGAAACATCAATTATCAATGTGACTTAAAAATCGGGGAAAATAATTAATTTTTACGTACTTTAAAGTTATCAAGAGGTGTGCTGTTTTTATACAATTAAATAACCCTCAGCATTTGAGCTGAAGGTTGTGTGGGTCGTATATCAATTTAGAGAATGGAGACATACCTGACTGCGACTACTTCGATGCTAGTTCTTTCAAAGTAAATTGTAAACTAAAGTGTTTCATGATGCTGTAATGAAAGAAGTTAGTCTTAATTTATTTCGTTAATATCTTCATTATTGTCAATTTTGAAAATTTTATAATCAGTAAAGTTTAAGAGCGGTTTCAAGGATAGTTTGTTGATCCGCTGATTATAGTAAGTCGAATAATAAAATGAAAGTGATTCTGAACACATATATGCAGTATAGCAAGTATAATCCTGAGCCCCTTGTTCATTTATTACGGCACCTTTAGGAATACTTACAGATTCTAAAATGTGATGAAGTAAAGAGATAGTAGAAGTTTCGTCTTTTGCTTGTTCAACAGTATTTTTTAAAAATGCTGTACGTACAAAACGAGAAGGTGGCGTGTAATCCCCAGGTAGTCCAAATGTTCCAGAGCCTTGACTGAAAGGCATGAGCTCTTTGTTTATGAAAGTAATAGAACTGTGCTGCTTAGGGGTGAGTGTGATGTAATTTCGTAAATTGGTCTCATGCCAATGATAATCGGGACTGTTTGTCATAACACCGATGGAATTTTCTATAATGTCGATGCCATCTTCCTTGGGTTCAATAATCAAACTTTGACCGCTTTGATCACTAAAAATAAAATGCAAAGGTGGGACAGTTTTAATTGTTGGATTTAACTGATTGATTATATTAATTTTTGTCTTAAATAAATTAGCAACTTCAGTTAAACTTTTAGCTTTGGATAAAACTGTTGAGATTATCCTATCAGGGGAAATGTTAATTTTTCCTGTCATCAAGTCATCTTTGTAGGATGCATAGCGGGGAAAGTATAGTGTGGCCCCCATTAAACCTTTTTCGTTAATTCCATCATATAAGAGAGGACCATACTCGTCTAATTGACCTACACCTGCAAATGCATAGTCAGAAATGATAGGACTATTATTTGAATAATTAGACTGAAATTTTTTGTTACGAGGTACAAAAATTACTTCTTCAGCCATTTCTATAGTGAAATCCATCGTACGTGCTAAAAAATGTTTACTGTTTTTGGAACTTAAAGTAAGACTGCTGCAACCAATCATATTATTACCTCCCTAACTGTCTTCCAGTATATCTTTGTGTATTAGTTATGTAAAATCAGCGCAGAGTATTCTTTCTGGAAATATTATTATTTGAAGGGTAGAGGCTAGAAAAAAACAACAATTAGATGTTACAATGACATTGGAATTAAACTTCTTTGAATTTAAGGAGGTGAAAATATTGAATGCATTTCCTAATAAGTTTTCTAAAAATTACTGAAAGGAAGTGATCCGCATATCTCCTAGCAAGTAGGTGACTTGCCTTTGTAAGATGTGGAGGGGGTAAAGATATTCTTTCCCATATTCAATATAAAATATAAATTCCAAATTAATAATAGAATAAGGTCTTTGATAGATCGTCGTGTCGTATCTGCTTTTTAGAAAAAACACTGTCAGAAATTTTTGTGTTTCTGAGGGTGTTTTTATATAGAACGAAATATTGACTTGAGCTTAAGCAAAAGAGTTTGAAGAGGTTTAAAATCAAGAGTATTTTTAATATACTCTAAATTTAAAATTAAAAAGTTGAAATCAAAGCCTGCTTTAACGATGATTCGGGACTTTTTATAAGTATTATTTAAAAGATAATATTTGCATTTTCTTATATCTGTGCTATACTTATAAACAAGTTAGCATTTGCTCGGAAATTAAAAGTATCATTTTTATGTTATTTCTAAAATTCTTTCAGGTGTTGATAGTCGATAGTCACTTTAGTTTTAATCCTAGGAGGATTTAGATATATGAAAAATGGTACAGTAAAATGGTTCAATGCAGATAAGGGTTTTGGTTTCATCACTGGCGAAGACGGAAACGATGTTTTTGTTCATTTCTCAGCTATTCAAAAAGATGGCTTTAAGACATTGGATGATGGCGAAAAAGTTACTTTTGATGAAGAAAATGGCGACCGTGGTCCCCAAGCTGTCAATGTTGTTTCACAATAATGACTAGTGAAAGATAATTACCAATTAAATTTGCTAATTAATCTTATAGAGCTTAATTCACTTTTGAATTTTGCTCTTTTTTTGTGCATAATTTTAATTGATTTCCAATTTTGGTTTCAAATTTAGCACAAATAAAAGGGATCTGTCCCGTTTACTGAGCAGATCCTTTTCATTAAAGTGTTGTAATAAATTCCGCATTGTATTATCATAATAATTAAGGTAGTATTCATAATAAACGATTGTCGCAAACGTTTGGCTACCTTACTACTTCTTGAGGACTTTATCCCAGTATAGCGAAGCTGAGATAAAGTCCTCTTCGCTTTATACAACACAAGAACATTCTACAACTATCAAGTTATACAGGTCAAGAATCATGAACTGGTCTTTTTGGATGTGGTAGTTATTTATTCAGAGAATACGAATATTTAGCTAAGAGATGAGGGCTGTACTTTAGAGGCATTCATTTAATGCTGATGGCATAGGAAATTTAGCAGCGAATTTAATAGCGAGTGTTCTTCAGATTTTTTTTATGCAAAATACTAAATAATATTAATTTAAAAAATAGTGTTATACGAAATAAGATTAGGTGTTAGCAGCAAAAAAAATAAGGAATTTTGCGAAAAACAACGACAAATAAAAGGCCTGCTAAATGGAATGAATGCAGGCCTTGTCAAAAGCTGATAATTATTATTTTGTTAAATTAACGTAGTAATTCGCCATTGTCAGCTGATAGTATGGCATCGTCCAAAGACCGGCAATACCACCGGTAATAAAAGTTAGAAGCCAATAACCAATAAAACTTAATTGAAGAAGAAAGTATTCCCATTTATGGTTTTTCATTAAGATCCGGCTTTGAGTAACTGCATCACGATATCTGATTTTGTGGCCTGCATCGACCTGATCACGGTAAATGTAAATTGCTTGTGAATAAGCAATCGACTTGATGATTCCAGGAATGATGAAAATCAGGGTCCACAGAAAAATCCACAGTGTCTGTAAGAGTGAGATGATGATTGTCCCTATGACATATTCACGTTGCTGAAATAGTTTCAAGCAGTCAACGAAGGGATTGTCCAGTTTCTGCGTTAAGCGGTGGATGTCAATGCAGGCGAACGTTACACTAACGATCAGAATAGACAGAATAATTGAGAACATAATATTAGCAATGGACCAGACATTCCAAATAGCTGAATAGTTTAATTGGTCTAAGTTGATACTTTGTTCCTGTTCCGTAAAATTACGGCTGGCAAAAGTATTGATAAAGTATACAACAAAAACTAAGAGAAACAATTTAAAAAAATATGGGTAATTTTTATTAAGCAGCTTTTTTGAACTGAGTTTTAGTTCCGTTTGATTAATAATGAGCACATCCTTTCAACATGTAAAAGCGTAACAAGGATTATTTCGAATGTAAAGCTGCATATTAGGAAAAATTTTGTTTGAATGAAAAAATAAATCTAGGATATTGCTGAAACTGAGTTGTTTCCAGAGGGGAATATGGTTTATTAAAGAAAAGCAATTAAGAAAATTTGGGGGCACTATTAATAATACTAAGGATTTATTATATTCAATAATGTGAAGAAGTGAGCATTAAAACATCAAAAACAAAAAGAGAGGCGAAGGGACATCTTGTATTTTACGTGAGGACTGTGCTAAAAAAACAATTTTTTTGATTGCTGGAATATCGATCTGAGTGGAAAATTTTTTCTTCAAAGCTTATTGATCTTTTCCCTGAGTAGTTTTATCTTTTTCAAGTAAAAGTTTAATTATTTTGTCATTTTGAGCAATTAAAATCCAGTTTTGTTCTACTAGTGCACGTAAGTAAGAAACTTTGGAATCATCACTGCGATCTTTAATTAATAGGCGTTTGTCATTACGTAAGAGATTTTTTTTATCAAGCTCACCCAGAATTGCTTCAACTTGTTCTGAGGTCTCGTTTGATATGTCATTCAGACCACGATCGATCAAGATCCCTTTGATTTTGTCGTTATTAAAAATCCCCATTTTATTTCCTCCATTCCCAAAAAATATCTTCAATTAAACTATAACATTGGTAAAGAAAATATTCCTTGTTAAAGCTTACGGGGAGGCAGTTGAACTGTACAATAATGTGCATAGAAAAAATTTTTTGGCTTTCTTTATTAAGAGTAAAAAGTTTGATGATTAAGTAAAGTCTTTGCATATTTTTATTATAAATAGTAAGGCTTCTTGCTATTTATAATATTGTTAAGTACAATTAAATTAATAAATGATAGGGGAGGAAGACATATGCTAGTCGAGTTCTTAAATGATTATTATCAAGCAAATCTAAAAAGCATTCATGACGTAGCTGGTAATCAACATTTAATTGGCTACAGTAAAGTTTTCAAAAGCCCATTATTCGTTAAAATTTTCAAGGAACGTGACATGTTTTATGCTGAGCAACACGTTAATCAAGTTTACTATCCGGAAATCTATTTGGATAGTGTAATCTTTGGTGACAGTTATGTGGTGACTCTTAAAGATAGAAAATTGAAAGATATTTCAATTAAGAAAATCAGTCCGGAAAGGGCGTATGCATTTGGTCAGCTACTTGGTGATTTTCATAAAAAATTAACCGGGAAAGCTACTGTTCATCAAAGTGATAAGCGTCTCTCAGAGCAAATTCAATATCATGTCAATAAACTGCAGGAAACAGAATATGAGGCAATAGTCAACGATGTCCAGCAAATGCTGAAATCTGATTTTGAGTACGCCGATATGGAATATATACAGCTTCCAAAGGTTGTGCTGCATGGTGACTTTAGTATTCGCAATATTATGAATTATCGAGGAAAAGATATTTTAATTGATTTTGAACGTTCGCATATGGGGACACCTTATCAAGACTTTATCAAATTCTTTTATAATGAGGTAAAGGAACCAGCACTGCGCAATGAATTTATTAAGGGGTATGTCACGATGCATGATTTTGAGATTCCTCGGAAATCAGTTCAGCGCTGTTTACTATTTTTATGTGCATTGGATATATGTGAATACAATGCAACGCATCCTAAACGTAAGTTTGGCGAGATGCCAGGTGCTATGCTTGAGACTATCAAGAAGAATGATGCAGTCTTAGCGCTTTAATGACAATTTCAGAAAAAAGTGTTTTCTCAAATTAAAAAGAAGTTGATCATTGAATATTATATTTGGTTTAATAAAGAATCGCGAATGTTACTGTTACTTTACATAAAAAGCCGCATACAAAAAGAGCATCACTAGAAAGGTACTTCAGCTTCTGGTGAGGCTCTTTTTGTATAATTCAAGGTTAAAGTTTATTAATTTAAAAAATCATTTACTTATCGCGGACGGCTGAATTGATAAGCCGAATCGAGATAATCGAGCAGTGCTCCTTCACGTAGCCCATTATTTGAGAATAGAATTTCTGGGATGTGAAGTGTCCTCAGAATTAAGGAAATGGGAATTAAACCGCCAATAATAACATCTGCACGTGTTTTAGCGAGCCCAGGTATCTTTTCGCGTTGTGCTTGGTTTAAATCAACTAAATCAGCAAAGATATCAAAAGCATCTTCACTTTTAAGCTTGTAGCCATGCAAACTTGGTAATTTATCGGAATTCTGTTGTCTTCTAGCTATTTTAGCTAAAGTACGGTTGCTGCCACCCAGGACAACAAGTTGAGCTTTATGTGCGTCAAAAAGCCAATTAATATCCGTTATTTTTTTCTCAACAAAAGTCATAGCTTTGAATAAGTCAGATGCAGCAATGTTATTTCCTAAAGAAAATTCCTGCGAGATATTAACAGAACCAATCGGAAGACTAATTAAGTCACTGACTTTTTTCTCTTTTACTAATATTAGTTCAGTACTGGCACCGCCAGTATCCATAATAATGCAATTGTCCTCGATAGGCAGAGTTTGAGTAACAGCAAGAAAATCGAGATATGCTTCCCGGTTGCCAGGAATAACTTCAAAATCAACCCCGATACGTTTTTTAACGAGTTTTAAAAATTCTGCTTGATTTTTCGCTTGCCGGACAGCCGCGGTAGCTAAAGCTTCAATTTTAACATTTTTGAGCTTTGAATAGATATCTTTAAATGAGGTTAAGGCTTTAAGTGTTCTTTCGATTGGTTCTTTCTGGAGGATCTTTTTAGAACCCATATTTTCAGATAAGCGGACCATTTCTTTCAATTGATGGGTAACGTTAATTGCACCCTTATCGTTTATTTGGGAAATTGTCATTCTAATTGAGTTTGAACCGAGATCGATCACCACAAAGTTTTCCATTCCTATTCCTCCTCCTCATCATTGGACAAGTGTACCATACTTTCATGGTGTGTCATTGGATGAAAAACGGACGCGTCTCTTTTTGCGGCATGTTCTTGTTTCAATAAAAGTTTGTTTTTTTGTTGGGCTTCCTTAATAAAGTGTTCCTGTGAATTCAATGGTGTTAAACCACGTCGATCCAATTTTTCAAACTTCTCGCCGCGTAAAACACGCGTCTTAATATTATCTTGCCACATCGTTGCGAAAATTGAAATAATTTTTTGCCGAATGTCGTCTTGGAGGATCGGAAACAGAAGTTCAACACGGCGATTCAAATTACGCGTCATCATGTCGGCACTTGAGAGATAAACATCCTCGTTGCCCTTATTGTAGAAGTAATAAATACGACTGTGTTCCAAAAATCGACCGATGATCGAATGAACATGGATATTTTCGCTGATACCAGGAATCATAGTTTTTAAGCAGCAAATACCACGAATAATTAAATCATTCTTAACACCTGCAGCGGAAGCTTCATAAAGTTTTTCAATAATTTTTTGATCGGAAAGTGAGTTCATTTTCATTTTAATCACCGCTGGCTGACCATTGTTAGCCGCTTCGATTTCATCATCAATTTTTTTGTTAATAAATGTACGAATCTTTTTCGGTGAGATATGCAGTTTATGAAAGTAGGGTGGTTTAGCATATCCGGATAACATATTAAAAATGTTTGAAGCATCAACACCCATATCCGGATTAGTAGTTAAAATTCCCATATCTGTGTAAAAATTTGCGGTCACGTCATTATAGTTACCAGTACCTAAATGCATATAACGTCTAATGCCATCTTCATCCCGCCTGATAACAAGTGTCAGTTTGCAATGAGTTTTCAATCCAACTAAACCGTAAATAACATGACATCCCATTTTTTCAAGCTGTTTAGCCCAGCGAACGTTGTTTTCTTCATCGAAACGAGCTTTAACTTCTACAAGCACGGTTACTTGCTTGCCATGCTGTGCAGCTAAGCCGAGATATTTAATGATAGGCGAATTGCCGGAAACACGATATAAAGTCATCTTGATAGCTAAAGTATTTGGATCTGAAGCTGCTTGAGCAATGAATTGGACAACTGAACTGAAAGAATCATAAGGATGTTGCATAAGATAATCTTGTTGACGAATAGCCGTAAAAATATTTTTTTCTGGTGCTAACTTTGGATTAACATATGCTGTGTATGGCGGATAACGTAATCCCTTGTGTCCAGTGACTAATCTGGGAAGCTTTTTCAAAAAAGACAAATCTACAGGTCCATTGATGCGATAAACAGCTTTTTCATCTGCATCAAGCGTCTTTGTTAAGCGTTCTCCAAGATGTTTACTCATCTTGTTTTCAATTTCAAGCCGCATGATTCCACCGTGTTCTCTTTTTTTCAGCTGTTTTTGAACTTCTCGTAACAAATCAGAAGTATCTTCCTCTGCAACATCAAGATCCATATCTCGAATAACACGAAAGGCTGCAACTTCACTTACTTTATAACCGGCAAACAAGCTTTCAATGAATTCTTTAACGATTTCCTCAATGAGGATAAATGTATTATCACTATTAGGCAATTTAATAATGCGGCCAAATACTTCGGGAATTCTAATTGTGGCAAAGCGCTTGTTATTTTTATTGTCCTGTTCATGTATACGGACTGCAAGATTAAGCGAATTATTGCTGATGAATGGAAAAGGACGCGATGAATCGTCAGCTAATGGCGTAAGAACAGGGTAAAGATCATCATTGAAGTAACGTTTAATAAATTTATATTGCTCCTCGTTAGCTTCCCGAGGGGTGATGATGTTAATATTATTTTTTTCAAGCTGCGGCAGTATAGAACGATTATATGTGGTGTATCTTTTGGTGACCATCTCTTGTTCTTGTTCGTTAATGGCGTCAATTTGTTGCTTAGGCGTCATCCCGGAAGCATCTGTTGATTGAATATTAACGGAATACATTTTATTGAGGGATGCGACCCTAACCATGAAAAATTCATCCACGTTACTTTGGGTGATACCAAGAAAATTGACTCTTTCTAGTAGTGGGTTATCTAAATCCCGTGCTTCTTCGAGAACACGTCCATTAAAGTCGAGCCAACTTAATTCACGATTTTTAAAATACTTGTGTTTACTGAACTCTGATTTTGTCATTTTGGCTGTCTCCTTTGCTTTAGTATAGGGTGGATACCGAAGACTTCTTTGAACAAAGCAGATTTATTTTTGAATGACCATGCTTCTAAAGCAATATTTTGATTTGAATAAGCATAGATAAGCATAGTTGAACCACGCAGAGAAACTGAAATTTTTTTAATTTTCTGCTCGCGTGAATCGTCTAAAGCATCAGCTAAACGCAGGATAGCCGACAGTTTTGCGACATTCATCTGAACTGTTGGTTCAAGTTTTTGAAAGTGCGGCTGGTCCGTTTCAGGTGTCTCACTGCTGTGATAACGTGAAACCTCAGCAATGATTTGATTCTCATCATTTGACAGGCCAATCAGCCTTGTTGCTTCGAGAATGTAAGCTGAATGCCGGTAATGCTGCTGCTGGTTAATATAGTTTCCTATGTCATCAACAATACAGGCAACGTGAAGCAGCAGACGCTCACGTTTTCCGAGATGATGAATTCGTTTGAGCTGATCGAATAAATGCAATGCCAATTTTGAAACATTTTGACGATGAGCATGACTTGTCAGGTAGCGTGATGCAAGATTTTCGGCCGAGGTCAAAATCATTCCGTTCAAGTCCAAATTCATGAGTCCTGTTTTAGTGGCTCTTTCAATTGCAAGTCCGTCTGAAACAGCAATATTTGTGATGATTAATTTCTTAGCTTTGATCATTTTTATAATTTTGTTGATAAGTATAAAGTAAGGAATGATACGTCCAATATCATTTTCATCAAGATCAAAAAAATCCATGAGATACTGGTCGGATGATTTAACGACGGTTGCATAAATTTTTTCAAAATCTTCAGTAGTCATTGTGTAGTAGGATTTATTGGCAGGAATGAATTTCTGAGCCAATGCGTAAGCGTCCTGAAGAACAAGATTTGAACCTTCCATATGTTGAGGAAAAACATGATGCAAATGTTCTAGCTTGCTGCCGATATAATCTTCGATAACTTCAACTGGATCATTTGTACTCAATTTTAAAGCTTCAGAAATTTCACCAACGTGAGAAGAACCTAGGTCAATGTTCCATGTGGAAATGAATTTTTGTTCGTCGAATTGGGATAAAGAAGCACGTTCGATTCCAAGACTCAGCAAATATGTCGACTTCAAGCTGAGGTTTTCAAAATTGTCCAAATGAACAGTGATGGCAGTTGCCTTATAGTAAGTTAATTGGCTCGTGCTCAGCCACTGTATATGCAAACCTGTTCGAATATAAATCTGTTCACCAAGATAACGAGCACTTATCGTGTTCAACTGTTGTTGATTACCCCATAATTTAACGTTTTTAACACCATAATCTTTTGTTAGCTGAAGATAGCCATTGATGGAACTGGCAATTTCTTCAACATTCTGATCATATTGATAATTTTTACTAGAAAAATAATTTGAAAAGACATCTTCGACTTTTGTTAATTTTTTTAAATCAATAATCGATAGTTGAATACGCCTAGGTGTCATGTATATAATACCGAAAAGTTTCATTGGCACAATAATCACCCCACTCTTTCTTCTATACTTAATTTTAACAACCATACTAAGGTTTATAAAGAAAAGATTGTGTAAATTTTAATCTGTATCGTTTTGGACGAATGGAAAGAACCATTAAACAGCCAATAGAAGCAGCAGGTTGATATTTTTTAACTGACAAGACTTATTCTACGTGTTATTATTCTAGGGGGTGTATTGAAGATATCCTCGATACGTTCTCTGTACATTAAGTTGAAAATTATCGTATAATAGGTAAAACCGTATAATAAGATTAGGGGATAGGAATGAGATATATTTATGGATAAAAAGAAATTGCACGTTGCACTGTTTTTCGGAGGAAATTCATCGGAGCATGATGTTTCAAAGCGTTCAGCACATAATATCTATGATGCTATGGACAAGGACAAGTATGATGTTTCAGTTTTTATGTTTACTAAGGATGGATATCTGTTAGGAAACAAGGATTCGATGCGCATTTTTAACGGCGAAGAAGAGGATAAAGTTGTTGCGGAAATTTTACCTAAAGTTGATTTTTCCGATCCGTTAGCCAACATTCAGAATATCTCTGAAGTAAAAGACATAGATGTTTTTTATCCTGTTATCCATGGTAATATGGGGGAAGACGGAACTATTCAAGGTTTGTTTAGATTATTAAACAAACCTTGGGTTGGTAGTGGAGTAGGATCATCTGCTGTTTCGTTTGACAAGGACTGGACAAAACAACTCTTGACACATAATGGCGTTCGGAATACTAAGTATCTTGTAGTTACGAAAGAAAACCAAAGCAAATACTCATATGAAAAATGTAGTGCGGAATTAGGAAACACTCTTTTTGTTAAACCTGCTCGTCAGGGCTCATCTGTTGGTATTTTCAAAGTTGAAAATAAGGCTGAATTTGATCGTGCAGTCAAAGAAGGATTCTATTATGATTTTAAACTTTTAGTTGAAGAATCAATTGAAGGTCCTCGTGAAGTTGAATGTTCAGTTTTGGGGAATCGTGATATAAAGGCTTCAAAATTAGGTGCTATTAGAATCCCTGAGACAGATACTTTTTATGATTATAACAATAAATTTGTTGATGCTTCGGGTGTTGTCTTTGATCTGCCAGTTGATTTGCCTTCAAAATTGGCAGATGAGATCACTCAAATGTCCTTAGATGCATTCCGTGTTTTAGGTAATCGTGGTTTGGCCCGAATGGATTTTCTTGTTGATAAGAACAATGTTCCTTATTTCGGAGAAGCTAATACCTTGCCTGGCTTTACCAATATCTCATTGTATCCGCAGTTATGGCAAGTTTCTGGTATTAGTTACAGCAGCTTAATTGATCAATTGATTCAATTAGCAATTGAAGAATTTGATGATAATGCTAAGTTGCATTATGATTTTGTCGAGCTTGGTGAAGAAAAACTTTAAGCTAAGGTAAGATTTTCAAAAGAGGGGTGGGTCAAAAGTTATATTTTGACCCACCCTTTAGCATTAACTCGTGATTTTTTCTTCCCGATTGCAAATTTTGAAATTTGGAATGATTGGCATATTAATAAAAGAGAGCATCCAAATAACTAAATAGCTGGGAGAGACTGAGAATGGTACAAAGATGTAATTGGGCACTAACTGGAAGTAAATTTTTGTGCGACTATCACGATAATGAGTGGGGAAAGAAGACTACAAATGCACGTGATATTTTTGAAATACTGAGCCTTGAGATTATGCAAGCAGGTTTGAATTGGGATTTGGTTCTAAAGAAACGTCAAGCCTTTAGGAATGCTTTTGATAATTTTGAAATTAATAAAGTGGCTGCATATGATACAGCAAAAATGGAGGAGCTCAGTTGCAATGCAGCAATTATTCGAAATAAGCGTAAAATAACAGCTATCGTAAACAATGCTCAGGTTGCACTTCAACTAAGAAGGGAAGGAACGAGTTTGTCTGAATTCATTTGGCGGCTTGCGGATAATAAGTCGATTATCAATAATTGGGAATATGCTGAACAGGTTCCTTCGAAAACTTTATTTTCCGAAAAAGTAGCTTCTGAATTACAAAAGAAAGGTTTTAAGTTTGTTGGTCCGACGATTGTTTATTCTTTTTTACAGGCAATTGGGATTATTAATGATCATCTTTCTTATTGTTCGTTCAAGAATTATTAATGGGCAATAAAAGTGGGGTTTCTCATTTTTGATCTACCTTTGTATTACAATTAATTAGTGCATCTTCTGAGAAGTCAATTTTTTATGTTTAACCGTAAATTGTTTGCATTTAATTCACGAATGTGTGTAGTTCACAGTTAATGCTCAAAACTAATAATTACATAACTTTCTAGTTTGAGCCTGGATTGTCTGCCTAACGTGCTCTAAAATCAAATCAGTTGTGGGATTCTTCCACAATAAAAAGCATTCATCAGAGACTAAGATTACATCAATGCTGAATGCTTTTTTGTTATTTATTATTTCTTTTTACGATCTTTTTCTTTTCCGAGTACAGGGTTATTTTCCAAGTCAGTTCTAACAACCAAAACATCGCACGCAGCCGTCCGGGTTACATATTCGGTTACAGAACCAATTAGCAACCGTTCAACAGCGTTTAAACCAGTTGCACCAATCATAATCAGATCAACGTGTTCCTCCTCGGGAACTTCTTTTGCAATAATTACTTTTGGTGCCCCGTATTCGATTGAGTAATCAGTATTCTCCAACCCTGCTTTTTTGGCTTCTGCAACGTAACCTTCAATTGTTTTGCGCGCAGTGTCAGTAATTTGTTCAACCATTGCGGTGTCAAAACTTGAAATGTTCTGAAAGGCACGTGTATCTACTACGTGAATCAAATGTAACTTCGTTTCAGGACCATTTCGCTTTGCGACCTGCACCGCTTTTTTAAAAGCAAGTTCAGCTTCCTTAGATCCATCGACAGGTACAAGAATGTTTTTGTATTGTTGTAACATTGAAATCACCCTTTCTATTTGCCACACCTCCATCTTACGTTATTTCCAACTAAAAAAAAAGTGAAAACAATTACATAATGATAATTATTGAAGAAAAATCAGCATCATGATTGGAAGTGTGGCAATGATTGTAACGTTGCATATTAAAACAAGTGCGAGCACCCAAGGGGCAAAAAAGAATCCGGTGATAAAAGTAATAAGTGATGAAATAATCAATATTAGACTATATGTTTTTACAATAATGGACAAAGCATGATTATTTTCAGGGTGAAACATCAAAAAGGTTTTCTGACGATGTGACCACAGATAGTAACCTAGGAAAAAAATTATACCTGCAAGAAGCAATGTTAAAATTTTAATAATGGTCATATGTAAACTCCTTTGAATATTGTTTAGGTTAGATATTTTTAGCAGTGGATGGGGTGCAGTGAAATCGAAAACTTCAATAATCAAACTCGAAGCATTTTGTACTCTCTTAGCAGCTAGTTTGGTTGAACAAAATTACTTTTATACTAACATCAAAATTGTCAGTTAAGCCGAAAGAGCCGTGACAAAACAAATGTTTTGTCACGGCTCCCTCAAACAAAGCAAAAATACTTTGAAAATCCGCCTGATGCCGTTAATCATCTCTGTAGTTGAACCCGCTCTCAAGCAGGTGGTTTTCGATCAACCAGTTTTTAACTTCCAAACAAAGTCTTGGCATGTTAGCTGCTGATTATCCCAAAAGCCGTAATTATAGGTGTTCGGTCAACCTTACATTATGAGATAACGCGTACATCTCAGATCCAATTTCATTCTAGCATAGGGTAAATTGATTATCAATTCTTAGAATTTCGATTTTTTACAGTTTTATCTTTTTGTTGTGCTTGTTTGAGACGTTCATACTGATTTTTCAAAGCCTGTTCGTAGCGTCCGTTTGTTTTTGGATGATAATATTGTATCTTAGCAAGTTTGTCCGGTAAATACTGTTGTTGTGTCCAATCATGCGGATAGTCGTGTGGGTATTTGTAATCGACGCCTCTTCCAAGTTTATCAGCTCCAGCATAATGTGCATCTTTGAGGTAAGGAGGGACTTCACCACAGTTGCCCTTGCGGATATCTGCAAGAACGGAATCAATAGCCATTATGGCAGAGTTAGATTTTGAGGACAGGCAAAGATCGATCACAGCAACCGCTAATGGAATTCTTGCTTCCGGCAAGCCAATTTTTTCAGCAGCGGTGACTGCTTGTACAGTTTGTGCTGCTACACGAGGGTTAGCTAATCCAATATCCTCATATGCTATGGTCAGCAGTCGGCGATTGATGCTTATTAGGTCGCCAGCTTCGATAAGACGGCCCATATAGTGCAAAGCGGCATCTGCATCAGATCCACGAATTGATTTTTGAAAAGCAGAGATGACGTCGTAATGCGCATCACCATCTTTATCTTGAACCAGAGCCTTTCGCTGAATACATTCTTCGATGACTTGTAAATCAATTATAATCGTTCCCTTTTTGTTAGGAACGGTCGATTTTGCAGCAAGTTCAAGCCCATTTAGTGCACTACGCAAATCACCACTTGTTGCATGACAAAGATGGCTTAAGGCATCATCGGTTAACTTGATTTGCATTTTTCCAAGTCCGTTTAATTTGTCAGTTAGCGCACGCTGAACAGCATGAGCAATGTCAGCTTCGCTCAATGGCTTTACTTCAAATATCTGAGTTCTGCTTCTAATAGCGGGATTGATTGCAATATATGGATTTTCGGTTGTCGCACCGATCAAAATAATACGTCCGCTTTCTAAATGAGGCAAGAGAAAGTCTTGTTTGGGCTTAGTTAGGCGATGAATTTCATCTAACAATAAAATAACAGTTCCGCTCATTTTAGCTTCCTCAGCAACAATTTCTAATTCCCGCTTAGAATCTGTGGCGGCATTTAATGTTCGAAATGCATATTTGGTAGAACCGGCAATGGCACTTGCAATACTGGTTTTTCCAGTTCCAGGTGGGCCATAAAGAATCATTGATGAAAGCAAACGTGCATCTACCATTCTGCGAATGATTTTTCCAGGACCAACGAGGTGTTGCTGTCCGACGACATCATCTATGTGTTGCGGTCGCATACGAAAGGCTAACGGTTGTATCATGGCTTACTCTCCTTTGTTGCATTCATTATAACATTATCTAAAGAAAATTTTAGAACGTAACTGTCAAATTCAACTGAATGTTTTTTTAATATTTGTTATAATTGCTGTCGAGTATTAATAATGAAAAGGTGAATGATATCATATGGTAGAATTAGATGAAATTGGCAGACAAATAGTTAAAAATAATTATACTGCAGCCTTTAAGGCTATAGGATGGCAAGTTGACAGAAGCTGGAAAGTTTCGTCCTCATTTTCAGAAGGAAACATTGACAAGGAAAAACTTGGAAATATCGAAAAAAGTGATTATTTTGAATTCAGTGAGGCAAATGATACCGTTTGTTTGAGCTCTAGTAAATGGTCCAGTAAAAAGACTCTTCGGGAAGAAATGATGTTGAATCAATACTTGCTTCAAAAAAACATAGGTTTTCGCGATGTATTGTGGCCGTTAAGTATTGTGAAAAAGTGGGCGGAACCAAACTGTTCTGGTGGTTTAAAGATACGGATCCAATTACCTGAAGATTTATTGATAGGACTTTATAAAAATAAATTTAAACAGCTGAAAATTGATTATATTTTTTTCCGCAATCAGGTTTATATGAAAATGTTGCAGCAATTTGCTAGTCATCGCTGGTTATTGACTTATTTAACAGGGGCGACACCCTTTGAAGGAACAGCGACAAAGCCAGTTCGTTCACAAAGTGAGTGTTATGCACCAACAATTACAAGTTTAGCAGATTCAGTCCTGTACCATTCTTTGAAAGATTATCTAAAAAGCGACTACTGCAAGCAAGCAGAATTAGTTGATGGGGTAAAGGTAGGGTCTTCGCTAGATGCAGAAAACGAGATGCTTGAAAAGGGAATTCATTACTTAGAAATTACACACCTTGATTTAGACCCTTTCAGCACTTTAGGAATCAGCAATGAAATTATGGACCTGCTTGAGGCAATGGCTGCATTTTTTATTGCAACACCAGGAATTAGAAATGAAGATCTTCAAAAGATTTTAAAAGGGAAACGACAACTGGACCAACAAATTGCATGTGAAAATCCATTTGCAATCAGTAAATGTCAGGTGCAAGCACGCCAGTTCATCAATAAATTAAGTCGATTTGTTAGTGAGGCGGGCCTTAGTGAGCTAGAAAATTCTTTAAACAAAATAGCTGTATTGTGCAGTTCACCAACCGAAACTCCCAGTACTAAATTGCTTAGAGGACAGGGAAGTGAAAAAATTGATGCGAGTGCACTTCGGCTGGCACTTGATATCAAGAAAAAAAATATTAATGCTCTTGCTGGAATCGTGGGCAAATTAGATTCCAATAGTCGGTTGGTTTTGTGTTCGGCTTTTAAACTAGGTGAGTCATTTTCAATTGTGTCCTTGCCTGATAAATTGATTAAAGTTGGGGATACAATGCTGGAAGCGGGAATTCAAACCGAAAAAAACAGTGGTATTATGCAAAAATTGTGGGCTAATCGTGAATTAAGCAAAGAAATTGTTGCTGCAGCTGGATACGATATTCCTACAGGATGGATAATATCAAGCATAGCTGAGGCCAAAAACGTGTATCAAGAGGTCCAGGGGCTGCTTATAGCAATAAAAAGCAGTCATTTACCGGGAGTATGTGTGTTCAGAGTTCCCCCAACGCGTGGTGCTTTTCTGCAGACTGTTAAGAAATATTTAACTCCAGAATATCCTTGCATAGTAGAGCAAGTGGTAGTGGGTTCGAACTACACAGCTTTAATTGTGGGAGGAAAAGTTATCAGTTTGGTAGAACGTATTCCACAAAATGTTGTTGGAGATGGGCGTTCAAGCATTGAACAGTTGATTCAAAATAAAAGGGCTAAGCGCGAAAGTCTGCAAAGTAATTTTGAATTTGGAAAGTTTCAGGCAGCAACGTTAGCAGAGCAAGGGCGGACAAGCAAAGATATTTTACCAAGGGGAGTGCAATTGTATCTTCGGTATGATGCAAGCGCAGGGACTGGAGCTGATTACTTTGAAGTTTTGACAGAGACGAATCATTCCTGTCTTGGAAAGATTGAGCAGCTCGCCAAGATCTTAAAAATGAATGATGGAGGTCTAGATGTCATTATTTCAAATATTTACCAAACACCAAATGGGGAAGAGAACCAGTTTGTTTTTTTGAATGCACATGCGACCCCTTGTTTTAGCGAACATGAATTAACTCTTTTAGGCAAAACACAGCACCCTGCAGATTGTATTGTAAAGAATGCCATTGGGTCAAATGAACACACTAAATGAAACTATATTGAAGGAAGTTTTGAGCTCTAAAATTTACACTACTATATAAATTGCTAATATTATTAGTTTTAACTACAAACGATACGAGGCTAAGCGAAAAGTTTGATCTTGAAATTACATTAGCATCAAAAAAATGTGCTTTAAACTTAAAGGAATTTGTTGCAAAATTGGTGTTTTGACATCGTTCACGCAAAAAAGTTGGTAAGCTGAATTTTTTATTCGGCATTCCAACTTTTTTTGCTGAAAATTAAGTTGCAGTCGAGTTTTACATACCCATGTACAGGTAACTATTCAACAGGTCTAATAGCAAAGCCGCCAAAATAATTAATTGGATAAAAAAAGCCAGACCCGAAAGGTCTGACCTCTGACAACAAATTGTCTAATTAAAGTTTGTTATAGTATTCAACGATAAGAGCTTCATCAACTTCGCCTTCAAGTTCTTCACGTTCTGGTAAACGAACTAATGAACCTTCTAATTTGTCTTCATCAAATGAAACAAATTGTGGGCGGCCAACGATTGCTTCCATAGCATCTTTGACAATCTGAAGATTTTTTGATTTTTCACGTAATGAAATAACTTGTCCAACTTTAACTTCATATGAAGGAATATCAACACGTTTTCCATCAACAGTAATGTGACCATGGTTTACCAACTGACGAGCTTGGCGACGTGTTGTTGCCAAACCTAAGCGATAAACAACATTGTCTAAACGACGTTCGAGTAAAATCATGAAGTTATCGCCGTGACGACCTTCGCGGATTTTACCAGCTTTTTGGAATAAGTTAGAGAACTGACGTTCTGAAAGGCCATAAATCATACGTAACTTTTGCTTTTCACGTAATTGCAAACCATATTCAGATAATTTACGACGATTATTTTGCCCATGTTCACCTGGTGCATATGGGCGACGAGCTAATTCTTTACCTGTACCGCTGAGTGAGATACCCAAGCGACGAGAAACTTTCCAACTTGAACCTGTATAACGAGACATAAGAAATCCTCCAATAATTTATTTTGGAGTAAAATAATCCGATGTATACTTTGTATTCGTGCATTTCGTTCTGCAATGTTCACTCTTGCAGCCGAAGAGGTACTGATTGACCAATATAGGCAACGAACTGTTGACGAGCTTACCGCATACCGCTGCATTATTTTACACAATGGCGAGTATAGCTGATTTTTCTTGATTAGTCAAGCTTACTGACACGCTATGATAAGTGCTTAATTAAAGTTTCTACAAATTCTTCAATGAGCTTTTCATCCTCTTCTGTAAAACGACTAGCAATAGGTGAGTCAATATCGAGAACCCCCCATTTTTTTGTATTGCTTGATATAGGAATTACAAGTTCAGACATACTCGCTGAATCACAGGCAATATGTCCAGGAAATTCGTGAACATTTTTGATGCGCTGTGTTTTTTGCAAAGAAAAGGCTGTTCCGCAAACACCTTTACCGATAGCAACGTGCATACAAGCAACTTTTCCCTGGAAAGGTCCAAGGACCAGCTCATTTTGATCTTCATCGTATAAATAGAAACCAACCCAGTTAATATCGCCTAAAGATTCAGCCAGAAGCGCGGAAGTGTTTGATAGATTGGCAACCAGATTTTTTTCATTTTCTAATAAAGCATCTAGTTGTTGGCTTAATAATGAATTTTTCACTGCTAAAAACCTCCGAGAAATGTGATTATTGTTGTATTATCATGTGTATCAATGGGATGACTATGCTATAATCAAAATTGAGTTACTATAGTATAGGGGTCGGGTACAAATTGGAACATTAACAACTAAAAAGAGAATCAATGGTGATAATTAGGAGTGTGGGATCATATGACACTAGTTTTGAGCATAATCGTTATAGTTGCAATAATAGCATATTTTTCTTTTTTTTACATACAGCGTAAGAATAGCGGAGAAATAGCACGTATTCAAAAACAGATAAGCGAGCTTGTAAACTCACCGTTACATACAAGTATTGCGAGTGCTGAGCAGATAAAATTGGCAGGGAAAAGCTTGTCGTTATTCGAAGAGACAAAACAAGGTTATCTTTATATGGTTAACCATCAGTTGCCAGAATTTTCTGAGCATTTGGATGAAATCGCGGGAGCTAACATGCGCTATAAATTTTTTCAAGTGGGCAGTGAGCTCAAAAATATTAGGTTAAAAATGGAGGATGCAAAAAAATTAGCGGAAAAAACTAAACTTGAAATTAGTGATGTAAAAAAGGACAACGAAGAACATCAGAAAAAATTAAAAGAATTAGAAGAAAAATATCGAGAACTTCGCAAAACTTTATTGGCAAAAAATTTTTCGTATGGTCCAAGTGTTGATTTGTTGGAAGAAAATTTGGCCCAGATTGAGACTGATTTTGACCATTATGCTGAAATTGCTAAGCAAGGTGACTATGTCAAAGCTAGTGAATTATTGGTTGGCCTTGAAAAAAAGACAGCTGCTTTGGAACAAGAATTGGAACAGATTCCGCCCTTATATAGAAACCTGAAAAATATTTTTCCTGACCAACTTGCTGAGATTAGCGAAGGTCATGAACAATTGGTTGCGCAAAAATATGCATTTAAAACAGATATTAAAAGAAGTGTCTCTGAGTTGCGTAACTTATTAGGCGAAAATGTTGTTAATTTGAAGAAACTTCAAGTGGCAGAGGCAGTTAAATGTGATAAACAGCTTGATTCTGGAATAAATGCTCTTTATGACGAACTTGAGCAGGAATTAAAAGCTCGGGCAGCAGTTGAAAAAAATGTACCAAGTTTGAAAAAATTTATTGAACATGCTGAAAAGCAGCAGCGTGATTTGTTGATTGAGTTAGACAGGCTCAATCAAAATTATACTTTCAACCATAATGAATTGGAGAATGGACATAAGTTGGATGGACAACTTAAGGCTATTGCCAATCATTTTAAACAATATCAGGAAAAAGCAGAAAAGGGCGAGGTTGTTTATTCAGAGACTTTAGAGCAACAGAAAAAGCAAGTAGTTGATTTGAAGGATATTGAAGAAAAACAAGCAGCTATAAGTAAAAGTGTACAGGGATTATGGCGTGAAGAGCAAGAAGCAAAGGAAGCTCTTTTAGAATTTGATTTTGAGATTCATCGTCTCAAACGGGAAATTGAAAAACTAAATTTGCCTGGCTTGACTAAAGAATACCTAGATTATTTTTATAGAGTCAGTGATGAGATTGAGCAGCTTGACCAGGATATTAATAAGATTCAAATTAATATGGATGAGATAACTAAGACTATGATAAATATTCAGGCAGATGTGGATGTTTTAGGTGAAAAAACAAACGACATTATCGCTAGTTCTTCACTAGCGGAGCTCTTACTGCAATATGCTAATCGATATCGTGTTCGTTATCCAGAAGTCGCACATGCCAGTGCTGAAGCATATGAACTATTCAATCACAAATTTGACTACGCTGCTAGTTTGGAAAAAATTGCAACAGCAGTTAATAAAGTTGAACCGGGTGCATATAAAAGAATAGAAGATGAATATTATGCTACTAATCCAGCTAAGGACTAAATTCATTTAGGTTTTTAAAACGTATTTTTTAGGCAACTGAGTTGAATAGTCAAATCGTGTGTGGGCTGTTTTCGCTTTGGCAAGATAAGTAGGATTTGAACAAGAATGCAGGCTAAGATGTGGGCAGTAACATCTCAGCCGCATTCTCTTTTGTCTATAGTTACAATTAAAAACAGCTGAATTTTTAATTTCTGTTTTTTGTACTGAATTAATAATTAAAGCTATTGTAACTAGACTATGAATTTTGGTAGAATATTTTATTGGCAGACTAGAGATTTGTTTTTTATTTTTAGTGTTGTAGAATGAAGTTTACATTTGGAAGTTTTTAATAAGAGTTAAGTATCAGAATACCTTTCCTAAGGAGCAGAAGAATTAACAATGATATATTTAGATAACAGTGCAACTACAAAGGTCGCTCCAGCAGTATTAGAAACATATACGAAAGTAAGTCAAAAAATTTGGGGTAATCCTTCTTCACTGCATGCCCTAGGTGAAAGTGCATATAGTCTGCTAGAGCAAGCGCGGAAACAAATTGCAGATCTGCTTGGTGTTAAATCCGGGGAGATTTTTTTTACAAGTGGGGGAACAGAAGGAGATAACTGGGTTCTCAAAGGGACTGCGATTGAAAAAATGGAATATGGAAAGCATCTGATCACATCCAGTATCGAGCATCCTGCTGTGTTGAATGCAATGGCACAATTGGAAAAGCTTGGCTTTGAGGTTACTTACTTACCGGTAGATAAACATGGTCATGTCTCGGCTGATGATTTAAAAAAGGCTATCCGGCCAGATACGATTTTAGTTTCAATTATGGCAGTTAATAATGAGATTGGAGCAATTCAGCCGCTTGATAAAATTGCAGATGTTTTGCGAGATTACCCTAAAATTCATTTTCATGTGGATGCAGTTCAAGGAATTGGTAAGGGAATTCAATCATTGATTATGAATGATCGAGTTGATTTTGTAACTTTCTCTGGGCATAAATTTCATGCACCTCGTGGAATTGGTTTTATGTTTAAAAGACATGGACGCAAGATTGCACCTCTGATGAGCGGTGGTGGGCAAGAAAAAAATCTGAGAAGTGGTACTGAAAATTTGCCAGCAATTGCGGCGATGTCAAAAGCATTACGCTTGCTGTTAGAGTCTGAGAGTACAAAAGTTCAAAATCAGCTCAAGATTAAGCAATTTATCTATGATCATATCACTCAATTTCCTAAAGTAACGGTCTTTTCGGAGATGAATAACAAGTTTGCACCACATATTCTCTGTTTTACAATCAACGGCGTTAGAGGCGAAACGATTGTACATGCTTTTGAAGACCATGATATTTATATTTCAACGACAAGTGCTTGTTCATCAAAAAAACATGAGATTTCTGGAACACTGAATTCGATGGCGATTCCCGCAAAAATTGCGACATCTGCTGTTCGTGTCAGTCTTGATGAAAACAATACACTTGTTGAAGCAGAAGAGTTCACAAAAGTATTTGATAAATTATACAGTCGTTTTGAAAAAATTAATTCATGATTTTGTATAGAAAGGAAAAAGAACGTGCAATATTCTGAAATAATGGTTCGTTATGGCGAACTTTCAACAAAAGGTAAAAATCGACGGAGTTTCATTGACCGCTTGGCACATAATGTGCGTAAAAGTTTGCATCAATTTCCTAATCTAGTTGTCAAGGCACATCGAGATCGGATGCATCTACAGCTACATGGTGAAAATAGTGAGGCCGTTATGACTAGTTTGAAAAAAGTCTTTGGGATTCAAAATTTTTCCCCATCTATAAGGGTTGAACGTGATATTGAAGCAGTTAAAGAGCGCGCATTAGAAATGATTAAGGACCAATTTTCTGATGGGATGACGTTCAAAATAAATACACGTCGATCAGATCATGATTTCGAATTTGATACTAATGAAATGAATGATATTTTAGGGGGATATATTTTAAAAAATCTCCCTGGAATTAGTGTCAAAATGAAAGCTCCAGATTTAAAGTTACGAGTTGAAGTGCGCAAAAATGGTATTTTTTTATCTAGTCAAACGATTAATGGTGCTGGAGGGCTGCCGGTAGGGACTGCTGGGAAGGCTATGATGATGCTTTCTGGTGGGATAGATTCTCCAGTTGCAGCGTATCTTGCAATGAAACGCGGAGTTGAAATTGAGATGGTGCATTTCTTTAGTCCACCATATACGAGTGAGCAGGCTTTGAATAAGGCTAAGGAGTTAACTGCAAAATTGACTCCTTATGTAGGACATATCAAATTCATTGAAGTTCCATTTACAGAAATTCAAGAAACAGTTAAACACGATGTCCCATCTGGTTATTTGATGACGGTCCAGCGAAGGTTTATGCTGCGCATTGCTGCTCTTTTGGCTAAAAGAAGAGATGGTCTTGCAATTTTTAACGGAGAATCACTGGGCCAAGTTGCTTCGCAGACATTAGAAAGCATGTTGGCAATCAACGATGTTACAACGATGCCGATTTTACGTCCTGTCGTCTCAATGGATAAAAATGAGATTATCAAGATTGCACAGGAAATCGATACTTTTGATTTGTCGATCAAACCTTTTGAAGATTGCTGTACAATTTTTGCACCGCCATCCCCTAAGACAAAACCGCGTCTCGATAAGGCTCGCGACTATGAGGCTCGTTTAGATATTGATGGTTTAATTGAACGCGCAGTGACTGGTATAAAGATTTCAGAGATCAAGAATGGCGAGACTTTCTTAAATCAGCAAGAAAATAAATTTGCGGAATTGTTGTAATTTTAGGGTTGACTAGCAGTTTAAACAACGATATTATAAGCCCTATAAGCAATGAACAAGAGCGTCTAAACGAATTAAGTCTGACAGAGAAGAGATAGTGTGTTGAGATATCTCCCAGCTTGGTTTTAGATGGTAGCTTGTGAGCTGTTGGTTTGAAACTTTCTAGTAGAATCAACCGGAACCTGTTCGTTAACATGGAATTAAGTGGGGTTAAAAGCCCAATTTAGGTGGTACCACGGCAATGTCGTCCTAGTTTAATTACTAGGGCGTTTTTTGTTTAGAAATTTTAGAGAGGATGATTTTTAATGACAAAAGAAATTTCGATGTCGACTAAGTATGATCCAAAACAAGTTGAACCCGGTCGCTATCAGGCATGGTTGGATCAAAAATTATTTAAACCCAGCGGAGATTTGAAAGCCAAGCCCTATTCGATTGTTATTCCGCCACCAAATGTTACAGGAAAACTGCATTTAGGGCATGCTTGGGATACGACGTTGCAAGACATGATTATTCGTCAAAAAAGAATGCAAGGCTTTGATACTTTATGGCTGCCAGGAATGGATCATGCTGGAATTGCAACACAGGCTAAAGTCGAGGCACGTCTTGCTGAACAAGGTGTTTCACGTTATGATCTGGGACGTGAAAAATTTATTGATACAGTGTGGAAATGGAAAGATGAGTATGCCGATATTATTCATAAACAGTGGGCAAAGTTAGGATTGTCGCTTGATTATGACCGTGAACGTTTCACTCTTGACGAAGGTTTGTCTAAAGCTGTCCGCAAGGTTTTTGTTAAACTTTATCAAAAGGGATTGATTTATCGCGGGGAATATATCATTAATTGGGATCCAAAAGCACGGACAGCACTTTCAGATATTGAAGTGATACATAAAGATGTCAAAGGTGCTTTCTATCATGTTAAGTATCCATTTGCGGATGATACGACTTTTAACGGGAAAAACTATATTGAAATTGCGACAACACGTCCTGAAACAATGATGGGAGATGTAGCCGTAGCTGTTCATCCTAGTGACAAACGTTATAAGGATATTGTTGGTAAAACACTTGTACTTCCTCTTCAGGGCCGTCATATTCCAATTATAGCTGATGAGTATGTTGATCCAGAATTTGGAACAGGGATGGTTAAAATCACACCGGCACATGATCCTAATGACTTTGGCGTTGGTAATCGACATGATTTGAAACGTATTAATACGATGAATGAGGATGCTAGCATGAATGCTAATGCTGGCAAATATGAAGGAATGAACCGGTTTGAAGCACGCAAGGCAATTGTTAAAGATCTTGAAGAACAAGATTATATGTTGCGGATTGAACCAATCGTTCATAGTGTTGGGCATTCGGAAAGGACAGGCGTTCAGGTCGAAGCACGTCTGTCAACTCAATGGTTCGTCAAGATGGAGCCCTTGGCTAAAGCGGCTTTGGCTAATCAAAAGTCTAATGATCCAGTTGAGTTTGTTCCAGAACGTTTTGAAAATACATTTGAACAATGGATGAATAATATTCATGATTGGGTTATTTCACGGCAATTATGGTGGGGACATCAGATCCCGGCTTGGTATCATAAAGAGACCGGTGAAATCTATGTTGGCGAAGAAGCACCTGAGGATAGTGAAAATTGGGAACAAGATCACGATGTGCTGGATACATGGTTCTCAAGTGCCTTGTGGCCATTTTCAACGATGGGTTGGCCTGATGAAAACGCTGCAGACTTTAAACGTTATTTCCCAACAGATACTTTGGTTACAGGATATGATATTATTTTCTTCTGGGTTTCTCGGATGATCTTTCAGAGTGTTGAATTTACCGAGCGGCGTCCATTTGAACATGTCTTGATTCACGGGCTGATTCGTGACGAGCAGGGACGTAAAATGAGTAAGTCGCTTGGTAATGGGATTGATCCGATGGATGTGATTGACAAATATGGTGCTGATGCATTGAGGTGGTTCTTATCCAATGGATCTGCTCCTGGTCAAGATGTTCGTTTTAGTTACACAAAAATGGATGCTGCGTGGAATTTCATTAATAAAATCTGGAATGCGAGTCGTTTTGTTATTATGAATCTGGATGATGATACACGTGCGGAGCTGCCTGAAAAAGCAGTTTGGAAATTATCCGATAAGTGGATCATCAGTCGCTTAAATCACACGATTACTGAAGTCACTCGTTTGTTTGACGGCTTTGAATTCGGTGAAGCAGGAAGAGCGCTGTATAACTTTATTTGGAACGATTTTTGTGATTGGTATATTGAAATGGCCAAAGAAGATCTTAATGGTGATGATCAAGCAGCCAAGAAAAACACGCAAAATATCTTGTGTTTTGTACTTGATCAGACAGTTCGTTTATTGCATCCGATTATGCCGTTTGTTACTGAAAAAATTTGGTTATCAATGCCACATGAAGGTTCTTCACTAGTAACAGCAAGCTATCCAGTTGCCGATGCTAAGTATGCTGATCCACAAGCTGAACGTGAAATGGAAAATTTGATTGAGCTGATCAAAGCTGTTCGAAATAGCCGGGCTGAGGTTAATGCTCCACTTTCAAGTGCCGTTGATATTTTAATCAAAACAAAGGATGAACAGACAAAGCTTGTTTTTGAAGCTAATAAAGAATATATTGAACGCTTCTGCCATCCTAAAAAGCTTGAAATTTCAGCAGCAATCGAAGCACCCGCACTGGCAATGACATCTGTAATTACCGGAGCTGAAGTTTATCTGCCACTGGCTGACTTGGTAGATCTTAATGAGGAAATCAAACGTCTCCAAAAAGATGTCAAAAAATTGACGGCTGAAGTTAAACGCGGAGAGTCCAAATTATCTAATCAGCGTTTTGTTGCGAATGCTCCAACACAAGTAGTTGAGCAAGAACGCGAAAAACTAAATGGGTATAAGGAAAAATTGACGGCAACTAACAAAAGAATTAAAGCGCTAGAAAAAGAACTTTAGACAGGTACGATTTTGGTATTACAATAAAATTAATGTATGGGCTGCGGTAAATTTGTTCGCAAGCACTTCTAGGATCAAACACAGATATGAGTTTTTTTATAACGGGGCCGGGTCAAATACTATTTGTCCTGACCTCGTTTGTTTTGAATTCAACCTTACAGCATGATATACAATTGAGGAGTCGGTTAAAATGAGTGTTAAAAGTTATGCGGAAGCACTTAATTTTATTCATGGAAGAACTAAATTTAAAAAGAGTCCTTCTCTGGACAGAATGCGGAAACTTGTTACCTATTTGGGGCATCCTGAGGAAAAAATTAAAGCGGTACATGTGACAGGAACAAACGGAAAGGGATCAACAACTGTTTTTTTACGGAATTTACTTATGTCGCAGGGACTACATGTCGGGACATTTACATCACCTTTTATGGTGAAGTTCAATGAAAGAATTACAATAGATGGACAGATGATAGCAGACAATGAACTAGTCAGGCTTGTAAATGAAATTATTCCGATTGTCAAGAGACTAGATGAAGAACTGATGAATCAAGAAGGCGGTCCAACGGAGTTTGAGCTGGTTACTGCGTTAATGTTTGTCTATTTTGCGGAACAAAATGTTGATATAGCTGTTATCGAGGTTGGTATCGGTGGAACATATGACTCGACAAATGTTATAATGCCATTGGTTTCAGTTATAACAACAGTGGCTTTGGATCATGCCAACCTGCTGGGTAATACATTGACTTCAATTGCTAGACATAAAGCAGGTATTATCAAACCTGACCGTCCAACGGTAATTGGTCGGTTGAATGCAGAAGCAAAGAAAGTTGTTACAGAAGTAGCCATCCAAAAAAGGTCAGAGCTTTATGCTCCAGACGAAAAATACCGAGTAACTAATGTCAGCAGGTCGAAACGTTGGGGAGAGAATTTTGCTTATGCTGGCTTGGGCAAACATTTTGCTAAGCTGCATGAATCTTTATTGGGCAGGTACCAGATTGATAATGCAGCAACAGCGCTTACGGCGTTTCTTTTAATTGTTCAAATGCAAGGATGTCAGGTTCGAATTTCAGAAATCTCTACCGCTTTGGCACACACAAACTGGCCTGGAAGATTTGAGTTGATTAACCAGGAACCGATGATTATTCTTGATGGTGCACATAATGAGGCAGCAATTGAAGAGGTTAAAGGGACCTTGTTAACGCATTTTAAGGGGCAGAAGATTTTTGTGATCATTGCCATTTTAGCAGATAAACAGCCACAGACGATGATTAGAAAATTGGCTGAAATTCCGAATATTCAAATTGTTGTAACAACTTTCAATGCTCCTCGTAAAGTGGCTCAGGTTTCTTCACTAGTGGAAAATATCAAGCAGCTCGATTATGAAAAGCAGTGGCAACGAGCACTTGTTAAAACCTTGCAACAGATGTCAGCAACGGATATTTTGCTAATTACAGGATCGCTATATTTTATTTCAGAGGTTCGCAGATATTTCACAACATAAATTGATTAATGCTGAGGGGTTAATAATATGAATTTAGATTTAGTTATTTTTGATATGGATGGGTTAGTTGTCGATTCAGAAAAAATATATTTTAAAGCCAATGAACTTGCAGCAGAGGCTCTTAAAATGCCTTATTCTTTCGAATATTATCGACAGTACATCGGTGCTGGAACTGAAGAAATGCTTCAAAAAATGAGCCATGATTATGGCAGCAAAGATCTTGTTGATGAATTTATCAAATTAAGCCGCGAAAATTTATATGATTTAGTTGAAAAAAATGGTTTGCCTTTAAAAAAGGGATTTATGGAACTCAGTACGTATTTGCACGATAGTCATATTAACAAAGCTCTGGCTTCTAGCAATAATAAAGACGCTATTGATTATTTTTTGAAAAAGGCACATTTGCAGACACAATTTGATTTTATTGTCTCTACAGATGATGTTGCACATGCTAAACCCGCACCTGATATTTTTAACAAAGCCTGGTCAGTTGCAGATGAGCCAGATAAGAAAAAAACATTGGTTTTGGAAGATTCAATTAATGGGATCAATGCAGCGGTCAATGCTAATATTCCAGCAATAATGATTCCTGATTTAATAGAGCCGCCAAAACAATTTAGGCAAAAACCACTTGCAATATTGGATGATCTTGGCGCAGTTTGTTCATTTATTCAATAACAAGCATCTTTACCTGACTAGCGTATTTTACGTCAGGGGGGATTTAGGTGACATTAACAAACAAGATTACGATACAGGAATTAATAAAAAGAGTGCAAAAATTTGGTGCGGAGTCTTTAAGTGATCATGAAGTGCTAGCAGTTATTTTTAGAGAAGTGTTTGGAAATAAAAAAATAAACCCTAAAACTGCAGAATTGGATGAGTATTCTGACCTACGCCAGTTAAAGTATTTCTCGGATGAAGAATGGAAATGTTTATTAAAAAGCAAAGAAAATGTTGCCTATGCTAAGGTATTGTGTGAATTTGCACAGCGTTTGGAGCGAAGGCCTAAGCTGACTTTGGGAAAAATTTATTCAAGTCAGGGAATTGGTGAACAGATGATTGATGAAATTGGAATGTTTGAACAAGAGGTTTTGGTTGTGATTTTGCTTGATACTAAGAATCAAGTCTTGGCTAGAAAAATTATCTTCAAGGGTACACTTGACGCTGCAACTGTCCATCCTCGGGAGATCTTTAAGTTTGCATTTCGTTATTCTGCCGCATGTTTAATAATTGTCCATAATCATCCAAGCGGTGTTACGACACCTTCAGAAAATGATTTGAAATTAACAAAAAGGATGGAGCACAGTAGTAAGATTCTCGGGGTAGCATTTTTGGACCATATTATTGTTGGTTCTACATCGTATTTTAGTATGCGTGAAGAGAAAATAATTCATTAAAAAAAGTTTGTTTTTTTAGTTTCTTTCGTTGCTTTAAAATTTATGATACACTCATTTTAGTTGAAATTTATAGGAGATGTGCTACAGATGCTCATGGGAAAAGTCCATTTTTTTGATAGCAAAAATGGTTACGGTTTTATTACGCCTGAAAATGGAAAAGACGATATTTTTGTCCATTATACTGCGATTAAAATTAGCGGTTACAAGGCTTTAGAGGTTGATCAAAAAGTTAATTTCATGATTGCACAAGGAAAACGCGGACCGCAGGCTGTTAATGTGATTCCTGTCAGTTGATTCTTAATTAATAATTAATTAAGAATTACAAATATGTGAGCTTTTTTGAAGCAGGTCTTGTATGCTAAAAGACGTATTGCAATTTGTCTAAACGGCATTGCATAATTATGATATAATACGGGTATTACGGATTAGAGCGTCATTTTACTGAGGCAAATGTGAAGGGATGAAAAAAAGTGTTCGGAATCGGGACGAAAAACATTGGGATCGACTTGGGAACCGCAAATACGATTGTTTATGCTGACGGCAAAGGAATCGTACTGCGTGAACCATCAGTCGTGGCAAAAAACACAAAAACTGGAGAAATAGTTTCTGTTGGTTCAGAAGCACGTGCTATGATCGGGCGCACACCCGCAAGTATTGTTGCTATCCGACCAATGAAAGATGGTGTTATTGCAGATTATGATACTACCGTTGCAATGATGAAGTATTACATTGACAAGGCATTGGGCCATAAGACAGGAAAACCATACGTGATGGTATGTGTGCCAAGCGGTGTCACAGAAGTAGAAAAAAGAGCAGTGATCGATGCTACACGGGTTGCTGGAGCAAAGGATGCCTACGTGATTGAGGAACCATTTGCTGCTGCAATCGGTGCGGGGTTGCCTGTTATGGACCCTACAGGTAGCATGGTTGTCGATATTGGTGGTGGAACGACGGATGTTGCAACAATTTCTTTAGGCGGCATTGTGTCAAGTAGATCAATAAGAATGGCTGGAGATAAAATTGATGAATCGATTATCTATTATGTTCGTCAGCATCATAACCTGTTGATTGGGGAAAGAACCGCTGAACAGTTGAAGATTGATGTTGCATCAGCTTCTATCGAACTGGCAGAAGAATTAGATGATCAGACAATCCGTGGGCGCGATTTGGTGACAGGATTGCCTAAAACAATTGACATTAAAGCAACGGATGTTGCAAAAGCAATTCAAGAAGTTGTTGATGAAATTATTTCAGCAATCAAAGAAACTTTGGAAGAGACTTCACCAGAGATTGCTGCTGATGTTATTGATCATGGTATCGTGCTCACAGGTGGCGGAGCTCAGTTGCGTCACTTAACTGAGGTGATTTCAGAAGCAACAAAAGTACCCGTGTTTATCGCGTCTGAACCTTTGGATTGCGTCGCTATTGGTACAGGTGAATCATTGAAGAGTATTGATGTAATGAAAAAAAGATAATATAGACGATTAAAGGCGTATCGTATTGAGAGGTTGGGATTTAGTCGTCCAGCCTTTTAGTTATGATGCGGCTTTCGTTTTTATGGAGGAAATTATGCAAAGATTTTTTTTCAACAAAAGACTTATTATTGTATTGGTTGTACTGATAATTAGTTTTGTTCTAGTAGCTTTCTCAATTACTGTGCGTAATAACAAAGCGACACCTCCATTGGTTCAGCAGGTGGGAAATGATGCGGCTGGAATGGCTGATCGAGTGATCGCTTACCCAGCGAATGGGTTGAAAAGTGCTATGGGTTCTTTTTCGGATCTCATGAATACTTATAGTGAGAATCAGCGATTGAAAAGTCAGGTTGATAGCCTAGCGTCTGAAAAGGTTAAAGACCAGACTCTAAAAAGAGAAAACAAAAAATTGAAAGAACAACTTAAACTTAATAAAACATTAACTGATTATGAAAAAATTTCGGCTTCTGTATTAACTCGAAGTCCTTCAGCTTGGCAGAATCAAGTAGTTATTAGCAAAGGATCTCTTTCAGGTATCAAGAAAAATGCAGCTGTCATGTCAAAGAAAGGTTTGGTTGGAAGAATTACCGAAGTCAACAAAACAAACAGCAAGGTTGAATTGCTGAGTACAACGAATGATTCTGCTAATCGCTTTGCAACACAGGTAATGACCAAAAACAACAAAGTGGTCAATGGCTTGATAACTGGTTACAATGCAACTTCAAATTACTTGGTTATGGGGCAGATAACAGTTAAAACAGGGATGGAAAAGGGCGATAAGGTCATTACATCCGGTCTAGGTGGTAATTCACCGAAGGGCTTATACGTTGGGACTGTTGCTAAAGTTGAAGAAGATGATTATGGCTTGGCTTCCAAAGTTTATGTGAAACCAGCTGCTGATTTTACAGATTTAGATGTTGTCACAGTTGCAAAAAGAGTTGATTAGAGGGTGTAATGTAAATGCGAATTTCAAGAATGCGGTATTTTTTCCCATTAGGTTTGTTCGTTGCCCTTTTTCTTGATGGTGCGCTTAGTCAAGCATTTGCCGGAGCAATGTTTACATCGACCTTAGCAATTGAAAGCAGGCTGGTTCTGTTGTGGATCGTCATGGCCGTCTGTTTTGGAAAAATTGATCATATATTAGTATGGTCAATCCTTGCGGGGTTGGTTTTCGACCTGTATTATACAGGGATCATTGGTGTTTTTGTTGTAATATTGCCTTTGATCATGTATTTAACGAAACTAATGTATAGATTTTTTACACCATCATTTATTGTGGTACTATTAATATATCTGATAGACGTAACAGTTGCGACTGTTATGTTTTACTGGATCAATTTGTTGATAGGATTCACTAATGTTTCGATGGCTGGGTTTATTGGACTATCATTGGGCTCGACACTTGCATATAATCTTGCAGTGTTCGTGTTATTGTATTTTCCTTTACAGCGTTTTTTTGAATCCTTCTCAAAATAAGGAGAGTCTGACTAATGCAGAATGTTGTGTTGAAGGGATATAAAGACGGCTATGAAATAACCTTAAATGCTGATGCTGATTTTAAGGCTATCTTGATTGACCTAAGTAAGTTATTTGCTGAATTGCAGCTGGAAAAAGAGAAGAGCGAGGCTAAGTCACTCTCTTTTGATATCAGTACAGGCACGCGTTTACTGGATGCTGAACAAAAACAAGAAGTTGAAAAAATTGTGAGCCAATATCCTCTGTTTTCAATACATAGATTTACATCCAGTGTGATGCAGATTCAGGATGCATTAGAAATGATTGAGAACCGTACGGTGCATTTGAATGCCAATACGATTAGGAACGGTCAGGTTGAAAATATAAAGGGCGATGTACTGTTTGTCGGTGATTTGCATCAAGGCGGAATTTTAAGAGCCAGCGGCAATGTATTTACTTTTGGGAAAAATGAGGGCATTATCCATGCTGGTTTTCCAAATGATGCAGAGGCGATCATTATAGGAAATATTCATGCTACACAACAAGTTAGGATAGCTGATGTGGTTGATATTCTTGAAGAAAATCAAATTGAAGATAGTGCTGAGACAGTCGTTTTTGTGAACGATCTCCACGTATTAGCGTATACCGAGCGTGCAAAAGTAAAGATGATCAGGCCAAAACTATTTACGCGAATGGGGGGTTATTGAGATGGGAAAAGCAATTGTTATTACTTCAGGAAAAGGTGGGGTGGGTAAAACAACAACTTCAGCTAATCTAGGGACAGCTTTGGCTTTAGCTGACAAGAAAGTCTGCTTATTGGATTTAGATATTGGTTTACGTAATTTGGATGTTATTCTCGGACTTGATAATCGTATTATTTATGATATCGTGGATGTTGTTCAGGGGAGAGCGAAGCTGCATCAGGCTTTGATCAAAGATAAGCGCTTTGATGAAAAACTTTTTTTACTTCCTGCGGCACAAAATGCAGATAAATCAGTATTGAAACCTGAAGAGGTTAAAGACATTGTAGATGAATTGAAACCTGATTTTGACTATGTTTTGATTGACTGTCCTGCTGGAATTGAACAAGGTTTTATCAATGCGGTCGCCGGTGCAGATGCTGCAATTGTCGTTTCAACTCCTGAAATATCGGCTGTACGTGATGCGGATCGTGTAATAGGTTTGTTAGAAAAAGAAAGCCTCGATGAGCCACCAATGCTGATTATTAACCGAATACGAACACATATGATGAATGATGGACAGGTTATGGATGTTGATGAGATAACACGTCATTTGTCAATTAAACTTTTAGGAATCGTCTTTGATGATGATCAGGTTATCAGTACGTCTAATAAGGGTGAACCGATAGTTCTTAATGAAAAAAATTTAGCAGCACAAGGATATCGGAACATTGCACGAAGACTTCTGGGAGAAACAGTTCCGTTGATGAATCTTGATTCAGAAGAAAAAAAGGGCCTTATTCAACGGATCAGTTCATGGTTTAAGAAAAATTAACTGTATTGACAGAATTAAAATTTGATGCTATTTTTAGTTGGTTAGTTATAGAATAATAACGATGAATAGAAGAGTAGTTTATGATCTGATGTAAGAGATTGTCTGGTTGGTGAAAAGACAAATCGATCGTAGGTGAACCACATCTGTGAGTTGACAAACTGAATTGATTATTAGGTTTGTTCGGGGAAACCGTTATCTTCTGAGTCTTGAAAAGGACTCAATAAGGTCAAGTTTTGTGAAAAACTGGCATATATGAGGTGGAACCGCGCAATACACGCCCTCTTAGACGAGATGGAGTCTAAGAGGGTTTTTTTATTGTTATATTTTAAAAAGGAGTGGTAGTAAAATGTCATATATTCTTGAAATACTTCCTTCGTTGCTTGAAGGAGCACAGTTAACTTTAAAAATATTTTTATGGACCATTATTGGCTCAGTTCCGCTGGGATTGATTGTTGGTTTAGGTCTAACGTCTCGTTTAGTTCCATTAAAAGCTGTTTTAAAATTTTATGTCTGGTTGATGCGTGGTACACCTTTATTGCTGCAATTAATTTTTGTGTTCTATGGGCTTCCGCTAATTGGCAATGGAGCATTGACTCTACAGCGTTATGATGCTGCTTTATTTGCCTTTATTCTCAACTACACCGCGTATTTTGCTGAAATTTTTCGAGGTGGTTTGCAATCGATCGATCGTGGTCAGTATGAGAGCGCCAAGGTTTTGCGTTTATCTTATTGGCAAACAGTGCGCAAAGTAATAACACCACAAGTTTTGAAAATTGTTCTTCCGTCAATAGGAAATGAAGTAATCAATTTGGTCAAAGACTCTAGTTTAGTTTATGTTATTGGCCTAGGTGATCTTCTTCGTGCCGGAAATGTCGCAACCAGCCGTGATGTAACTTTAGTTCCATTAATTTTAGTTGGTGTTATTTACCTGTTGATGACAGCTGTTTTAACATTTATTTTGCGCAAACTTGAACAACATTATAGTTACTGGAAGTAAGAGGGGGATCATATGTTAGAGTTAAAAAATATTTCCAAAGAATATAATAAACGTGTGATTTTGAATCGTGTGAATATGACTGTCAAAAATGGGAAAATTATGTGTATTGTGGGCGAGTCAGGCGCGGGCAAGACAACACTTTTGAGGTGTATTAGCGGTCTTGAAAAAATTGATGGTGGCCAGATTTTAATTGATGGAAAAGAATTTGATCCATACAGTAATCAAAATAATGATTCGGTTATTGGTGTTGTTTTTCAGGAATATCAGCTTTTTCCACATTTAAAAGTACTTGATAACATCACTTTGGCACCTACTATGGTATTAAAAAAGAAGGAAGTTGTAGCAAAAAAAGAGGCAATGCAGCTGTTGGACGGGCTCTCACTTACGGATAAAGCTGATTTGTATCCATATCAATTGTCGGGTGGTCAAAAACAACGTGTGGCTATTGCACGTGCAATGGCTATGAAACCCCAAATTCTTTGTTATGATGAGCCAACTTCAGCCTTAGATCCAGGTCTGCGTGATACCGTAAAAAACATTATTTTGGATCTTAAAAAAAGTGGTATGACACAGATTGTTGTGACACATGATATGGAGTTTGCTAAACAAATTGCTGATAGTATTTTGAAGGTTAAGCCTTCGCGCAGTTAGGAAAAGCCATATACGAGGGAGAGGTTACTGTGAAAAAAAGTATGGTAAGGTTCACTTTGCTTAGCGTAATAATTCTGCTGGCAACTACCGTAATGCTTTCTGGATGCACGAATGTTAAAAAAAGGGCTAATACTACTGATACTTGGTCAACAATTAAGAAACGAAACAAAGTTATTGTTGGTTTGGATGATAGTTTTGTCCCAATGGGTTTTCGTGAAAAGAATGGAAAGCTTGTTGGCTATGACATAGATTTAGCGCGTGCAGTTTTTAAAAAGTATGGAATAAACGTTGATTTTCAAACAATCGATTGGTCAATGAAGGAAACTGAATTACGGAATGGTACAATCGATCTGATTTGGAATGGATACACAAAGTCACCAGCTCGAGCTCGAACGGTTGCTTTCAGCAACACATACTTGAAGAATGAACAAATACTGGTAACTAAAAAAAATGAAGGTATTAAGCAAGCTTCGAATATGAATGGAAAAATATTGGGACTGCAAAGCGGTTCCTCGGGGTATCAATCTTATATGGACACCCCCAAGCTTTTAAGGCAATATGTAAAAAGTTCGGTTCAGTATGATACATTCAACAATGCTTTCTTAGATTTGAATGCTGGTCGAATACAGGGCCTATTGATCGATAGTGTTTACGCTAATTATTATATTAAGCATCAGGTAGATGCTTCTACTTATCGTAAATTCCCGATTGGTTTCCCCAAAGAAGATTTTGCGGTTGGGATGCGAAAAGGTGATAAGACACTGCAAAGAAAAATAAATAATGCTTTGCATGAATTGTATCAAGATCAAACTATGAAGAAAATAAGTGAAAAATGGTTTGGGGTTGACAATTCGGTCGATGACAAATGATAGAAGAAAGTGTACACTTCTTGTTGAGTGCTCAAATTAGGCGTTAAGATGTAATAATTAACAAGAAGGCGGTGTCGTTTTTGGAATTAGTGGGTTTGATAATCAGAATAGTTTGGATAATCAATATTATCGCGGCTGTTTTTACTGTTTTCAAGGAAAAAAGAGACATTTCTGCAACGTGGGCTTGGCTGCTAGTGCTGACCTTTCTTCCAATTATTGGTTTTATATTGTATCTTTTTGTTGGTAAGAAGATTTCGCGGGACAAAATTTACGATATTAAAACCCAGGAACGGATGGGGATTGAACAGCTGGTTTCGCTGCAAAAAGAACAATGGCGTGAAAAAGAACTACTGCCAGCGGATGAAATAACTGACACTGCGGGAGAAATGGTTCATCTTTTCCTGGAGACAGATAACGCAATTTTAACGAAACACAATCATATTAAAATATTCGATGACGGGTATGCGAAATTCAAAGCACTTTTCGAAGACATCAGAGCGGCTAAAAATCATGTTCATGTCGAATATTATACATTTTACAATGATCAAATTGGTAATGAGTTGCGAACCATATTGGAAGAGAAAGCAGCTGAAGGTGTCGAGGTTCGTGTTATCTATGATAGTTTTGGTTCACGTGGGACAACACATCGCTTTTTTGCACGTTTAGAAGAACTTGGCGGTCGAGCTGAACCTTTCTTTGGATCACGCAGATCGTTCCCTAATTTTCGTTTAAATTATCGTGATCACCGTAAATTAGTAATAATTGACGGTCGTATTGGTTATATTGGAGGATTCAATGTTGGTGACCAGTATCTCGGTCGCAGTCCGAAGTTCGGTCATTGGAGAGATACACATATTAAAATTACAGGCAATGCAGTTATTGCAATGCAATCGCGTTTTTTTATGGATTGGAATGCAACTGTCAAGGAACAGCATATTGGTTATAAGGAAAATTATTTTCCACTCGCACCTGGGCAAGGAAAAGCAAGTATACAGATTGTTTCGAGTGGTCCCGACAGTGAAGTCGAAAACATCAAGCTTGGTTACATAAAAATGATTAACAATGCAACAGATTATGTGTTGATCCAAACACCATATCTTATACCAGATGATTCTCTTTTAGAGGCACTTAGTATTGCAGCCTTTTCTGGAATCAAGGTTAGGGTAATGATACCATCAATGCCTGACCACGCATTTGTTTATCGTGCTACGCAGTTTTATGCAAAATCATTGGTGGACGCTGGGGTAGAAATCTATAAATATAATAAGGGCTTTCTGCATTCAAAAACACTGGTCGTTGATGGGAAAATAGCGGCGGTTGGTTCTGCTAATATGGACTATCGAAGTTTTAAACTGAATTTTGAGTCGAATGCTTTCATATATGATACAGAAGTTAGTGAACAATTAGCCGAAATTTTTGAAAAAGATCAAAAAGAATGTACTAAACTTACAGCTGAATATTTCAAGCAACAGTCACTTTGGCTTAAATTCAAACAATATTTTTCACGTCTGTTATCTCCAATTTTGTGACATGTAATCCAATTATACAGTGTTTGAAATTAATTGAGATAAAAGTAGCTTAAAGGTAATAAATCTGTGCAGCTTGAGTCAAATATTTTATTAGAAATCAAAGGATTGTGACAAACAACAGTTTTGTCGCAATCTATTTTTGAGTAATAGTATAGGAGAGTGTAGCTTGTTTAAAAGAAAGCAGAAATTTTTTGTTTATAGTTTGATTGCCTTGCTCGTTGTCTTAATCGTTGGGATTACGGGTGCAAGTGCTTATTTGTATTATTTTGCTTTTGAACCGCAAAAACCGCTTAACGGCACAATGGCCTCCAAAAAGAAAGTACAGTTGAAAATTGATAAAAAATGGCTTGCTAAGACTGATAAACAATTGTGGGATGAAACTTCTGCTGGTCAGAATTTGAAACTGAAAGCAACGTATATTCCAGCGGCACATAAAACAAATAAAACAATCATCGTAGCTCATGGCTATCAAGAAGAACATACTCAGATGGCGAGCTACCTTCGTATGTTTCATCGGATGGGTTACAATGTTTTAGCGCCAGATGATCGTGGAGCAGGACAAAGCCAAGGCAAATATATTGGTTTTGGCTGGCCCGATCGGCTTGATTATCTTAAGTGGATTAAACAACTGATTCACAAAAATGGTTCTAACTCGCAAATCGGATTATTCGGTGTCAGTATGGGTGGGGCTACAGTTATGATGATCAGTGGTGAGCACCTGCCGCACCAAGTAAAAGCAATCATTGAAGATAGTGGTTATTCCAGTATTGAAGGTGAACTGACCTATGAACTGAAACAGCGTTTTGGAATTCCCAAACAACCACTGATTACGACTGCAAGTTGGTTCACACAAGCCAAGGCCGGTTTCGATTTCAAAAAAGGTAGTTCTGTTAAACAGCTAAAAAAAAATCAGCTCCCCATTTTCTTTATTCATGGAGGAGCTGACAAATTTGTACCAACTAAGATGGTATATCAGAATTATCGTGCAACGACAGCATATAAAAAAATATGGGTTGCACCTCAAACAGGACATGCAATGGCCTATTATGAATATCCAAAAATTTACCGGCAGAAGGTTGGAAACTTTTTTAAACAATGGCTTAAATAACTTAAAAGAGCTAGCATTGCAGAATGTTAGCGGTGTTTGATCTGCTTTTTAAATCGGCGAGCATTTTTTCGTCAAGCTGTTCAACGGCATGTCTAAAATTACTTTCATCCAACCAAGAATGATTTTGAAATCCATGATCACTCTGGATACTAGGGTCAATGAAGCATGGCTCAAAACTATCTTGCAAGACAAAGTCATTAGGGTGTTCTGTCAATTGCTGTTTATTAATGCCGCAAAAACCACTTTGAGGACTTAGTTTCTGTGTAACCTCAGCTGTAGCATAGTAATAGACAGTATCTTCAGGAAAGAAAAAATGAAGGAGTTCAGCCATTGCAGCAGGCAAAACTAATTTTTTGTCAAGTGCGGTGCAAGTCTCATAAAAACGGTGCAGGCGTTCTGGATTCCAAGGTGAAAGAAAAACGCTGAACGGTTTTGCTGACTGTTTATTCTGTAGTTGCTTACAAAAATTTTTTTGAATGCCATTTTCACTTGTTGGAAGCTGTGCGGGCTTATTGTTGAACATTGCCTTGCTTGTGATAAATGCCTTCATATTTGATGCAGCCATTTTTTTGAGCCATTGCTTGGCTCTTTTTTTGTGTCCTCCATAAAGAGCAAAGATGTTGGCATAGCCAACAGTAGTTTTAGTTTGTATATCACTGATGATAAGTGCCAATGAGCCGTAGAGAGAGTCATCATTTTTATATGCAGTAACTTTGAAAGATCCTATTTTTTGGGGAAAGCCGTAAGGAATAATTTTTCCCATGTTCAAAATCGCAGGGATTAAATTGAAGCGTTGCATTTTTTGAAGTAATAGGAATAGTTCTTGGGACATATAAAATACGATTTTTGGCGAAGCAGAGTAGAGAAGATGCAGATTGTTTTTAGATAATTGGGTAATAATCACTGCTTGAAATTCAAAAATATTTTGTGAAACAAAGAATTTTTCAAAAGTCTCAATAGAAGGATCACACAAAATACATGTGCTATCTCTTTTAGCAATTAAATTTTTATTCAAAAAGAATAAATTATCGATTTTTATGTTAGCTGTAGTCATGAATTATCCCTCATTTCATGTAGGTTCCTCTGAGCTAAATTATAGACTAGCTAGTTAATATTTGCTAATACTCAGGAACATATTTTTTGGCATTTGGGGCTAGATTGTGTACAATATGTTTAGAAATGGAGGGATTCGCATGTATTTAACAATTACGCAAGAAGCGCGAAAAAAGATCATGTCTTATCTCGAGGATTCTAATGATGAACTTTTATTGGACTTTGATGATGGTGTTGGATCACTTTCACGTGTAGGGGTTTGTTCACTTGACTCTGTTTTTCGTATTTTAATTGTTTCTGATGATATTGATACGCATGACTATGATAAAAAGATTGATTCTGATATCGGGCCTTTCAAAATCAAAGGTTACAGTGAAATGTATATGGATGAAGAAATGAAGTTAGATGTTAACGAAGTTAACCAAATGTTACGTTTGACGGGTGCTAATTCAGGTGAACTGACTGCCGCAGTTCAAATTGAGCGAATAGAGAAGAAAACAGTGTAAATGCAGTACAATCTGGTTATAAAAGGAAGACCTTGACAAAATATTTTTTGTCGAGGTCTTTTTGTCTAATTTAAGATTTTGCAGTAATGCATTCTAAAAGCTGATTTTATTGGTTGTTTTTAATTGTACACAATTAAAAACTGGATAACACAGAAAATAATATTAATTAGAGATTTTCATCGGTTTTGAAGTTAAGTGGCGAAAGTTCAGTAGATTCTGTTATTAGTTGAGCTATTAGATCATCTACTTTATCAAGTCCAATTTGTGCATTGGCATAGCTTGTTTTTGTTAGAAAAGCAGCACGTTTTTGATGAGAAAGATTCTCGGCCTCAATATCACTTTGACGTACACGAGTTTTAAAGAGGGTGCGCAGCTCTTTTTGCAGGGAACTCAGTTGCATACCAAATTTGTTGTAATGTGCATCAACTAGGATCCCTAGCAATTTATAGCGCCAGTACGCTGAATCGAAACTATAAGTACTGCCGCCTTTTTGATAAGCTGGATGAGTATCAGTTATTCCAGAATAAAAAGGAACGAAGATACTTTGAGCAGTAACACCCATGGCAAGCCAATGCAAACCGCTGATTTCAAGTGGAAGCTCGGGCCGTATTTGCAGAATATGTGATTCTTGTGTCTTCGCTAGGCTGATTGGCCGGAACTTTCTTGAGGTGTTAGGAGAATCATTTCCTAACGGATCATAAGCTGTTCCTTGAAAATGTGAAGCCAGGACATATTCAAGATCGTCATTATTTAGCAAGCGGTCTGCTCGCTGAATAAATGGAAGCTCCTCACTCATGGGTTCCTGTTTGCATGAAGGTGTCAAATATTTCTGCCCATACCAGACACGTGGAGTGCTATAAATTTCATCGCTCAGTTCCTGAGTGCCAAAAATTTTTCTAAAATTAAATTCGTTCTGAGAAATATTTAAATTGTTTTCTTGAACAAATTTGAGTATTTTAGATGCGTACATAAAATTTGAAGAATCTCCAAAATCGATTTTTTGAATAGCTAACTGATTGGCAACGACTGCATACGCATCATCAGGAATTCGTTGCGCAACCCAGTAATGTCCGGTGGCAATCTCCATGTACCAAACATCATTTTTATCTGAAAACAAAACACCATTGGTTTCACTGGCACCATATTTTTCAACGATAGCACCTAAATAAGCTACCCCCTCACGTGCGGAGTGAATGTAAGGAAGTGTCACGGTCACCATTGCTTCTTCACCAATTCCATCTTTTACCAGCGGGTCCGCTCCAAGGACGCGTTCGTTGGCGTATGCGCTCTCAGTTGCGCTCATAGCGACCCCGTATTCGTTGATTCCATCTTCTTCAAAAAGGCCGAATTTGGAAGTCCATTCAGGCGTTGCAGTATATTTGCCTCTGATCAGAGGCAATTCGATGGTAAAACGATTATCCGGTGAAACAAAGACCTGTTGTTGTTTAAATTCTTTATGCGGATGAACGACTAGATGTTTCGGCCAAGCAGACTTTGCATCTTCATTACGTGCAATGAAAGTTGAACCATCAGCCGTTGCTTTTTTTCCTACTAGGATGCTTGTACAAGCAGAAAAATCTTTTTGTTTAAAAGACAATGTAAAACTCCTTTCTTTTTTTGCTTTCGTTCGTTAAAATGATTTTAGCATATTAGTTCGTTTAATTGCTTGTAAAATTGTATTTTAATAAGTAGTCTTATACTCGTAGATATTGTTTTTTTTTAATAATACACACCCATGTTTGATGGGCAATAAAAATGGGGGATCAAATATGGAGATTAGAATTTCGGATGAAGTAAAAAGAATTGCTGTTGCCGTTTTGGCAGGAGTTGTCTTGGCTGTAGGACTGAATTTTTTTATGATACCAGGTAATATTTTTGCTTCAGGTTTTAATGGAATTGCGCAGCTTTTATCGTCAATCCTCAATAAAATGTTTCAGATTAAAATTGATACTGGATACTTTATTCTTTTGCTGAATATCCCTGTAGGTATCTTAGGGTGGTTGAAAGTAGGTCGGAATTTTACATATTATAGTGTGGTCACCATTATTTCAACAACATTCTTTGCTATTGTAATTCCAGTACAGCGCTTTACGCCAGATCCTCTAATGAGTGGGTTGTTTGGCGGCGTATTAACCGGGGTTGGAATTGGTGCAGCTTTACGTTACGGTTTTTCAACAGGTGGCATGGATATCATTGCGGTTATTATAAACAAAACGACGGGCAAATCAGTTGGTTTTGTGATGTTGATAATCAATATGTTCATTATTTTGACAGCAGGTTTTTTCTTTGGCTGGCAGAGTGCGCTTTATACGATTATTTCCAACTATGCAATGACGCGCGTCATTGATGGAATTCATACATCTCATCAGAAGTTGACTGCATTTGTTGTTACGAACAGGTCTAAAAACATTATTCCAGTTTTGCGACGGTCATTGGTCAGAGGGGTTACAATAATGCCATCAAAAGGTGGGTATTCAGGTGAGGATAGTCAAGTTTTAATGATTGTTATCACTCGCTACGAGCTTTATCATTTCAAGCAGATTATTAATCAGGAAGATCCCACTGCTTTTGTTAATTTTGTGAACACATCAGACATTGCTGGAAACTTTTTCGATGAGGATCAACAGGCAAAAATCAGTGCACGTGCCGCGCAATTAAATAAAAAAAGGTAGAATAAAAAATGGCGGAAGCGCTTTAAAAATTAGATTTTGGAACGCAATGTCAGCTTCAATATAGCTGAATTATTTGTTGGAAATTTAATTGCTTTCTAATCGTATATCTGGTTTAATATACATAGAGTAATTAGAGTTGGAGTGCGCTTATTAAGTATTCTTAACCGCACTGCTGAATTTGAAAAGGAGTAGTAAAATGCCGATTGTACATATTGATTTGATTGCAGGACGTTCTCAAGAACAACTTAAACACTTAGTGGAGGATGTTACAAAAGCTGTTTCTAAAAATACAGGAGCACCGGCTGAACATGTCCACGTTATTCTCAGTGAAATGCAAAAGAATCGCTATAGTGTTGGTGGCGTTCTTAAGAGTGACGAGAAGTAGATGTTTTTGATTTCAAGCTGGGCAAGATACCTAGCTTTTTTTTATTATTTAAGACTATTTATAAGATGAGAGAGGATGTTTGAAGTTGGCAAATTTATCAGATTCATTCGAAATTAATCAAGCTGGACATTTAGCAATTGGCGGGGTTGATACGCTTAAACTGGCTCAAAAATATGGAACTCCTCTAATTGCATATGATGTTTCCAAGATAAAATCCAAGATAAAACACTTCAAACAGGCCTTTATTGATGCTGAAGTTCCATACCGTGTTGTTTATGCAAGCAAAGCTTTTTCAGCAATGGCAATGTACCAGTTGGTCGCACAAGAGGGACTTGGTTGTGATGTGGTTTCGGGTGGCGAGCTTTATACTGCTTTGAAGGGCGGAATGCCACCGGAACGTATTGAGTTTCATGGTAATAATAAGTTACCTTCTGAATTGGAAATGGCTGTTGATGCCAAAATAGGCTGTATTGTCGTGGATAACTTCCAAGAAATAGAATTTTTGGATGCTATTTTGCAAAAAAAAGAGACATCGATATCTGTTGTTTTGCGTGTTGCACCAGGAATTGAAGCAGAGACGCACAAATATATTTCAACGGGACAGGAAAATTCTAAGTTTGGTTTTGATGTTCATAGTGGACAGTCTGAAAAAGCTCTCAAGCAACTTATTGAAAATCCGCGTATGAATGTTAAAGGAATCCATTGTCATATTGGATCACAGATTTTTTCTGCCAAAGGTTTTGTGATGGCGGTTGAAAAAATGGTCTCTTTACTGAATGAATGGCATGAAAAATATGCTTTTGAAGCTGAGGTACTTAATTTGGGTGGGGGTTTTGGAACCCGCTACACTGAGCAGGATAAACCACTTCCACCTGAAGCTTTTGCTGAGAAAATCATTGCAGCTGTTAAAAGAAAAGTAGCTGATCTCGGTTTGAAAATGCCGGAAATTTGGATTGAACCAGGACGTTCCTTAGCAGGTGAAGCAGCGGCTACCCTTTATACGGTTGGTTCGCGCAAAGACGTTGAAGGGGTGTGTCATTTTGTTTCTGTTGACGGTGGGATGGGTGACAATATTCGTCCTGCATTATATCAGGCAAAATATGAAGCGTGGTTAGCTAATAAGCCTCAAGCTTTGCAGGAACAAATCGTAACAGTTGTTGGTAAGTATTGCGAATCTGGCGATATCTTAGTGCGCGATGCACCACTTCCAATAACACATCCTGGGGATATTCTGGCCATTCCATCAACTGGAGCATATGGCTATACAATGGCTAGCAACTATAATCGTAATCCTCGTCCAGCCGTTGTTTTTTGCGAAAATGGCGTGGATAAACTAATTATTCGACGTGAAACCTATGAGGACATGTTGGGTTGTGATTTAGGGCTGTAGAATGTTTTTTTATTTAAAATAACAGAAAAATAAAAAAGCTTAAGGTCGAGGTTGAAATGATCTCGTTCTTAGGCTATTTTATGTTGCGTATCTCTAATAGGTTCGGTCTAATAATAAGCAAATTTTTTATTCGGCCAATTTTAAATAGTTTTCAAGGTAAGCTGCTAAACCATCTTGAGTGTTATCCTTAGCTGTGACATCATTTGCTATTTTTTTCAATTCATCAGTACCATTATTCATTACGACACCCCAACCAGCATAATCAATCATTTCACGATCGTTATGTTCATCACCGAAGGCAACAATATTACTGCGGTCAATTTTAAAATTATCAGCCAAATGCTTGATTCCAACGGCTTTGTTCACACCCTTGGGTTCAAGCTCGAGAACAGGATTAACTCCGCCCCAAACACCAACTTCGACGCTTGAACCGTAGACTTGCTCTAAATGCTGGATAATTTTATCCTTCTTTTTATCATCAACTAAGATCGTTAATGAAGTAGGATCAGATTTTAAATTCTGCTGATTTAGTACCTGTTCAGAACTGAGTGGTACTGGAAAGAAGTCATCAACGACAGCATGCGGATTGCTGGCTAAGATCATTGATTTTTTTTCAGCAGCCATCAGTTTGATTCCAAAATTATCCATATTTTTTAGCAAGTCAAGTGCAATTTCGCGAGGGAAAGTTTTTTGGTATTCTTTGTCCCAGTTTTGATGCGGAATATGTCCTAAGCCGCCATTAAAATTGATCATGGGAGTTTTTATATTCAAATCATCGTAGATATATTTTGATATGCGATATGGGCGGCCTGTAACGATTGAAACGATATGACCGGCACGACTTGCTTTCTGCAGAACTTTTTTTGTTTTTTGACTAATAAGAGAGTGTTCATTTAATGTAGTTCCATCTAAATCTAATGCTATTAATTTCTGTTGCACGTTAGTTCACCTCATATTAAGAAGAATTCATAGGATTTAAGATACCATAAAAGCAAGTTATTTACTAGAGTTTGCCTTTAATGTCGTTGTATAATGTTACCATACTATTATGGGGGCGACAGCATGATTACAATTACGTCAAAAGAAATAAAGAAAATTCCTGTCTTGGAGCTTGTCCAGTCAGATAAGAAAGAAGATGTGTTGCCGCTGGTATTTTTTTATCATGGTTGGACGGGGTGCAAGGAAAAAGTGTTAACGCAGGGATACGAGATAGCTAAAAGAGGATTCAGAGTGGTCTTACCGGATGCACTCTACCATGGCGAGCGCCTGGTTTCAGGGAAAGCTTCAGAACACAAACTCGAGTTTTGGAAAATAATTGTTAATTCAATTAAAGAATTTCCAGATTTGCTAACTTATTATCGCAACAAATTTGGAATTAAGAGTGAAAAAATCGGAGTTAGTGGACTTTCAATGGGGGGAATCACTACCTGTGCATTGCTGCGTGTTTATCCGCAGATAACAGCTGCAGTCTGTCTGATGGGATCCCCAGCACCCAGCTCATTTGCGCGCCAACTGTTACATGCAATACCAGGGATGGAAGAGATCAATCCGAATTATGTGGAAGATCAGATCAAGTCTTTAGAGGTCATGGATCTTTCGCTAAATCCTCAAAAAATCAACTCGCGTCCAATTCATTTTTGGCATGGAACTAATGACGCGACAGTGCCATACCAGCCAACAAAATCTTTTTTTGAGCAAATAAGAAATCATTCGTATGCAAAAAATGTGACATTTACTACTACCCAAGGTGCAACACATAAGGTATCATATGAAACAACAGTCGAAATGGCAGATAAGTTTGCTGATTATCTGGCATAAAATTTAAGAGAAATATTTAGGAGGATTTTCCATGGAAAATCAAAGGGATCAAGAAACAATAAAAAATGAAATACTTGAAAAATTGGAAGATGTGATCGATCCTGAGTTAGGGGTCGATATTGTCAATCTCGGGCTTGTGTATGAAATTAACTTAAATGAAGCAGGTCTGTGCGAAATTCAAATGACTTTGACAACAATGGGGTGTCCACTGACAGATGTTTTGGCTGACATGGTGGATCGTGCACTTGTTTCGGTTCCTGAAATTGAAAAGGTTGATGTCAAATTTGTATGGGAACCGGCGTGGTCAATTGATAAAATGACTAGATACGCCAAGATGGCACTTGGTATTCATTAGATCAGCCAGTTAGGGGACGTATACTGTGATAAAGAAGAATGTTTGGCTGGTACTCTATGCAATGTTGCTGGCTTTTCTCAGTGTTTCACTGTTTTTAAAGATTCAGGAGCGGAATCTGACCATCAAGCTGAACAATCATAATCTCTCTGCTGATGCGTACTTAATCACATTAAAAGACAAAACGACGGTTGCACAGCTTGATGATAAACTACAAAATTCATCCAAACTAGAAGATGTTCAGGTGCACTATCAGGACAAGAAACGTAAAAATGTCACGTATTTTTACGGTGTAGGTAATTTTGCAGTACCACCAATGTTGAAAGGTAGTTTTTTTTCGCTGGCTGATTTTAAGTCGCAAGTAAATGTCGCTGTTGTTGGACAAAATTATGAAAAGAAATTGTATACACCAAAGGATCAAAGTTATTTAAAAATGGATAATAAGTACATTCCTGTGCTTGGTGTGATGGGGAACCATCAAGACACGGATCTGGATAACCAGATTTTTATTTCACTCAATGAACAGCAGCGAACTAAGGTGCTGGCTAATAATTTTCGAATCGTGATAGACGGAAAACACACTTTAAATAAGCATAGTGTTAGAAAAATCTTGAATGCATCAGGTGTTCGCCATCTTAACCGCAAGCATTTCTTGATTCAACAAGATTCATGGGTCGTATCGCATCTAAGTGAACTTTTAGGTCTGGCTTTAATTACACTTGCTTTTTTGAGCGGAGCTTTCATATGCAAACTTTTTGCACGCAGAGAGTATTTAGAAGCTGTTTTTTTGAAAAAGGATGTTAAAAAATTTATTTTTGAAGAATGGCAGTTTTTTGCCTTATTTAATGGACTAGGTACCATTTTCGGGATAATAATTGGTTTATTAGCCTTTGATATTACTGAATATGTTGTAATTTTTGTTTATAATCTCGGAGTATTCTTATTAACCAATTGTTTGTATGTAGTCTTGTTGAAAAAGCAAATTAAAAAGTTGAACAAAGGGGATTAATTGAATGGATTTACCAGAAGGTTTTGTCTCTAAATATCAGAAAATATTAGGAGATGAGGCACCAGCTTTTTTTTCGAGTTTGGCTGGTGAGGTCAAGAAAGGTTTTAGACTTAACACGCTAAAAGAAAATCCGGAAGAAGTTGATTTTGATCTGACCTATCCGGTCGAATATGTACCAACCGGTTATTATGGAACCGTTTCGGGACGCTCACTGGAACATCAGACGGGGTATGTTTACAGTCAGGAGCCAAGCGCAATGTATGTAGGCGAGGTTGCAGATGTAACTCCAGGTGAGCGTGTTCTTGATCTTTGTGCTGCCCCAGGAGGAAAATCGACGCAAGTTGCTGCCAAGCTTGCGGGAAAAGGACTGTTGGTTGCAAATGAAATAGATCGCAAACGGGCGGCTATTTTATCAGAGAATATCGAACGTGCAGGTGCTTCAAATGTAATTGTTTTGAATGAAGATCCGCAAACGTTGTCTAAGTATTTACCAGGATTTTTTGATAAAATATTAATTGATGCGCCTTGCTCAGGAGAAGGCATGTTTCGCAAAAATCCGCAAGCAATAAACTACTGGCACTCAAAGTATGCTGATGAATGTGCTCAACGTCAACGCAAAATATTGGAAGATGCTGTGAAAATGCTTCGTCAGGGAGGACAGTTAATTTACTCGACATGTACCTTTGCGCCTGAAGAAGATGAACAAATTATTGCTTGGCTGCTGAAACAGTATGAATATCTTAAAATTGTACCCTTAAAAAAATGGCATGGAATGGATGCAGGGATGCCTCGACTTGCAGATAATGATCAGCGTTTGTTAGGGACTGTTCGTTTATTTCCACATCATTTTAATGGTGAAGGACATTTTATTGCTAAGTTACAAGATCAGCGGCCTCAAGAAATACTAAAAAAAAGCAAGAAAAAGAAAAACAGAAATCGAGTTCTTAGAAAGCCAACAAGTAGCGAACGTTCTTTATGGAATGATTTTGAGCAGATGATGTTTACGCCTGATGTGTCCTTCCCAGCAGCTGAGTTACGGTGCTGGGGCGAGCGTTTGTACTGGTCACCTGAAAGCAGCCCTGATTTAACTGATTTACGCTTTATGCGGCCTGGGTTGGAACTTGGTGTTTTTAAGAAAAAAAGATTTGAACCGAGTTATGCACTAGCTCTTTATTTAGGACCACGTCGTGCGGTACGTGTGCTTAATTTTAAGCACACGGAGTGGGAGAGTTACGTTCAAGGAAACACTATCGCGTATAGCGGTAATGGGCTTGAAAACGGATGGTATCTGCTTTGTTGTGAAAATAAAAGTTTTTGTTTCGGAAAATTTGTGAATGGAACCGTAAAAAACTTTTTTCCAAAAGGGCTTCGGCTTCATCCAATTTTAAAAAAATAAAACAAGAGAAACTAACCGGCCTTCACAAGGTTTGCTAGTTTCTCTTGTTTTTTTGTGGATAGTTTTGTAACTGTTTCTGAAAGATATATAGTTCAGGTGCTAAGGTAAAGTCTGCTTGACGAAGTTCTGCGATGTTATGGCAACCAAGAAGGACCATCAAAGACTGAACTTGGTATTTAAGTTTTTCAATCAGTTCAATTAAACCAGCACTGTCCTGTTTGAGAACAGTATGAAGAAATAAACCTGAGATACCAACATTATCAGCCCCAAGAACTAAGCATTTGACAATATCGAGTGCATTTCTGATACCGCCGGAAGCTGTAAAAGAAAATTCTTTTTGAAAGGGCTGACTAGCTATCAGTGTTTCAGCGGTTGAAAGTCCAAAGTTATCGAGCAACGGAAAATCTTTAGCATGACGTCGTTGATTTTCAATTTTAGCGAAGTTTGTGCCACCGCGTCCTGAGAGATCAACGTATTTGATTCCTAAATTTTTAAATTGCTGCAGTAAACGTGGACTGATGCCGAAGCCGACTTCTTTAACCAAAACAGGAATTTCAAGGTTGGTTATGATTTTTTTTAAATTTTCACGCCATTTAAGTTTGCGATCACCTTCAGGCATAACGATCTCCTGTGCAGCATTAAGATGAATTTCAAGTATATCAGCTTTTAACAGTGCGACAGCCCTTTTTGCATCCTCAAGACTATGATCGGCTCCTAAATTGCCTAAAACAATGCCGTCAGGAATTTCTTTCCTAACGATACTAAAGCTTGATTCAACCTCAGGCAGTTTAAGAGCGATGCTTTCAGAACCGGTTGCCATGGGGATGCCTGTAGCGGCAGCGGCAGCAGCAAGCTTTTCATTTAACTTGGCAGTTGATGGACTCCCACCAGACATCGCGTTGATAAAAAAAGGAGCCGGAATTGGTATTCCAGCTAACGTAGTTGTTATATTGACCTCATCCCACGCAATTTCAGGAAGGTTGTTTGGGAAAAGTTTGATCTGATCCAAACCATTTGTACTCTCGGATTGATAAAGTTTTTCAGCAATAAAAACATGTTCGTCTTTTCGATGAGAATGTGAATTCATTGTCCAGACCTTCCTTTCCATTCGTTAATCGTTGACGCGGTGTACATGCAGATTGAGCGGTTCAATCCCGATCTTTTTCCAATTGTTCAACAGTTCTTGAATATCAATAGAATTATCGATTAAAACAATACCGCAATCGCCGCCGCCTGCGCCAGAAGTTTTGGAAGCGCCGTTCAGCTTTTCCGCAGTTTCGCATAATAGGTGCAAAAGTGGTGTTTCAATTTGGACATCGCTTAATTCTCCAAGTGATTGCAGTAATTTACGATTACAACGTATTTCTTTTTTTATGACCTCAAAGCTTTTTGCTCGAAAGCCTCTAATCATTCGTTTTAAACATTCCTTACTCTCGTTCAGAAAGTTTTGATAGCTTTTGAGACGTTCAGCTTTCTTGAGACCAACTGCATCAACTAAATGTGATGTTGATGCAGGCGAGCCCGTCCAACCTATCAGCAATGAAAGTTCATTGGGTGGGGTTAATAATTCAACCTTTAATTGCGGCCACTTCAGATCAATCAGTTCGGTTAGCGAATATTGATGGCGGGCTTTTTTTAGCCAATCTCGGTCAAAGGAGTTATACGCTATCCATCCTCCGTAGACACTTGCCGCAATATCTCCTAACGAACCGTTTCCTTGAATATCCAAATGCGCAATTGCAGATAATTTGAAAAGCCGGCTTTTAGTCATAGGGAGATTGTAGAAGCGGCATAAGGCTTTAACAGTCGCAACGGTAACGGCTGCTGAACTCCCTAAACCGTATTTTTTGCCATCAGGGCTGTCTAGGTCACTATCGATCCTCAGATGATAGCATTTCATTTTTTTGCCTAATGCTTGTGCGTAGGCTTCTGTCAGTTTTATGGCCGAGAGGATATAATGAAATGGATTGTCACGATTGTCGAAAATCATGTGATTTCCTTCGCGCTTCCAGAGAAGTGAATTCTCTTGATATTGCTGCGAATAAATTGATCCATAATCGTTACTTTCTTTGACTGTGACTGTTACAAATTGATTAAGTGCCACAAGAATTGCAGGAAATCCGGTTTCAACGACTGCATATTCGCCTGCAATATAAAGTTTTCCTGGTGCTTTGACCGTAATCAAAAAATCATGCCCCTTCAACGAATTAAATATAATTTTATTTTTTATTGATTAGTTGTACGCCCGGACCCGGGTGTGCAATCAATAACTGTTTTTTATCAAATTTAACTGCAAGTCTTCTCAAAATTTCTTCACTGTCTTCAACAGAGCAGAGAATTTTAACATTTGGGCCTGCATCCAATGTATAATAACAACAAATACCCTCTGAACGCAACAATTCTACTAGATGCATCACTTCAATGGTCGCAGATTCAAAATAGCTGAAGTGAGGACTGGCGCTCATATTCAAGGCATGCATCTTCATTGCATTTTCTTCAGTAATTTCGCCAACTTTTTTCAGATTGCGTTCTTTAATAGCTTTTTTTATAGCAGTAAGATCATGCTCAGCGCTTTTGATCCAAGCAGGATAGAAGGGGGAGGTTTCAACCACTCGCTGCATTCCTACGCGACTCGAAATTTTTTTTCGAGCTTTGTCGATTACAACTGCAATCATGCAAATGTTCCAATCAGTGTTTTCTTCAATCGGAACAGCAAACGAACTTAAATCATCGTGTCCGCGCTGCCATTCAACGAAGCCGCCATATATTGAACGGCTGGCTGATCCCGAGCCTCTACGAGCAAGCCGTGAAAGTTCAGGAAGGGATAGCTGCATTCCTGCTGCTCGGCTAGCTGCTAATGCCAATGCTGCATAGGCTGAAGCTGAAGAGGCCAAACCGGCTGTTGTTGGAACATGGTTGATAGACTTGATATGGGCAAATGCTTTTAACTCAGATTTTGAACGAACTAAATCCATAAAATGTGCAACTTTAGCTGCATCTTTTTTCTCATCATTCAGATAAAAAAGGTCTTGTTTTAAGTCTGAATCAAAGTAAACTTCAGTATCTGTATAAAAACGATCTAATGTCAATGAAAGACTGCTGTTCATCGGAAGTATCAATTGCTTATCTTTTTTACCCCAATATTTGATTAATGCAATATTAGTGTGGGCACGAGCCGTGAATGGTTTTGAAATCATTAGTTATTTTCCTCCTCAGGATCGTTTCCTAATGGCTGAATCCATGTCTCAGTGACACCTTTCTTGCGTAACTGGCGGGCAATTTCTTTTGCTGATTTTTGATTTCTTACAAGTGAAATGAAACAACCCCCACGTCCACCCCCCGTGAGCTTACTGCCTAATGCTCCAAAAGCAAGACTTGTTTTGATGAGATCGTCAAGCTGCTTGTTGCTAACACCAAGTGCAGCGAGCTGTGATTGAGCAATGTTAAACGTTTTTCCCAATCCTGAAGGATCATCGTTGGCAATTTGCTGACGCGCCGCGAAAGCAAGTTCTCCAAGTTTGTTAATCAATGCTTGTGTTGCTTCAGGATCGCTTTCCAATCTCTTCTTCACACTTGATACTGCCTCGCCAGTACGTCCCCTTATACCGCTATCACAAATCAAAAGACAGGCGTTTAAATTAATTGGCAATGTAAAAAGTTCTTTGTTTTTAATCATCCAAACGGGTTGCGAGCTTGCAGAAGTAGCCGCGTCAAGTCCGCTGGGATTGCCATGAATATCTTTTTCTGCTATATTTGCGAGCTGAAGGAGCTTGGAATGGGTGAGATGCCATCCAAAGTAAGTATAAAGTGCTCTAACTACAGCAATAGCAGTGGCTGCTGAGGAACCCATGCCTCTTTCAGCAGGAAGATCGCTCGTGATCGTCATGATGAAAGAGCTATTCATCATGGAATGTGCTTCTAAAATATAGTTGATCAGATGTTTTATTCCAGAAAGAGAAGTTGGAGAATTCTTGAGTTCTCCATCAAAGTAACGGCTATGCAAGATGCGTGGGCCATTACTTGAGTCTTTTATATGTACTTTTGTTTTTACCTTGGATAGCGGCAGTGCAATTGCTGGTTGACCATAAACAACTGAATGCTCTCCAATCAGGATTATCTTGGCGTGGCTTTCTCCATTTCCGGAATGCATAATTTTGGCCAAATCAATGCTCCCTTTCTACTACGAATGGTTATTACCATTAACATCATACTACAAAGATCCTTAAATTATTATAAATATTGGCTCGTTACAAACAAATAAGATTATACATATTTATTAACATTCTGACAATATAACAATCTTTAAAGGTGTTAAATATTGGATAAGATCATGCTTGATAATCAAATGTTGTTTAGATTGATTAATAGATTTTAATTTAGAGCGCTTAAAAGGCCGGATATGTGCTAAAATGGCGAGTAGATTATGCTAAGAAAGTCGGTGGAACAATGAACTTGGCAGGCACGTATGCAGTCGTTGATATTGAGACGACTGGAACCAGTATAGATGGTACAAATCGAATGATCCAGTTTAGTTGTGTTTTTGTTAAGGGTGGAAAAATAATCAATAGCTTCAACACAATGATTAATCCTTTAATGCCAATTCCAAAAGAAGTTCAGCACTTAACAGGAATTACGAACAAAGATGTAAAAAAAGCACCATTGTTTGAGGATGTTGCAGGAACGATTTTTGCTCTTTTACAGGATACAACTTTTGTGGCACACAATATAAACTTTGACTATCGTTTCTTAAATGCCGAATTTGAACGTGTAGGTTACCCTGCAAGTGAATTAGAGGGAATAGATACAGTTCAACTGAGTCAAATATTGTTGCCGACACTACCGAGTTTTAAGCTGAGTTATTTGAGCGAATACCTTAATCTAAGTCATCGTCATCCACATCATGCTGATAGTGATGCAGAAGCGACTGCGCAGTTATTGATTTTCTTATTGAAAACAATTGCTAATCTGCCGCTTCGCTGTCTCGAGGTGATCACATCATATCAAAATAGTTTGCTGATGCAGACCGGGTCGTGTTTTAAAGAAGCATTTGAAAAAAGGCAGCGTAAAGACAATGTTTTGCCAGCATATCTTCAAGAAGTTGGCGGAATTGTACTGCGGCGCTTCGGATTGTCAACTAGGCCGCAAAAAGAAAAAACTTATCCTCAAACAACTGCCTCCAAGAGAAAACTGTTTGCAAATGTTCTTGAATGGCGCCCAGTTCAAATTGAAATGATGGATCATGTGCACGAATTGCTAGAAAAGAATGATCATTCACGCTTAGTTCTCGAAGCTCCAACGGGGTTAGGTAAAACGTTGGGTTATCTTATACCGGCTGCCTATGCTGTAAACAAAGGGAAAAAAGTGGTGGTAAGTACTGCAACCACAGCTTTGCAGACCCAAATGAAAGAACAGGTTTTGCCTCTTTTGCAGCAAATTTTACCTTTCGAGATCGAAGCAGCGGTTCTTAAGGGAAGTCACCACTATCTTGATTTGGAAAAGTTCAGCCAATCTTTACACCAGCCTCAAGGAAAACAGACGCGGTTGTTACAGTTACGTTTGTTGGTTTGGCTGACTATTACAAAAACAGGTGATCTTTCTGAATTGCATCTGACAAAATATCAAAATCCTCTGTTTAATGAGATAAGACATCATGGGCTTGATAGTTTAGAGGCGGGCAGCGCCTTTTTCACTTATGATTTTGTTCGTCGACAGCGGATGTATCAGGATAACGCTGACTTGTTGATTGCAAATCACTCATATTTATTAAACCATGTTGAAATTTTAGGCAGCCCAGAAGCAAATTTGATCATTGATGAAGCTCAGCATCTTTCCAGCATGGCGCTTGCAAGCAATCGGGATGAGATTGATTTTGATGAGTTAAAAATTATCTGTGACTCGCTTCTAGTGAAGATTGGGTCGCACGTTTCGTTTGCTTTTGAGCAGCTTGAGAAACAAAAATTTATTACACATGCCGAAAATCATGAAGTAGCTGAAAATATTCGGATTATTGATCAGCGCATTCCTGAAATTAGGGATAATCTGATGCATCGATTTGTTCAGAAAAACGGAACTAAGAAAGATTTTTTTGAGAGTATTGTCCCAGTAAATCGACTCAGAGGTTTTATCAAAGAAAATTATGCAAGTATTGAATACGTCAACAAAGCTTTTGAAAATTTTGAGCAGGAATATCAGAAACTAATGCGGCGCTTTGAGGAATTTAAAGTTGAAAATAGATTAGACAAAAAAGCAGTTCATTTTTTGAATGATTTTTTTGCTCTTTCACGAAGATTAGTTGACTGTCGACAATATTGGATGCGGATGGAGCTAACTAGACTAGAAAAGCAGGAGGATGAGACAATTGTTTGGCTCTCAATTCCGTTGGATAATCCCGGTGCGCATTTGAGGTTGCAGTTTGGTTTGCTACAGGTAAAGAACTTCTTACGTCCGTATGTCTATAATAATTTTCAGCACGTTCTTTTTGTAGGTGCAAGTCTGTTGCTTCCAAATACGATGGATTATACGCTTGATCAACTAGATCTCCCACATGACACACAAATAGTGCAGTTGCCAGGAGCGTTTGATTATCACAAACAAGCATTGGCATTGATAGCAGCAGATGCACCGGACGTCACACATGAACTTGATAATTACATTGCTTATTTGGCAGAAACGCTGAAAGAAATTATTTTGGATAATAAACGGCAGACATTAATTTTATTTAATTCTTTAGCGATGATTGAAAAAGTTTATCATTTTTTGAGTGAGAGCGGGGTCACATTGCAGCGTGAGATTTTAGCTCAGGGAGTGACCGGCAGTAATGAAAAAATCATGAAACGTTTCCGATTATCTAAAGATACTGTTCTATTAGGAGCTGGTACTTTTTGGGAAGGTATCGATTTGCCTAAAGATCGTCTGGAACTATTGGTGATCACACGTCTTCCATTTCAAGCGCCAGATACTTTGATCAACCGTGTCAAATATCGCAATTTAATGCTTGAAGGACAAGATCCATTTCAGAACATTGCACTGCCCGAGGCTATGATGCGCTTAAAACAAGGATTAGGGCGTTTGATACGTACACCAGAGGATCGCGGGGTAATAATTCTACTGGATAGCCGGGTTGTGACCAAAAATTACGGTACACAAATGCAGAAAGTGTTCCCGACAACTATGCCACGCAAAATAATTAAAACAAATGAGATAAAGAAACATTTATTGAATTTTTGGGAAAATCAACAACCGTGACTTCAAAAAAAAATTGATTATTGCTATAATAAAACGGGCATGTAGTTTCTTAGTAATAGTCGCAAAAGAGATGAGAGGGGTCTATGAGAAGAACAAAGCATTACCGAAACAATCTAAGAAGAATGATAGTCCTCGCAACAGTGATTATCGTTGCATTTGGGGCCTTTGTTATTTACTCGCAGCTAACGTCTCCCAAAAGAGAGGCTAAAGCGGAGGCTACTAAGTTAGCTCAAAAGTATGCGAAGCTGAAAACTGTGAAGAATTTCTACTGGTATAACCGTCAAAAGACTTATTTTACCATCGATGGTCAGAATACTAATAGTCAAAATATTTATGTAGTTATTGCTCAGAAGGGCGGTCAGATAAATATTTATTCTCATGATAAGGGGATTAGCGGTACAAAGGCGCGTTCGATTGTTCAAAAAGAACATCAGCCTAAAAAAATAACTAAAATTGCGATGGGAATGTGGAAGAAAAAACCAGTATGGGAAATAACTTATCTCAATAAATATAATCGTCTGTGTTATGACTTAGTATCATTCAAGAACGGTTCAATGCTTAAAACGATTCAAAATATCTAGAATAATGAAGGTGTAGAAAATGAAAATTGCAAGCAGAGTTATGCAGGTCCAGCCGTCAGCAACACTAGCTCTTTCAGCAAAAGCAAAAGAAATGGTCGCTAAGGGAATTGATGTCATCAATCTTGGCGTCGGAGAGCCGGATTTTAACACACCACGGAAAATTAAAGAGGCTGCCATTAATGCCATCGAAACAGGAAAATCTGATTTTTATACCCCTGCAACAGGAATAATTGAGTTGAAACAGGCAATCTGTGATCGCTTGCGAAAAGATTTCAACACTGAGTATACAACTGACCAAGTTGCCGTTACTGTCGGTGGAAAGTTTTCTTTATACGTTCTTGCGCAGACACTGTTAAATGACAATGATGAAGTTTTAATTCCTTTGCCATATTGGGTTAGTTATGGTGAACAGGTCAAGTTAGCTGGTGGCAAACCTGTTTTTGTTATGCCATCTAACGGAGCTAAAGTAACAGTTGATGAACTGGAAAGAGAACGCACATCCAAGACACGTGCAGTGATTATTAATTCGCCGCAGAATCCTTCTGGCTTGATCTACAATCGTGCTGAATTACTTGCAATTGGTGAATGGGCAGTCAAAAATGATATTATATTGATTGCAGACGATATGTACGGCAAACTTGTTTATAATGGACATCAATTTGTTTCTCTGATTGGGCTCGGTCAGAAGATCAAGGATCAGACCATTCTGGTGAGTGGATTGTCAAAAGCTTATGCTATGACAGGCTGGCGTGTCGGGTATACCGTTGCGCCAAAGAAGGTCATTCAGAAGATGAACGTTGTTATCAGTCATGCGACCAGCAATCTAGCAGCTGTGAGTCAATATGCTGCTTTGGAAGCATTGACCGGAGATCAGGATGTAGTGGAAAAAATGCGTATTCAATTTGAAAAACGTTTGAATACAGTTTATCCGCAGCTTATAGCTTTGCCAGGTGTGAAACTTGCGACCAAACCTGAAGGAGCATTTTATCTTTTCCCTAATATTGCGGAAACAGTTAAAATGACTGGTTTCTCATCAACCGAGAATTTTGCTTCTGCTCTGCTTGAAGAAGCACATGTTGCGGTGGTAGCAGGCGTTGCTTTCGGAATGCCTGAACACATCAGGCTTAGTTATGCGACTGATATGGATAGTTTAAATGAAGCTTTAAAACGAATGAAAATATTTATTGAAAAACATCTGTAGGAGGCTGCATTTTTGGAAACGATTAGTATTGTTGATTCTAAAAAATATGTTGATAAAAAAGTTAAGATCGGTGTTTGGCTGACTAATAAACGCTCTAGTGGAAAGATCGCATTTTTGCAGTTGCGAGATGGTACGGCGTATTTCCAAGGAGTTGTTGTGAAAAGTGATGTCAGTGAAGAGACTTTCGCACTGGCAAAAGAAGTTAAGCAAGAAGAAAGCATGTATGTAATTGGGACTATTCATGAAGATGCACGTTCGCATTTTGGATATGAAATTGAAATTGAAGACATTGAACCAGTCGGAGCTAGCAAAGATTATCCAATTTCGCCAAAAGACCATGGAACAGATTTTTTAATGGATCATCGTCATTTGTGGTTGCGTTCGAAACGTCAATTTGCGATTATAAAGATTCGCAGCGAATTAATCAGAGCAACATATGCTTTCTTTCATAAAGAGGGATTTGTTAAGTTTGATGCGCCGATACTGACTGGATCAGCACCCGAAGGAACGACGGAGCTTTTCCATACAGAATATTTTGATAAGGATGCTTATCTATCCCAATCTGGTCAATTGTACGAAGAAGCCGGCGCAATGGCATATGGGAAAGTTTTCTCATTTGGACCGACTTTCAGGGCAGAGAAATCCAAGACAAGAAGACATCTGATCGAATTTTGGATGATAGAACCTGAGATGGCTTTCACACATCAAGAAGAGAGTTTGGAGATTCAGGAAAAGTATATTGCTTATCTTGTACAAAGTGTTCTCGATAATTGCCAGTATGAGTTAAAACTTTTGGGACGCGATCCAAAAGTTTTGCAACGCTATACAAAACTCCCATATCCGCGAATCTCTTATGATGAGGCAATTGAATTGTTGCAAAAGTCCGGAGACTTTCCAGATGTTAAATGGGGTAAAGATTTCGGTTCTCCAGAAGAAACGTACTTGGCAGAACATTTCAACAAACCGGTATTTGTACTAAATTATCCGAAAGCTATCAAGCCGTTCTATATGAAGCCACATCCAACTCGCAAAGATGTTGTTATTTGTGCTGACCTTTTGGCACCTGAAGGCTATGGAGAGATTATAGGTGGTTCTGAAAGGGCAACAGATGTTGCTTATTTAGAAAAACAAATTGAAAAAGCAGGACTCGACAAAGCAGATTATCAGTGGTACCTTGACCTGCGGCGTTATGGTAGTGTGCCTCATTCTGGTTTTGGGCTTGGTTTGGAACGTGCGGTTACGTGGATTACTGGCGAGGAGCATATTCGCGAAGCAATCCCGTTCCCACGTCTACTGAACCGAATTTATCCGTAATAGAGGCAAAAAGTGGTTAGGGTAAAAAATTATCTTGGCTGCTTTTTTTATAAGCAATTTTTTTCTAGTAAACAAGAAGGATGGGAGCAGAGATGGATAAAATATTTCAAGCATATTTGCATGAAGGGCAAATGACTGTTTCAAATTTGATCCTGCATAATTATCATTCTTTAGGAATGAATGACAGTGAATTTGTTTTGTATCTTCAAATAGATAGCTTTATCCAAAAAGGAGATCCATTTCCAGCTATTGAAAAAATAGCCGGAAAAATGGGAAAAAGTACAGCCGAGGTTTACCAGATGCTGCATCGCTTGATTGAAAAAAAACTGATGGAAATTAAGACAGTTTCGGATCATGATGGAAGGAAACATGATATTTATCAATTTGACCTTTTATTTGAAAAAATGCTTACGAAACAGCATCAAAAAGAAGAAGTTCAATTTAACAATAAAAATGAAATTAATCGAGACAAAGTTTTTAGCAGTATTGAGGTTGAATTTGGTAGATCATTGTCACCAATTGAATTAGAGACAATCAATTTGTGGCTTAACGATGATCACTACGATCCAGCGCTGATCTTGCTAGCTTTACGCGAGGCTGTTTTAAATCAAGCATATAGTTTGAAATATATTGATCGAGTATTATTAAATTGGGAAAGGCAGCATATCAAAACTGCACAGGATGTTCAGCGCGAAAAACAAAAAATGCGCCAGCGCAGACAAACTGAAAATGCTAACAATAATCAGAACAAACGAAGTAAGGATAAGCCTGATATTCCCCTTTATCATTGGTCGGATACCTCGTCGAAGAACGGGGATGAGAAGTGATGCTGAGCAGTAAGGAGACTATTAGAGCGATAGAAGTTATGAGCCAAAAATTTCCTGATGCACGAACATCACTTGAAGCAGATACTGATTTTCATTTTTTGCTAGCAGTTATTCTAAGTGCACAAACAACTGACAAAGCAGTCAATTTACTCACGCCGCGTTTATTTGTACGCTATCCAGCACCTGAAGATCTGGCTGCTGCCAGTCTTGAAGAGGTTATGCCACTTCTCAGGTCAATAGGTTTATATCGAAACAAAAGTAAATATATCATTGCTTGTGCTGCAGATATTGTTGCTAAATTTGATGGGCAGGTTCCCCAAACAAGAAAAGAATTAATGCAGCTTTCTGGTGTTGGACGCAAAACAGCAGATGTTGTATTAGCAGAATGTTTTAATATTCCCGCGATAGCTGTAGACACACATGTGACCCGTGTTTCTAAAAGACTGCGGATTGTTCCTCAAACAGCAGACGTTCTTACAATTGAGAAAACATTGATGAAAAAACTGCCTGAAGATTTGTGGATAAAAGCTCATCATTGTATGATCTTTTGGGGACGCTATCAATGTATGGCCCGCAAGCCCCTATGTGTGGAATGTCCATTACTTTTGATATGTGCTGAAGGAAAGACTCGGGTTCAGTAAGGATCATCTATGTTGATTATATTGAGCTGTAGCGTAGCTGATCAATAAAATCTGATATCCATAGTCAAGAAAACCCCAAGCTTACGCTGTTTAATGTGCCTGCAGTCACGTTTTAAACAAAAACAGTTGGAAACTGATATTTAGTTTCCAACTGTTTTTGTTTAATTTAGCAATTTAACTGTTGTTATTGTCCGTTATTGCTGCTTGAACTGCTGTCACTTGAAGGCTGTGAGCTGCTGCTCGTTGATGTTGATTGTTGTTGTTCAGAACTGTTTGAAGATGACGAAGTAGTTGTCGATGGCTCAGATGAAGAAGATGATGATGAACTAGAACTGCTACTCGACGATGAGCTAGAACTGCTGCTATCCTCACTTGATGAGCTCTCTTCAGATGAACTGTCACTAAAGAATGACGAGCTAGACGTCATTGAACTGATACTGTCTGAAGATGAACTAGAGCTTTTCTTTTCAGATGAGCTCTCTGACACCGTTGATTCTGGAGAACCTGCAAGATACAATTCACGTACTCCATTAACTGTTTTAACAAGGACGTTGCTTGGCCGTTCCCAATCAGTATTAGTCTTGCCTTGAGAAACATTTTCCATTGCGTATTTATAGAAGTATGAGGCTATCCGCGCAGAAGCAGTATCCAAGTAATTATTAGCTTCGTATGGATGGTCATAACCGACCCAAACTGAGATTGAATAGTGTTTGGTATAACCATTGAACCAAGAATCCATATCCGCAGAACTAGGGAACTTGCTTGCAACATCTGAGGGATAACTATTGGTTCCTGTTTTTCCAGCCTGATAGAGGCCACTGATGTTAGCGTAGCGACCAGTTCCAGAACTGTTTGTGATGACATCTTTCATCATATCAGTCAGCATGTAAGCAGTTGATGACTGCATAACTTGCTTACCGCTGCTAGAATAGTTTTTGACTTCCCCGTCGTTAGTCTCGATGCTGCTAATATAACTAGGTTTGTAGTAGGTTCCGCCGTTTGCAAATGCAGCGTAAGCAGCTGCATTTTGCAATGTCGAAGAGGGTAAACCAATACCATTTTGAAATTCAAGTGTTTTAGAATATTTAAAACCTAACTTGCTAATGAAGTTTTGTGCTTTTGTAATACCTACAGCTTCAAGAGCTCGAATAGCAGGAATGTTTCGTGACTGGATAATCGCATTTCGCATTGTCATTGAGCCTTTGTAGCTCCGATCAAAGTCATAAAGAGAAATGTTCGAACCAGGATATATATAAGCAGTGTCTTTTAGATGGTGGTATGTTGCCCAACTGAGATATTCGATTGCAGGACCATAATCCATTAAAGGTTTAGCAGTTGAACCGTTTGTTCTATCGGTTTGAACAGCTCGATTCAGCCCATATGTTACGTCACCAGTCTTTCGACCACCAATCATTGCGACTACTTTACCATTATTAGGATTAACAATGGTTGATGCAACTTGAAGTTTGTCATCCGGATATGAAATTTCGCTATTGGAATTAGCTAAATTATACAAGTTCTTCTGTGCTTTCATATCAAGGTTTGTGTAGATTTTCAATGAGTCTTTATAAGGATCATAGCCTTTTTTCTTGGCGTCTGTAATTACTTCCTTAATATATGAATCAGCAATTTTAGCATTTTGCGATTTTTTCTGGCTCTGATGAGTTGTCACTAATCCATTTTTGATGTTTTCATTTTCAGCCTGTGCAGCTTGCGCAGAAGTAATTTTTTTATTTGCGACCATCGCTGAGAGAACTTCATTTCTTCGTTTTGTTGCAAGTTGAGGATTGGAGTAGGGATTGTAATCGGAAGGCGCATTTGGGATTCCAGCTATCAAAGCTGTTTGTGCCAACGTAAGGTTTTTTAAAGATTTACCGTAATAATAGTGTGCCGCAGTTTGCATTCCAAAAGTTCCGTAACCCATAAATACTTTATTAATGTAAAAATTAAGAATTTGATCTTTGCTATAAGTATTATCCATCTTAAGTGCCAACCAAGCTTCTTGAGCTTTACGCCTGAATGTTTGATCGGAACGTTTAGTAGAATAGAAAGATAGTTTTATCAGCTGCTGGTCCAAAGTACTACCGCCTTGAAGGCCTTGTGAAGGACTCTTGATGTTAGAAAGAGCGGCTCCAATTATCCGAACAGGATCGACACCGTGATGTTTGTAGAAACGACGGTCCTCGATTGAAACAATAGCATCCTTAAGTTGTTGAGGAACGTTTTGGCTTTCAACTTTTAAGCGGTTCTGGGTACCTAAGGAAGTTATTTTTTTACCCTCCGCATCATAGATGACAGTGGATCCAGTACTTGACAGTTTAGATTCTGATAAAGTTGGAGCATTTTTAGCATACAAAAAAAATGCAGTTGCACCTACAGCAATAGCGACCTCCAAAAAAAGAATCAAAGTGATCACTGAGCGTTTGAAAAATATTTTGAATTTTCCATCCTTTGGTTCAGCTGAGCGACGTTTTTTGATTTTTTGATTTTTCTGGGCAACACGTGAATATTTAGGATCTTGATTACTCATGATTTTCTCCTTTTACAGAACGAATATTATTTATTGATCAGCTTGTCAACGTATGTTAAATACGGAATAAGCGGTTGGACGTGATAATTAATTGCATAGCCGAAACTTGCAATAACTTTCTTTTCAATTGATTTTCGTCCTTTAGCTTGATTGTCCCAGTAGTTAAACAAAGTAGCTGCCGGCAATAAAAAAAGCTGTTGTGTAACCGAAAATTTAATAATTGTAAAGCAAATTCCACCTTGCCGCGTACATGCTTTCATGTGCTTGATCTGATGTTCGTGGAAGTTGCTTAAAGGAAAGGATTTTTTGTTCTTAGTTTCCTTCGCCTCGAAATCAAGGTAATATCCTTTGTAGACACCATTATAATCAGTTGTGGATGATTGTTTAAAATAAGCTTCTTTGATTACAGCAGCACTTCTTTTAGGGTAGCTTACTTGAACGATTTGAATCGGCACAGGTTTTTTATGGATTACCGCAATTTCTTTTTGCAGGTAATAGGCATTGCTTTGATTTATTTCCTCCTCTAGTGACATACCGCGATTTCCAAAAATAATATCAGAATGTTCACGGTGGGGCAATCTCTTAGAAGATGATTGATGATACGTTTGACCATTCGGATAATGGAGGACCATACTTGCATCACACTCCCATTCGACTTATTATACCAACAACGAAGAAACTTGGCAAAAATGCTTTATATGCGGTACTTTGCGGACTAGATGCTTCTTTTCTTTCAATGTAGCTACAGTTGATTAGGAAATGTTTAAAAATTTAAAGAACGTGCTAAAAAAAGTGGAAATACTACTATTATTAATCTTGTTATTATATGCTAAATAGTAAGATAATCAAGAGGTTTAAACTTTTTATCAAACAAAAAAGGGGTCTGAAAATGCGATTGTGGATTACTGGATATCGCAGTTATGAATTAAATGTTTTTAAAAAGGATGATCCAAAGATTGAAGTTTTAAAAAATGTGTTAAAGGGATTACTTGTTCAAAAAATAGAGGAGGGGCTAGAATGGGTGATTTCTGGTGGTCAGCTGGGAATTGAGCAATGGAGTGTTGAGGTCGCACTTGAATTGCAAAAGGAGTACCCGGAACTGAAAGTGGCAATGATTCTTCCGTATAGTGATTTTGAGAAAAGATGGCAGGATGACAAACAGCTGACCTTCAATTTGCTGAAAGAAAAAGTAAATTTTTTTGCAAATGCAAGTTCTGAACCATACAAAACACCTCTGCAGTTGAAAAATTGGCAGCATTTTATGTTGCAGCATACTGATCAAATGTCACTGATTTATGATCCCGAATTTGAAGGAAAAACGAAATACGATTATAATATGGCAAAGAAATATCAGGAAAATCATGATTATGCAATTGATTTAATTGATATGGATCAACTTCAGACTAGTGCAAATGATTTTTTTGAAAGAAAAAGTGAAAATGATTTGCATTAGAAATGATATTTGATATAATAAGAAAGGTTATTGAGAAAGTTTCGAATAGAATATGAGGTGCATTTCTGTGGAGAAGATAAATTTTACGCCAAAAGACATTGTTAATAAGCATTTTAAACCAAAGATGCGTGGCTATGATCCAGCAGATGTGGATGAATTTCTTGATGACGTTATCAAGGATTATGAAACGTATTCTAAAGAAACACAGCGCTTAGAGATGGAAAATGACCGCCTTGTCAGCAAAGTAGATGAGTTGACAAAACAGCTTGCTGTTGGCAAAAGCGGACAGACGGCAAGGCCTAGTGCCAGTGTCACTAATATGGACATCTTGAAACGCTTATCCAATCTCGAACGTCATGTTTTTGGCGCACAATTGAATGATGATATGAATCAAGATAATCGCTTTTAGCGAATGATTTAACTTTTTATGTAGGTTTCTGGTAATCGCGGTTTACATTTATGTAGGCTGAGGAAAGTCCAAGCTTGCACAGGCTGAGATGCTTGTAGTGATCGTGCTTGCTGAAAAAATAAGGCAAGGTATTCCGATTGGGATAACGGCAGATAAAAGGGCTAAAGTTTCGGCTATGCCTGAGTAGTCTTGAAAGTGCCACAGTGACGAAGCAATATTGGAAACGGTATTGGTGGAACGCGGTAAACCCCACGAGCAGGTAACCCAAACTTTGGTAGGGGCGCTTCATGACGGAAATGAACAAATCATGGGGGCGAATCTTATAGATTCGGAGATAGATGATTACCACCGATTCCAACTCCTGAGTTGGATGACGTACGGAACGTGGCTTATAGAGGCTTACATATATCAGGGGGGTTAGGACAAAACATTGTTTTGCCTTAACCTCTTTTTTAGTTGCAAAGAAGACATCTATTATTGAATGGAAAAGTATTTTTTATTTTACAAATAAAAATGAAAGAATGGATTGATTATGAAAAAATTTAATTTAATAGCGACAGCTGCTGCCGGAATTGAAGGACTAGTAGGAAATGAACTACGGCACTTAGGCTATGATGATGTGAAGGTTGAAAATAGCCGTGTCCGTTATCAGGGTACAGTCGAAGACATTATTAAAACAAATCTTTGGCTTAGGACAGCGGATCGTGTCAAAATAATTGTTGCCGAATTTACGGCTATGACGTTTGATGAACTTTTCGAGCAAACAAAAGCATTGCCTTGGGATGAATATTTGGCACTAGATGCAGCATTTCCTGTGGCAGGCAAGTCACAAAAATCAGTTTTGCACAGTGTACCGGATGTTCAAGCAATCGTTAAGAAGGCCATTGTAAACAAGATGAGCGAAGTTTATCATCGACGGACACGTTTAGCTGAGACAGGGGCTAAGTTCCCATTAGAAGTGGCAATCAATAAAAATCATGTTCTTTTAACCTTGGATACAACCGGTTCAAGTCTCTTTAAGCGTGGTTATCGAATCGAAAAAGGCCCAGCTCCGTTAAAGGAAAATATGGCCGCCGCACTTGTACTGTTGGCTCATTGGTATCCGGAAAAGCCATTTGTAGATCCTGTTTGCGGTTCTGGAACTATTCCGATTGAAGCTGCAATGATTGGTCACAAAATTGCGCCGGGCTTTAATCGTAGTTTCGTGTGCGAAAGTTGGGAATGGGTTTCATCTGAGGTGTCAAAAAAAGTACGTGCTGAGGCTGAAGCACAGGCTGACTATGATATTGAACTTGATATTTCCGGCTATGATATTAATGAACGAATGGTTGAGATTGCCAAGTTGAATGCACAAGAAGCTGGTTTGCTGCATAGTATTAAATTCAAACAGATGGCTCTAAAAGATTTTAAAACAACTAAGGAAAATGGAACTATTGTTGCTAATCCGCCTTACGGTGAACGCCTGAGCGATCAAGATGAGGTCCGCAAGTTGTACAGCCAGATGGGAGATACGTACCGTCCGTTAAAAACATGGAGCAAGTACATTCTAACGAGTGATCTGCAATTTGAAATATTTTACAGACAGCGCGCTAGCAAACGCCGTAAATTATATAATGGATCTTTGCGCACGGATTTGTTCCAATATTGGGGTCAACGCCAACGAAATAAACATTAAGCTAATTTAAAAAAACAGAAAATCTCTTTAAGAGATTACCTGTTTTTTTATTATATAGTATATAATGACTTCAAGCGGGGTAAAATTTGTGCAATCCCTGAAGAGCTAGATAATGAGCACCTTTGTTATTTTTTTCTGAAATCCAGCGATTGATAACAAGTTCGCACTTCTCCTGAAGCGCAGCTAAGGCTGCAAGCTCCTCTGAATACGACTTACTGTATTTTTTTTCAATACTTGAGATTACGATTTTGCTATCACAGTGAAAAAAGATTGTTTCAGTGTTTCCGTAAAACTTGATAACTGCTTCAAAGCCCTTGATTGCTGCCAGAAATTCTGCGCGGTGATTTGAAGTTGGCGGCAATTTATAAAAAAGCTGTTGCTGACCAGCTGCCGTAACAATAAGTACGCCTGCAGCACTTGGACCAGGGTTCCCTCGTGTAGCAGCATCTGTATATAATTTAATCGTTAAAATCACATCCTTTGGAGGCATCTTTAATTATAATGAAAGAAAAACTTTTTTATCAACCTGATTTTTCGACCAGCATTATCTGCTGGTCATATACTTTCATAATACTACTTTTTGGTTTTATCTTGTGGCTTGAGATTACGGTTTTTCAAATCTGGACCCTGATTACACTGGTTGTTTTTTTGGGTGCGGCTGCTTTACAACTTTTATTAAGAAAGGTTGAAATGAATCACGAAGAGTTGATATTGCATACGGTTATCCCTCAGAACGTAAAGAAGATCAAACTCAGAGATATTAAAAATATTTCAAGGAAAAAGGCCAAACTGACAATTCAGACAAAGTATCAGACATACAGCTTCTTTTTATGTTCTAAATCAGCTGAAAAGCTGCATGATAACTTGGAATCCGCACTTTAACGTTCGCCTTTTTAGCGATAATTATAGTTAAAGAGTAAAAATAAAAACAAAAATCTGCTAAAATAATGACTTTGAGATATGTATAAGTTATACTGTTAATTGTGGATCGTGCTTTTATTAATTTTCTTATCAGGAGGCCAATAAGCAGTGAAAGATATTGAAATTGCACAGCAAAATAAAATGAATAAAATAACTGATGTCGCAAAAAAAATCGGATTAGGTCAGAATGACATCGAACAGTACGGTACATACAAAGCAAAAATCAAATTACCGGTAACATCTAAAGAAAAGACAAAAGGAAAGCTGATTTTAGTTACAGCGATCAATCCTACACCAGCTGGAGAAGGAAAATCAACTGTCACGGTCGGATTAGGAGATGCACTCAGCCTTTTACAGAAAAAGGTTATAATCGCTTTGCGTGAGCCTTCCTTAGGCCCCGTAATGGGTATGAAAGGCGGCGCGACAGGCGGTGGATATTCGCAAGTTGTTCCCATGGAAGATATTAATCTGCATTTTACAGGTGATATGCATGCGTTGACGACGGCTAATAATACCTTGGCTGCTTTAATTGATAACCATATCTATCAGGGAAATAAACTGCATATTGATCAGCGTCGAGTTATTTGGAAACGTGTTTTGGATATCAATGATCGTGCATTGCGCCATGTTGTAATTGGAATTGGGGGCGTAACTCAGGGAATACCTCGTGAAGACGGCTTTGATATTACTGTTGCAAGTGAATTGATGGCGATTCTTTGTCTGGCTGAAGATATTGCTGATTTGAAGAAGAGAATCGGTCAGATTGTTGTTGGCTATACAGGAGCTAAGGAACCTGTAACAGTTGACCAATTGGGTGTAACCGGTGCAATTGCACTTTTGCTGAAAGACGCAATTAAACCTAATCTTGTTCAGACATTGGCTCATACTCCTGCAATTATTCATGGGGGACCTTTTGCTAATATTGCGCATGGTTGCAATAGTGTTCTTGCAACACAGACAGCATTAAAATTGGCTGATTATACATTGACTGAATCTGGTTTTGGAGCTGATTTAGGAGCTGAGAAGTTTATGGATATTAAAACACCTGTTCTTGGTAAAACACCGGATACAGTTGTGATTGTTGCAACTGTCCGTGCGCTTAAAATGCATGGTGGAGTTAGTAAAAATAAACTTGAGGAAGAAAACATTGATGCGCTGCGAAATGGCTATGTTAATTTGCAGAAACACATTGCAAGTATGAAGCGATACAATGTTCCAGTCGTTGTTGCAATCAACCAGTTTACTTCGGATACTGAAGTTGAACTTGAAGAATTGCAGAGGCTGTGCGAAATTGATAATACGGCAGCAGTTGTTGCTAATGTTTGGGGAAAAGGCGGCGAAGGGGCAGTCGAGCTGGCCAAAAAAGTACTTGAAAAATGTGAGCAAAAAAATGAATTCCAGCCTCTATATGCAGCAAATGATGAAATAGAGACAAAAATCGAAAAAATCGTCACCGAAATTTATGGCGGTGCTAAGGTCGAGTATGGTGTTAAGGCGAAGCGTCAATTAAAACGTTTTAAAGAACTCGGCTGGGATCGTTTACCAGTCTGTATGGCTAAAACGCAATATTCGCTTTCGGATAATCCTAAGGCTTTAGGTGCTCCTAAGGAATTTACAATCCATGTTCGTGAATTCATGCCAAAATTAGGGGCACAGTTTATTGTAGCCCTGACAGGTAATGTGCTAACTATGCCTGGTTTGCCTAAAGTTCCAGCTGCAAATGGTATGGAGCTTAGTGATGATGGGACAATTTCTGGATTATATTGAAGCATCAGTATTTTAAGTGCTTTTTTAAAATTTAAAAGTACAAATTAATAAAATAAAGGACTGGATCAAAAGTTATACTTTGAACCAGTCCTTTATTTTAACCTTATCTTAGTAAAATTAACGTGGTTTAATAGTCAGATTTTCCTATTATTAACTATGGGTTATCTATCATAGTCACTCTCAAATTATAATCACCGTTTTGTTGGTATGTTCAAAGTCTAGCAACTGCTCGTACACTTTTATTTCTTACACTAAGTTTTCCTCTGAAGATGAAATCAAATTGTAAGCAAGATAAATTGACATATACAAAATAAAATAATAAAGTAATTATACTTATAAAAAGTAATTAAAAAGAATCGAGGGTGATTTAAAGTGGTTGATCCGCAAAAGATAGTCTTTGGACTGGATTCATTTGGCGATTTGCCAACTGATGAAAATGGTAACCTGATGACGCAAGCACAAGCTATTCGGCAAGTTGTTACAGAAGCAGAATTGGCTGATCGACTCGGCGTTAATGTAATTGCATTGGGTGAACATCATCGTCCGGAATATGCAATTTCCAGTCCTGACACAGTGCTTGCAGGAATTGCAACACGAACTAGGCATATTAAATTAGCTTCAGGTGTAACTGTACTTAGTTCTGATGATCCAGTGAGAGTTTACGAGCGTTTCGCGACACTTGATGCGTTGTCTAACGGACGTGCACAGGTGGTGATTGGACGTGGTTCATTTACAGAACCCTTTCCGCTGTATGGTTATGATCTGAGTGATTATGATTTGCTTTTTGAAGAAAAGATTGAACTTTTTTCAAAATTATTAGACGAGAAACCAGTTACGTGGTCAGGGAAAACACGTGCGGCGCTTGATGGGATTGAGGTCTTTCCTAAAACTGAAAAGGGACGTTTAGATACACAAGTTGCTGTCGGCGGTTCTCCTGAATCGGTTGTTCGTGCAGCTCGCTATGGTTTTCCGATGATTTTGGCAATAATTGGCGGGTCGCCTAGACGTTTTGTGCCTTATGTTAAGCTTTATCAAAAGGCATCTCAAAAATTCGGTACAAAAGCTTATCCGGTCGGAATTCATTCACATGGTGTGATTGCCGATAGTGATGCTGAAGCTGTTGAATTGGCTTGGAAACATACGCGCAAAAGCCTTGCACGTGTCGGAAAAGAGCGTGGCTGGGTTCCAATGTCACGGGAGCAATTCGAACAAGAAGTTAAGCAGGGTTCTATTTATGCAGGGGCACCAGAGACTGTTGCGCAAAGATTGGCAGCAACGATCAAATTGCTGAATGCAGGACGCTTTGAATTGGCCTACGGAGCCGGGGAATTGTCGGTACAAGCTCGTCTTCATATGATTGAATTGTATGCAACAAAGGTAATTCCACGTGTACGGGAAATCTTAGCTGAGGGGTGAAAAAATGGTTGAAACACTCGGAATTTTGGGTGCTGGAAAATTAGGCACGGTGCTAGGACAGTTAGCAATAGCTGCAGGATACCGCGTTTTGATAGCGGGGTCAGGAAGCTCAGCTAAAATCGAATTAACGATTGAAACCCTGGTGCCAGGGGCGGTTCCGACAACTGCTAGTGACGTTTATCAGCAAGCCAATATTATCATCTTAGCGATTCCGTTAGGTAAGTATCAAAATTTATCGCCTTCAGCTTTGGCCGGAAAATTGGTCATCGATGCGATGAATTATTGGTGGGAAGTTGATGGACCTAGACCTGACTTAACAGATCCGCGTCATTCTTCAAGTGAACTGGTTGCACATTTTCTCAAAAAAAGTCATGTTATTAAGGCCTTTAATCACATGGGATATCATGATTTATTTGATGAAGCGCGCCCGCAGGGACAGGCGAAAAGGAAAGCAATTGCCATTGTTGGGGATGAACACGAATATGTTAAAAAAACGGCTGAGATAGTTGACAGGTTTGGCTTTGAACCATTTTATGCAGGACCGCTAGCAGAGGGAATCAGAATGGAACCAGGGAGTGCAGTTTTTGGAGCTAATGTTGAAAAAAATGAATTAAAAAAATTGCTGGCAAGGTTTGAGGAAACAAAACGAGGTCAAATGGTATTGCAAGCACGTGGAATAAATTTCAAGTGACATAAATTTGAACAACCGACTGTGTAGAGGAGGTCGTTAGTTTTTAGAGACCTATTTAATTTGTATAGCTGTTGATATATTGAGATTAACAGTTTTTAAACTTTGCGAGTAGAGAAAGAAATCTTTTGTGGCAATGCATATGTATATAAAGCTGCATGCTCGTTTAGAGATTTATATGATTTTTAAAATTTATTATTATTTGAAGAGAGACAGCGTAATTTTAGCAAACAGCTGCTCTTTTCTCTTTGTTTAATGATTTGCCGATTAAAGATAGAAAAGGTGATGGATGTGAAAAAAGGAGTTTTATTAATAAATTTGGGGACTCCCAAAACGCCAACAGAAGAAGACGTACGTGTTTATCTGAAACATTTTTTAGGTGATCCGCGTGTTATAGATATGCCTAGATGGAAGTGGAAGCCCATTCTGAATTTGATGATTTTACCACATCGTCCAGCAAAGTCAGCTAAATTATATCAGCAGATTTGGTCAGATGAACACGGATCACCGCTGCAGTATTATACTGAACAACAAACCAAGAAGCTTCAAAATCGTCTACCGGATTATATAGTCAAATATGCGATGAGTTACAGTGCTCCTTTTATTGCGGATGTACTAGAGTCATTTGAACTTGAACATGTGGATTCTTTGACTATTATCCCACTTTATCCACAATATTCGACAACGACTGTTGGATCAGTAGTCGATGATATCAATCATTTCTACTATAAAAGAACATATATTCCCTCACTACATATCATTACTGATTTTTGCGAGTCTAAAGTATACATTCAAGCACTGTCGGACAAGATCAAAAAAGAATATAATGAATTCAAACCAGATAAGGTTCTTCTTTCTTATCATGGAATTCCCGTTAGTTATGTTAAAAAGGGTGATCCTTATCAAGAACGCTGTAATCTAACAACTGAATTGATTATGAAACAGTTGGACGGTATTCCATACATGCAAACATTTCAATCGCGTTTTGGGCCGGACGAATGGTTAACTCCCTCCACTGACACAACTTTGAAAGAATTGCCAGCAAAGGGGGTCAAGAAAGTTCTGATAGTATCTCCGAGTTTTGTTTCTGATTGTCTAGAAACACTGCATGAGTTGGATATTGAAAATCGTGAATATTTTTTGGAAAGTGGCGGAGTTGAATTCAAAATGTTACCAGCATTAAATGATGATGAGGCTTTTATTGATGTCTTAGAACAGTTGATTACCCAAAAATAAAGTTATGTAAATCAAGCTGAGAGCACTTTTTTTGAGTTATAGCATAATTAAGTGAGCCGTAGTCGAAAAAGTATTTCGATTACGGTTTTTTTGATTATTTTAATATTTGTGAGGAACACATTTAAAAATGATTTGACAGTTGTGATTGAAATCGTTAATATAGTTTAGTAAGTTAACTAAAATTATTTATTAAAGGAGAAGGGAAAATAATGGCTGAATTGAAAGAGGCCTATTACAGGCTATACGATAAAATAGTTGCTGAGCAGCTTGAACGGGAACAAGAACTGACATTACCCTTTAAAAATATTACCCCCAATGATGAGTTCTATTTGGATATCTTGTATAGACATAAGAATGCAACTTTGTCAGAATTTGCAAAATTAGCCCAGGTTACTAAACCGGGTGCGACACACATAATTGGCAAATTTGAAAAACTGGGTGTCGTATATCGCAGGCATTCAACTCTGGATAAGCGCATCTATCATTTGGAACTGAACGATAAACTTGTTGAATATTATCAAAAAAGCTATCAAATATTTGATGATATATTTCAAAAATTAGAAGCAAAATTGCAACCAGAAGAAGTATCATTTTTAATTAAATTGTTCAGAAAAATGGAGGGCTCTTTATGACCGATCGATTAAAAAAAATTGAACAAAATGCGTTGGTTTTCAGTGCTTTCACAAATTTAATAATGGCCGTTGCTGGTGTGATTGCTTTTCATAGCACACATATTCAGGCTATCTTTCTTGATGCATATTTTTCAGTAATTGCAATGTTGTCGAGCTTTGCAGCCATTTTTATTTCGCATTTTAGCAACAAAACAACTGCTCGTTTTCCACATGGCCTGTATATACTCGAACCCTTATACGGGGTATTCAAAGCTTTGTTTTCGCTTACAATAACAATAATTGCTGTGATTGGAAGTGTTCATGCAATTGCAGTTTACATGACACTGGGAATTGGCAGGCGCCTTGAACTAGGACCGGTTTTACCTTATACATTGGTCATGGTTGCAATGAGTTTTTCGCTAGCGTACTATTGCCGCAGAAACAATCAAAAAATTATGAATGCCAGTACAATGCTTCTTGCTGAGAGCAAGATTGCATTTATGGATGGTGTATTATCAGTTGGTGTCGGTTTAGGTATTTTGCTTGCGTATTTTTTAGGAAAAGTCCAAGGATTTCAATTCATAATGATCATAGGTGATTCAATCATTACACTCCTCTTGGTAGCCTTAACGATTAAGGAACCAATAAAGTTGTTGTATCAAAGTTTTATTGAATTATCGCATGGAACTGTCGCTGATAAGAAAATCAATGATGATATAAGCCGGATTCTTCAGAAGAGACTAACAGGTGTTTTGAAAGATTTTAACTTTGAAGTTATTAAAATAGGGATGAGGTGGAATGTTAAAATCGTTTTGCACAAGATATCTACGCCAATTCGAATTGAGGGATTGTCGAGCTTTAAAAAAGAAATTGAAAATGACTTGAAAGACAGATTTGAAGATCTGAACGTTATATTTTTGGTAGCATAATTGGCAGAAATCAGCTAATCTTGAAAACGTGAAATTTAGACCGAATAGATTAAATTATTGCTGATGAATTTGTGGAGGAAAAATATTTTTGGAGAGTTCTAATTAATTGTTGTATAATAGGTATTCAAGAGATTATACTAAAAGTCTGGAAACCCATAGTGCTTTCGAAAAAGATTGGCTTTTGGAGCACGTAAATGCGAAAAATCTAGTTTACATTGAAGGAAACGAGTCAAATTCAAATTTTGATACTGTTCAAAAAAGAAAAGAGGTGCCCTCCAGTAATGGTGATTTATTTTCTGCTGATATGTGCAATTGTTTTGCTCGATCAGTTGGTGAAGTTTTATGTTGTGCACAACGTTCCACTGGACACGAGTTATGGCTTCATTCATCATGTTCTAGGGATCGCACACATTCGGAATTATGGAGCAGCTTGGAACATTTTTACGGGACAAAGATGGCTGCTATTTATTATAACGATCATTGCACTCGGGGTCTTAGGATATCTTTTTAAAAAATTTTGGACTAACTGGATGTATGCTTTAGGGATCAGTTTTATTATTGGAGGAACAATCGGTAATTTCATCGACCGGATTCGTTTAGGGTACGTTGTCGATATGTTCCAAGTGTTATTTATTAATTTTCCAATTTTTAATGTTGCTGATGTTGCGCTGAATATTGGTGTAGTAATTTTCTTGATAGCCTTGCTGCGAGATGACAAAAATGACTGAAATGAGCAGAATTACCACACAAAAAGGAAGATTGGACAAAGTCGCTGCACAGCTTTTTCCTAATTATTCACGTTCACAGATTAAGCAATGGCTCCTAGCAGGCAATATATTGGTAAATGGTGCAACTGCTAAGCCAAAATATCAAGTAAAGTCTGGCGATTTGCTTGAACTTGATCGGCCATCTGTGCAGAGTATCTCAGTTGAACCGGAAAATATTCCGCTTGATATTGTATATGAAGATGATGATGTTCTTGTCGTGAACAAACCTCAAGGCATGGTTGTTCATCCTGCTCCTGATCATCCGGAACATACATTAGTGAATGCATTACTGTATCATTGTCCTTTGTCAACGATCAATGGCGAGTATAGACCAGGTATTGTTCACCGTATTGATAAGGATACTTCTGGTTTGCTGATGGTCGCCAAGAATGATCTGGCACATCGCAGTTTGGCTGCACAGTTGAAAAACAAAACTAATATACGGGAGTATACCGCTCTTGTTCATGGTAAAATCAAGCCGGATAAAGGAAAAATAGATGCACCTTTGGGACGATCACCTAAAGATCGCAAAAAGCAGGCGGTTGTTGCGGATGGACGTCACGCTGTAACCTATTTTGAAGTATTGAGGCGTTATCGCGATTATACGCTTGTGAAATGTATTTTAGAAACAGGTCGTACCCATCAAATTCGGGTGCATATGAAATACATTGGTCATCCTTTAGTTGGGGATCCCATTTATGGTCCCAGCAAAACAATCAAGGGGAAGGGACAATTTTTGCATGCAGGTAAACTAGGTTTTGAACATCCGGTGACACATAAGAAAATGGTTTTCGAAGTTCCATTACCAAGTATTTTTTCAAAAATACTGAATGTACTTGACAAAAGCAATACGGTCTAGTAAATTTAGGGTAATTAAGGTCCTTTAAAGATAGTCCAGTGAGGCTAAGAAGGCAGCGTCTCGTTTGAGCTCGGAATGAAGACATCGGTCTAACCACTTAGTCTATGGCTAAGTGGTTTTTTTATTGGACAAAAAGGGGAGAAAAAAATGGCAAAAGAAGTTATTGATTCAATGGCAATGAAACGTGCCTTGACAAGAATGACTTACGAAATTATTGAAAAGAACAAGGGCATTGATGATTTGGTATTAGTCGGAATCAAAACGCGCGGGATCTATTTGGCACGTCGGATTGCAGACCGTTTAAAACAACTCGAAGCGGCCGATGTTCCAGTGGGCGAATTAGACATTTCGCTTTATCGCGATGATCGCCATGATTTGTCACAGAAAAAAGAGCCTGTAGTTGATTCGTCTAGCTTAGATATTGATATTACGAACAAACAGGTTATTTTAGTTGATGATGTATTATTCACAGGAAGAACGGTTCGCGCAGCACTTGATGCTTTAATGGATCATGGCAGACCGCAAAAGATTAATGTTGCTGTTTTAGTTGATCGTGGGCATCGTGAATTACCGATCAGAGCAGATTTTGTTGGTAAAAATATCCCAACATCGCTTGATGAACAGATTTCAGTTTCTGTTGAAGAGATCGATAAAAAAGATGCAATTGAAATCAAAGAAATATAATTGGTACAACCATTTTAATTGACTCCAGAGAGAGCAAAAAGGTTGATGAACTACTTTGAAGGAATAAAATCCTTTAAGGCAAACCTTATGCTGACCTGGATCAGGAAGATTCAGGTTTTTTTGTATAGAAGGGAAGATTTTTTTGTGAGCGAGAAGAAAAAAGAAGAATTCAGGAATGAAGAAGCGATTTTAGATATTCAGGATAGGCCTAAGTTCGGACATTGGTTGGTTTTATCAATCCAGCATTTGTTCACAATGTTTGGAGCAACGGTTTTGGTGCCACTGTTAGTGGGCATTAACCCAAGTATTGCTTTGTTCAGTTCAGGTGTGGGAACGCTTGTCTATATTTTCTGTACAAAAGCTAAAATTCCAGCATACTTAGGTTCAAGTTTTGCGTTTGTTGGTACTATGCAAATCTTGATGAAAACTTATGGGTATCCTGCGGTTGGACAAGGAGCAATTTCAGCTGGCTTGGTTTATGTAATCGTGTCGCTTTTCATCAGTCGTTTTGGTTCAGAATGGGTCGACAGTCTTTTGCCGCCTGTCGTTGTCGGACCGATAATCATTGTTATTGGATTGTCGCTTGCAACAACGGCTGCTAATGATGCAATGCTGAATAATTCACACTATGATTTGAAGTATTTTGCAGTCGCTATTTTCACACTCGTAATTACAATTCTCTTCAATATGTTTTTAAAAGGGTTTGCAAGCATGGTCCCTGTTTTACTAGGAATTATCTGCGGCTACATCTGTGCAGTAATTGCTGGAATCGTCGATTTTCAAAGTGTGGCGGCGGCAAAATGGTTTTCATTGCCAGCATTTAAAGTGATGTTTGTTAATTATGATTTCAAATTGTACCCAGGTGCTATCATCGCAATGGCACCTATCGCTTTTGTAACGATGACTGAGCATATGGGTCATGTAATGGTTTTGAATAAACTAACCAAACGAAATTTCTTCAAAAACCCTGGGTTGCATCGAACATTGTTCGGTGATGGTCTGTCTTCTGTTATCGCTGGGTTTGTCGGCGGACCGCCAACAACCTCATATGGTGAAAATATTGGTGTTTTGGCAATGACAAAAGTACACAGTGTTTGGGTTCTAGGTGGAGCGGCTATTTTTGCAGTTCTTTTCAGCTTTGTGGGCAAAGTTAGTGCTTTGATCCAGTCGATACCCACCCCTGTCATTGGTGGAATAAGTTTCTTACTCTTTGGAATGATTGCATCGAATGGATTACGGATACTTGTTGACAACAAAGTTAATTACGAATTGAAGCGCAATTTGATTATTACTGCTGTAATTTTAGTGATTGGAATCGGTGGAACTTACCTGCAGATTGGGCAGTTCCAACTGACAAGTATTGCATTAGCAACCATTTTTGGAATTGTTGCAAATCTTGTCCTGCCTGAAAAAGCTAATAGCGAAAAATAGTAAGGAGATATGATGATGCTGAACATGCAAGAACGTTTAAAACTGCAACATTTTTTAACAATAAAAAAATTGGAAAATGATCAAGTTGAAGGACTGATTGATCGTGCAGAGTATTTTAAAGCAGGAGGTGCAGTTCCAGAGTTTTCACAGCCGATTTATGCTGTTAATATGTTTTTCGAAAACAGTACAAGGACACACTGTAGTTTTGAGATGGCAGAAAAAAAGCTTGGTCTTCAAACAATCCCTTTTGATCCTGCGACAAGTTCAGTCAATAAAGGCGAAACACTTTATGACACTTTACTTTCATTGAATTCAATCGGTGTCAGCTTGGCAGTTGTCAGACATTCGAAAAATGAGTACTACAATGAATTAGTGAATCTAGACAATACTCAAAAATTGGACATGGGTATCATTAACGCTGGCGACGGCAGTGGACAACATCCCTCGCAGTGTCTTCTAGATATGATGACTATTCACGAACAGTTCGGGCATTTTAAGGGGCTCAAGGTTGCAATTGTTGGTGATTTGACAAATTCACGGGTAGCACGCAGTGATATGCGTTTGCTGAAACAGCTCGGAGCCGAAATTTATTTTTCAGGCCCTGAGTACTGGTATTCAAGTGAATTTGAAGAGTTTGGCAATTATGTCAAAGTCGATGAATTAATCGATCAGATGGATGTACTTATTTTATTACGTGTTCAGCATGAACGTCATCAGCAGGAAGTTACTTTCTCGCCTGCAGCTTACCATAGTGAGTATGGTTTGACGGTCGAGCGCTATGCAAAAATGAAGGAAAATGCTATTATTATGCATCCAGGACCCATTAATCGTGGAGTTGAGCTGGCTTCAGAGTTGGTCGAAGCACCTAAATCACGCTTTTCAACGCAGATGAAAAATGGTGTCTTTATGAGAATGGCAATGATTGAAGCGGTAATTAATGGGCGTGGTTTAGGAGGTAAAAAATGAGCACTTTACTAGAAAATGGATTGGTTTATCAAGCAGGGCAGCTGCAGCAGCTCGATATTCTGATAATTGAAGGCAAAATTATGGCTTTAGGCAAGAATCTGTCAAAGTTGGGGATTGATGCTCAAAAAAAGATTAACCTTGCTGGTAAGTTGATTGCTCCGGGTTTGGTCGATGTGCATGTTCATTACCGCGAACCGGGATTCACGTATAAAGAAACAATTAGAACTGGAAGTCAGGCGGCAGCACATGGTGGTTTCACAACGGTTTGTGCCATGCCTAATCTGGATCCGGTTCCAGATAGTGTTGAGCGGCTGCAGGATGTACAAGCACGTAATGCAAAAGATGGTGTTGTTCATATTAAACAATATGCTTCCATTACGCAGAGACGTCAGGGAAAATGTTTAACTGACTTTGAAGCGCTCAAAAGTGCTGGAGCGTTTGCCTTCAGTGATGATGGCAGCGGTATTCAAGAAGCTGGGACAATGTATTTGGCAATGAAGAAAGCTGCAGAGTATAACGTGCCTCTCGTTGAGCATATCGAAGATAATTCACTGCTTTTCGGTGGTGTTATGAATGCTGGTCAGCGTGCTGCGGAACTAAATTTACCTGGAATGCTGGGGCTCAGTGAATCTTCACAACTTGCTCGTGACTTGATACTTGCGCAACAGACCGGCGTGCATTATCATGCTTGCCACCTTTCAACTAAGGAGAGTGTGGAATTGGTGCGTTGGGCAAAAGCTAAAAAAATTAATGTTACCTGCGAAGTTGCACCACACCATCTTCTTCTAGCAGATGATGATATCCCGCGAGACGATCCTTTTTATAAGATGAACCCACCATTGCGGTCAAAAGAAGATCGACAAGCACTTATTGATGGTTTACTTGATGGGACAATTGATATGATTGCAACAGATCATGCCCCTCATAGTGAGGATGAGAAAAAAGGCAGTATGTGCCAAGCATCATTCGGCATCACTGGTAGTGAAACGGCTTTTGCGTTACTTTACACAGCCTTTGTCAAAAAGGGGATCTTTAAATTAGAACAGTTGCTGGAATGGATGAGCGTTATCCCAGCTCAAAAATTTCATTTAAAAAATGCAGGAGCACTCTTGCCTGGAAAAAATGCTGATATTGCTGTGTTTAATTTAGATGATGAATTTGAATTAAGAAAAGAAAACTACCTATCTAAGGGAACAAATACGCCTTTTACAGGGATTAAAGCCTACGGTGAAACGGAAATGACCTTTGTTGATGGGAAAATTGTTTATCAAAAGGAGGACTGACAGTGGAACGTTATTTACTTTTAGAAGACGGAACGATCTTCAAGGGAGAAGGCTTCGGGGCACCGAGTACTACAAATGGAGAAGTTGTTTTTACAACGGGAATGACCGGCTACCAAGAAGCTGTTACCGACCAATCTTACTCTAACCAAATTTTGGTTTTTACCAATCCATTGATTGGAAACTATGGAGTCAATTTTGATGATTATGAATCTATTGAACCAACTTGCAAGGGAGTTGTCTGCCACGAGGTTGCACGTGTTTCAAGTAGTTGGCGACAACAGTCAACTTTCGCAGAATTTTTGGAACAAATGGATATTCCTGGAATTACAGGAATTGATACACGTGAACTGACTAAAAAATTGCGTTCCCATGGAACTATGAAAGGAAGTATTGTTGATGCCAAGGCTGATTTGGATCATGCTTTTGATCAGCTAAATGCAACAGTTATCAATCATGATCTTGTTCAACAGGTTTCAACTAGTAAAGCGTACCCTAACCCCGGAGATAAGCGGAATGTAGTTGTTGTTGATTATGGATTGAAACACAGTATTCTGCGTGAATTAGCGAAAAGAGGCTGCAATACAATCGTACTGCCGTATACAGCTACAGCTGAAGATATTTTTAAATTACATCCGGATGGAGTACTTTTATCAAATGGACCGGGAGATCCAAAGTCATTGACGCATGCTGTTGAGATGATTCGTGAAGTTGAGAAAAAATTACCACTTTTTGGAATTTGCTTGGGACATCAGTTATTTGCACTTGCTAATGGAGCCGATACTTTTAAGATGAAATTTGGACATCGTGGTTTCAATCATCCAGTTAAAGAAGTTGCAACCGGACGGATCTGTTTCACATCACAAAATCATGGTTTTGCTGTTCGTCCTGATTCAATTAATAATCAAAAACTCAATGTTACTTATCGTGAAATTAACGATGATACAATTGAGGGTTTACGGCATAAAGACTATTCCGCATTCAGTGTTCAGTTTCATCCAGATGCTGCTCCGGGTCCGCACGATGCAGATGATCTTTTTGATGATTTTATGCACATGATCGACGTAAGAAAGGATGAAAAGAATGCCTAAGAGAACGGATATTCATAAAATAATGGTAATTGGTTCCGGCCCTATCATCATCGGACAGGCTGCGGAATTCGACTATTCTGGAACACAAGCATGTATGGCGCTTCGGGAAGAAGGATATGAAGTTGTTTTAGTAAACTCAAATCCAGCCACAATCATGACTGATACAGAGATTGCTGATCGTGTTTACATTGAACCTTTAACGACCGAATCTGTTTCACGTATTATCCGTCAAGAATATCCAGACGCGATTCTGCCAACCTTAGGTGGTCAAACTGGTTTAAACTTAGCAATGTCGCTTTCTCAAACCGGTATTTTAGAAGAGTTTGAGATTGAGCTTTTAGGGACTAAGTTAGAAGCCATCAATCAAGCAGAGGATCGGGAACTCTTCAAGGAATTAATGACTAAGCTCGATGAGCCTATTCCAGAATCGAAGACTGTCAGCACAACTGAAGAGGCACTTGAATTTGCTGAAGAGATCGGTTATCCAGTAATTGTACGTCCAGCTTTTACAATGGGCGGGACTGGTGGCGGTTTGTGTGATAATAAGGCACAATTAGCTGAAATTGCAGCAAATGGTTTGGATTTATCACCAGTGACTCAGTGCCTGATTGAAAAAAGTATTATGGGATACAAAGAAATTGAATTTGAAGTAATGCGTGATAGTGCTGATAATACAATGGTAGTTTGTTCAATGGAAAACTTCGATCCTGTTGGGATCCATACCGGAGACTCAATCGTTTTGGCACCAACACAAACGCTGTCAGATCGTGAGTATCAGATGTTGCGTGATGTTTCACTGCGTTTGATCAGTGCATTGAAGATTGAAGGCGGATGTAATGTCCAGTTAGCCCTTGATCCACATAGCTTTAATTACGATGTGATCGAGGTTAATCCGCGTGTGAGTCGCTCATCGGCGCTCGCTTCCAAGGCAACTGGATATCCAATTGCTAAAATGGCTGCTAAGATTGCAGTTGGTTTAACGCTTGATGAGATAAAGAATCCTGTCACAGGGACGACGTTTGCTGAATTTGAACCAGCGCTGGATTATGTAGTTGCCAAGATTCCACGCTGGCCTTTTGATAAGTTTCCTCGAGCTAATCGCAAGTTGGGAACACAGATGAAGGCGACTGGTGAGGTTATGGCTATTGGGCGGACTGCCGAAGAAGCTATCCAGAAAGCTGTTCGTTCATTGGAAATCGATGAAGATGATTTGATATCATCCGAGGCTCAAGGAACTACCGATGAAAAATTAGAAGAAAAATTAGTACACGCACAGGATGACCGTCTCTTTTACATTGCAGAGGCCTTCCGTCGTAGCTATACTTTGGATGAAGTTAATGAGCTGACAAAAATAAATTACTATTTTCTTGATCTGATTAAGCATATTACTGAACTGGAAGTAGAGATCTGTAAGCATCCAAATGATAAAGATGTTCTGAAAAAGGCTAAAAGATATGGTTTCAGTGATCCAACAATTGCTAAATTATGGAATACTTCGACTGAAAAAGTGCGTACTTTCCGTAAAGAAACCGCGATATTGCCAACCTATAAGATGGTCGATACTTGTGCAGCTGAATTTGAATCACAGACACCATATTTTTATAGCACTTATGATTCTGAAAATGAAAGTGTTCCAACTGCAAAAGAATCAGTTTTGGTTATCGGTTCGGGCCCGATTCGAATTGGACAAGGCGTTGAGTTTGATTATGCAACAGTGCACAGCGTTAAGGCTATTCAAAAACTGGGCTATGAAGCAATTGTAATGAATAGTAATCCGGAAACTGTTTCGACTGATTTCTCTATTTCAGATAAGCTCTATTTCGAACCGCTGACACTTGAGGATGTTTTGAATGTAATTGAGCTTGAGAAACCAATAGGAGTAATAGTGCAGTTTGGTGGCCAGACGGCTATTAACTTGGCTGCGGATCTGCAAGATAATGGTGTTAAAGTACTTGGAACGAAGGTTGAAGATGTTGACAGGGCTGAAGATCGTGAGCTTTTCGATCAGGTTATAAATAACTTAGGTTTGAAACAGCCGGTTGGCAAGACAGCAACAACACAAGAGAAAGTTATCGAGACAGCAGAAGAGATCGGTTATCCGGTATTAGTTCGTCCAAGTTATGTTTTGGGCGGCCGTGCAATGGAAATTGTGAATAATGAAGACGAATTGAACGATTACCTTGAACAGAATGTCAAGGCAGCGATCGATCATCCAATATTAGTCGATGCTTACCTTGAAGGTCGTGAATGTGAAGTCGATGCAATTTGTGATGGCAAGGATGTATTATTGCCGGGAATTATGGAGCATATTGAGCATGCTGGAGTGCATTCGGGCGACTCAATGGCTGTCTATCCTCCCCAATCTTTCTCTGAGGCAATTAAACAGCAGATTGTTGAAGCAACCAAAAAATTAGCTGTTGCTTTGAAGTGTGTTGGAATCATGAATATTCAGTTCATCATTCATAACGATGAAGTTTATGTTCTTGAAGTCAACCCGCGTGCTAGTCGGACAGTTCCTTTCTTAAGCAAAATAACTGGAATCGAAATGGCACAGGTGGCAACGAAGGTTATTTTAGGAAAATCCTTAAATGCTTTAGGCTATGAATCAGGTTTGTATCCTGAAAGTGAATCAATTCATGTCAAAGCTCCAGTCTTTTCATTCAGTAAGTTGGAAGATGTTGATAGTTATCTGGGACCGGAAATGAAATCGACTGGTGAAGTTATGGGAAGTGATCATACTTTTGAGAAGGCACTTCTTAAAGCCTTCGCAGGAGCAAAAATGGAATTACCACTTAGCGGAAGTGTTCTGTTGACCATCGATAGTCATGACAAAAATATCGTCTTACCACTTGCTAAAAAATTCAGTCAGATCGGTTACCGTCTCTTTGCAACTGCTGGAACTGCCAGTTTTTTGAACGATAATGATCTACATGTTAAACAAGTCAATAAAATTGGTGAAGAAGGCGGAAATAGGATCGATATCCTGCAGTTAATAAGATCTGGTAAAACGCAACTTGTAATCAATACAATGGGGCACGATCAAGAAGTTACATCAGATGGTTTTACAATTAGACAAACGGCAATTGAACACAATGTTCCATTGATTACATCGCTCAATACGGCTGAAGCACTCATAAAAGCACTTGAAAATCGGACTTTTGCAACTGATGTAATGAAATAGATGGGCAACGATTGAATTCAAGCAGAGAGGAACTAAAATGCTGACTAAAAACGATTTTCAAATTATAGAACAACAAGAATTAGCACATGATATTTACCGTGTTATCCTGCATGGAGAATTCAATTACGCGGGAGTAAAGCCGGGATGCTTTGTGATGCTTAAGCTGCCCGATGAAGCATACCAGCTCAGGCGTCCATTGGCAATTGCTGCTTGTGATTCAGTTCAAAAAACAATAACGTTGATTTATCGCATAGTTGGGGATGGGATGCGTCTGCTGAGCAAACTTGCAGTCGGAACAATTGTGAATATACTAGGGCCACTGGGAAATGGGTTCTCTCTAGAAAATGTTGATGTTGGGACAGAGGTGCTTCTAGTAGGCGGAGGAACTGGTTTGCCGCCATTGATGATGCTTGCACAAGTCTTAAAAGAAAAAGGATGCAGGGTTTCAACTGCTGTTGGTTTCCGCACGGCTTCCATGATTTTTGGCGAGACAGAATTTGAACGCAGCGGACAACTATTATTGGCAACTGATGATGGTTCAAGAGGGTTCAAAGGCAATGTCGGTGAATTGCTTGCGTCTCAGACTACTGTTTCAAAATACACTAACGTTTATGCCTGCGGACCAGAGGGATTGCTGAAAATGGTTCAAACGCGTTTTGTGCCGACCGAGACAGCAATTTATCTTTCATTAGAAGGTAGAATGGCTTGTGGTGTAGGAGCCTGTGAAGCCTGTGTTGTATCAACAGGAGAGGGTACTTTTAATAAGTGTGTGTGTGTTGAAGGACCGGTTTTCAACGGACGGGAGGTCATATTATGAGAACTGATGAACGTCTTGCAATTGAGCTTCCAGGGCTAAAATTGAAAAATCCGGTGATGCCGGCCAGTGGATGTTTTGGTTTTGGTGACAATCGTTACGCTGAAATGTTTGATTTGAATGAACTAGGTGCAATCATTATTAAAGCAGCAACTTTAAAGCCGCGAATCGGTAATCCCGTCCCACGAATTGCTGAAACCAAAAGCGGGGTTTTGAACGCAGTTGGTCTCCAGAATCCAGGTGTTGATGTAATTCTCAAGGAAAAGCTGCCTGTTTTGCATAAGAAATATCCAGAGCTGCCAATTATTGCTAATGTAGCTGGTGCCACACAAGCTGAATATGTTGAAGTTGCAAAACGCTTGTCTGAATCAGGAATGGTTTCCGCACTTGAATTAAATATTTCTTGTCCAAATGTTCATGAAGGCGGAATGCTTTTCGGGACTGATCCGGTGATTGCGCAGCGGTTGACACAGGCTGTAAAAGAAGTTTCGCGGGTTCCGGTTTATGTTAAACTTTCGCCGAATGTTACTGATATTGTTGCCATTGCTCAAGCTGTTGCAGCAGGTGGAGCAGATGGATTAAGCATGATCAATACCTTGCTTGGAATGAGAATCAATTTGAAGACGCGGAGCCCCATTTTGGGCAATAAAACAGGTGGACTTTCTGGTCCTGGAATAAAGCCGATTGCTGTCCGGATGATTTATCAGGTCAGCCGTGCGGTCGATCTTCCAATTATTGCAATGGGAGGGATCGAAACAGCAGACGACGTACTTGAAATGTATATGGCAGGCGCCAGCGCGGTGGCAATCGGGACTGCTCACTTTAACAATCCAACTGCATGTCCTGATTTAATTAGAGAATTGCCACAAAAAATGGATGAATTGAAGATCGATAGCCTAAGTGAACTGATCACAGAAGTAAGGGGTGCTCAATAAAATGACAATTAAGCGACCAATCATTGCATTAGATTTTCCCAATCGGCAAGCCACAGAGACATTTTTGAATAAATTTCCAGCTGAGGAAAAGCTTTTTGTTAAAGTTGGCATGGAACTTTTTTACAGCGAAGGGCAAGAAATGGTTAAGGCAATTCTAGCTAAGGGACATGACGTTTTCCTTGATTTAAAATGTCATGACATTCCGCATACAGTTGAAAATACGATGCGTGTTATTGGAAAACTAGGAGTTAGCATGACGACACTGCATGCAAGTGGCGGCGGCGAAATGATGCGCGCAGCAAAAGAGGGATTGCTTGATGGCAGTGGTGGTAATAAAAATGCTAAGTTGCTGGCAATTACTCAACTAACTTCGACCGACCAGAAAATGGTGACTGAGGAGCAGCAGGTGGCAGTTTCACTTGAGCAAAGTGTCTTGCATTACGCCCGTTTGGCTCAAACAGCAGGAATGGACGGAGTGGTCTGTTCTGCCTATGAAGCAAATTCGATTTTGACAAAAACAAGCGCAAACTTTTTGCGTGTAACACCAGGTATCAGATTAGCTGGTGCTGATGTGGGTGATCAGAAGAGAGTTATGACTCCTGATCAAGCTGCGGCTCGCAAGAGCAGTGCAATTGTAGTAGGACGTGCAATTACGCAGGCAACAGATAGCGTAGCTGCATATCGATACATAAAAGAGATGTGGGAGGAAAACATTTAATGAAGCAAGTTGCTAAGGATCTTTTAGAAATTAATGCGGTGACTTTATCGCCAAATGAACCTTTTACATGGGCAAGTGGAATTAAGAGCCCAATTTATTGTGATAATCGGCTGACGATCAGCTATCCAGAGATAAGAACAAGAATAGCAAAGGGAATTGCAGATTTAATCAGAGAATCTTTTCCAGAGGTTGAAATGATTGCTGGAACGGCAACGGCTGGAATTCCGCATGCAGCTTGGATTGCACAGGAGTTAAATCTGCCTATGATTTATGTTCGTTCTAAACCCAAGGATCATGGCCGGGGTAAACAAATTGAGGGACACTTAACGGTGGGACAAAAAACGCTTTTAATCGATGATTTGATCTCAACTGGCGGCAGCGTACTTAAAGCTGTGGCGGCAGCTCAAAAAGAAGGTGCTGATGTGATTGGAGTTTGCGGAATTTTCAGCTATCAGTTGGATGCAGCCGATAAAAATTTTGCCGCAGCTAAAATACCTTTTGCAACCTTGACTAATTATGGAGAATTGATTGATGTTGCAGCTTCTGATGAACAGATAACTGCTTCTGAGAAGAAACTTCTTAAAAAATGGCGCCAGGACCCAGAGAATTGGTTGGAAGACTAGTCGTTTATTGATAAAAAAATAATGGGTAGAAATGTGTATTTAATTTTATTAATTTGAGGTTCAATTAAGGATAAGAATGCATTCGATTTTTGAATGTGTTCTTATTTTGCATATGTTACAATAAAAAATAATATGGAGGTGGCTAAATGAACTATAAAGATTTTGATCCGGAATTATGGAGTGCTATTGAAAAAGAAGAAAAAAGACAACAGAACAATATTGAATTAATTGCTTCTGAAAATATTGTTTCCAAGGCGGTTATGGCTGCTCAAGGAAGTGTTTTGACCAATAAGTATGCTGAAGGATATCCAGGCAAACGTTATTACGGGGGCTGCCAGTATATTGATATTGTTGAAAACTTAGCGATTGAACGCGCTAAAAAACTTTTTGGCGCAAAGTTTGTCAATGTACAACCTCACTCGGGTTCGCAATCAAATGCAGCAGCATATTTATCTTTGATCAAACCGGGAGACACTGTTCTAGGAATGGATCTGGCTGCTGGTGGACACTTGACACATGGTTCACCGGTGAATTTCAGTGGTAAAACATATAATTTTATCGGATATGGAGTTGATCAAGAAACGGAGAAACTTGATTATGCCCGTATTTTAGAGCTAGCAGAAAAACATCAGCCAAAATTAATTGTTGCTGGAGCAAGTGCTTATTCACGTAAAATCGATTTTGCCAAGTTCAGAGAAATAGCTGATAAAGTTAATGCAAAGCTAATGGTAGATATGGCACATATTGCAGGTCTTGTTGCGGCCGGGTTGCATCAAAACCCAGTTCCATATGCGGACATTACGACAACAACAACACACAAAACGCTACGTGGTCCTCGCGGTGGGATGATTCTAACTAACGACAGTAAATTGGCTAAAAAAATTAACAGCAACATTTTCCCTGGAACACAGGGCGGACCACTTGAACACGTGGTGGCGGCTAAAGCAGCTGCATTCAAAGAAGCTTTGGACCCTAGCTTTACACAGTATTCAAAACAAATCATCGCCAATGCACAGGCAATGGCAAAAGTTTTTGACAAAGATTCTGAAGCTCGTCTGGTTTCCGGTGGCACTGATAACCATCTACTGCTGGTTGATGTTCGTGATTTCGGTGTTAACGGTAAAGAAGCAGAACATCTTCTGGACAGCCTTAATATTACTGTCAATAAGAATTCAATTCCTTTTGAAACATTAAGTCCTTTCAAAACGAGTGGAATTCGACTAGGTACACCAGCTATCACAAGCCGTGGCTTCTCAACGAATGAGGCAAAGCAGGTTGCTGAGTTGATTGTTAATGCTTTAAAAAATTCGACTGATGAAGAAAAACTACGAGCAGTTAAAAAGCAAGTTAAAGAATTAACCGACGCACATCCAATCTATGCGCCTGATGCTGACCGCTGATAAAAGGAATTTGGGTAACAGTGAAGTACGAGTTGTTCCATAAGGACATGTTCCTTCAATAAATAATGCAAATTTAAATGTAGTTAGAGTATATTGATTGAAAATAGAAATTGCTAAATATAAGCGATAAATTATGAGAACAGTTCAAGTTTAGCTATAACTAATTTGCGGGCGAGCGCAGAAAACTTTTCTTCGGAATGTACAAAGTTAAAGCTAATTGTAGGGGAGTATGGCACAGCTAGTAAAATTTGAGTATTAACGCAAAATTATGAATACAGAGTGTTTTTTTGCTATGAGTAATTTAAAGTTAGACAGATAATTTTGACTTGTGGAACATATTTATCCGGAATTGATAATGAAACTAGATCAAAATTTAACTTTTGATCTAGTTTTTTTTGATCGTTAAAATTGAGAATAGAGTGAAATATTTTATATTTTGCAAAACTAATTGCTCAGCTATTCACATTGACGAACAACTTTAAATTCCTTACTATAGTTTAGAGAGACGTAATAAAGCTTGTAAAGTTTTAATTAATTAGTGAAAACGCTTGCTAAGAAAGCTTTTGAATGCTATTATCAGTGTGTAGAAAGCGCTTAACATATTAATAAGGAGGCTTTTAAGATGAAACAGATGGAAAGAGAAACTAGTCAAAAAGCATGGGATGATTTTAAGGGGGGACAGTGGCAGTCGGAAATTGACATTCGTGATTTCATTCAGCAAAACTATCATCAGTATAACGGTGATGAATCATTTCTCGAAGGGCCAACTGAGGATACAAGAATTCTCAATGATGAATTGACTAAGCTTAAGCTAAAAGAACGTGCTGCCGGCGGTGTACTTGATGCTGACACAAAAGTTGTTTCGACCATTACTTCACACGGGCCTGGGTACTTAGATAAGCAGCGCGAAAAAATTGTTGGATTGCAGACAGATAAGCCGATGAAAAAAGCTTTGATGCCATTCGGTGGAATTCGTATGGCAGCTGATGCTCTCAAGTCTTATGGTTTTGAGATTGATCCGGAAACAACACATATATTTACAGATATCACTAAGAGTCATAATCAAGGTGTATTTGATGCGTACACTCCAGAGGTCAGGCGTGCACGTCATTATAAAATAGTAACAGGCCTTCCAGATGCATACGGACGTGGACGTCTTGTTGGCGACTTTCCGCGCATTGCCCTTTATGGCATTGATCGGTTAGTTCAAGCTAAATTGAATGACTTAGATAATTATGGTGATCAAGAGATGACTGATGAAGTTATTCAAATGCGTGAAGAAATTTCTGAACAAATCAGGGCTTTGAATCAGATTAAAGAAATGGCTGCTTCATATGGCTTTGATATTTCCAAACCTGCGACAAATGCAAAAGAAGCTGTTCAGTGGCTATACTTTGGCTATTTAGCTGCTATTAAGCAGCAAAATGGCGCAGCAATGTCAATCGGGCGGATCGATACTTTCATCGATATTTTTGTCGAGAGAGATTTGAAGCGTGGCCTTTTAACAGAAAAAGAAGCCCAAGAGCTTGTTGATCAATTTACAATGAAATTGCGAATGGTATCATTTATTCGAACACCTGAATATAACTCCTTGTTCTCTGGCAACCCGATCTGGGCGACTTTATCTCTAGCAGGGATGGGAATGGATGGCGAGCACCATGTTACTAAGACAGCGTATCGTTTCTTAAATACGTTGAGTAACATGGGAGCTGCTCCAGAGCCAAATATCACCTTATTATGGTCGCAAAAACTTCCAGAGACGTTTAAGCGCTATGCAGCAAGTGTTTCGGTTGAGAGTTCAACGATCCAATACGAAAATGATGATTTAATGCTTAAACAATGGGGAACAGATTACTATGCAATTGCTTGTTGTGTGTCTGCACAGCCGGTTGCGGATGGAATTCAGTATTTTGGCGCACGTGCTAACCTTGCTAAGACGGTTTTATACGCAATTAATGGTGGTAAGGATGAGATTGGTGAAGCTCAAGTCGGACCAGCTTATGCGCCTATTACAAGTGAATACATTGATTACGATGAGTTTATGCAGAAGTTTGATGCGATGCTTGATTGGTTAGCAGATGTCTATGTTAATGCTTTGAACACAATTCACTACATGCATGACAAATATTACTATGAATCAGCCCAATTAGCTTTGAAGGACACACGATTGGATAGAACATTTGCAACTGGTATTTCAGGCCTTTCTGTTGCAGCAGACTCGATCTCAGCTATTAAGTACGGACATGTGAAAGCAATTCGTGATGAGAATGGGATCGCAGTTGATTTTAAAACAGATAAGGACTTTCCAAAATATGGTAATAATGATGAACGGGCAGATGAAATTGCGGTTTGGCTGGTTAAATCTTTGTTTACCAAGATGAATAAACATCATTTGTATCGTGGATCAAAATTATCAACATCTGTTTTGACAATTACTTCAAATGTTGTTTATGGTAAAAATACAGGGACGACTCCAGATGGACGTAAAAAAGGTGAACCTTTTGCACCTGGAGCTAATCCAGCTTACGGTGCAGAACAAAATGGAGCATTGGCATCACTTTTGTCTGTTGCTAAGATACCTTACAAATATGCAACAGATGGGATTTCAAATACTTTTGCTGTAACTCCAACGACACTGGGACATGATCCAAAATTACAAGAAGATACGTTGGTTAATATGATTAATGGCTACATGAAGAATAATGGACATCATTTGAACATTAATGTCTTCAAACGTGATACTTTGTTAGATGCACAGAAACACCCTGAGAAGTACCCAACATTAACAATTCGTGTTTCAGGATATTGTGTATACTTTGCAGATTTGACCAAGGAACAGCAAGACGATGTTATTTCACGTACGTTCCATGAAACAATGTAGTTGTGTTCTTTGATCCAGTTGATTAGTTGATTTTATAATAAGGAGGGGCTAAGGCAAAAATATTTTGTCCCAGTCGCTCCTTATGTATTTGTTAAGAGGATTCAACGAGAGGATGAGGAACAATGACGAAATCACCTTTACGTGAGAGAAAAGTTCCCAAACGAGATGGTCAAATTTTAGGCTTTGTTCATTCTACTGAGAGTTTTGGGGCAGTTGATGGGCCTGGAATCAGATTTGTGGCCTTTATGCAGGGATGCAATATGCGATGCCAGTTTTGCCATAATCCTGATACATGGAAGAAAAACGTTGGGACTGAAATGACAACAGACGAACTTTTAGAAAAAGCATTGCCTTTCCGTCAGTTTTGGGGAGACAAAGGTGGGATCACTTTAAGCGGAGGAGAGATTCTTTTACAAATTGAATTTGCAATCGAACTTTTTACTAAATGCAAGAAGTTAGGGATAAACACTTGTTTAGATACTTGTGGTCAGCCTTTTACCCGCAGGCAGCCGTGGTTTGGTAAGTTTCAGCGCTTAATGGAAGTAACTGATATTTTGTTAGTTGATATTAAACATATTAACTCCGATGAGCATCGTAAATTAACTGGTTATCGTAATGAAAATATTTTAGATCTATGTCAGTATTTGTCTGATACTAAAAAACCGGTTTGGATCAGACATGTGCTGATTCCTGAAAGAACTGATTTTGATAATTATCTTTCGGAGCTTGGGGATTATATTAAAACGCTTAAAAATGTTAAAAAGGTAGAGGTGCTTCCGTATCATACGATGGGTGTGCATAAATATCATGAAATGGGCATCAAATATAAATTGGAAGGAATTGAGCCTCCATCCAGCGAGAGAGTCGCAAATGCAGAAAAATTGCTACATGTGGATGATTATCAAGGATATCTCGATTGATATATCTTCTAAAGCAGCGCAGAGATAAGGCGCTATGATTATATATGAATAGCAGTCTATGACAACACGCATTAGGTTAAAAAAGCAGCCTTTGGAATGCAATAATGTCAAGTTTAATAATTATAAATCAAAGAGACTGGGGCAAGAGTGGCTTTGTCGCGGTCTTTTTATGCTGTTTAACAGTTAAGAATTTTAGAAATGTGAATATTATTAGTCATTAATCATTTGAAAGAGAGTACTAGCACGGTTTAAAAATGCAAATTATTTTTATGATAAAAAGAGTTTTAATTTATTTGCAAGCTGCTTTTTTTGTGGTACTTTTAAGACCGATACTAGTTAGTGACCAACACTTTAAGGAAATAATACTTTCTTCTGGCATTCTAAGTTATCTCAGCATCTGAAAAAAAACTCCTTGCAAGTTCTTATTTTTCAATAATTTAAATCATGATTTAATTGTCTTATTTGAAATGAGACCGTTACCAATTTTTTGAATATAATTCAACAAGAATACCATGCCAAGTGCATACAACACTGTCAATAGTCTAGAACTTTTTTATTCTGTAGGACTGTTTTCACAGCAAAAGACAGTGCTTGTTTTATTTACTAATTTTTAATTTTTGTGAGGTGATCAAAATAAATTCGTTCAAGTTCAATGTTTCAACTAATTTGAGGAAACAAATTATTCCGATGCCCTCAATAATCAAACAGGCGAGTGGCATTTACTTTATGGGACGTAAAGTTCGTTCTCTAGTATATACAACTGACATTGCCATTATTCGCAATACAAATGCAGATGCTATTTTGGCTGTTTATCCTTTCACTCCTGATCCAGCAATCATGCAGGCAATTAACATTGCTGCAGATAAACCCGTTTTCGCTGGCGTTGGCGGGGGGTTGACTAGCGGAAAAAGGTCTGCTGACATGAGTTTGTTTGCTGAAAGTTTAGGGAGTATCGGTGTGGTAGTCAATGCACCTACGTCTTCTGAAACAATAAAAATGATTGAAGATGTAGTCGATATTCCAATTTTGCTGACAGTAGTTTCCGGTGAAGTGGATTTTGATGAAAAATTTGCGAGTGGGATTGATGTTTTAAATGTGAGTGGGGGTCACAATACTCCAAAGATCGTTGCTGAGATCAGAAAAAAATACCCTGAAGTTCCAATTATTGCAACTGGTGGGCATTCTGATGAAACAATTACAGCAGTTCTTGAAGCGGGCGCAAATGCTATTACTTATACGCCGCCGACAACCAGCAGTTTGTTTGCACGAAAAATGCAGGAATATCGTGAATTTGGATTCTAACGAATAATAACTGGTAAGAGGTGTAAAAAGCAAGTAATTGCTATCAATATTTATATGTTAAAAGTTAATTTTTTGGTTGTCAAGACGGGTTGGTTTGTTTTATTATAAAGATATTCAATAAGTTTGAAGTAGCACTTACCATTAATAAAAATTAATAGAAGTGGGAAGGATATTATGAAAACGAAACAGGAAAACATTTTTTCTTCAAAAACCTTAAGTTATTTTCTGCAGCTTGCTGATACCATGAGTTATACCCAAGCAGCTCAAATTTTGGGAATAACACAACCTGCCTTGACCCAACAAATCAAGAAATTGGAGCGCAATGTAGGAGCTCCGTTATTTTACTCGGTTGGAAAGAAACTGCACTTATCGGATGCTGGCTACACGATGCTTGATGCTACCCATCAAATTTATGAAGCACTAAATAGAGCGACTGATGAGATTCAGCAGTCCACAAGTGCGACGCAAGGTGAAATAAGTATTGGTATCCTGGCTTCAATCGAGGATCGTGTTTTCAGTAATTTTGCGATCAATTACTATAAGGAAAATCATGACGTTAAAATTATTTTCCATATGCTGACTCGAAAGGAAATTTGGGAAAGACTCGAAAAAAATACGATTGATCTCGCTGTGATGTATCTTCCAGATGATAACATTAAGAATTGGAAGCCATACGCTGCCAAAAAGATAATTACGGAGGACCTGCTTTTTCTGCATCATGATGAAAAACTGTCAAAAAAGAGGCGAATCAAGCTTAAAGACACATTGGACAATGAATGGGTTACCTATCCTCCACTATATTATTTAAACAGTATCATTCGCGAATCTTACAAAAATGAGTTAGTAGATAAGCCTACTAGTGCTGCTCATTTTGCGACACCGGCCCAAATTTATCGTTTTGCGCTTGCTACAGGGGTTTATACGACTTTACCGCAGTCTTTTGTTTTGGCACATAATAATAAGAGGAAAGAGAAATTGTGGACAGCGTTATTTGAACCTGAAATATCCTTTGATCTATCTTTTGTATTTAGAAAAGATAAGGATCAAATTCCGCGAATCCAACATTTTCTACGCTCATTTGAAAATTATTTGACCGAGAAAGATTATATTTCCCGCTTGACAGAAATGAACAATGAAGGTTAAATCAAGATAGTAATAAAAAGAATGGAGATCAGTTTAATGAAAGAATTAGTTTTTGGACATAAAAATCCGGATACAGATGCGATTGTTGCTGCGAAAGCATTCTCGTATTTAGAAAATAAATTAGGGGCAGATACTGAAGCGGTTGCTTTAGGGGAACCTAATGAAGAAACAAAATTTGTTTTAGATCATTTTGACGAACCGGCACCGCGCGTGATTAGTAATGCTAAGGACGAAGTGGAAGCAGTAATGCTTGTTGACCATAACGAAGCTCAACAGAGTGTTGACGATATTGATCAAGTTCAAGTAACACATGTTGTAGATCATCATCGAATTGCTAACTTTGAGACAGCAGCCCCGTTATTTTATCATGCTGAACCTCTCGGCTGCTGCAGTACTATTATCTATAAGTTATTCAAGCAAAATGAAGTTGAAGTACCAGCTAAGCTAGCAGGATTGATGTTATCTGCGATTGTTTCGGATACATTATTGTTCAAATCACCTACAACAACCCCTCAAGATGAAAAGGCAGTTAAGGAACTAGCCAAAATTGCCGGTGTTGATTATGAAACATATGGTTTGGATATGCTCAAAGCAGGGACAAATCTAGGTAGCAAAACTGAAGAGGAATTGATTACTTCCGATGCTAAATCGTTTGAAATGGGTGGTAAAACAGTTCGAATCGATCAAGTTAACACAGTTGACCTTGATGAAGTGTTCGCACGTGAGGATGCTCTGCGTGCTGCAATTGAAAAGCAAAATCAGGAGAAGGGATATGATCTTTTCCTTTTAATGGTGACTAACATTCTGAATAGCGATACTCGTCTGCTTGTTATAGGCGAACCGCAAGAAGCTGTTTCTAAAGCCTTTGATGTTAAGATCGTTGATAATAAAGTGGATCTTCCAGGTGTTGTTTCACGTAAAAAGCAAGTTGTTCCTCCATTGGAAAAAGCTTTCTAGGCTGCCTTTTACAACGTTTGGATGTAAATTGAGAACAATAAAGAACAAGAAAGGGTTGGAGCGAATGAATCGTTTCCAACTTTTTTTGTATGAATCCTTTTTAGCGGTTTTGATAAGTAAATCATTACATTTGCTTGGAATTTTTTGCTTAAACAAGTATAATAAATAAGAGATTGCTTTGAAATACATAGGAGATTTGAGGTTGGTTTATGAGCCAAGAAAAAAGAGTTGAATTGATTAAACAACTATTAGAAGAACGTCAGGAATTAACGACCAAGGATATTATGTCAGAATTCGGTGTTTCTCAAGATACTGCTCGAAGAGATATTGTACTTCTTGATAAGCGTGGTGAAGTGAAACGGACACATGGTGGAATTTTACCGCTTGATTTTGGCAATAAAGTCCCCAATTTTCAAAGTCGTCTTGCACATTTTACACGGCAGAAAACCCAAATTGCGCTGGCTGCTGCTGACTACTTTCAAGCTCATCACGTCTATTTTGTTGATGCATCGACTATCTTGTTAAAAACATGTCAAAATCTGAATTTACCGATGACTGTTTTTACGCACTCATTGGATAATTGTATGGCATTGGCGGAAAAAAGCAAAATTACTGTCAAGACGTTAAGTGGAACGCTTGATCATCAGAATCGTTTCTTCTATTCAAACTCCGCGATTGAGGAGTTAAATAAAGTTGCCTTTGATACGGCGTTTATCGCAGCATCTGGAATCGACGAAAATGGTATTTACTTGTTGAATCAGGGAGATGCTGAAGTTGTTGGAACGGCGGTTAAACGTGCACGCAAAGTTATTTTAGTTGCGGAACATAAAAAATTCATTAATACATCTTATTACAGTATTTGTTCGCCGAATAAAATTTCAATGTTTATCACTGACAAGGTCTTAAGTGAGAGAGAGCGCAGTATTTTTCCAAAGAACACAGAAATTAGAATTGCTAGTTCTGATACGTTAAATTAAAAGAATTATTTTGTTTTAAAAGTAAAACTAGTGCTTTAGTAAAAAAAGAATAGTATTTTTGGGAGTAGCAAAAGTCAATCAATTAGACCTTTGTTACTTTTTTATATAAAGAAAACAAAGATAAAAGGTCTTTTTACTTGATAACTTTTAACAAAAAGAATAATATCTTACTTATATGATTTGGATGGTATAGGAATAGGGGCTGTTTTAATCTTTAGATAAAAGAAAACAGCACATGGTTTGCATTATGCGCTGGTTCTATCTGAAGATGGCAGCATATATTCAAAATAGGTACCTTATGTCAAGTAGTTTCTAAGCAACTAGTTAACTAACGTTTTGCGGGAGGTCGATTATTGTGGATATACTATTGGATGATTTGCTGTTTGAAAAGATTTCAAACGGTACCAAGACAGTTGAAATCTTTTTGAATGATGAGGAAATGAAGCATTTTAGTGTAGGTGATACACTTGCGGTTCATCGTAAAAGTGACAAAGAAGACATAATTCTAGCAAGTGCTTGGAGCATCAAAAAATTCAAAAAGCTTGCGGAAATTTATAAGTTGTACTCTGAAGAGGCAGTAGGGCTCAGTTTGGATGAACTAGTGCAGGTTTATCCGCAAAATGTGGTTAAGAAACACGGGGTACTTGCAGTGAAAATGAGGGTTTTAAAGGCGAATTATGATTGAATAATATTTAAGCTCAAGGACCTGAAGCCACTTGATTGCTGAAATTTTATCAAAAACATGAATTTTTGCAGCCTGGGGTTGAAATTTGAATTGTTTTTTTAGGTGGGGGATGTATCCCACGGAATAAGGAAGGTTAAGTTCTAAGATACCTAGGTCAACCTTGGGTAATGATGCTGAATAAAGCGTGGCGCTGGGTAACCGTCACATTCTGACCCAGTGCTTTGTTTTGACCTCATATTATTCGAATTAAAGTGTTCTAAAAGTCAATTGTTTCTGTTCAACCATAAATTACTCTTTTTCCAAATTGAGCTATCTTTGTAATTTTAAGTTAATGCTCAAAATCTAACGATTAGAGAAACATTTACTTCTTAACTAGAATTTAAAACAGCATAATTAGAAGTGAAATGACAAAAAATACTCTTTTCAGATTCGGTTAGTTAACCTCTGACTTAAAATTGGTTGACGTTCGAAAGAAGATACGCTATGATGAGGCTAACGAATCTTATTGAAGGAGTTTTTTTTAATGTTATCAAAAGGAAAAATACATAAATTAACACTGGCTGGTCTTTTACTGGCAGCACTGGTTATTTGTTCACAAATTACAATCCCCTTGCCAATTGTTCCACTTACATTGCAAACTTTTGCGATAGGCTTAATCGCATCATTACTTCCAACGCTCTATGCTTTTGAGGTGGTTATTGCATACTTGATTCTAGGAGCTGTCGGTTTGCCTGTTTTTGCTGGCTTTTCCGGTGGAGCAGCTGTTTTGGTTAGCCCTACAGCTGGGTATCTGTATTCTTTTGTGATATACGCTCTTGTAGCTTCACTATATTTAAAGTTCCGTGGACGTAGGGCAGTAGATCTGTTTATAGCTAACGTACTGGGAGCAGGGCTGAATCTTATTATAGGTTCACTGTGGATGGTTTTGATGCTGAACATGTCTGTTAAAGCAGCCTTTATGACTGGCTTAGTTCCGTTTATTATCCCTGCTTTGGTTAAGGTTGCGCTTGTTGTCATAATTGCTTCTCGGTTGCAGAAAATTACGCGGTTTAATATTGCTGCTTAGATGTTGATGGGGAGCTTTACTGGACTAAAAGTGCATCCACGTTTTTTAGGGGAGCGAAGGAGTTAACTTATCTTCGGAATTATTGATTTTTACGTTAAGTGCTGCAATAGCAGTAGATTTTGTGAATAGACAACCTAAATCTGGTTGAAAAAAATGTTTTTTATAATAATGAAAACAAAAATTGAAGATTAAATTCAGAGGAATGTGACAAGATGTTAATTTTGTCGTTTTCTCTGGTTTTTTTATGCCTTAGATTCAATTTTCTAGCTGTAAAAGAAGCGCAGTTGATTAAAAAACAAATTGTCTTTATTAATTTAAAAATTGCTTAAAGTTAAAACAAGCTTTAGCGCATTCTTTTCCTTTGATATCGTGATATAATTAAAAGAAATGGTTTTCTCAGATTCTTATCTTATTTTTTTATGGGGAGATATAAAATGAAAAGGAATAAATTTAATAATCGAATTGAACAAATTGCAGTTTCTGATATTCGACAGTTTGATACAGAAGTCAGCAACATTCCAGGTGTCATTAAGTTGACGTTGGGTGAACCGGATTTTAATACACCCGATCATATTAAGAAGGCTGCAATTAAAGCGATTGAGGAGAATCATTCTCATTACACGCCTAATGCGGGTATTCCGGAATTAAGAAAAGCTGCTGCTGCTTATTATAACGAAAAATTCGATTTTAATTATAAACCAGAACAGATTGTAACAACTATTGGAGCGACAGAGGGAATAGCTGCCAGTCTGCAGACGATTCTGAATTCAGAAGATGTTGTTATTGTTCCGACACCGATTTTTCCAATTTATATTCCTGACACTTTAGTTAATCGTGGTCGTGTGATTACAGTTGACACTAGCGAAGATAATTTTATTTTGACACCTGCTCGTCTGCGCAAGGTTTTTGAAGAATATCCGCTGGCTCATGTAAAAGCAGTTGTTTTAAACTATCCAAGCAATCCGACTGGTGTTGCTTATTCACGTGAACAGCTAAAGGGTCTGGCAGAAGTTATCAAAGAACAGGATATCTGGGCAATCAGCGATGAAATATATGCAGAACTTTCATACAACAAGAAGCATGTTTCACTTGCTGAATTTGCACCTGACAATACAATCGTCATTAATGGCTTGTCTAAGTCACACGCTATGACCGGGTGGCGTATCGGCTATATTATGGGGCCTCAGGATTTCATTGAACAGGTTGTCAAGTCACATCAATACATGGTAACTGCTCCGACGGCTAATGCACAGTATGCAGCTTTAGAAGCCATGAAGAATGGTAAGAAAGACAGTGCAGTTATGCTGAAGGAATATGCTAAGAGACGGGATTTCTTAATTAATGAACTCAAAAAAGTCGGTTTTAGAATGGCGAGTCCAGATGGAGCCTTTTATATTTTTGCCAAAATTCCAGCAAATTGTATGCAGGATTCGTGGAAGTTTGTGCGTAGTCTAGCACGGGATGCTAAAGTTGCTTTGATTCCCGGTATATCTTTTGGAGCTGGTGGCGAAGGGTACGTGCGGATTAGCTATGCTGCTAGTATGGAGAATTTGCAGGAAGCGGCCAAACGAATTCAAAAATATGTTGCTGCACAGGCATAGATGTTGAATTGCAAAGGGTAATCAATTATTAAGAGATTTTAGAAGAGTAGAGTTTTATTCATCAGTGTGAGGCTCTAAGGTAACAACTAGTAGAGGGCCTGAGAATTTTGATTCGATTCTTGGGCTCTTTGCTTGTCTAGTTTTATGTAATACAAATAATTTTGAAAAAGGAAGTTGAAACTATGGAGAACTCTAAAAAGAATCTTCCAGTCGGAGTTTTCGATTCAGGTGTCGGTGGAATTAGTGTTTTGCGCAACTTGCACCAACTAATGCCCGCGGAAGATTTTATATTTTTTGGCGATTCTAAAAATGCACCTTATGGTATCAAAACGACTGAAGAAGTTAAAAGGCTAAGTTTTGCAATCGTTGAGCATTTTTTGAGAAAAAATGTCAAAGCTATTGTGATTGCATGCAACACGGCAACAAGTGCTGCAGTTGATGACATTAGAGTTCGTTATCCTGAGCTGCCAGTTATTGGTTTAGAACCAGCCGTTAAACCAGCTGTTGAACGCAAAAAAAACTCGCATATCTTAGTTATGGCGACTCCACTGACGTTGCGTGAAGAAAAATTTACTGAGTTGATGGAAAAATATGAGAAAGATGCGACATTGATTCCGGTACCGGCTCCGACTCTAGTTGAGTTTGTTGAGCGTGGTGAATTAAATTCAGAAGAGGTACATGCATATCTTAAAAAGCTTCTTACAAAATATAAAGGGAAAACTGATGCAATTGTTTTGGGGTGCACGCATTTTCCATTCATCAAAGAAGCTGTTAGAGATGTTGTAGGACCGGAACCGTTTATTGTTGACGGAGGTCCGGGTGCGGCACGTGAATTACAGCGTGTCCTAAAAAGTAAAGATTTGTTGCGCACTGATATTCATCAAGGGCAGGTCGAATTTTTCAATAGTGAACCTGGCAAGGCTAAGATTGAATTGAGTGAAGCACTTTTTAATGCTTTGAAGAAGTAGCGAAACATTGAAATACATTAATTCATATAATACAAAGTTTAAAAATAGGGTTGAGCTGGGATAAATTCTTGGATCAGCCTTATTTGTATACACAAAAAATCAGTCGCGTACATATAGCTTGTGCAGAAATACGCCCAACCGTTAATTTTATTCTTGTATTTATGTTGTCGTTTCAAAAAATAATCTAATCAATCTAACTGCGAATTCTCCATAATTTTCGTTTCTTTTGACTGTGCAGTATGAAACAAAATTTGAAAGCGAATAATTATGATAGGAAACATTGTTCGATTTTGCACTTTTGTGCATATTTTAATGAATTTACAGAACAGTCAAACTGTCACCAAGTACTGAAACAATGGAGTTTAGTCTGATTAAGGAATGAGTAAATTTTTTGGGTTCTTTACTTATATTGATATTGAAGATAATAGAACGTATACTTCAATTAAAGGAAGCGCTTCCCTAAATACCGATGAAATGAGAAGGATATGGATTTAAACATGTTTACAAAGTGCTATAGATTTATTTATTGACTAGTAAACAAAGATAGATTGTGAATCTTTTTACTTTGTTTTTTGCTTCTTTAAATATGTTAGAAGACGGGTACCAGTCTCTTCATCAGTAATCAAAACATCGAGAATGTTTAATTTCAGTAGTGCAGCTATTGAAGGTACTTTAGCCAATGAACGTGCTACACCAACTACTGTTTGGGCTTTTTGAAGAGTGTGTAGCGGAATTGCGATTGTGCGGTTAAGCGGTTCGCCTCGAAGAATCTTACCATTCTTATCGAAAAAAGTGCAACAGCAATCACCTATTGCTTTTCGTTCTTTTAAAAATTCGATATCTTTTGCGGTCAGCAGATTGCGCCAACTACTTGAATAGCCTTTTAGAGGGCCGCCGATCCCGACTAGAGCAATATCCAAATTATCCCACGAACGTCTAAGCGGTTCGAAACGAGGTGAAGAGACAAAGCAAGTGCGGGCATAGGCTGATTCTTGAATAACTGGCGTATCAATAAACAGGCTTTTACCACCGAGCTGGCGGGCAAAATCATAGATAATTCCATTAACATGATAGCCGCTGTTAGCAGCACTCGGCCCGCCAACCAATGGAACAAAGAGTGCATCAGTATTTCTAAAATTATGCAGCTGACCAACCATTCCAGCTAAAGCACTGCCCCATGCAAAACCTACAGTTGCTTTAGGAAAAATGATCTGACGCAGATATTGGGCAGCTTTAGCAGAAAGTTGTTTATTCTTTTGTTTGCTGTTTTTGGCAATTAAGACATTTTTTAAGTGACCTAGCTTTTTAAGTTCTAATTCTAAAGCAAAAATACTAGTGTCAAAACCATTAATTTGAATGGAAACAATTTTTTCACGTTGTGCCTGTTTCAAAAGGCGACTGACGGTTGTACGGTAGATACCTAATTCCTGTGAGATTTGTTTTTGACTGTATTTTTTTATGTAATAAAGATAGGCTATTCTGGCTAATAATTCTCGCTTGTTTGTATCCATAATTTCATCCCTTAATTTTTAAACACGTTTTGAAAGCAGTTATAGATGCGGGCAGCATTACGAAAAGGTGCTGTATAGTAGGGTGATTTCAGCATTTGAATTATACCTTATTTAGATACAAAACAAAAATATTTGTATTATAAAATAGTTGCTGGATGCCTAATAACGAAGATATAATGCCGACTTTAATTTATTTAAAAATCAAAATAGTTAATGGTCTTCCGGATAGAAGGGAGAGGTATCATGACAATTAAACAAGGAACGGACAAGACAAGGAAAGGTTTAATTTTTAACATTCAAAAGTTCAGTTTAAACGATGGACCGGGTATTCGAACTGTTATTTTTTTCAAAGGTTGTCCTCTACGCTGTGCATGGTGTGCCAATCCAGAATCTCAAAGAAAAAAAACCGAGAAAATGTTTGATGAAGTCAAAAATTGCAGCACGATAGTTGGCAAGTATAAAACGGTTTCTGAGCTGATGAAGATTATTATGCAGGATAAAGATTTCTATGACGAATCAAACGGCGGTGTGACATTTTCTGGTGGGGAAGTTCTGTTCCAAGCACCGTTTGCTATCAAGCTTGCGGAAGCAATTAAAGCTCGTGGGATCCACCTGGCATGCGAAACAACGGGTTTTGCCAAACCAGAAGTTTTTAATGAATTTTATAAGTATATGGATTTAGTTTACTTTGACTGTAAGCAATGGAATCCAGTGCTTCATAAAAAAGGAACTGGTGGAACCAATGAACTGATTTTGAAAAATATGCAGACTTTGGTTGCGTCTGGAAGAAAATATTGTATCAGAATTCCAGTTATTCCTCATTTTAATTACACCAATGAAGACGCAAAACAATTTGGAAAACTTTTTCGTAAAATAGGGGTAACAGAAGTTGAACTATTACCATTTCATCAGTTTGGATTAAAAAAGTATACGGAGTTGGGAAGAGAGTATGAACTAAAAAATGTGGCCCAACTGCATGCAGAAGATTTATTGGAATACCAAAAAAGATTGCAGGAGGCAGGGGTAAAAGTCAAAATAAACGGGTGGTAAAGGCAGCAGCATTGGAGTCCGACTTAGGAGTATGTTTGTTTTTGAATAATGGTTATGTTTAATGAAATTCAAGGAGGTTGTCTAGTATGTGTACAACAATTACTGCAGATCAAGAAGTATTTGGACAGAATGTCGGAAATTTTGGGAAATTGACACCTAAAATGCATAATTATCGGGAGTCGATCCTTGATGCCAAGCCATACGTTGATCCTGAAAGAGCTATATTAACAACAGAGGCGTATAAAAAGTATCAAGATCAGCAGGTTGATATCATTAGAGCACGTGTTTTAGAACATGTCTTAGAAAATATGACGATTTATATCGAGAAAGACACGCTTCTGGCAGGAAATCAGGCATCACATAATCGCTGGGCTCCAGTTTTTCCAGAATATTCCATGAACTGGGTTATTGACGAGCTAGATACCTTCGAAAAGCGCTCTGGGGATGTATTTTATATTACAGAAGAAGCCAAAAAAGAGTTACGTGAAATTGCACCTTTTTGGAAGCATAATACTCTGGAAGATCGTGGTTATGCTTCCTTTCCACCACAAAGCCGTCTTTTTTATGATTTAGGATTGATTGGAGCTGATGGTAATATAACTTCGGGTGATGGACATATTGCAGTTGATTATGAGCATGTTATCAATAATGGACTAGTTTCATATGAAAAACGAATTAAAGAATTGATGAAACAATTGGATCTCACTGATATCAAACAACAAAAGAAACTTTATTTCTATCAGGCAGGTTTGATTGTCATTAATGCAGTTAGAGGTTTTGCGGAAAGATACGCCGACTTGGCTGAAGAGCAAGCAGCTCAAACCATTGAAAAAAAACGCAAAAACGAATTGCGTGAAATTGCGAGAATTTTGCGTAAAGTACCTTATCAGGCATCTAGTACGTACCAAGAGGCGGTACAAGCGATTTGGTTAACACATCTGGTACTGCAGATTGAATCCAACGGGCATTCAGTATCTTACGGGCGGCTGGATCAGTATCTTGATCCATTTTATGAAAGAGATATTGTGTCTGGCAGAATCACTGCGGAAAAAGCAACCGAATTGCTGACAAATTTATGTATTAAGACTTTGACCATCAATAAAGTTCGTTCATGGGCACATACAGAGTTTTCAGCCGGTAGTCCGCTATATCAAAACATTACAATTGGCGGTCAAACAAAGGATGGACGCGATGCAGTCAACCCAATGTCATATCTTATCTTAAATGCAATTGTGCAGGCTCATTTACCACAACCTAATCTGACAGTTCGTTACCATCATGGACTCAGCGATCATTTTATGCGTCAGTGTGTTGAAGTGATCAAAAAAGGTTTAGGAATGCCGGCTTTTAACAACGACGAGATTATTATTCCGTCATTTATCAAGCGTGGAATAAAGAAGGAAGATGCATACAACTATAGTGCGATCGGTTGTGTTGAAACAGCCGTTCCAGGTAAATGGGGTTACCGTTGTACTGGGATGAGTTTTGTTAATTTTCCACGGACATTGCTGATTGTTATGAACGGTGGCAAAGATCCAGAATCTGGTAAACAGCTACTTCCAAATTATGGTCATTTTACTAGAATGAAGTCATATGCAGAATTAATAGCATCATGGAATAAGTCACTAAGAGAAATTACGCGGCAGAGTGTCATCATAGAAAATAGCTGCGACCTGGCTTTGGAACAAAACTATCCGGATATTTTGTGTTCTGTTTTAACTGAGGATTGTATTGGACGTGGAAAAACGATTAAAGAAGGCGGAGCAATCTATGACTTTATCAGTGGATTACAAGTTGGTATTGCTAATTTAGCCGATTCACTGGCTGCCATCAAAAAACTGGTCTTTGAAGAACACCGCATTACGGCCAAGCAATTATGGCAGGCACTGCAAGACAATTATCAAGGAGAAGGCCAAGAATCAATTCGTCAAATGCTGATCAATGAAGCACCAAAATACGGTAATGATATTGATGAGGTCGATCAATTAATTGTTGATGCGTATCAACCTTATATTGATGAAATCGCGAAGTATAAGAACACACGGTATGGCAGAGGACCAATTGGTGGCTTTCGATATGCCGGAACATCTTCAATCTCTGCGAATGTTGGACAAGGACACAGCACATTAGCAACGCCAGATGGAAGATTTGCTCGAACACCATTAGCTGAGGGCTGCTCACCAGAACATGCGCTGGATGTGGATGGACCAACTGCTGTCTTTAAATCAGTATCTAAGCTGAATACGAAGGCTATTACTGGTGGTGTTTTGTTGAATCAAAAAATGTCGCCTCAGATTTTACGCAGTGCAGAGAACTGTGAGAAATTGGTAATGCTATTGCGTACTTTTTTCAATCGACTTCACGGATACCATGTTCAATATAATGTTGTTGCTAGAGAAACTTTGGTTGATGCTCAAAATAATCCAGATAAGCATCGTGATTTAATTGTTCGTGTGGCCGGTTATTCGGCATTCTTTGTTGGTTTATCTAAAGAAACTCAAGATGATATTATCGAAAGAACGGAACAAACTGTTTAATACGATGTTTTGTTGGCAAATGAGCAGTTGGGTTAAATTTTTGACTTAATAGATTTTATATTACGGTCGATAGATGAAATTAAAAAAGGAGAAAATATAATGGAAATATTAGTAGATACAGTCAATTTAGAGCAAATAAGAAGATATAATAAAACCCTGCCTTTAAGTGGTGTGACATCTAATCCAACGATTGTCAAAAAAGAAGGAAGAATTAATTTTTTTGAGCATCTGCGTGAAATTCGCAGAATCATTGGTAAAAATAAGGCACTTCATGTTCAAGTAGTCGGATCAACGGTAGATGAAATTGTTGCGGATGCACATCGCATTACGGAAGAAATCGACCAAGATGTATATATAAAAATTCCAACAAATGAAGAAGGATTGGCGGCAATTAAAATTTTGAAAAATAAGGGGTTACACATTACAGCGACAGCAATTTATACAGCTTTTCAAGGAGAATTGGCGCTGGCGGCTCATGCTGATTATCTTGCTCCTTACTATAATCGGATGCAGAATATGAACATTGCAGCTGATCAAGTAATTGCCGAACTTGCACAAGCAATCAAAAAAAGTGGAAGCCAGACCAAGATATTGGCGGCTAGTTTCCACAATGTTGAACAGGTAACAGCTGCAATAAAAAATGGTGCACATGCTGTCACAATAGGTACAGATGTAGTTAATGCTGGTTTAAATGTCCCTTTGATTTCAGCTGCTGTTACAGATTTTAAAAATGACTGGAAGTCACTATATGGAGATGTTACGATCGCAGCATTAAAATGAATAGCCAAAGGACCAATTTTACAATACTACGATAATATATTTTTATCTTAGCTTAATAATGGTTTATCACAATTAATTACAAACTTAGTAACCCTCCAGATTTAATCTCTGGGAGGTTATTTGTTTCTACACAAACAAATATAGACCTCAAGCAAAAAATTGCTCAAGATAAGTTCAAACTAGTCCCTTTAATTGATAAAACAGTTAAACATCTTAGTTAGGACAGTTTGTTGTTTCTTGTTAATGGACAATCGCTTTTGCGTTTTTCAATTTTTACGTCTATGAATTTACTATAATGAGTGTTTTTATCATTTCCTATCAAATACTTGGTGCCAAGTATTCCCATTTGATGAAAATCTTGGGTCAAGCTGGTCAATGTCGGTCTGACAAGATTACAAAGATTTGTACCATCAATAGTTATAATTGATAAGTCAGTGGGAACATGAAGCCCTAAACTAACAGCTTGGTTTGCAATTCCAAGACCTACTAGGTCGCTGCACGCAATAACAGCAGTAATCTTTGGATTTTTTCCAAAGTACTTCATTGTTTTAAGACCATCATCATATGTAAATAAGCCGTTGGTTATCCATTCAGGTCTAAGAACCAATTTGTTTTCAATAAGTGCTTTTCTGTAGCCAGCGATTCTTTGTTTTCCAATATATGAATTAGTGTCAAGACCGGCCAATGCAATATTTTTATGTCCTTGACCAATTAAGTAATTTGTTGCTTGATATCCAATTAAATAATCATTTGAGGCAATAAAAGGAATGTTGCGATTGTTAGAAATTGATAAAAAAATATAAGGTATTTCAGATTCACTAAGCAGCTTGTAGCTAGATTCTGAAAGGTCCAAAGCAAGTAACAGTATTCCCTTAACAGAACGTTCAATTATCGTTTTAATTGCCTCATATTGACGTTGCGGTTCTTTTTCTCCAGCATAGCTGATAATAACATTTAAGTCATGTTTGTATGCTTCCTCATGAATTCCATCGATGATAGGATTTGCAAAGTTAGTTTTGGTTGCTGAGACTATTACAGCCAGAACTTTACTTGAGCGGGTCACAAGTTCAACGGCTGCAGTATTTTTTCTGTATCCCATTTCTTTAGCGAGTGCTTGAATTTTTTTTATCGTTTTTTCTGAATTGAATTTATTTTTTCCAGATAAAGCTCGAGAGACAGTTGCAATTGAAACATTAGCTCTCTTTGCGATGTCTTTGATCGTTACGCCCATTAGTATTCACCTCATAATGAATATTATCACAGGTTTAATTATAGCACACCATTTTTAGAAAATAGTAAACGTTTGCTATATTGCTTAAAAGGTATTGTAAACGTTTACTCAATGTGATAATATAACCTTGTTGAATGAAATGAATATTGAGCTTTTAGAATGGAGGAGTTGTTATGATATCTAAGTTAGATGGAGAAACACTTTCTGCCGGTAAACAAAAAACAGATAATAGAGTGCAAAAAAAATTACCTGTTTTAAAGCGCTTAACTATATTCGCGATGACTTTTGGTTTCTTTGGGTCAACATGGCATTTTCTTTGCAGCAGTCACAACTTGGAAGAATATTCCAAACTATTGGAACCGATCCCAATAAACTAGGATTTTTTTTCATATTGCCGCCATTGGCGGGGATGATAATTCAGCCACTGGTTGGTAAATATTCAGATGGAACATGGAATCGTTTTGGCCGCCGAATGCCATATTTGTTGGTGGGTGCTCCTGCAGCAGCAATTGTTCTTATTTTATTGCCAAATGCTAGATCATTCGGATTTGGTTATGGTTCGGCCGCTGCTCTTTGGTTTGCAGCAGTCGCAACATTATTCATGGATTTAACTTCAAATGTGTGTATGCAGCCATTCAAGATGATCCTTGGTGATATGGTCAATGAAGAGCAAAAGGATATGGCATGGTCGTGGCAGCAATCTTTTTCAAGTCTAGGGGGAGTTGTAGCAACCTTAATTCCATTTGTTTTAGCCATTATTGGAATTCCTAATACTGCTTCTAAGGGTGCTATTCCGCTGACTGTTAAAATTGCTTTTTATCTAGCAGCAGCCATTTTATTGGCCACTTCAATATTAACAATTGCTAAGGTGCACGAATATGATCCGAAAACATATGCTCTTTACCACAACATTGATTTAAAAAAACAAAAAGGAAAGGGACCAAGTCTTGTTAGTCTGCTAAAGAAGGCACCTAGAGTTTTCTGGGAAATTTCAATCGTTCAGTTTTTTACTTGGTTTGCGATCTTGTATTCTTGGACATATGCAACTGGTGCTATTTCGCTGAATGTTTGGAATACTAGTGATCCTACATCGGTTGGCTATCAAGCAGCTGGAAATTGGTTTGGGGTTCTCACATGTATTCAATCAATTGCAGGTGTTGTATGGGGACTACTGGTTCAATCTCATACAAAATCAAGCCATCGGAAATTTTGGTATCAATTTGGGTTGATTTCCGGGGCGTTAGGCTTTATTTTAGTATTCTTTATACATAACAAGTATATGTTAATCATTCCGTTTATTTTAATTGGGATAACATATCTTGTTATAAATACACAGCCTTTTTCATTATTAACCGAAGCATTAGATGGTAAACATGATGGAGCATATCTGGGATTGTTTAACTGTAGCATTTGTTTGCCGCAAATAGCAGCATCTATAGCTAGTTTCTGGGTTTTTCCATTAGTGGGGCATTCGATGCCAGCAATGTTTTTAGTAGGAGGTGTCAGCCTGTTTGTCGCAGCATTTACAGTTCGATTTATACATCACAACAACTAAAATTAATAATTAAAGGCAAATGGATTTTGCCTATATCTGAAAGGAAAGATAATTATGAAAAAACAATGGTTTAAAGACTCAGTCGTTTATCAAATTTATCCAATGAGTTTTCAAGATAGTAATAATGATGGCATTGGCGATTTATTAGGGATCGTAAAACGTTTGGATTATGTTAAAAAACTTGGGGTTGATGTTATCTGGCTTAATCCAATTTATATCTCACCCAACAAGGATAATGGATATGATATTGCTGATTATAAGAATATTAATCCAGAGTATGGTAATATGGATGACTTCGACTACTTGTTAGCGCAAATCCATAAACGTGACATGAAACTTATAATGGATTTAGTTGTTAACCATACATCGGACCAGCACAAGTGGTTCCAAGAAAGTAAAAAAGCAAAAGACAATAAATACGCTGATTACTATATTTGGCGCGATCCAGTCGATGGACATGAACCGAATAATTGGCTGGCAGCATTTGGGGGACCTGCTTGGACATATGTCCCTGAAAGAGGACAATACTATTTACATTTGTTTGCTCCTGGACAACCCGATCTTAATTGGGAGAATCCAAAAGTAAGGGAGGCTGTGTTTGATGTTGAACGTTTCTGGCTAGATAAGGGCGTTGATGGTTTTAGAATGGACGTAATCAACTTAATTTCAAAACCAGCTGGTTTACCAGATCTTTCGGGAACTCCAACTGCTGAGAGAACACTTGGTTTTGTTGCAGATGGTCCTCGGCTCAATGAATTTCTAAGACAAATGCATGATGAAGTCCTTTCACATTACGATGTGATGACTGTTGGTGAAATGCCTGGATCAACCCCCGAAGATGCTATCAAGTATACTGGGCTTGACAGCCATGAACTTAATATGGTCTTTCAATTTGAACATGTTGGACTCGGACCTAATCCGGATGTACGTCTTGGCAAGTGGAACGATGAACCAGTTAAGCTGACAGAGCTGAAAAGTTCATTGAATCGCTGGCAAAAAGCGTTGGATGGAAAGGGATGGAACAGCCTTTATTGGAATAATCATGACCAGCCTCGGGCCGTGTCTCGATTTGGCAACGATGATCCTAAGTACCAGGTTAGGTCAGCTAAAATGCTGGGAACAACTTTGCATATGATGCAGGGAACACCGTATGTGTATGAAGGTGAAGAATTAGGCATGACTAACTGCCACTTTACTGATATCGAACAATATGAAGATTTGGAGTCAGTTAACTTTTTCCATGAATTAGTTGATCAAAGAAAGCTTGTTGATGGCCCAACTATGCTGAAGTATCTAGCAGTCAAGTCGCGTGATAATGCACGGACACCTATGCAATGGAATACTGATCAGGATGCTGGTTTTACAAAGGGGACGCCATGGTACGGCCTGAATGCTAACTACAAAGAAATTAATGCAAAAAATGAACTAGAAGATAAAAATTCAGTGTTTTATCATTATCAAAAATTAATCAAACTGCGTCATGATTTCGATATTATCAGATATGGGGCTTTTGAGGAACTTGATCCTCAAGATGAGCAAGTCTATGCATATCAACGGCATTATAATGGCAAAACTCTATTGGTCATCAGTAACTTCACAGATCAAACAGTTATGCGTAATTATAACCAGCCTAAAAATGCAGAATTGCTGATTAGTAATTACACTGATGATAAAGATGCTGAATTGCGGCCATATGAAAGCAAGGTCTATCTGTTCAATGATTAATTAAAAGCTGACAGGTTAGCATTTACAAAGTATAGTTTTATAGGTGAGTGTACTTTTGGATAATTGAGTATTGTCAAAATTAATTTTAAAAATAAATTATTGAGGTATTTACTTGTAGGAGGATAATGATGAAGAATTATAGTTGGATTAATAAACCGGATAAATTTGAAGAGAATGAAGAAACATTAGAAATCAAAACACAGCAGAACACTGATATGTGGCAAAAGACACATTACGGATTCAGCAATAACAATGCCCCAATGTATCTGACATCTAGCAGTCAGAAAGATTTTGTGTATGAGGTTAAAACTGAATTTGACAGTAATTATTTATTCGATCAATGCGGAATAATGATTTATTTGGATGAGCATAACTGGGCAAAATTTTCCAGTGAATATGAAAATGATGAGTTTCAGCGTTTAGGCGGAGTGGTTACTAAAAACGGGTATTCTGATTGGGCTACCCAGGATATTCCGGCAACTGTTAAAAGCATATATTATAGAATTACGAGAGAATCAAATGATTTTGTCGTTGAATATTCGTTTGACGGTGTTGATTTTCACCAGATGAGAATTTTTAATCTCTTGTTTGGTAACAAAATGGATGAAGTAAAAGTCGGTTTATATGCATGCAGCCCACAAGGAAAGGGTTTTACAGCAACGTTTAAACAACCACACTTTCTCTCAAAAAAATAGTTGATATTTTATTAGGTTCAGTTAGTAACAAAATTGAATAATATTTGAAAGCTATGAAGTGCCCCATAATTATTAGACATTGAAATCTGATGGTTATGGGGTTCTTGTATGTTCAAAACAGATATTGGACATGCTTTGCACTAATTAGCCTTAAATATTTAGTAGGAAAGTTTGATTTTTGAAACAGGTTAATATAGGTTGTGTTAAAAAAGACTGTGACAAAACAATAATTTTGTCACAGCCTTCTTGTATGAGGAGCTTTTTTGAGTAATCTTAATTTCAAGGTCTAAGTTCTATTCTATGTTTGTGTTGCTAAAATTCTGTTTATTCATACAGAATCATAGGCTTGAAACAAAACGTATTGCCTTACCCAAGATTTTAATGGGGTTTTCAGGTGTTGAAACAATTGGTTCGTATTTGGGGTTATCGGGCAATAATAATATCAATTTATCTGTATGTTTGATTCTTTTTAATGTAGCTTCATTTTCGTTTGTCAGCAAAACCGCAGCAATTTCTCCGTCTTCTACCTCAGGCTGCTGCCGAATTAAAACACTTGCGCCATTTGGGATGGTCGGTGTCATTGATTCTCCCTTTGCGCGCAAATAAAAGAGATTTCCAGAGGGTAAGGTTTCCTTTGGTTCTTCAATATATCCATCAATATTTTCGTCCGCTGTAATGGGATCCCCACAGGCAATCACACCTATGATAGGAATTTTAACAACTCCAGAAATGGGTATCATGTTGGTCGGCATCTCAACACCGAGGAGGTGTTCGGAAGTCGTTCCTAATGCTTGGGCGAAACTATCAATTCTATTTAAAGGGAAAGAGCGCGAACCATTAAAATACTTTGAAACAGCAGATTTTGCCATTTTTACACGACGAGCTAATTCACTGATTGAAATGTGCTGCTCTTTTGCAAGCTGCTGCATGGTAGCAACGATTTCTGTGTTAGATTTCATATCGACGGCTCCTTTTTAATAATTACTATCAGTATAGCATTGTTCTCAATGAAGAACAATGCTCTTTTTTTTGAGTAACCTTTGACAAAAAAGAACACTAATGTTAGATTTACAGTGTTCTCTTAAGTGAACACTATTGTGAGCTCGTATAAGAACAAATCGGCCGATTGTTTTATATTTATTAAAAATGGGGGAATGCTGATGGCACGTAAAGCTTCTATTTATGCGATTTATCGCGGTGATTGTTTTATTGATGTGGGGACCCTGCCTGAACTAGCGCAAAGAAATAAGATTACGATTGGGACATTGCTTTTTAAAGCCAGTCCGACATATGCACAGAGGACAAAGTATGAAGGGACAGTCAGAGTTTATAAAGTAGGACAGTCCTAATAAAAGCATCTAGGGTAAATTGGGAGTGAAAATTTTGAAGAAATTGTGGAATGCTAATAAAAATAAGGTAAATTTCTGGATTTCATTAGTCACATTTGTGCTCATTCTAAGTCTTACGTATGCCAAATTCAAATTTGCGTTGTCTTTTACAACAGCTGATTTGACACTAATTACCAGTGCATTGGGATCATTTATTATTTTCATCGGCAATGTTTTGAATAACAAAATTTTAGTTGAAGCGGGACAAAGCATTGATAGTACTGAATTTGGGGAAAAAATATCTGAAACGACAAAAGCGGTTTTTAGTGTTCAGGCAGATCTTAGTAAGCTAAAGAAAGAACTTGACCAAAAGGGCTTTCAGAATATTGGAGAAGATAAAAAGCAAAAGTAAAGGAAGGCGAAAATGAAAAAGATAGTAATGAAAAAAATATTTTTCGGAGTAGCTGCTATAGCTGCTCTTTTTTATTACGATTATTTTGGGTGTTTTTAAATTGTTTAGAACGAAATTTAATGTTTTGCTGTTAAAAAATTTTTCAAAAAATACTTATGTGTCATTGCAGCGCTCTATATTCAGAATTATAATTTGATTCATAAACAGAGAATGAAGAATAGAAATGTATTTTTAGGGATGTGAGCTAATATGTTTAAGCATATTCGTATTTTTTTCAAATTGGTGGCTTTTTTTATTGTTGGTTTGATAGGATTTATTAGCATTTTGATGTACCTAGGTAGCCTATCTTTTTATCCGTTCAAGTATAAGTTCGAATTTTATAATATTTACTTTTTTATCACATTGATATTGCTGCCATTTTTTAGAATTACTCACATGAGTTGGTTTAAATCAAGTGATGATCAGTTCGTGACATATAAGCAAAGGGCGCTGGATATGCATCAGCAAGATATAGCTCAAAATCATAAGAACAGAAAATGGTCATCAAATGGCGTGTCAGTGAACCCTTGGGAATATACAACAACCACTACCTTAACGTATGGCAATTCTGCGGGATGGGGATACAGTTTAGCCAAAAGTTTGTTTATGAGCACGGTATTTATTATTTTTGCACCCATATTTTATTTTGTATCATTCTTAAAAAGTCGTAGATGAAATGAATAAGTTTTGAGATTGTCAGATGAGTTTTACGCGTAATTTAATTTTTTGAAAAAATTTAAATAAAAAGTATGATGCAGCAGATGTTTGCATTATTGGGTTTAAAGTCAACAAGGGTTTGTTATGACATTTTATTGAAAGTTAAGATATAGTTTAGCTTTATTGTGAAGCTTTTTAGGTGAAAAAGACCCAGTGTTTAGCTTCAGTTAGTATTTTCTAATTGGGGACGCTACTAATAAAACTGTGTGATTGGGATAGCTTTGAAGGATGTTATTGAATTAAGTCAAGCATCAAGAGACCATGTTCTTCATATATTTTTCAGCATTTTGTTGAAGTTATCATCATTGACTTGTTTTTGATTTTCGTAGGCACTGATAATGTCTTTTTCATTTTCACTCAAATCTTCATTGCCTTTTTTCTTAGCTGCCGTGTAGAGTGCATTGATTAGTATTCTGTGGGTGATTGAAAGCTTTTTTATATTTAGCTGTCCACGTAAACGGTAGATCGATTGTAGTTTAAACGATGATCCTTCTACCATTTTAATTATCATTTTTTCAATTTTTAAATTATTTTCGGCACGTTGAGGATCGTAAATGCCCACGATAATCAATGTAATTTTTACTTGGTTACTTTGCCTTAGCTCACGAATTAGTTTATTAAAACCGAATATTTTACCTATATAAATTGGTGCTATGAATATAATTTCATCGCATTTATCTGTATAGTTCACAATCTTATCTAAAGAACAAAGAAAATAATTTTTTTGTTCAGCTATTTTGTGAGCATATTTTGCGCTTGTTCCATAGCGTGAAGAGTAGATGACAATTTTATTCAAGGTTACTTTCCTCTCTTTCCACTCCATCGTATAACTTCGTTATTAGTTTGTAAAAAAGATGAATTTCTTCTTGAGTATAATCACCAAAAATTGAATTTAGTTTATCTGTATGAAGTTCAGCAATCATATCGCCGTATTTATTTGCTTTTTCAGTTACTACTAAAGCCGTGTTTCTTTTGTTGCCAGTTTCTTGATTAATAGTAATAAACCCTTTCTTTTCGAGCGAAGTAGCCAATTTCTTTATGTTCTGACGAGATGAACCCAGGAGTTTTCCAAGATGTGTAAAAGTTGTGTCTGCATTTGAATGCTTGATCATTGTTAATAACATGAATTGCTTAAGTGTCAGCATTTCATTGTTATGATCAAAAATTGTTTGTAGACGATTTTGCAGAATGGATATGCTGGCAAAAATACCTCTAATTTCATTTGTTCTTGTACCGCTAAATTCATTAATCATTTGGTTAATATGCATGATGAACCTCCATGAATAATTATTTTTGTTTACATTATAGTAACTAGTTACTATAATGTAAATAGGTAACTAGTTACTGAAATGAGGCGTTAGAAATTATAAATACTAAAAGAAGACTTACTATTATTGTTGCTTTTATCACATTACTCGCAAGTATTACAGCAGCATATGGGGTATTTTCTTCGCAAGCAATTAATGAGAATGAAACAGTCCAAACAGTGTTTGGTTCATCAGTCACTCTCTATGGAAAAGGGCTTTACCACAATGAATCGATATCGATGGCAGCGCAAGTGATAGCTCAAGAAATCGTAACCTTATTTATCGTCATACCAATTCTGTTATTTTCTTTATTCCTTGCGAATAAAGGATATCTAAAAGGAAAGATAATGTTAACTGGGATTTTAGGTTATTTGCTTTACATGTATGCTACATATTGTTTTGTAGCAGTTTATAATAAGTTTTTCCTACTGTATGTATTGCTTATGTCACTATCTTTTTTTGGATTTATCTTGAATATGTATCAACTGGTTATGCTACGAAAAGAAATATTTTTTTATAAAACTTCGAACAAGTACATTGGGTTTTCTTCTATCATCTTAGGACTAACAATTTTATTTATGTGGCTAGGAAAACTTGTTCCGCCCTTGATTAGGGGAACGGTTCCTAGTAATTTAGAACATTACACAACATTTCCAATTCAAGCGCTAGATATGGGAATTATTGTCCCAGTGGCAATTATTTCTGGGATAGCAGTTATAAAAGAGCATGTACTTGGGTATTTATTAATTCCTGTTGTTACGATAAAAGGAGTCGCTATGTTTTTTGCAATCGATGCAATGCTGTTATCGATGTTTATAAATAACGTTCCTGTAAGCACATCGGAACTTATCATCTTTCCGTGTCTTACGCTATTACTCTGTTTTAATTTATATCTTATAATGACTAAGTTGCACGACTACAAAGAGTTGCTATAAAACAAAGTTTTCGTTTTTGATTAACTTAGATGTCAAGCTTATTTGACTATTTAGCAAGTCACATGACCTTTTGTTTCTTTTTATAGAGCAAAACAATAAACATGCACGAAAAATTTTATCAGAAGAAGGTTGGGGAATCCAAATAATTTGTTTCCGTCAGTTATTGAAAAAGCTAAGAAAGCTATTCATGATAAAAATAAATTATTTAATTCAATTGGTAGAATCAAATTATACAGGGAAACTTCCCCATGGAGAGTGGATTTTTTATAAATAAAGGAGTATAAAAACTCAAAAAAGGATCTCTGATAATTATGGGCATCAGAGATCCTTTTTTTATCTTAATTTAATATTATTGAACTGAATTCTCAGTGATAAAACTTTTATCTGACCAACTACTGTTAACGACGGTTTTTCGGGTAAGGCATTTTCCCGCTAAAATCTCAAATTTAAAAGGCAAGTTTGGGGATACGAGATAAGTTTTAGAAAATTATTCCAAATCTATCTGTTCAATTTGCTCATTTTCTGGTAGATCGCGTTTTTCTTTACGAATTCGATTCAATACTAAGTAAGCAATTCCACCAACAACAAAGCCAATAATCCATGATAGATCAACTTGCATCAAAGCTACTATGGCACCTATTGCCAACGCAATTGGGGCATTCCATTTAACAGCTTGTTGTTTGTTATCATTATACAAAGTCTCCAAATTAATAGATTGATGACGTTCAATATAGTATTCAACAAGAATAATGGCCGTCATGGGTCCTAAAAAGACAGAATATGAGCGAATGAAGAGTGCCAACCCAGCTGAGGAAGAGTCTTGCACCAGCAACCACGGAAATGAGCATGCTGCCAGCAGGCCTACAATGGCAATTGCCCATTTCTGCGGCATTTTAAGAAGAGATGTCAAAATGTAAGTTGGAGGCATAATGTTTGCAACGGAGTTAGTGGTAATTACTCCTAAAATAATGAAGCCGGAAACAAACAAAGTGATCAGATTGTTATTGAAAATGTGAGACATTGCGTTAACAGGACTAGAGATACCAGTAACTGCCGCTAGCATGGCACCAGTGACGATTGTAATGCCATAAGCAACTGTGATAGGGAGAAAATATAAGAATCCCCGATATTTATTAGATAAATTTGGCTTGAGTTCTCGGGAATAATCTGCTGCCGATTCAAAGATAGCAGTATAGTTGCCTAAAAAAGCGACAATAAAGCTAAAGAATGTCAAGCCCCATGATCCGTGAACATTAATGAGTTTTGATTGAATAACCGTGCCGTGCTGGGTAATCAGTAACACGAAAACACCAAATAGGGCAATCATTACAATCACAGAGATAATTGAAGTAACAACTTTAATTGATTTGAAGCCTTTTAAGGCAATTAAAACTTGCACAACTTGCATAATCACAAAACAAATTGCTGTATTATTAAATGATCCGCCCGTCATAATTTTTGCAATTTGATTTAACGCTAAAGCTCCAGTCCAGCTTTGAAAACCGAACCAGATAATGGCAGGGATTCCTCGAAGTAAGCTAGCAAATTTTGCACCGGTTTTTCCAAACGATAGGCGAAGTTGCATGACATATGGTGCACCGGTTAAATAACCAAAACGATCGTTTAGGGCAAAAATGACAGATATAATAAAGATGGCGATAGCGGCTGCAACTAATGTTTGCGTTAAACTCATGGTTGCGGTTCCGGCAACTACAAGTGAAGATCCTAGTGTGATATTGCCAATGTTGAAACCATCACCTAGCCACATTGACATGTAAGCAAAAACGCCAACAGTCCGATGGTCGTTTGAAATTGGTTTTAAATCCTCTGAAACTGGTGCATCCTCAATTGTGAATGGTTTGCGTTGTGTCAGTGTCGTCTGCATAGGCTGCTTCTCCCTTCACTTTCTGGTTTAATAGAAATTTGCCACGTAGAATAGTGCGTGTGATCCGATCATGAATTTCAAATCCTTCATAAGCAGAAAACTTATTTTTATAGTAGAGGTCATCGTTACTTAAGATATAACTTTGGGTCGGGTCTAGGAATATGATGTCGGCATCTTTACCTACTTCAAGGGATCCTTTACTTTTTAAACCAAATAAATCGGCTGGACCGGATGCAATTAATTGAACGAATTGAAGAATAGTGAGCCGCTTTGATTTGACGGCCACGTCATAAAAAAGGTCTACGTTATTTTGAGCACCACTGATACCGCCCCAAACTTCAAAAATATTATCGTTGGGATTGGCTTTCATGCTGGCAGGTGCTGGTGAGTGGTCAGAAGTGACAGCATTCAGCGCACCTTCTTGAACCTTTTTCCAAAGTTGTGCTTGAACATCTTTTGTTCTTAAAGCTGGTGAACATTTTGCAAGTGGGCCGATGTTTTGAAAATCATCTGTGTCAAGCGTCAGATAATGAACACAGGTTTCGCACGTTACATCTTGTCCTTGAGCTTGAGCCTCTTGAACTTTTTCAACAGCTTCACCGGTTGAGAGATGAACGAAATGCAGTTTACAGCCAGTCATTTTTGCAAAGTATAATGCTCGAAGAACAGCCTCGACTTCAACCATTGGTGGTCGGGAATCAATATAATCTTGAATTTTAGTTTGATGATTAGCGATTTTTTCTTCGGCAAATCGATCGGTCAAAACAGGATTTTCAGCATGTAGTGACAAGCGTAAACCCGTTTTTTGAATAGCTTGCATACCGCGATACAGTTCATAATCATCAACATTTTTAAAATCACCGGGAATATCGGTGCCTGTCGTTGCCATGAAGGCTTTGTATCCAGCAGCACCAGCAGCAGCTAATTTAGAAATTTCATCTAGATTGCCCGGAACTAGGCCACCGTATAGGGCAAAATCGATATAAGATTTTCCTTCAGCAATAGCTCGATGACGATTGAACTCATTTGCTGTCGTTCTGGCTGGCAAAGCATTGAGAGGCATGACGACCATACTAGTGGTACCGCCGGCAGCTAATGCTTGGCTACCAGTATGGTAATCTTCCCAATCGCTGCGACCAGGTTCGTTAATGTGAACGTGAGCATCTACCATGCCAGGGAGAACAAACTGTCCTTCAGCATCAATGACCTGCTCTGTTTCAGTTGAAAGTTTTTTTCCGATAGCAGCTACTTTGCCATTTTTGATTGCTAGCTCACCTTCAAATACTTTGTTGGGTGTTACGATTTTTCCATTTATAATAACTGAGTCATATTTCATAGTTAACAAATCCTTTCTAAAATTGCTGAATCGATTTTTGAACATTCACAAAGAAAAATGAATTGGGAACATCTTTTTTAATAATTAATTATAATTCTATGAGAATTTTGATAATGTGCATTAGACAGAGGGTACAAAAATTTATCAGAAATTAGTTAAGGTCCACAATCAAATGTTATATTATCTAACATTTGATTGTGGACCTTATTTAAGGCACGAGTTATAAATGATTATCAGAGTAATAGCAATGCTACTAGCAGCCGTTGAGCAACTTCGGGATCTTTGTAGTCTAACTGGAGTATATCTGCGGCCTTTTTAAGCCGATAAACTACTGTATTTCGGTGGATAAATAGCTGTTGAGCAACCAAATTAATCTGTTGATGGTTATAAAGATAAAGTTTGAGAGTTGCTAATAAATCATCCATCTCTTGTTTATTTTTAATTTGCAGAAGGGGACCAAGAATTTCGGTAACAAATGAATTTGCCTCGTTTTTTGGAATTAACTGCAATAATTCTGAAACTTTTTTAGGACGAAACTGTTGAATGACAATATTCGACTGCTCGGCTAATGTGTAAGCTTTTTTTGCTTCGTGATATAGGGATGGCAGTTGATTGACCGGTAATTTTGCATGGCTTAGACCGATTTTTAAAAGATAGCGATTGCCAAACATCTTTTTAAGAAATAGGGCGAGAGCACTGAGAAAATGTTCGGGATTTTGAGAGTCGGAAATAATTAGGACGAGCTGTTGCTGAGAAACAAAACTGGTTGCACGAATATTGTATTCGTCAATAAACCAGTCGCTTAAGTGTCGAACTTGTTCGACTTGATTTAAAAATAAGAGCACGCCATTTTTAGCAGGTTGTAATCCACAAACTGCACAGTAACAATTTTCTTGCAGATTAATGTTCAATTTATCTGGGTGTTGGTCTGTCAAGTCGATACTGATTCGACCAGTCAAGACATTGTTAAAAAATTCATTGAGTTGGTGACTTGCATCTTCTTTTCTGACATCGGTTCTACTATTCATCAAACTAATAATATTTTGTACTTGTTGGAGCTGAAGTTGCTGCATTGAAGTTAACTTTTCCAAATCGAAAATTCCAATAAATGATTTATTTTCTGAATACATGACCATTAGTGGAATGATCCGAAGTCTGCGATTGCCGCAATTAATAGTTATTTCTTTACTTAATGATAAGTAGCTGCCCTGAGCCGTGTTACGAAGATCACTTGAGATTTTTTCACGTTGATCCCAAATGGCTTGATTTGTAAAGCGCACTCGGAAATGACTGTCTAATAAAACAATGTCATGCTTCAAGTAAATGGCACACTGGTCTAAGAAAACATTATATTTTGTGTTGTTAAGTGCCAATTGTGAAAGCTGCTGATTTTGCTGAATAGCTCGACTTAGTCTGAGAACATCAGATTTAATGACAACTTTAATTAGTGAGGAGACCGTCTGGCTTAGGGATTCTTTTGCTGGAGTCAATAATAAGGGAAAATCCAAGGAATTTGCGAGTTGAATAATTTCATTAGGAATTTTTTTAAAATAACGGTTTGCTTTGATCCCCAAGCCGGCACATCCAACTGCGGACATTTTTTTTATTAATTCTGTTAGGCGATCAATGTTTTGATAATAGTGATAGCCGGTTGTAACTAATAATTGACCGGCAAACAAGTAAGATTCAATATCAGGTGCTTCAATCATTCCAATCAGTTTAGTATCACGATCAATTCCGTTGGCTCCGGCAATTAATTTGATGTTTTTTAGTTCGTTTGCTTTTAATAAGTTCACCATTTGCATAGACGCGGCACCTCTTTAGATTGTTTACAATAGTTGTTTATGACCATATTTAACAATCAGTTTAATGTTTTTGTGCAGGATTGCCAATAATTTTGTTATTAAATTCTTTGAAATATAGAGGCATAATTGCTTTTTGTTTTTCAGTAGTAGTCATGACCTTACAGCAGCGAGTGGAGATAAACTCCATACTTAATAATAGAATAGTTTAAAGTTGCTACATGTTATGTTACAAGAAAGATTTCATCCGTTTATTGTGAAATAATTTGTATCCAGATAAGGGATAAACTTCTCAATTTACCATTGGGACTTAAATATTATTTTATTTGCATCGTTAATTAGTTAAACTGGTAGTTTCGTCAAGTTTTTTCAAGAAAATCTATGATTTATATTAAAATATGTTGACGATTTAATTAGCTTAAGGTAAGATACAGATTAATTATTACTCATATTATTAAGCGGTATTGGGAAGAGTAGTTAGCTTAGTATGTTTTCAGAGAGCGTTGGGCGGTGAAAAGACGCAGCAAAAAAGTTAATGAAGATGAACCCATGGCTATGTTTACAAGTGCAAGCTTGAAACACGTTAGGATTACGGTATAATTCCTCTATGTACTCAAAGGAGTGCATTTAAAGGTAATTGCTATGTTAGGCAGTTATAAAAATGGGTGGTACCGCGATATTTTCGTCCCTGTGCAATTTAGTTGCACAGGGACTTTTTGTATTTTTAAGTAAGGAAGGCGGGGTTACATAGAATGTTAATATACAGAAGCAGTTTTTAGATAGATTAATACAAATAGTTATTACGTGAAGCATATTTAAGAAATATTCATAATCGGAGGAGACGACATGCAATTCAAATTTAACAAAAAGTTTTTAACGTTAATAATTGGTTTTATTTCGCTAGGGGTATTAGTTTCGGGCTGTTCAAAAGGCAGTGCTGATAATAAAAAAACATTAACGGTTGGTACCACTGCTCAGACATATCCAAATTCGTATAAGAAAAATGATAAATTAGTAGGTTTTGATATTGATGTGACAAATGAGGTTGCCAAAAAAATTGGCTATAAAGTTCGTTGGAAAGTGATTGGTGATGTCCCAGGTCTTTTTGGAGCATTGGACTCGGGGAAGATTGACACTATTGCTAATGCTGTAACTGTTTTACCAGCAAGACAAAAAAATTATAATTTTTCACGAGTTTATTCTCGATATCCAGCACAGATTGCTGTTTTGAAAGATTCAAAATATAAATCGGTTAAAGATCTGGAAGGAAAAACTGTCTCAGCAACGATTGGTTCTAGCAACATTGATTTGTTAAAAAAATATAATTCAAAAGTCAATATTAAAACATATGATGATCGAAATGCAGTTTTCACGGATGCTAATTCGGGAAAAGTAGATGGTGTATTAAATCAGCGTCAATTCCTGCAAACTACTATTAAAAAACAAAAACTTAACTTACGGATCTTAAAAGATGTTATCGGTGAAAATAAAGCTGCATATCCTTTTAAGAAAAAACAAGATCAAAAATTACGACAAAAAATTAGTGATGCGTTAAAAACGCTTGAAAAAGATGGAACATTGAGCAAAATTTCAAAGAAATATTTTAATGAGGATGTAACTCAAAAGTAGGAGTGGTGGCATTGAATATTAAGTATATTTTGGAAATAGTACCTAAAATTGCAAGTTATTTACCAGTCACTATTTTTATGGCAGTTTTTGCAATGGTTCTTGCAATTTTTCTAGGAGTTTTATTAACTATTGTGTTTTATATTCCTAAACTCCAATGGATTACTAGGACTTATACATTGATTTTTCGTGGATTTCCAACGCTAGTGCTTCTATTTATTGCATATTATGGTGTGCCACAATTACTGCATACTGAAGACGATATTTCGGCTTTTGCCGTTGCTACATTCTGTTTGGCTTTCAAAGAGGCTGCTTATCTGGAAGAAATTTTTCGTTCCGGTATTCTTTCAGTTGATAAGGGACAAATGGAGGCAGGGCGTTCTTTGGGATTGAGCAAGGCTAAAGTTTATCGGAAAATTATTGTACCGCAAACTTTTCGATACATTGTGCCGCCAATAGGAAATACATTTATTGGGCTCATAAAAGAGACATCACTTGCTTTTTCGATTGGAGTAACTGAAATTTTTGGACAAGGTAAATTAATTGCATCAGAAAATTTTCAGTATTTCAATGTGTACATTGTAGTAGGTATTTTATACGTGATCCTAATTTATTTTTATTCCTTATTGCAAACATTGATGGAGAAAAAATTAAATCAAATTTACGAATAGGAGATTCGAATGAAAAAATATTTACAAGGTGCTGAACAGGCATTTAAATATATTGATCAATATAAGATAGAAAGTAATGAAGGAATCTACTGGGACATTACTAATGCATTTCAAGGGGGATGGAAATATTATGATGAAATCAGCTTATATGCAGGCAGCTCTGGAATTATTAAGTTGTTGTTAGGCTTATACGAAACAACAACAAAAGATGAGTATCTGAAGATCGCAACCCAAGCAGGCAATTACTTGGTTTATCGTTGGTCGCAGCGCAGAAATTTAAAAAAAGCTTTTTCAAAGTATGCCTTTACGACCGGGTATGCGGGCGTTGCGTATATTCTAAATGAATTATATGAACTTACAAAAGAGAAAAGGTTTAAAGAGATTGTCACGCAAATTACCAATGAGATTATCAAGGAACAAAATAAAGAAGGCTGTTGGAGTGGGCAATCAGGAATTGTTGCCGATTCTGGTACAGTTTTATTTTTAATCTCGCTTGTTGGAAAGTATGAGTTGCCGGGTTTAAATTCTGCCATTAGAAGATACGGAGAGTTTTTGCTTACTCAACAAAAACATGACCCTGTCTATGGTAATTATTTTATCGGGTTAGACTTGAAGTATGTAGGTGGACCGATCGGAAAATTTAATACAGGCTTTCCTCTAGGACCATCCGGAGTAGCATATACACTTTTGAAAATCTATCAAATAACTGATGATTCGCGTTTTTTGCGGGCTACTGATGGTATTAAGGAATTTTATGAAAAGATGACAGTAGCTGGAGATGCTATTTTACTGCCACATTATTTACCTGATGATAATCATATGTGCTATGCAGGATACTGCGGGGGGCCAGTAGGCGTTTCAAGATATTTTTTCGAATATTATAAGATAACTAAACAAAAAGATTATTTAAAAGATTTTTATAAAGCAATTAATGGACTTTCGGTATTACATGTGCCAGAAGAACGATCATCAGGTTTTTGGAATACAGACAATTATTGCTGCGGGACTGCAGGTGTACTTCAATTATATATTGGTGTTTTTCTAGCAACAAAAAATCAGAATTATTTTCAAAAAGCAAAGGCAACCGCTGATATTTTGCTTAATCGCGCTATTAAAAAAGATGGGACCTTCAAATGGTTGCAAGCATTTGAACGAAAAAATCCTGATGTTTTGACAGCAGCGCTCGGATACTATGATGGTACGGCTGGAATTGCCGCTTCATTATTACAATTTCAGCAATTGGTTGATCAAACCTTCAAGTACCATCGATTAGTGGATGATCCTTATGCAGAATCGCAAGAAATAGGTGATAATTTTCTATGATTACAAAAAATAGTGTTATCTTGAGCCCACAGCAGTATCTTAACGAACGGGGTGTTCTTAAAAAAATAACAGAGTTGATTGAAGAACGAGCATTTAATTCACCTGTGATTATGACTGATAAACAGGTAAAGCAGGCAGTTAAGGGATTTGTCGACAATAATTTGTTCGTTAACTATACTACGCTGCTCTTCAAAGGAAACTGTACCTTTACTGAAATTGGAAGGTTAACAGAAGAAACTAGAAAAGGTGATGTGCTACTGGCGCTGGGAGGAGGGCAATTACTAGATACGGCTAAATGTGTTGCAAATAACCTGAAAATTCCGTTGATTAGCATTCCAACGTTGCCTTCAAATTGTGCTTGCATTACTACTAAAAGTATTGTTTACTCAGAAAAACATGAGATGCTTTCTGCTGTTCGACATTCTCAAAGTGTTGATACTGTTTTGGTAGAACCTGAACTATTGAGACAAGCTCCATACCAGTATTTTCTTTCTGGAATTGGAGATACACTTGCAAAATGGTATGAAATTCGCAGAAGAATTCCAATTAGTAAAACTAACAAGGTAATTCTAGAAATCTCACGAAAATTGATTGAAATTTGTAAAGAACAGATCCTCAAGGTGGATAATTTAAAATTATTAGATGAAGAAGAATTAAAAAACCTTTTGGATACAATTTTTTTAGTAGCAGCTTCAGTGGATGGTATGGCTGGTCTAAACGGCCGCAGTGTGGCAGCTCACAGTTTTTACAATGGTTATATCAAAGCATGTCCGGGTTACCACAAAACACATGGTGAAATTGTTGCAGTAGGAATTTTGTTTCAGCTGACTCTTGAGAAGGAATTTAATGTGATAAAAAAACTGGTCTCTTTTTATCACAAACTAGGATTACCAACTACTTTAGCTGAGTTAAATTTTAAAAATGATAAGAAAAAACGAGCTGTGTTGGCTAATGTTGTCGTTGCTAAAGATAATACTAGAATGCGTTCTGTTTTTCCTGATATTTCAGTAAAAAGAGTTTTCCAGGCATTGGATTATTTGGAAGAGGTACAGTATTGATGGAGATAAAAAGTTCTGACAGGATTAATAGGCGTACAGCACATTTTTTGGCGCAACAACAAAATCATATTCAAAGATTAAACGATCAAGGAATTAAAGTTATTAATTTGGGTCGCGGTAATCCAGATCTTCCTACATCACCGAACATTGTTGAAAAGTTAAATGAAGAATCATTGAATCCAAAAAATCATGGATATCCACCATATGGAGGAAAAGAATCTTTAAAAATTGAAATTATAAACTTTTATTTAAAAGAGTATGGAGTACATCTGCAAAGAGATGAAGTTACCATTTTTAATGGATCCCTTGCAGCGTTGACGGCATTACCGATGATTCTGGTGAATCCAAATGAAGTTATTCTTAGTCCAGATCCAGCATTTTTTGGGTATCAAAATGGTGCTTATATGGCTGGAGGAAAGGTCTATCGAATGGAGCTCACTGCAAAGAATAGATATTTACCTGATTTGAAACAAATTCCGGCTGATATTCGGAAAAAAGCTAAGTTAATGTTTTTGAATTATCCGCATAATCCTACAGGTGCAGGGGCTACATCAGATTTTTTTGAAAATGTTGTCCATTTTGCTGAAAAAAATGAAATTGTCGTTGCACACGATTTTGCCTATTCAGATATTAGTTTTGGAAAAAAAGCGCCCAGTTTTTTAGCTACTCGTAATGCAAAAACTGTAGGAGTCGAAATTTACACACTTTCCAAAACTTTTAATATGGCTGGTTGGAGAATTGCATTTGCAGTTGGCAACCGCAAGGTAATAAAGTTGCTAAAGCAATATGTGCAAAGTTCGCTTGGAGGTACGTTTGGAGCTATTCAAGATGCTGCTAGTTTTGCGTTAAAAACACAAGACATGGAACGAGCAAATTTAAAACAGACATATCTTACTAGACGTAATGTGGCACTTTCAATTTTAAAAGAAGCTAAAATAGAGGTTCTTCCATCAGCTGGAACTTTTTTCCTATGGGTGAAACTACCATTAGATAGTGCTGATGATATTGAATTTGCAAAAAAATTATTAGAAAAAAAACATATAGCGGTTGTGGCAGGCAGCACATTTGGTTCTAAAGGGAGAGGGTATTTGCGAGTAAGCTTAGTTTCTTCGACGACAGTTATTAAGGAAGGTATGACACGGTTAGTTGATTTTATTAAAAATAGTTACAATTAACGGTTGTTTCATAAGAAAATAATTTTAAAATAAAAGATCTACATCTAATAATGTTTTAGGATGAAAAAAGCATATTTTTAAATAGCAGTCTGTTGTCAGTTTTTTATCATTGATCAGGCTGCTTTTTGTATACTGTTTTTTTATCACATAAGAAAAATTTTGATTTATTTTAATGTACTCTTTCTGTTTTAGGGAAGGATGTTTTGCTATTAATTACACAAATTGTTTAGATAGTCTTGAGCAACTTATTGTTTGAATAAATTTGTTCAAGTCAATGCAGTAAGCTTTTTGCCTTTTTCAAAAAGCAGTTTAGTTAGACGCGATTTCTATATAAAAAATTAATAACTCTTAAGGAAAAAATATTGATTTATATAAAGTAGCTAAAAAAAGTAGGCTTAATCTTATGTGTATGGCCTGTATATGCATGTTGTTGTGTTGGAAATGCTTGGTTAGACTACTTAGTAATGTTTATTCAAAAAAGAGAGGGATGTGAGTAATGAATGAAAGAAAAGTTTAAACGGTTAGACGGGTGGCTAATAGGTATTTTAATTTTCGCCGCTTTTTTATATGGTTGGAGTATTTGGAAAGCAGGTTCATCAAATGATTTTTATACATCTGCTATTATCAGTATGAGCAAAAGTTGGAAAAACTTTTGGTATGCGAGTTTTGATCCTGCAGGTTTTATCACTGTTGATAAGCCTCCAGTTGCGTTATGGTTTATGGTTGCGAGTGTCAAAATTTTTGGGCTACATAGCTGGAGTATTGTTTTATCTTCAGTTTTATTCGGAATTGGTTCGGTTGCTTTGATTTATAAGATGATTCGGCCATATTTTGGCAGACTTGCTGCCAATTTAGGTGCCCTTTTTATGACAATTACACCGATCGTTGTTGCTGACTCGCGCACAAATAATATGGATGCAACTTTGGTTTTCTTCTTGTTATTAGCAGGTTATATCCTGCAGTTGGCGGTGAAAAAGCATAAAGTATGGCTTGTAGCAATTGCATTTGCTCTAATTGGGATTGCTTTTAATATTAAGATGCTGCAAGCATTCATGGTTTTGCCGGCAATGTACTTTTTCTATTGGATTGCTTCTACGGTTGGCTGGAAGAAGAAGGTGGTGCATTTATTTGTTGCAACGGCTGCTGTAACTATCTTCACACTATTATGGCCGTTGGCTGTTGATTCGACTAGTTCCAGCAAACGCCCTTATATTGGAAGTTCCTCTACTAATTCTGTTCTAAACTTAGCTTTTGGTTATAACGGCAGTCAGCGTTTGTTAGGACAGTCAACAGGAACTGGCGGAAGATTCAGCGGAATGGGGAACTCTCAGAAAAAACAACCAGCGCAAGGAAAAACGAAAAATCGACCAACTGGCAGCAAGAAAATGAAATCTCCTGGAGCTACTGCTACAGCCAATAAGGGCGGCCAACAAATGGGAAAACAACAAACTGGAGGACAGGGTACTCAAGGTGGAGGCAGCGGAGCCTTTAACATTGGAACTGCTGGGCCGTCTAGGCTTTTACAAAAAGCTCTGGGTCAACAGGTCAGCTGGCTATTTCCCTTAGCTCTTGTAGGTTTAATTGCTGCATACCTGTATGAAGTTAAACGTCAGAAAAAATGGTGGAAAACGACTCAAAAGCAACAACAGCTGCTTTATTGGGCTGGCTGGTTAGTTCCAGTCGCTGGTTTTTTCAGTATTGCCAGTTTTTTCCATCCATACTACATGATTATGCTTGCCCCACCTCTGGCCGTTCTATCGGCTATTGGTGTAACGACGTTTATCGAATCACTAAAGAAACAACGTGATCGTTGGCAACTTTATTTGATAGCCAGCGGCTTTTGGATAACTGCAGGATTGCAAGCTTGGTATGTCTACAGTTATTACCCGTGGCTCAGTTGGACAATTATTGTAGGAACGATAGGAACTTCACTTTTGGCAGTATTCTATCAGAAGTTGCACAAAAATTTGATCTATGGAGCTTTAGCAGTGGCGTTTTTAACTCTTGCCCCCGGGTTCTGGTCTTTGACACCTACTTTAGCAGGAGCATCTGATGCAATTCCGTCGGCTGGGCCTGACCTGCTAAGTAATTCTGGTCAATCTAGTGGTGGTCTAGGCAGTGAGAGTGCAAATACAAAAATGATCAAGTATCTTGAAAAAAACACTAAAAATACTAAGTATTTGTTCGCAACAATGGACTCTAATACAGCTGCACCATATATTATTAAAACAAAAAGAGCTGTGATGACAATTGGCGGATACAATGGTACGGATAATGCAATTTCTCTCGCACAGTTCAAAAAAATGGTCAAAGAAGGAAAAGTCAAGTACTTCTATCTTTCAGGCAAAACAACAAGCAGTTCTATTATTAGATGGGTTAAAAAACATGGAACCAAAGTTAAAACAAAAGAATATACAGATACAACTTCCGCAACTTCTAATCAAAAACAGCAAGGTACCTCACTGAACAAACGTGGAACGACGGGACGACCGAATGGTCAAAAAGGACAAGCGCCTAAAGGTTCATTCAAAAAAATGGCTGCAAAAGGTCAAAAAACCGGCGGCAAAGCTCCTAGCGGGATGAAAAAGCCTAGCGCTGGTGGTCAAGGGCAAAAAGGAATGTCTAAGAATCAATCCCAGCCATCAGGTGGATCGATGGGAGGACAAAGTGGCACATTATATAAATTAAATTAAAGTTTTAAAATATGGCAGTTTAGCAGAAATATATATATTCAAAAAGACTGTAATGCAAAAGATTGATAAGTGTTGAGCCTTACCGAATAAGATAATCTAAGATTAGATCCAGTTAGAAATTGACTATAATCAGTTTCTAACTGGATCTTTTATTTAGCCTATCGATAGTTGTTCGGCTTTAATTTAGAGTTACGAATGTAGCCTAATTTAGGTGTAATTCTCACAATCCAAAAGGGAATTAGTTCAAAAGCTGAGTTATGCGTTAGTTTCTTTAGCGATGCTGTATAACAGGTGTCCATAAGTTTTCCTCCTAACTTTGTATTCGTACTCAAGTTTTTACCAACTTTTTATACACATTCTTTTTGTTCATGCATTTTTAGCTGATTTCAACAAACAATAATGCAAAAATTTTAAAATCGGTTTAAGCTACATTTTTTTGACCCGGCACCAAATGGGGGAAAAAGTGTATGCATAATTCAAAGTATGCTTTGAATTAATGATTTTTACTAAAAATCACGTGAAAACTAAATTGAAACTCATTTAAATTTAATCTGGATGATGTTTTTACGATGGCTGAATTGTGAATGAAAGTGGGCATAATAAGCGCATTCTCCTTTGAATGTTAAAAGACATAACATACAGCCGTCCATATAGCTAGTGCAACAGTTACCCATTACTTGAGATAATAAAGGTCAAAAAGTATTGTTGAATATTTAAACCGCAATCAAGAATATATATTAACATGTAAACTGTAACACTACAGTTTTATGCATAATAGCAGTTAGTAGATTGCTCGCTGACTTTTGAAAGCAAAAAGTTTCAGTCTTTAGGCATTGTTATATTTATTGACATGACATTGAGAGTAAATTATAATCACATTAAGTTTTAATTATATTTTTTTATAACTTGGAAGTGGTGGAGATGTATCAAGAACTAGAATTATTGTCAGATGAACAGCGAATAGAAGCAATTACACGCAAGCTTGTTAGTGTGAAAAGTGTTAATGGTACTGCTGGTGAAGTTGCAATTGCTGAGGAAGTTGAAAAAATTTTACGTAGTTTCCCATTTTTTCAACAACATCCTGATTTTGTATGGACTCAGAAACTTCCGGGTGACTCATTGGGAAGAAAGAATGTTTTTGCCTTTATAAAGAAGGAAGGGGCGACAAAGACAGTCATTTATCATTCACATATGGATACTGTTGGAATCGACGATTTTGGAGTTTTAAAAGAGGAGGCACTGGATTCAGATCAACTGAATGAATATTTTAAAGGCTATAGTGAGGATCCAGATATTCAAAAAGATGCACTTTCAGGTGATTGGCTTTTTGGCCGCGGAGCATTGGATATGAAAAGTGGAGATGCTGTTAATCTTGCTAATCTACTCCACTATAGTGAGCATCCAGAAGAGATGATGGGGAATCTGCTATTTATGGGTAATTGTGTTGAAGAAAATGATCACAGTGGTGCAATTGCTTCACTAGATGAATTAGAAAAATTAAAGCAGAATTATAACCTAACTTATGAAGTGGCTGTTAATACAGATTTTATCAGTCCCAAATATGAAGGAGATCAGCAGAAATATATCTATTATGGGGCTGCAGGCAAAGCTTTAACTTGTTTTTACATTAAAGGGATCGAGACACATGTTGGTAACACATATGCTGGAGTTGATTCTACGTTGGTTGCTAGCCGTATCAATTTGTTGATTAATAATAATCCAGAGTTTGTGGAAGATATTCCAGATGAAGAAATATTGCCGTCATCATGTCTGATGCTTCGAGATCAAAAGGATTTCTATAATGTTCAAACTGCTAAGGTTACGCATATGTACTTTAATACATTCACATACAAGCGTCCCGTTTATGAGATCTTGCAGCATTTAAAAGAAGCAGTTCAGCACGATTGTAGTGATTTAGTCGCAGATTTGGCAGCAAAGCAGTCCGCGTATCTGAATGGCTTGTCATTTCCGGCAGTTCAGGATGAACGAAAAATTAAGGTGTTCACATTCGCTGAGTATTTGGACTATCTTCATCAAGAAGGTGTTCAAGTGGATGACTTGATACATTCTTTTTGGTTGAAAAACCAAGGGCTTGATAAAAGAGAAATCGGTTTTGCATTAATTGATTATTTAGATAAACAGCTCAATGATAATGTGGCAAAAGTGGTTCTGTTTTTAGCACCTCCATTCTGTCCGCATAACAGTATTGCACAAGATTCACGTATTTATCAAAAGCTCAAAGCAACTCTGACTGACTATGGACAAGAAGAAGATTTTAAAATGAAACAGTTCTTTCCTTATCTGTCTGACAGCAGTTACTTGGCAATTGATGAAACTAATGCGGAGATTAATAAACTGACTGAGAATTTCCCGCTTGCTGGGAAAATTTACCCGCTGCCTTACGATAAAATGCGCTCATTAAGTATTCCAGCTGTTGACATTGGTGTATTTGGCAAAGGAGCACACACCTGGAAGGAACGAGTCTATAAGCCGTATTCGTTTGAATTTTTGCCTAAACTGATTCGTGACTTTACAGCAAAAACTTGGAAAAAGTGAGGAGTGGAACAATGTTTGTACGTAATGGAACTTCTGAGTTAAAAAAAGTTTTGATCTGCCCACCAACCTATCTGGAAGAAGCAGCACCGATCAATGAGATTTCAAAAAAATATGCTGATCAACCATTGGATCGAGAAAAACTGTCTGCTGAATTTGAACAGCTTGTTGAAGCTTATCGTCAGGCTGGAATCAAGGTTGAACAGCAAACCGCAACTCCAGAGATGACAAATGCAGTTTTTGCACGTGATTTTGGCGGTTGTGTCAAAGAAGGTTATATTCTTGGCCGGTTTAAAAAAGATCTGCGTTTTCCTGAAAGAAAAGCGTACGCAGATAAGATGAAGAAATTGGGAATTCCTAAGATAACGGAGGTCAAAGAAGGCTACTTTGAAGGCGGAGACTTTGCCTTTCTGACTGAGAAAATAATTGCAGTAGGAATTATCGATCGTACAAACGAGAAAGGGTTTGAGGAAATCAAGGCCGGATTATCACCTTTGGGATATGAGGTTTATCCAGTCCCAGCAGATCCGCGCTATCTGCATCTTGATATGTGCTTTAATCTTGTTGATGATCATCTCGCAGTTGCCTATAAGGAGGGGCTGCCTACATCGTTTTTACAACTGCTGGAAAAACTGGAAATTGAAATTATTCCAGTACCAGAAGAGGCTATTTTCAAGCATGGATGCAATCTAGAAAGCTTAGGAGCTAAACGAGTTCTATCTTTGAAACAAAATACAGCAGTTAATCAATCACTGCGGTCGCATGGAATGAAAGTGATTGAACTAGATATAACTGAAACTTTGAAAGCGGGCGGCGGTCCGCACTGTATGACTTTTCCGTTACAACGTGGCTAATATAAAATTGGGGGAGAAATCATGAAATTAACATTTAAAAAGACTTTGGGGATGCTTGGAACAGTAATGGCATTAGGACTTGTTCTTGCAGGTTGCGGCAATAAAAATTCAGATAACAGTGTCAAAAAGATTCAGGATAAGAAAACCTTAGTGGTGGGGACTTCTGCAGACTATGCACCTTTCGAATTTCCAATTATGCAAAATGGAAAGAAGAAAATTGTTGGTTACGATATGATGATTGCACAGAAAATTGCGGATGATCTGGGTGTCAAACTTAAGATCGAAAATACAGAATTTCCATCTCTAATCTCAGAGTTAAAAAATAATAAGATTGATTTGATTATGGCTGGGATGGTTTCAACTAATGAACGTAAAAAGGCTGTTGCTTTTTCCAATTCTTATTACACAGTTGAAAATGTGCTGTTAGTTCAAAAGAAAGATGCAAATAAATTTAATAGTGTTTCTGATGTTAAGGGCAAGCAAATTGGTGCACAGCAGACGACAACACAAGAATCAATTGCTAAGTCTCAGTTGAAGGGAAGCAACGTTGTTACCGAAGGTGTTTTAACTGGTTTAACTACTGAATTATCGCAAGGCAAGTTGAGTGGTGTGGTCGTTGAAAATGAAATTGCTAATAACTACATCAGACAATATCCTGACAAGTATGCAATTGCCAAGGTCAAATTAACGACACCAAAAGATCAACGTTCTGTTAATATTGCGGCACGGAAATCAGATAAAGCCTTGTTGAAACGTGTAAATAAACAAATTACTAAACTGAAAAAGAGCGGCGAATTAGACAAGATGTTTAAGAAAGCTGAGGATCTGCAAGCTAAGAATTCAGATTAACCGAATCAAGTAAAGGGTGAAGAATATGTTTGATTTTTTAAAGCAGTACTATCCAGTGTTTGTTGAAGGAACTGCGCAAACGATTATTATTTCCATAATCGGGATCATGATCGGAATTTTGCTTGGATTGATTTTCGTTATGATGCGTCTTTCAAAAATAAAGTTTCTTTCGTACATTGCACGTGTTTATATCGCAATTGTCAGAGGAACTCCCGCTATGATTCAGGTAATGTTGATTTACTATACCTTATCGAAGGTTTTAGAAGTACCGCAGATTCAGTTTTTAGGTTCAGGACTTGATCGTGTTATTCCAGGATCAATTGCGCTAGGAATTAACTCAGGTGCATACACCGCAGAGATTTTCCGTTCTGGTATCATTTCCATTTCGAACGGGCAGACAGAGGCAGGACTTTCACTAGGTCTGAGTGATAGAACAACGATGTTTTCAATTGTTTTGCCACAGGCTGTTCGGAATATTTTGCCAGCGCTTGGGAATGAATTTATTTCCTTGGTCAAGGAATCGTCAGTTTTGTTCTATATTGGTGTTCAAGAGGTTACGGCTCAAGCGTTGGGAGTCGGTGGAACTCTGTATGACTTTGTACCGCCGCTGATCGTTGCCGCACTGATCTATTTTGTCCTGACCTTTATTTTGTCGCAGCTGATGCAGCTTCTGGAGAAGAAGATGGGACGCAAGTACCTGCGAAGCAATTAGAGAGGGGATAAAAAAATGAGTGCTGGAGAAAGTATTATTGAGGTCAGCAGCCTTAAAAAGGCTTTTGGCGATAATGTGGTTTTAAAAGATATTTCATTTGATGTTAAAAAATCTGAAAAAGTTGTTCTAATTGGCCCTTCTGGGAGTGGGAAAAGCACCTTGCTGCGTTGTTTGAATCGTCTAGAAGATGATTATGAAGGTAAGGTCCTGTTTGAAGGCGAGAATGTGAATGGCGCCAGCAAAGAAAAGTTACGTTTGCTGCGGCAGAAAATGGGAATGGTTTTTCAGCAGTTCAATCTTTTTCCGCACAAGACCGTCCTTGAGAATATAACTTTTTCGCCGATAAAATTAAAAATTGCTACTCCGCAAGAGGCTATTGCACACGCACACGAGTTGCTCAAACAGGTCGATTTATCAGAGAAAGCCGATGCATATCCGCAGTCATTGTCAGGTGGACAGCAGCAGCGTGTTGCGATTGCCCGTGCTCTGGCAATGAATCCTGAAGTTATGCTTTTCGATGAACCAACTTCGGCACTTGATCCGGAAATGGTTGGCGATGTTTTAGGTGTAATGGAGAGGTTGGCTAAAAATGGGATGACGATGATTATCGTTACACATGAGATGTCATTTGCACAAAATATTGCTGATAAAGTTCTCTTCATGGACGATGGCATGATTGCTGACAGTGGGACGGCTAAGCATATCTTCAAAGAAACAAATAATACGCGGACACAATCATTCTTATCTAAAGTCATGTAGTTGTTCGCAAGGAGTGAAGTAAAATTGAAATCATTATATGAACGATCGTTAACAGTTTTACCACCGGTGGCTAAACGCGCAACAAAACTAGGAATCGTAAAAGGTCAAGGTGCTTACTTGACTGACGAAAAGGGTGAGAAGTATCTTGATTTCGCAGCAGGTGTTGGAGTAGTTAATTGCGGGCACAATAATCCGATTGTGGTTGAAGCAATTGAAAAACAACTACATGACCTTGTTCATGGAGGACATAATGTTGTTTACTATCCTTCATATATTGAGTTGGCAGAAAAACTAGTTGCTCGTGTTGGAAATGATTATAAAGTTTATTTTTCCAATAGTGGTGCCGAAGCTAATGAAGGTGCGGTTAAACTTGCGTTAAGCGTGACCAAGCGAAGCGGTATTATAGCTTTCAATAGTTCTTTTCATGGGCGTACACTTTTGACTGCAGCAATGACTGCCTCGAACGCACAGTATCGCAAGAATTATGAAGGCGTCCTGCCACCTGTCTATCACGTTGACTTTCCTGATATCTATAATACTAAGTTGAGCGAAAAAGAAGAAGTTGCCCGCTGTCTAGAACAGTTGGAACAGGTTTTTCATAACATACTGGCACCATCCCAAACAGCTTGTATTGTTGTTGAACCTGTGCAAGGTGAGGGTGGTTACCTTCCAGCTCCAAAAGAATTTTTGGTCAAGTTACGCGAAATCTGTGATCGCTTTGGTATTTTGTTGATTTTTGATGAAGTTCAAAGTGGATATGGGCGAACTGGTAATTTATTTGCTAAAGATCATTATGGCATTCAACCTGATGTCTTGACCTCGGCCAAGGGGATCGCAAATGGAATACCTTTGAGCGCAGTGATCGGTAAAAAAGAATACATGGATAAATGGGAACCTGGAGCTCATGGTGGAACATTTGGTGGGAATCCGTTGGCTTGTGCTGCCGGATCAGCTGTTTTAGATATCATGGATACTGATTTTTTAGAGCATGTTAAAACCGTTGGGGCTTACTTTACCGTCAAACTTCAAAAACTGCAGGAAAAATATCCAGTTATCAGCAGTGTACGCGGGTTGGGATTGATGATTGCAATCGAGTTTCGCAAGGATGGTGGAAAACCAGCAACTGCATTAGTTGCGAAGGTTCGTGAGAAAGCTTTGCAGCAGCATTTAATTTTGCTGAATTGCGGTGTTTTTCATAATGTAATCAGATTTATTCCGCCATTGATCATCGAAAAGAGCGATGTGGATAAGGCTATTGCAATTCTTGATACGAGCATTGGCTCAAGTTTGAAAGAAGTGGGTGAAAGCTAATGGGGTATACCGTAGTCAATCCGTATAGCGGAAAAGTGCTCAAAAAATTTGCAACACTCAGCGATGCTGAAGTTGAAACAGCTTTAAATAAAGCTGAAGAATTCTATCAGCAGCAAAAAAAAGTTGCTGTCGCAGTTAGGGCGGAAAAGCTAAAACGTTTTGGGGCAGTTTTACTTAAAAACAAGGAAAAATTGGCGCGTGAGGCGGCGCTTAATATGGGAAAACGGCTCAGTGAAGGCCGTGGTGAAGTGGAATTATGTGCAAAGCTTGCAGAGTATTATGCAAATAATGCTGCCTTGCTCCAGCCTAAACCATACTCATATGGGGCGGGCAAAAAAGCTTTCTTGGAATATCATTCATTAGGCATCATTGCGAGTGTTGAGCCCTGGAACTTTCCGTATTCACAGGTTGTACGTGTATTGGCACCTAACTATTTGATTGGTAATCCAGTTGTTTTGAAACATGCGGGGATTGTTGCTGGTTGTGCAGAATTGTTGGAAAAGTTGGTTCAAGAAGCAGGTTGGGAAGAAGGAGCATTTAAGAATCTTTTTGTATCGCATGATCAAGTTTCAAAAATCATTGCGGATAAGAGAGTTCAAGGAGTAGCCTTGACGGGTTCAGAAGCAGCTGGACGAACGATTGCTGGTGCTGCTGGTAAAAGTTTGATCAAATCGACAATGGAACTTGGTGGAAGTGATGCTTTTGCTATTTTAGATGATGCAGATTTGAAGCTCGCCATTGCGGATGCTACGGCAGCAAGATTGCGCAACTCTGGTCAAGTTTGTACGTCAGCTAAACGTTTTATTGTTGAAAAGGCTGTTGCTGAGGAATTTATTGAAGGTATCAAGCAGACTTTTGCCGCCAAGAAAATGGGTGATCCACTTGATGAGACAACTGAACTAGCACCGCTTTCTTCCCATAGTGCGGCTGTTGGATTACAGACTCAGGTTGATGAGGCGGTTCAACACGGTGCAGAAATCTTGGTTGATGGTGGGGTTGTTGAAGGTCAAGGCAACTTCTTCAAACCAGTCGTTCTGGCTGATATTGCGCCTGATAATCCAGCTTATCGTCAGGAATTCTTCGGTCCAGTTGCACAGGTCTTTGTTGTTGAAAATGATGAGCAGGTTGTTGCTTTAGCAAATGATTCAGATTTCGGTTTAGCAGGAGCAGTTTATGGAAAAGACGAAGAACGCGCCCATCGGGTTGCTTCACAAATTGAAACAGGCCAAGTCTTTATTAACCGTCCCTCTGGAGCATACCCAGAGTTACCCTTTGGCGGGGTAAAAAATTCCGGCTATGGACGTGAAATGAGTGATCTGGGCTTGTATGAATTCACTAATCAAAAAATTATCGTATTTAATTAAACGGATAATACTGGAAATAACGTATTCAAATTATTTTTGACCACAAGTTATTTTCGTTAAAAAGAGAATTTAACATATTCAAATAAACGAATATCTTAAATTCTTTTTTGTGTTAAAAATCTTTTTAAGACATATTATTTTAGAATATCAAGAGATCCGCATGACAAAATTATGTGCGGCGAGAAGATAAAAAATACGTGTCTGCTGGTAACTTTTAACATTAATCAACGAACTCAAAGAGCGGTGATACTACAATCCGAATGCCAGTAACACAAGCAATTAATTTAGATTGGAGCGATGGTTATCGAAATAGCAAAGTTTGGTGTTGAAGAGTGGCTGAATAAATGGGAGAAAGAAGCTCGTTATGATATCTCACAGAGTTCGATTGCGGCTTTAACATTAAAAGAACTAACAAATTTAGGCGGGATGACAGTTACTGCTTTTTTTGAAAAACTTAGCAGTAAAGAATTGGATTATGGCTGGATCGAAGGTTCACCAACATTTAAGAAACTTGTTGCAAAATTTTACCAGAAGATTCCTACTGCGAATGTTTTGCAAACCAATGGATCAACAGGAGCAAATATGTTGGCACTTTATGCGCTTTTGAATCCAGGAGACCATGTTGTTACAACTTTTCCCACTTATCAACAGCTTTATGACATACCACGCTCGCTTGGAGCACATGTGGATTTTGTCCGCTTGGAGGAAGCTGCCAATTGGCAGCTTGATTTGGAAAAACTGGCGGCTGTTGTTACTCCAGCAACTAAAATTATCTGTTTGAATAATGCGAATAATCCAACCGGGACATTGCTTGATCGAATAGCACTTGAGCGAGTTGCAGCTATTGCTCGCAAAGCGGATGCATATGTTGTTGTCGATGAAGTTTATTCTCCTTTAGTGGATAGCGATGATTTTGTTTCAATTGCGGATGTTTATGAAAAAGGAATCGCTACTAATTCTTTGTCAAAAACTTATTCGCTTCCAGGACTCAGAATAGGTTGGATTGCTTCTCCAGACAGTGAGATTGTTAATCTTTTTCGAAAGTATCGTGACTATACTTTAATTAGCAGCGGAGTATTGGACGATGAATTAGCTGTCTTGGCCTTGTCAAACAGGGCGAAAATTCTTCAACGAAATCAGAAAATTGTAATCGACAACTTAGAAATCGTTAAAAAATGGATTGAAAAAGAACCAAGAGTTGAATTGGTTTTGCCTAAAAATGTGCCAACTTCATTTATTAAACTTGATATTCCAGAAGATGACTATTCGTTTTGTGTCTCACTGCTAAAGAATACCGGTGTCCTACTCGTTCCAGGAACGGCCTTTGGGGTACCTCAACATGCACGTTTGGGCTATTGTTGTGATAAAAAAACTTTAGAACAGGGATTGGCATTATTAACTCAGCATCTCAGAAAATTTGATAAATAAAAAGTAATAAATAGGTTGTTATGAAACTTGGAATGTAAGGTTGCGACAAAAGTGGAGTTTTGTCACAGTCTTTTTTAGTGTGATCTGCGCTCTATGAACTAGCATATTTTAAAAATAAAAATCAATTTTCACTGTTTTAAGCGCATAGTCAGTACCATATCATGAACCATTATTGCTTGTAGTAAACTTTATGTTCAAGCATCTTTTTGAACATTATAGAATTCACAATGTTGGCATCTATTTTATGAAAACGCTATACTAAGCCTATAAAGTGAAGGAGGTGCAGCTATGAGATTGTTTAATCCGTATTTTTTCAAATATGTACCGGCCAACCATCGCGACCCAGAGCTTAACGCTGCTTACAAGGTTGGTATTGGAAACGAGTTAGGATATACTTGTCAGAAAATTCAGCTTCTTTATAATGGTAAGATTCAGCCCAGAACTGTACCGAGTTTCATTTTTATTGATGAAGAATTATCCTCAGATAAAGCGGACTTTAAAAGAATTAGTGAGGCCATGGAAGATGTCTGGGAAAAATACTTGGATACACCGGCTGATCTGAGAGATAAAGTAAAAGATATTGATTTAACCAAAAATAAAATTAAAAAACAGCTTGGGAAGGATTACTATCCGGAAAAATCTTAGTTTTACCTGCAGACAAAAAGGACTGAGTCAGAAGTTATTTTGGCTCGGTCCTTTATTTTAACTTTTATTATACGAACTTGGTTAATTAAAACTTAAGATGACATATGATGATAGTCCTTCTTGCGATAAAATAAGAAGCTTGAGAATCCTGACAATATAATAAAAGGGACTGCCTTGCGGTATGGGCTCAAGAAGGCTTGTTTCAGATTGCGTTTGATATCTTGTTTTATGCGTTTTGTTACAAATAAAACTATTGATCTTTGGTGTTTAATGTTTTGTTTAACTCGGGCAGATACTTTTGCGTAGATATTTTGTTTTGCAGTTTCGGGGAGAGATGAACCATTAGGAATGCGCGCCAAAACTGCTTTATATCTTGTTTTAGTGATGGTTTTGGCTCTGACAGTCATAGCTGACTGCGATTTATTAGCAGTCTCTCCATGTTCAAGAGCTTTTTTGACATTTTCTTTAAAAGCTTTTTTGGATGCATGTGGCAGTGCAGCTGCTTCAATGCGTGCGTCAGCATTGTTGAGCGAGCGTGTTTTAGCTGTTTTTAAGTTAGTTGTTAAGGAGGAGACAAAGACAGCAACGGCCAGCAGGGTTCCGATTTGTCTAAAAAGTCCTAAGACACTTTGAGATGCAGTTAAAAGTTCTCCCGTGAAATTTGAGGCTCCCAAGATAACTATTGGACCAGCAATTATTCCAAATCCACCTCCGATCAACATAAAGCTGATTACCAGTTGGTTGTAATGTTCTGGGTCAATAATAGCAAGAACTATGTAGCCTGCAATCATTAAAAGGAAACCTAGCAGCATCATCAAACGTGGACCGGTTGTTTCGACAAGACGTCCGCCAACGGGGGATAAAAAGAAAATCATCAATGAAGTTGGCGTGATCATAAGTGCTGCTGTTAATTCGCTCTTCTCGAGAACGGTAGTAAAAAAAGTTGGCATGATGACCATAATTCCTACTAAAAAAATACTACTTAGAGTCATTGCAAGTACTGCACCAACGAATTGCCTTTCCCTAAATAAGGCAAGCGGGATCATAGGTGCATGGCTGTAATGTTCAATAATGACGAATAGACCCAAGGAAAGAGGAACCGTAGCTACAAGTATGATAATGGAGCTGCTATGCCAACCCCAGTCATTTCCTTTGATCAGTATAAGTGTTAGTGAAAATAGCATTATCATCGATAAGAACATTCCAGGTAAGTCGATTTTGGCATTGACGACTTTTTCATTTTTGAGCGGTAGGAGACAAATTGCCAAAAATAATGCCAGAGTGATCAGAGGAAGGTTAATAAAGAAAATATAGCGCCAGTTCAGATATTGTGTGATGATTCCACCTACAGTCGGACCAAGCGCTGCCGCTAGGCCTTGTGTGATCCCTAAGACGGTCAGTACAGTTTTTCTGTCTTTGAGGCTAACTGATGAGATGCCGATTGTCATGCTGGCTGGAAAAACAATTGCTGCCCCGAGGCTCTGAATTCCGCGTCCGATAACTAGCCAAATAGTATTTGCTGCAATTCCAGAAAATAACGAACCGAGCATGAAAGCAGCTAAACCAATCAGATAAACCTTGTTTTTGCCAAAAAGATCTGCAATTCTTGCAAAAGGAATTGTTAAAACGGCAAATATAATTGTGTAAATGTTTAAAGCCCATGAAAGGCTTTCCAAGCTAACATTCAGGCCTGTTTGAATTTTTGGCAATGCAATATTCATGATTGTTGTGTCAAGCATACATAAAAAGATACCGATTGCCATTGAAAAAGTGATTATTTTTTGTTTCTTGTTCATGATAAATACTCCTTGTGTTATTAATTTTATAGCTTGTTTCACACGATAGCATGGGGTATTCTTATTTTATATATATGGTTTACAAAAGGAGCGTTATTGTTAACTATGTCACCACAAGAGACAAAAAATAAAAAACTGATCGATATTTTTCAGGCACTTATCAAATTACTGCAAGCAAAAAAGTTTGAAGATATTTCAATTACTGAGCTCACAAGGCAAGCAGGAGTTTCCAGGACATATTACTATAAGAATTTTACAACGTTGGATGATATAATTAGTGATTTTGAAACGCTTAATATCATAAAATACATTCGACAGTTGCCTAACCAGTCGAATCTGAATTTTTCTACCCTGATGGAACATTATTTTCAACTTGTTTTGAACAATATTGACTCGCAGTTAACGCTGCTGAAATCCGGCAAAGAACAGGTTCTGATAAAGTCATTTGTGACTACATATCAGTATCTTCTGCAAAATGGGATGATAATAAGATTTTCGAAGAGCAAACGTGCTGAGGATGAATACTGGGCGGATTTTATTGCGGGAGCAGTTATTAATTCATCGCTTAGTTGGTTGAAACGAGGTTCAATAGAGACCCCAAAATATATGGGGAAAAAATTAGCATCATTTCTGGAACTTGCTTAAAAAGGCATTAAAAAGATCTGCGGCTTTTATAGTGGAGTTTGCGGAATATTTGAGAAAGTTAAGCTTCAGTGTGAATGAAAAAAATAATTACTCTACGAGGGGGAAACCAAATGAGTGAACAGGATCATACGGAATCATTGCAAAAACATAATATGCAGAATATTTGGGCACGGATAGAAAGGGATGCCCTTAATCGTATTTTAATAACAGCATTTTTAGCACTTATTGTCATTATACTTGAGATACTTGTACCGCAGCAGTTATGGGCAATAATAGCTGTGACAGCAATCGGGCTGTTTTGCGGCTGTTGGCCAATCATTATTGAATCATGGCATGATATTCGACAGCGGAAAATGAGCATGGACCTCTCAATGTTTATTGCGATCGTAGCAGCTGCTGCGATCGGTCAGTGGATCACCTCACTGGTTATTACAATTTTTGTGCTGGCAGCAGATATTCTTGAGGATTTATGCATGGATCAAGGCAAAAGTGCATTGACAGATTTAATGTCTTTCCTGCCTGAAACAGTCCGTGTCAAAAATACGACTAGTACTGAAAAAAACACAATTCAACAGGTAACACTCAAAGAAGTTCTGGTAAAACAGGTTGTTGTAATTTCACCTGGAGAACGAATTCCGGTGGATGGAACGGTCATAAATGGATTCTCAAGTGTCGATCAATCTCGAATTACTGGTGAATCAATGCCAGTCGAGGTTGCTTCCGGGGCATACGTTTATGCTGGATCAATCAATAGAAGTGGGGCATTAGAAGTACGTGCAGAACGCGTCGGCGAAGAATCCTCATACGGTCAAACGATTGCAGCAGTTCAGGAAGCTCAATCAAACCAAGCACCAATTCAAAAATTGGCTGATAAATTTGCTGCTTTTTTAATATATACGGCTATTGCAGGGGCTGTGATCACATGGTTTTTTACGCAAAATCTGCATAGTGCGATCGATGTGATTATCGTTGCTGGGGCATGTGGGATAGCCGCTGGAACACCTTTAGCTATGCTCGCATCAATTGCAAGAGCAGCGCGTACGGGAGCTTTTGTCAAGGGTGGATCCTATATGGAGGCACTGGCACATCTTGACACAATCATTTTTGACAAGACTGGGACATTAACATTTGGCACTCCCAAGGTAACAGAAATAGTACCTGTAGCTGGAGTCTCGGATAAACGGCTGTTGCAGATTGCTGCCAGTGCTGAATGGCATTCCGAACATCCTCTTGGAAAAGCGATCATTGCGGCGGCTAATGAAAGAGGCGAAGTACTTTCACAGCCAGATTCTTTTGAGAACAAGCCTGGTCAAGGTTTGACGACCGTGATTGACGGACACACGATAAAAGTTGGTAATGCAGGGCATCTAGGTCAAGGCCTCTTTGCAGAAATTGAACAAATGAAAGCCCAAAGCGACAATGCTGGATCTAATATAGTGTATATCTCTTATGATAACCGTTATATAGGTAAAATTTTATTGGCAGATTCAATCCGTGAAAATGCAGTTGCAAGTATCGCTGGGCTCAAAAAAATGGGACTGCGTGTCATAATACTGACGGGCGATAGAACTGAAGCGGCAGAGACAATTGCTGCTAAGCTGCAGGTCGATGAGGTACGTGCCGAACTTATGCCGGAAGAAAAGTTGGCTGCAATTGATGCGGAACGACGAGCAGGACACAAAGTTGCAATGGTCGGTGATGGTGTAAATGATGCACCATCCCTGGCACAGGCTGATGTTGGTATCGCTATGGGCAGCGGGACAGATATTGCGCGTGATTCTTCTAAAATTGTACTCATCAGTTCTAATTTGGGCGATGTAAAGAATCTTATTGGACTTTCGCGACGCACACGGAGAATTGTTAATTTTAACTTTGCAGGTACCATTGTTATTGATTCTGTTGGCATGCTGCTTGCGGGTTTCGGAATATTAACACCGCTTGTTGCAGCAATAATTCATGTCGGAAGTGAATCAATTTTTATTCTTAATTCGGCACGGCTGATTCCAGGCAAAAGTAAAAAATAAAGGTAAGACAGACTGTACTAAAAATTTTTTTCACCGCTATTATTAATGATTTTAAATGAATAGACCAGTCATCAGATATTTGAGTTAACAAGGTTGCAGTTTATACTAGGCAGCGTTTTTTGGTCAGCTGGCTCTGCTGTGGCTCTAAAAAAAGACCCCCACAACTTAGAAGATGGAATAACTTGTAACAGTTAACCGTTTGGTTTACCTGTCGCGAGTTACCACAAAGCTAGGTTGCGGGGGCCTTTTTCACTAGATAAGTTATATTTAAGCAGACACTAAAGCTTATTTTTTATAGGCATATTTGTAGTTCCACTGCGTTCCTGCCGTATTGTGAATAATACCTTTGATATCATTTTTTTGCAGATAAGCAGTAACTTGCTGATAGACAGGTGTCATGCCTTGGTCACTATTGAGAAGACGTGCGGCTTGAACCAGGTCATTCCAGCGTTTGCTTGCAGAATTTGCATCTGTATTTTGAGCACGTGCAATCAATTCATCATATTTTGTGCTTGAATATTTACCATAATTATAGGCTGTGCCGGTTTCAGGAATCTGCAAAAATGTGATTGGATCACTGAAATCACCACCCCAACCGGAAAGGTAAATATCAAAATTTCCTTGTAGAGCATTCTGCTGTGCATTGTTACCGGGAATGCTGTTAACTTCAATGCTTAAACCAGGTAGAATTTTAGCATATGCAGATTGCAGGTATTGTGCAATCACTGTACCGTTAGAGTCGTCATTTGAAGCCAACAATGTGAGCTTAAGATTTTTTTGCCCAATTTCTTTCATGCCCTTTGCCCAATATTGTCTTGCGAGTTTAGTATTACGCTTAACCGTATTTTTAACGTATTGTTGGTCAGCAAAATCAGTGCCGGTCTTTGGGTCATTCGCTAACTCTGAGGCTACGAATCCTTTTGGTGTCAGAGAGCCGTTCCCAAGAATCCTCTTAGTTAAAACGTTGCGATCAATTGCTAAAGACAGAGCTAATCTGATGTTGCGGTTATTCATTGCCGTACGTTTGACAGCATCACTGTCTTTGAAGTTGTACTGCAGATAAGAGACATATGAATATGGATACTGTTTGAATTGTGAACTGTTCTTGAAGTTTTTAACTTGCTGACCGGCGAGCGGAGTCAAGTCGAGCTTCCCTTGCTGATAAAGTTCCTGTCCAGTAGTTGGACTCCCAACAACCAAGTAATTGATTTTTTGGAGCTTAACAACTTTTTTGTCCCAATATTGATTGTTTTTTACAAATTGCCATTTGTTGCCGGTTCCGTTCCATTTCTTGATTTTGAATGGGCCTGAGTAAACCATATATTGTGCTTTTGTAGCGTATTTTTTGCCATATTTTTCGACAATTTTTTGATTTTGCGGTCCGAATAGAGGATAAGCCATCAAGACTTTAAAATAAGCGATAGGCTTATCGAGTTTGATTACGACTGTTTTGCTGTCAGGAGCAGAAATTCCAACCGAATTTGGAGATTTTTTACCTGAACTGACAGCTTCTGCATTCTTGATGCCACTGAACAAGTATGAATATGTTGATTTGGTTTTAGGATTCAGTGTTCTGCGCCATGAATAAACGAAGTCCTGCGCAGTGATTTTATCCCCATTACTCCATTTTGCGCTGCGTAGCTTAAAGGTCCACGTTTTGCCATCTTTAGAAACTGTTCCGCTTTTAGCCAATCCAGGTGTAGTTTTGCCATTTTTTCCAAGACGATAGAAGCTTTCAAAAACATTGCCTGTTTGACCATAACCGCTCGCTTTTGAGATATCGATCGTATCAAGTGGAGCAGTTGCGCTTAAATTCAAGACTTGTTTTTTTGAACTTGAACTATTTGCTGTTGATTTTCCGCAAGCTGTAAGTGTTAAGATCAAAACACTCATAGCTAACAGTGATAGTACTGTTTTTAGTTTACGCATCATTTTTCCCCCTATAAGTTAAATTACTTTTTACTATATTTATCTCTAATAATGGTTTCGCTGACCTCACATCCTTTACATGATAATCCTGCAACTAAAAAAGCTTTCATCCTTGCACGTAAAAAATATAACGCACAGGGACGAAAGCTTTCGTGGTACCACCCATCTTTATCCAGATATCACTATCTGTAACTCAGGAGCATACAAATAAAAGTATGCTGCGGATTTTATCGTATTCTCACGGGGCGACTTTTTTTGCTGCTGCCCAAAACTCCAAGTTCATCTTCAGTTATCCTTTGGCTGCGTTCTTGCACTATCAACGCTCGCTTAGTGTCTTAGTAATAACTTACTCTTCTCTTCATCGTTTTATTTGCTTATTAGTTTCTGATATCAAATTTACAGATTTTCTTACTAATTGTCAATAACTTGTTAATTTTTTTCTGATATGCTACAAATATAACATGGAAATTATTAAAAAAATATAAATATAGTTGAGAAAAGATTATACTTATATTTTTAGCGGAGAACTTAAGGTGAAGTTAAAGTTGACATGCTAGTATAGTTTCAAGTCGAAAGTCAATTCTAGCCTTTGATATGACACAAAAAAGGGGGAGATTCTTATGGCAGAAATTGAACGTTGGGTCCCATTTGTTTTAAACATGACTGGCTTGGCAGTTGCCATTAAAATGGGCATCTCTAGATTGGCCGAAAAAAATATCTGGAAGATTTTCACAGTTATTTCACTTGGCGTATACTTGTTTATTGTCGGTTACCTGGTTTTTTCGCCAACTCCTGATGCATATCGTGAGGTACCAGCAGCTTTATTTAGATTTGGTACAATTCCAATTAATATTATTCCGTTTAAATATATTGATACAGGTTTTTTCTTAAACGTTTTAATGACAGTTCCTTTAGGAGGATACTTATTTTTAATAAGACGATTAAATCTTAAACAGGTAATTCTGTTTGGTTTCGGGGTAGGGGCATCGATTGAATTCAGTCAATTTATTTATGACCTTCTGTTCCATATCTCGCGTTGGATCGATATTAATGATGTCATCACAAACGCATTAGGAGTCATAATTGGGTACGGGTTTGTTGTATTATTGAAAAAAACAGGAATTAAAAAATTTGTCCAACTATTCGAATATTCGGGCCAAACTAGACGAGTTAAAAAGAAAGCAAACAAATGAATTTTTTACTAAACTAATTTGACAGTTCAATAAGTAGTATTGGTTGAAGTTCTTATTTTTAAGAATTTCAACCAATTTTTTTGGAAAAACGAGTGGAGAAATACAATTTTCTTATTGAGTTCATATACACTTATTCCATAAATCAGAATTATTTATAACTTTGTGTTAGTATTCAAGTTTTTCAATCTATAGTTCAATTCTCCATCTTTGAATTACCGGTTCTTTTACAATCTTTTGGCACTGTGGTATTCTGTCTAGAAAGCTTTTTTAAAACCAAAAAATATCTATCAGGGGGATTCATGTGAGCAATAAAGCATATTGGGATTCAGTGGCACCTACAAAAAAATTTACGACAACATTTGACTATGATTTAATCGGTAGATATGTGCAAAAGAATTTTTCTATACTAGATATCGGTTGCGGTTATGGGCGGACTTTAAGTGAGCTGAAGGAACTTGGTTATACTGATTTATCAGGTTTAGATTTATCGGATGCTATGATTGAACGCGGGAAAAAAGTTGACCCAACTCTGAATTTAGGTGTAATGTCTAATAATCAAATCAAATTCAAGGACAACAGTGTGGATGCAATTTTCTTATTAGCAGTGTTGACATGTATCGAAAAAAATAGTGACCAAGAGATACTGATAAAAGAAATCAAGCGTGTTCTTCGGCCTGGTGGGATACTTATTGTGAATGATTTTCTGCTGAATGACGATGAGCGCAATAAAAAACGCTATGAAAATTTTAAAAAGCAGCATGAAGCTTTGCCTTATGGCATATTTAGGACAGATGATGGGGCTGTTTGCAGACATCACTCCGAGGAGCATTTAAAAAATTTATTAGCAGGTTTTGAAACAGCAAATTACTCTTTGACAACCTTTAAAACTATGAATGGACATATTTCCAAGGGAATCAACTATATTGGTATTAATGAATGAGTGGGATTTAATTAAACCAGAGATTTTGATTCTATCTAAAAAGCATTGGCTAAATTCTCAAAATGGGAATTACAACCAATGCTTTTTAGATAGGCTATCTGACTAATTTTCCATTTGGAAAGTGAGAAATAGGTGCAAGAATAGAAAAATCAGTGCCGAATCTTTTCAAGGAGATGTAATTAGTGGTCAAATCATTGAAGAGAAGGTAACGCATATGGTCATGCAAGTCATGATTGTGCATATAATGGGGTCGATTGAATTGTGCTAAGATCTCTTTTTCGCGTGTATCAGGTGAAACAATATAAAGCATGATATTACGCTTATTTATCTGGTACAAATCGTCCATTCGATTCATTCCTGACATGATTGAAGTTGACTTTTCAACTTCGAAAGCCGCAACTGGTTCTTCACTTTTCGAAAACCAGATGACATCGATTAAAGACACTGTTTCTTTTAGGTGATGATCGCTTAGTTGTTGGATAGACTGTGGGAGGGCAGGGATAGAATAATCGCCCAAGCGTTTGCCATCAAAGCGCCTATTGTGATCATTAGATGCGATCCATGCTTTGTAACCAATATGGTTTCCAATATCTGCAAGCATGTATTGAATTTGGTAATGGATATTCTTAGCAAGCTTGCTATTTTCAACAGAGCGCAGTTTATTTTGAGTCTTACTGGTGCTCACTTGATATTTTTCTGCATTTTCAGGAATGACATAGTTAAGCTTTCCAACATCAAAAAGAAACGCTGAGACCGCCCCAAGATCCTTTGAAAATAGTCCACCCATTTGATTGAGTTCAATGATACCATCGCGCAGCTTGAAATAATGATCCCAGCGGCCAAGACGAATATTTGAATTTGTTAGCATATTGTAGCCTTCAACGATCTTGGTGTTGAAAGGGCAGAAAATAGTCGGTTCAAGGAAGTAGAGGATATTAGCAACTGCAGGACCGAGACCTTTGATTTTAGCATCGGCTAGTTTGTTGACAGCCAGCAGCATTTTGAGTTCAGTTTTAGTGTTCAAGACAGAGTTCAAGCATTCAGCAAATAGCACTTGATTTTCTCGATTCTCATAAATATCCGGTATTCTCAACTTAGGTTTCCACATAAAGGCATGCTTGGCACCTTTAAAAATTTCATGTTGAGAAGCAATGATATCCATAACTACTTCAAGTGCTGATCCGTGAAGATCGCGAGGAAATGTTCCATTTTGGATTGTTGAAATGATTTTTTGAGTTCCTTTTCGGACACCATTAAATGCTTTCAGACGTTCTTCGCTATGTATGATCCATGTTTGATACAAAAGTTCATCTTTTTGCATGTACTGTGAAAAGATGTCATTAAGGTAGGTTGAATCCATCATAAATAATTCCTTTCTTTTAAGCATTGAAACAAGCTGTTTTTTGATTTGGATATGTATGGTTAGAGTATACTCTAGAATTGGTCAAATCAAAGATCGATTGACTTTTTGTATTAATATACTCAAAAAGCATTTTTTTGTCTGGCTGCTAAACATCTATAGTTAGTTTTGAACTAAGCTTGGAGTTTGCTATTAGCATTTGAAGATTACTGACTATAGTGCATTGTCCACAATTAGATACAAAAATAAGTCTGCTGAGCACTGAACAAATGAAACTTAAAACTTGTGTGCGGCAGACTTAGTTGATAATGTTTTGGTAATGCAAAGAAACACAAGAGTTGTTTGCAGATCAAATCTAATGGAAAAGATTCATTAGAAACGTTCCGGCAAGCAAGGAAAATGCAACATAGATGAGGGCAGCAACAATTGTTATGATTGTTGCTCTCTTTGAATTCTGACTGTTCATTTTTTTAACCTCCATTTAAGTGCTTTGTGCAGTGTGAGTGAGTTTAACACTGTTAAGCAACAAGGAACTTGCAACGACCGAAATAGAACTTAAGGCCATGAATACTCCAGCTAATTCGGGACTTAGGACTAACCCGAGACCAGAAAAGAGGCCAGCCGCAACAGGAATACCCAGTGTATTATAGATAAAGGCCCAAAATAAGTTCAACTTGATACGATCGAAAGTCTTTTGGCTTAGTTCCAAAGCACGCACGACGTCTTGCAGGTCGTTTTTGACGAGGACGATCCCACCTGACTCAATTGCAATATCTGTTCCTGAACCCATTGCAATTCCAACATTAGCGGTTGTCAACGCTGGTGCGTCATTAATCCCATCACCTACAAAAGCAAGCGGTGCATGTTGTTGCAGCTCTTTGACTTTGTCGGCTTTATCGCTTGGCAGAACATCTGCGATTACTTCGTCGATCCCAACCTGATCAGCGATTGCCCGTGCAACATGTTCATTATCACCTGTCAGCATGACAGTTCGAAGTCCGCGTTTTTTCAAGGCAGCAATCGCTACGGCAGAACTTTTTTTGGGTGTATCCTGAACAGCGATCAGGCCAATGATCTTGCTATCAAACCCCACAATGACAACTGTTTTGGCTTCATTTTGGAGCTGCAACATCTTAGCAGCAGTCTGGTCATCAAGTTGATAATCAACAAGCAATTTTTGGTTGCCAATAAAGGCTTGTTTGTTGCTAATCTGAGCTTGAATACCTTTACCTTCAATCGCAGTAAAGTTTTGAGCTTTGTGTGGAACAATTCCACTTTCTTTAGCTTTGTTTAGAATAGCTGCTGCGAGGGGGTGTTCCGAGGTAGCTTCAAGATTGACAGCGACTTCAAGAACTTTTTCAGGATCGCCAACAACATCAGTAACTTTGGGTTTGCCAACCGTGATCGTGCCTGTTTTATCAAAAACAACTGTTTTGATGTTGTTAGCAGCTTCGAGAATCTCACCGTTTTTGATCAGAATTCCCAACTTGGCACTGCGGCCGGTCCCAACCATCAGGGCAGTAGGGGTTGCAATTCCTAGAGCACAAGGACAGGCAATGATGATAACCGAAACAGCAAAAAGCATTGCATTAACAAGAGCTGCCCCCAGCAGAACATACCAGATCACAAATGTCAAAATGGCAATGATAATTACAATCGGGACAAAAATATCGGCAATCTTATCAACTGTTTTTTGAATTGGAGCATGGCTAGTCTGCGCTTTTTTAACTAATTCAACGATTTGCGCAAGTAGAGTATCATTTCCAACCTTTGATGCTTTAAACATAAAAGTTCCAGTATTATTGATAGTTGAGCCGATAACTGGATCACCTGTTTTTTTGGCAACGGGGATGCTCTCACCAGTAACCATTGATTCATCAATAGTAGAGCTGCCTTCGGTGATAACTCCGTCAACAGCGATTTTTTGGCCCGGTTTAACCTGAATAATATCTCCGACTTCAACTTCGGTTAATGGAATTTTTAGTATTTTGCCATTGCGAAGAACTTCGGCATCTTTAGCTTGCAGGTCCATCAGTTTTTCAACTGCACCAGAAGCTGCATGTTTCATCTTCTCCTCAAAAACTTGACCCAATAACACGAATGTAATGACAAAAGCTGCACTTTCATAGAAGACAGGTTGATGAGACAGCATTGCATAAATACTATAGAAATAAGCTGTAAAAGTTCCGATAGCAACTAAGGTGTCCATGTTGGCATGGTGATTAAGGAAAGAAGCCCAGGTACTTTGCAGAAACTGGCGTCCAGAAACAAGCATAACAGCCGTTGTGAGCAGAAACATTGTCCACATCCCACCGGGCAGGTCATAACCGAATGGCATAATTATCATTCCAATGAACATTGGTAATGAAACGATCAAAGAAAAAATAAATCTATTTTTGATGTTCATTATTTAATCACTACTTTCCCATGAAACATATTCATTCCGCAACTGAACTGATATTCACTAGGAGTTTTTGTATCAATCGTGAAGCTTTTTTCTTCGTTGAGCGGCAACGCAGCCTTGATTTCAAAGTCGGGAAGGACAACTGTATCCAGACAACCTTTGTCGCTGACACGTTTGAAAGTCAGTTGTGCAGGTATTCCTTGATGCAAGGTCACTGTTGCAGGCTGATAACCGCCATCAACGATCACTTCTGCATTTTGTTTTTTTACTGTCATTTTTAACGCCTCCCTGATATTCATTTATCTAATACGCAATATTATTTAACGATCACTTTCCCGTGGAACATGTTCATCCCACAGGCATAATCGAATTCGCCAGCTTTTGTCGTGTCTATTTTAATCACGTGTTCCTGATTTTGCGGCAGAAATTCGCTGATTCCGAAGTCTGGGAAGACGACTTGTTCCAAGCAACTTGAGGGGTCTTTACGTTTAAAGGTAATCTGAGCTGGAATGTCTTTCTTTAAAACGACAGTGCTCGGATTGTAACCACCATTTACTACAACATCTACATTTTGGCTGTTGCCTTTTCTTTCAGCTGTTACCTCTTTGCTGGAATGTCTGCCGAAGAACCACCAGACAATGAAGCCAATCACTAAAACTGCAATTATTGCTATTAATATTTTATCCATAGTTTATGTCCTTTCTAAATTTAAATTGCGCTAACAGTCTTCGTTGTGCACAGTACAGACCTCATTCATTGGAAGACAGTCACAGGTAATTGAGACAGGAGCTGTCTTCATCTTCTCATTTAATAAGATCTGCATTTTTTTGATATCAGCACGGCTAAAGGTCAGATCAGACAGGAGCTTTAGAATGACGGTACCCTTTTTCATACTGCATAAATGGTCAAATAATTCAAAAACGACCTTATTCATCGCATCTGATTCGGTTACAGTTGGCTGGTAGAAGAAACGGCGGCCTTCCTTGATTGTTTGCAGCATTTTTTTCTCAACTAAACGTCCAAGCAGAGTTTTAATTGTTGACTCCGACCAAGCACGCTTTAACTGCATCAAGTGGATAACTTCTGTGCTGCTGGCACCTTTCTTTGTCCAAATGATGCGCATTACCTCCCATTCAGAGGGAGACATCAGAGTTGCATCACCTTTTTTCAAATTTTCACACTCCTTTCGTTTACACTTGTAATCTACAGTCATAGTTTATAACTATGGTTTACAATTGTCAACGTAAATGAGCTGCAGAAAGCATTCAATACTTAATATAAGTTGTATAAACAAATTATGAAGAAATGAAGGTGTAACGAAAGTTAGTAATTTATATTTAGATAAATGAAATCAACCTTTTGGAACGTATCAGTATGTAGCAGAGAATCTAAGTTGAATGAAGAAAAGTGACTATGCAATTGTCTATGATGCAAAAAAATAAAAAAATTGCGACTATTATCTCAAAAGAGAGTATGAAAGTTTTATCTGATCTTGCTGGTGATCTTGACAGGAATGAGAAGAAAATTCACAAAGGTGCTCCTAAAGAGGCGAAAGCCAGTTATCGTTATGAATTAAGAGAAGTCGAACATGGAGAATAAAACAGAGTGATTTTGATAAACTTAGTAATCCGATAAGCCTCGAATAAAAGTCATGGAAGTCTGAGCATTGAGATATATCAATTTATGATACAAAGTTAAATAAAGTGGCTGGATCAAAAAATTATATCTTGACCCAGTCGCTTTATTTGGAGGTTTTTAATTTTTGTCTTGTATTTTTTAAAATTTTTTTAGAGAATGACGGTTAAAAACTTTTATTAAAACCAGTAAACCGATTGGAACAACTGAATAAAGTCCGACAAGTCCACCAACTTGATAGATTTGCTGCACATGCCAACTTTGACCAGCTAAATCGGTTGTTCTTTGATGAAATGGTGTGTTTAATGCTTTCAGCAATAATAAGGTTACCCAAGAATAGTAAACCAATACCATTTGAATCCAATAATTGCGTTTTTTAATGATTTTGGGAATTACATCTTTTTGGAAATATTTGGTATAGACAGAAAAAGTAAAAAGAATTGAAAAAACGCACAGAAACCAACCTAAATAATTGGAAAATGGAACTCCAAAGTAAGCACCGCCGTCTTTCCAGCGCCAGGCATGACTCACAGTCGAACTCCAGGGATCGATAACCACATCCCACATGACCATTATGAAAGATGCCACAAGTGGTTGGATAAATAGCATGCGATTATTGTTGTTACTGTAATGTTCAATGAGCGGGCCGCTTAGATTCCATGCGATAAATGCCATTTGGAAATAGGCAATATTAATAAATAGGGGTGTGTATATTAGCTTTGGACCCAAAGCAGATGTGTAATAATAATTTCCAAAAGGAAAGCCCGTTGCAATACTAAGATTTTCATAAAAGTTTCCAAATACAAAAGCAACAACTAAGAAAATAAGAATTCCGCGCCAACCGTAGCGCCGTGTTCCCTGCAGCAATGCAAAAACGACTGATAACAATGTTAGCAGAGCAGCCCCGCTTGAAGCCATAATTCCTTTAGTACTTATTCCTGTTATAATAGCGCTGATTAAAATAAGAATTACTAACAACCAAGTAATTGGCAAGTATCTGTGACTACTTTGGATCATTTTAATAACCTTCCTTTGTGTGTATGTTTTATTTTATGCTAAACTAAATAAAAGTTACATATGCCTACAATGTTACATTTGTAACTTTTAATAGAGAATACAGTTTTTAAATGATGTCGTCAATGGTGAAGACACAACAGTAGACAAAAGGAAAGTAGATGTCACATATTGCTAACCAAGAAATTAAATCCGCAAGTTCGTCGTACGCATGAATGGACCTTCAAGGCACTTATGCTCTTATTGCGGGAAAAAGATTTTGATAAGATTACTATTAAGGAAATAACTGCTAAGGCGGGAATTGCTCGGCAAACGTTTTACCGCAACTATACTGATAAAAATGATATTGTTCAAAAATATATCGATATCATTTTCATAGATTTTGTAAAACAGTTTGACGAAAAAAAGAAATCACTGGATATGTGTCAGTGTTATTTTAGAACGCTAAAGAATTACCAGCAGTCACTAATTGAGTTAACACAGTTGTACGATCCAGAGGTGATCTATAAAACATTCAGCAAATATTTAGATGTTTTCATAGAATTTTTAAAGCGCAAGGAACCTCCTGAGAAAGTGAATCAGCATCCTAAATATTTCAAAAAATACCAAATTATGTATCAGGTTGGAGGTGCTATTTTTATCACCGCTGAATGGGTGAAGGAAAAGATGGAAATACCTGTTGAAGAAATGGCTAGTACGTTAGAGGCTATTAGCAGGTCAAATTATTTTTATGATGGAAGAAGATAAGTCTTAGTTGATAATAGCTAATAGCCTTGGATCAATTTTGAGATTAAGTGGCTGGTTTTCTTCTGCAAATACTTGATCAAAAATTCAGTTGTGGTTCGGATTCTATCTTATGGCAGTTATTCTAGTAGTACGTTTCAAAAACTCTTATAGTCGGGGGGAAGTAATATCAAAATAAAAATCAATCGTCTGGGAAAAAATTCTTTGCAAGAAGATGAGGTATTATTTCATGTTCATGAAATAACCCCTCCCATAAATGACGCTATCAACCTTTTACAAAATAATAATGGTGTTATACTTGCTAAACTAATGAGCAGTGATCGTGAAGAAAAAATAAGATTTAGCGAGATTCTGTATGTCGAATATATCGAGAGACAAATTTTTTTATACACAAAAGAAAAAACTTATTTGTTAAGACAATCATTGATTAACTTCATCAATGCAAGTCCAGAGTATTTGATACAGATTTCAAAAAATACACTGGTTAATGTCTATGAAATTACAGCATTTACACCCCATCTAAATGGTAATCTGACAGTTCAGCTGAGCTCGACTGAGAAGCTGATCGTGAGCCGGCGTTATGTATCTAGCATCAGGAATTCATTAAAAAAAATAGCACGGTAAAACCTGATCTGTCATTATAATTGCCGCATGTGCTGCAAAACCTTCCTATTCTTGTGAAAACCGCTAAACTATTGGCATAACTTGATTAGGAGTGATTACATTGGCAATAATCTTAGATATACTAGCTCAAATAATCGGACGGACACCTTTTTGGGTATGGATCGTCTTGTTTATTTTAATAAAGCGCGGTATTAAATTAAGTCAGGATAACTCAGTTTCTTTAAAACGGACTGTTATTATGCCATTTATTTTTATTTGCTGGGGATTAGACCGTGTTCTTGAAAGTTTTAAGTATCCGTTGTTAACACTGATTTTGTATGTACCAATGATTTTAGTCGGTGCGTTTTTTGGTTATTTGCTTTATCGTAAGCGAAAATATTATGTTAAAGACAATATTCTTTTTCAGGAGGGAAGCTGGCTGCCGCTGACCATCATACTGATTAATTTTAGTTTCAAATATATTCTAAATGTTTATATGAGCGTTAATACGGAGTCTATGGGGATGTTGAATTTCAATTTGATTTATGCAATAATTTCTGGCGCAACAGTGGGGCTTTTTCTGGGAAGTTTGTTTAAGGCATACAGAGCAAAACAATTATTAGTGGGGTGAACTTATGGAATGGTTTAAACGTATTTTCAATGGTTTAGGGATCGGTTCTTTTGTTTATATGAGTTTGCTGCTCCTACATAGAATTAACACGGTTACGGCAAATGATGTTGTCTTTGTGTTTGTGCTTTCGTGTTTTGTTGGGATAACGACTGTCATATTTGAAATAGAATCATTAAGCTTTTTAAGTTCTTTAATAATCCATTATTTAGGTGTTCTTATTTTTATAGTCATACTTAATCTTATCTTTGGCTCATATTTTAATTATTTGCATATGGTTGCTAACACCACTTTTATTTATATTTTTTCTTATATCGTGGTAACAATTAAGTTCTTTTTTACAACGCGGCAAATAAATGTATCTCTTAAACAGGTAAGAAAAAAGGAATAAATAAAATACTGTGAGTTTATCGAAATGTTCAA
>NZ_AZEG01000001.1:0-4822 GCF_001434935.1 Liquorilactobacillus uvarum DSM 19971 | reverse complement strand
AGTCCAGCGAGATAATTAATAAAATTGATGATGATTTTGAAGAGATTTAAGATTGTTAAAAATGAAGTTAGTTAGATCGGAAGAGAAAAAGTAAAGTGTAAAGAGCTTAAACTTTATCTTGCTGGACTGTTTTTTTTGTGTCTAAATTTGAAGTTAAATATTGATTCTGCATTGAGTTGAAAAAGAGGTTACATTATTATTGGGAGATAAAATTATAGGTTATCTTAGGCAAAACGAGCTTGTTCCGATTCTAGGAATCAAGCTTTTTTGTGCGTAAACAAAAAGGCAGGGAGAGAATTGATTTTTGAGACATATTCATAGCGGAAATAAGAGACCGGAAGTGTACTAAAAGTCTACCAATTAATGGACATATTTTCTTTTTATTTGGCCGCTATGCGTGTTTACAGAGTCTATATGAAAAGACGCTATTTTTTGATCCTTGACCTAAAAAGAAGGTACACGAAGAAACCAAAGAATATTCCTTCAACTACAGATAGGCTAATATTGTATAGTGAAGTAAGAGAAGTTAAGAAACTAAACTTTCATTGCCAGTGATTAAAGCGTCTAAAGCATCAAAAAAGTGCATACCTATACCAAAATACACTCCAGAAACCACTCCTCTTCTAGCATACTTCTTTTTCATTTTGAAATAGTCTGCTAATCGATAGTCTTTAACTTTATTCATGAGCAGTCCTTTCTTGAAGTTAGATATATATGACATATAGAAATAACATTGCTTTTTAAACTTGTCAAATATATGTTGCAGCATAAACAATTTTTATAAAGTTATCTTTGTAAGGAAGATAACTTTTTTTCTTGGTTTCAGATGAGTTACTTAATTTCTAATAGGTGTCCTGTTAATTATAGCAGCAAAATTCCATAAAAAAAGAACACACGTTCGCTATTTTGTGTTAATATATAAACAAAACTTGCGGAAGTGATGGATATGTTTACAAATGACGAACCGCGCGGTGTTTTCTTCTTAATCGATAATAAGTCATTCTATGCCAGCTGTGAGGCGGTACAGCGCGGGTATAATCCGCTTAAGGTTCCGCTAGTAGTACTTAGTGAGGCTGAAAATACAAATGGGGGGCTTATTTTAGCTACCTCTCCGGAAGCCAAACGACTATTTAATTTGAAGGCTAATGTTTCCCGTAAGAGAGACTTGCCGCGAGATCCGCGGTTACAGGTAGTACCACCGCGGATGAATCTGTATATTCAGCGCAATGTTCAGATTAATGAAGTCTTCGCACAATTCGCCTCTGAAAATGATGTTTGGCCTTATTCTATTGATGAAAGTATTCTTGATATGACACATTCTTGGCGTTTATTTGGTAATTCACCGCGTGAAGTTGCGCGTTTAATTCAAAAAAGAGTACGGCAGAAACTAGGCCTGTATACAACTGTAGGGATCGGTGATAATCCGGTTCAAGCTAAAATTGCACTAGATATTTACGCTAAACATACGCATGACCTAGTAGGTGAGATTCACTATGAAACAGTACCTGAAAAGATTTGGACTGTTAATAATCTGACAGATGTTTGGGGGATCGGCAAGCGTACCGCCAAACATCTTAGGCATCTTCAAATTCATAGTATGTATGAACTGGCTCATGCCAATCCCTATTTGCTGAAAGAAGAAATGGGTGTCATTGGTGCCCAGCTATTCGCAATTGCTTGGGGTGTTGATCGTTCCAATCTAGATTATAAGCCGGTCACTAAAGAAGCTAGTATTGGTAATTCCCAAGTATTACCTCGTGATTACAAAAATCAGTCAGAAATTGAAACGGTGATCAAAGAAATCGGTGAACAGGTTGCTGCTCGATTACGACACCATAATAAGCTGACCAAGTGTCTGTCATTAGATATTGGCTTTTCCTATGCTTCTGCGGCAGAAGATGGTCGCGATGGCTTTCACCATGCACTAAAAGTTGATTCGACCAACGATAACCGTGAGATTACCAAACAATTGTTATTTTTATTCAGAAAGAATTGGGAAGGACAAGCTGTCAGAAATATTGCTGTATACAGCAGCAGATTAATCGCTAATACAGGCCAGCAGCTTGACTTGTTTTCAGATCCGCTTCGCCAATTAAAAAACGAAAAATTAAATTACGTAATTGATGAGATCCATAAACGTTTCGGCTTCACCAAGTTGGTCTATGCAACCAGTTTAACAACAGGCGGGACAGCTATTGAACGTTCCAAATTAGTTGGAGGGCATAATGGAGGAAATAGCTATGAATAAGGATTTAGAAATTATTTACAGCCGGATGCAGTTATTATTTAAAAGGACTAATCGTACTCGATATTGGTTCCAAGTAGCTAATGATCCCTATGATTGCAGCTATAATTTCTTTTTCAATAGTCAACACAAAGGGGAACGATTAAAGTCAGTTCCTTTACACAAAATTGATAGCTATGATCTCCAGTATTTAGAAAAAATTATTGATGGGCTAAGAAAAAAAACAAGTTTGAGTATTAAATTTATTGGTTTTACTGATCTGAGATGGCCAAAAACACAGAAATTAATTCAATGGAGGCGTGATATTCTTGAATAATAAGGATTTTGATATGGGAATAGTTAATGATTTTTTCAAGTATGATTATCATGATCGTGGGATGATTAAGTGGCAAGGATTTTATCTGTCCGATCATACCGCTGCACTAAATAAAAAAAATGCTGATCTTAATCAAGAATACCGGTATAAACCGCAACAGACGCTTGAAAAGATAACATCCATTCTTGCCGAGGCTTATAGTCAGCGGCGCCAAGTAGTAATTCAGCTGAATGAATTAGATCGTAACAATGTGAATTTACCTGATGTGACTACACTGATCCATGGGTATAATGCTAATGAGATCGTCATTGATTCCAACAAATTTGTTCGCATTAGTGATATTCGAAATATCGGATATGTTTAAGAGAGAACTAGTAGTTTGGATCTTTAGGTACGCATATAAATGATCTTATTAGTCACGCAGAGTTTATTTGCAATTCATTTCCTTCTATATATTGTATATCTATATTTTTTGGAGTACGATATACGGTACTTGCAACTTGAAAATATTTGCTAGTTAGAAGTATAGTTATTATGAATTGGAGTGGTTCACTTGCAGCCTAACATTGAGAAGGTACATATTTCAGGAGAAAAAAATCTGCTAAAAAAATCGGCAAATTATCACTGGTTAAAAATTTGGGGGCCTGGGTTAATTGTCATGCTTGCCGACACAGACGCCGGTTGCTTAATTACGGCTGCTCAATCAGGAGCTCAATGGGGCTATACTATGATTTTGCCTCAATTATTATTAATCCCAGTCTTATATATGGCTCAGGAGATGACAGTTCGTTTGGGCATCGTTACCCATAAGGGCCATGGTGAATTGATTCGAGAAAATTTCGGTACTGGTTGGGCTTGGCTTTCAGCAGGAACTTTAGCGGTGTCTGCTATTGGAGCATTATTGACGGAGTTTATCGGTGTTGCTGGTGTTGGAGAACTATTTGGAATTTCGAAGTGGATTACTGTTCCAATCGCCACAATTCTGTTAGTCGGTATTGCGTTCAGTGGAAGCTATCGTCGTGTTGAACGGGCTGGTATTGGGATCGGTCTGGCCGAGCTGGCGTTCATTATTGCAGTTATTATGATTAGGCCTAATTTGTCTCAAATGGTTCAAGGATTGATGACGATTCCGTGGCGCCATTCATCATATATTTACTTAGTAGCAGCTAATGTTGGAGCAGTCATCATGCCATGGATGATTTTTTATCAGCAAGGTGCTGTCATTGATAAAAATCTGAATGCAGACTCAATTAAGAAGGAGCGGCAAGATACATTTGTCGGAACTCTTGTTACTCAAGGAATCATGCTTGTTTTTGTAATTGCATTTGCAGCAACATTAGGGACCAGCTCTTCTTCTGAATCATTGAGTTCTGTGGGTGATCTGGCCGGTGGTTTAGCTCCTTTTATTGGCAGTATGCCTGCTAAGATTTTAATCGGTGCCAGTATTTTAGGTGGATCTCTGGTAGCTGCTTTAGTTGTCGCCCTGGCAGGAACTTGGGGCATTACTGAAGTACTTAATTGGAAGCACAGCTTGAATGAGCCTTTAAATCGTAAAACTGCTGGTTTTTACATAATGTATACATTGGCACATGTTATTGGAGCCGTTTTAGTTCTTGCCAATTTTGAATTAGTAAATATGGCAGTAGCTGTAGAGGTCATGAATGCATTGTTGTTACCGATCGTCCTCGGCTTTTTATTGGCATTAGAAGCTAAAGTTCTGCCTAAAAAATATTGTATGCAGGGTATGTATAAATGGATCGTTACTACACTATGTGTTGTTGTGATGGTTTTTGGAATTTATATGATCGGTCCAATCGCTCATCTTTGGTAATTGGTCTTCTATTATTTATAGAAGATAGTATCGTAAGCAAAATGATTAATGTGGGATGGATAAACTTTTATTGTAATCACCAGCTAAAAATTTAACATTGCAAAGTGAAAATACTTCAGTAGTTGTAAGGATCATTACAAAATTTTTTTGTACTTCCGGTGTGGGGCAAAGCTGTGATTATGGGCATTTGGTATGAGAGTTGCAAAACTCAAAAGAAATAATAATTTGTTTTATAAATATTATTTCTTTGCAAGTGTAATCGCTTGCATTAAATTGGAGATGCTATATAATAAAGAGTGTAAGGGGTTATAGCAAACGCTATAATCGAAAGCCATAACATCATCTTGTATGATAGTTAGGCAAAAGAAGCTGTCGCAAGGCAGTTAGAAAAGAGGTTAGAGTTTGACTATCCCTTATTTATCAGCAGTCC